>NZ_URHZ01000093.1 GCF_900547735.1 uncultured Clostridium sp. | reverse complement strand
CTCCCACTCCCCCGTCCGCCGTCTTCCAGAGGCGTCCTCGCATCTCAACTAAATCCCCTCTTATAACCAAATAAAGGGATAAATTTTAAGTAAACTGTAATAGTTATTCCCAGAAATCTATGCTATAATGATATCCAAACGATGAAATGCATTTTCTTTTTTATTTCCTCGACAACAATGGAAGCCGGGATTTTTTCCGGTCTACTTTTTTGCCTGTCTGTCATCCTGGTTTTTAATTTCATGCCTTACAGGCACCTCAAACAAAACATATTCTTAGATAAAGGTGATTTAATATTATGGGAAAAGATGATTTTTTACTGAAAAGCAGCGGATATTCCAGTCATTCCAGGCGGCAGCGCAGGAAGTTTCTGCGGGTACTGCCCTATATTGTCCTGGTGTCGATTCTAGCTATTTTACTCTGCATTGCGGCGTATCTCTATATGAGAAATAAGAGCCTGGAGACCCGGGGAGTACTCGGGGAAGTCTATACGGCCTCAGATCCGTCCATGCAGGGGCCCGATCCCGGTAATCAGGGAGCTGCGGGGACGGCGGGAGATTCTTCCGAATCCCAGGATGCCGCGGAGGCTTCCGCCAATGCGAACAGCCTGGAAAGCTATCTGAACCGCGCCAATCTCATTGCCGCCGGTTATGATTATGACGCTGCCATCGCGCTTTTAAATGAAAGCCCTTATGCATCGGATGAACAGGTTACTGCGGCAATCGCAGGCTTTGAAGAGACAAAGAACACTCTCGTGCGCGCCGATCCGAAGAAAGTCACACATGTATTTTTCCACACCCTGATTATGGATACCTCCAAGGCCTTTGACGGCGATTCCAGGGAAAAGGGCTATAATCAGATGATGACCACCAAAGAGGAATTTATGAAGATTCTTCAATCCATGTATGACCGCGGTTTTGTCCTTGTAAAGCTCCACGATGTGGCTTACGAGACCACCGGCGAGGACGGCAATCCGCATTTTGTCCAGGGCGACATTATGCTGCCTCCGGGCAAACAGCCTTTCGTCATGTCACAGGATGACGTATGTTATTATGAATATATGGTGGACGACGGTTTTGCTACAAAGATGATTATTGGAGAAGACGGAAAACCTACCAATGAGATGAAACTGGAAGACGGTTCCGTGCTCGTAGGTTCCTACGACCTGGTTCCGCTGCTCGACGACTTTATCGAAGAGCATCCTGATTTCTCCTATAAGGGAGCAAAGGCAGTTATTGCTCTTACGGGATATAACGGTATCCTCGGTTACCGTACCGCCCCGTCTTACGATTCAGACGAATACAGGGCTAAGAACCCGGGCTTTGACTATGCAAAGGAGCGGGAAGAGGCCGCCAAGGTAGCCGAGTGCCTGAAAGAAAACGGTTTTGAGCTGGCTTCCCATAGCTGGGGCCACAGAAACATGGGAACGATCTCGATGGAGAACTTCCGCGCGGATACGGATAAATGGGAGGCAGAGGTGGAAACACTGATTGGCCCATGCGATATCATCCTGTTCCCGTTCGGCAGCGATATCGGCGGCTGGATGCCTTACGACACCAGCGGTGAGCGTTACCAGTATCTCCATTCCAAGGGATTCCGGTATTTCTGCAATGTGGATTCCAGCCAGTACTGGGTACAGATTGGCGACGATTACATGAGACAGGGACGAAGAAACCTGGATGGTTTCCGAATGTATTACGACCTTCCGGAGACGAATCCGACGAAGGATCATTTAAGCGATTTATTTGATGTTACCGAGGTATTTGACAGAAGAAGACCTACTCCAGTCGCGAAGATGAGCGAATAGGGAGGAAACGATAAAAAAGTGCCATATCCGGCGCCAGGAATGCTGTATTCCTGTACCGGGTATGGCACTTTTTTAATACATAGAAAAATACGCTCTATGAAACAAAAAACGCTCCGCGAGGATGCACATGCCGCGCAGAAGTAAATAGTTGCTGAAGCAACCGCGCGGCAACGCATGCATCCCGCGAGCGGGATTCTTTGTTCTCATCTAAAACTGTACTATCTCTTTTATTTCGTTTGCCTTCTCCACATAATCCGCATAGAGCATCGGGCCTTCGCCTTCATATTCCGGGCTGAATTCGTATTCCACTCTCGCGGTAACTTTTACCCACTCTTTTGTTTCCAGGAGTCTGGCATTTTTGGCTTTGCACATGAAGCCCAGGAAGGTCATATCCGCTTCACAGCAGGTCATCGCCATTCTTCCCGGCACGAAGTAGTTCTTCGGGAAATCAGGAGTCTTAAGGACCATCGCAGTAAATTCCACCGTCTTACCGCGGTAGCGGTCGGGCTTGTCCAGCATGTCGATGTACCAGATTCCGTATGCTTCCGGTGAAATCTCTATCACTTCTGCATTTACATCATACGGCAGATCCGCTTCGGAAATTTCCTGTATCTCGCCCTCGGCATCCTCAAAGACAATCTGCACCTGAGGATTCATTCCCTTTAAAGTCCTGCGGTAGGTATCCAGGTCTTCAATTTCGTCACACCGGTTCATAATAAGCATTTCCGTGTTTCTGACCATGGCGCCCACCAGTGGTTTCATGTTGCTCAGATATAAATCGAAGGTAGAACCGTCTACAATCGTGATCTGCTGGTAAAGCTCCCAGTCGGCCGGAAGTTTCAGCTCATCAAGGTTCCACATGCCGTTCCACTCCACCAGCACACGCTCCGGGTTATAGAAAAGCTCCAGCTCTTCCAGGTATTGCGGAGTAAGCTTTGAGAGTTCCTCCACATAGACTACCGCCGTCTTTGTCTCTTTGAGCAAATCCGCCTCGTACTCTTCCTCGCCTTCCTCGCAGACAATTAATAATGTCTTTCCCTCAGACTGGAAGTAATCCTGCTGAAGTGTAAATTTTATAAAGGCCGTTTTACCGGCTTCCAAAAAACCGTTTATCAGAAATAACGGCATCTTCTCGTCATCCATTACTTATATCTCCCTCCGTGGTTCATCAGGCTTTGAACGCCGCTTCCAGGCCTTCCTCATCCAGATTTGCACCTATTACGCAGAGTTTACCGGTATAGTCCGGAATTCCTTCGCGGATTTCCACCTGCTCCGGAACCAAATCGAAATGAAGCCAGATTCCCTCTTTCTCGCCGGGAATCATGCCCTTTGCACGGAGTACCTCGCCGTATTTCTGGCTGTAAGCAAGATCATGAAGTACTGCCTCCAGTTTCTCGCGGCTGATGGCAGACACATTCTCTCTTCCCCAGCTTGTGAAAACTTCATCGGCATGATGATGGTCATGGTGATCGTGATCATGACAGCCACAGGTACAGTTTTCGCCGTGATCATGGTCGTGATGGTGGTCATGATGCTCATGATCGTGGCAGCCGCATTCTTCCTCATCGTGGTCATGATGATGCTCATGTCCGTGGTCGTGGCAGCCGCACTCTTCTTCACCGTGATCATGGTGATGGTGTTCATGCCCATGATCATGGCAGCCGCATTCTTCTTCACCGTGATCATGGTGATGGTGCTCATGCCCATGATCGTGGCAGCCGCACTCTTCTTCCTCATGCTCATGATGATGGTGCTCATGCCCATGATCGTGGCAGCCGCACTCTTCTTCCTCATCGTGGTCATGATGATGGTGATGCCCGTGATCGTGACAGCCGCACTCCTCTTCCCCGTGGTCATGATGGTGGTGCTCATGCTGTTTGTATTCCCTGGCCTCCTTCATCAGTTCTTCCGCCATATCATCTTTTTTCTCGATAATTTCCAGAAGCTGTGCACCCGTAAGCTGGCTGCATGGAGTTGTTACAATATTTGCCGCTGCGTTATGCTCCCTCAGCATCTCAACAGCAGCCTGAACCTTTTCGGCCGCCGCAATATCGGTACGGCTCAGTACAATGGTACCTGCATTGTCGATCTGGTTATTGAAAAATTCGCCGAAATTCTTCATATACATACGGCACTTGTTTACGTCTACAACGGTAACGGCGCTGTTGAGCATTACTTCTATTTCAGAAGCGACATCTCTCACTGCCTTCATGACATCGGAAAGCTTTCCGACGCCCGACGGCTCGATAATGACACGGTCCGGCTGGTATTTTGTGAGCACTTCTTTAAGTGATTTGCCGAAATCCCCAACCAGGGAACAGCAGATACAGCCTGAATTCATCTCACGGATCTCAATCCCGGCGTCTTTTAAAAATCCTCCGTCAATTCCGATCTCACCAAATTCATTTTCAATCAGCACGACTTTCTCACCTGCGATGGCTTCCCTGAGGAGCTGCTTAATAAATGTAGTCTTCCCTGCTCCAAGGAAACCGGAAATGATATCAATCTTCGTCATTATTATCAACCTTCTTTTCTTCTTTTTACAATAGTTTAAACCTAATTTATTATTTTTACACAAACACAGGATAAAGTCAAGCAGGTGAGAATTTCAGTCAGCTTTTTATTCCATGTTCCGCATCAGCCAAAACGGCCGTTTTACCACTTAAATCCCTGCCGCACCGCCTGCACCAGGCTGAACAGTATAAAAGCCGCCAGGTCAACTACAACCACGCTGGCTCCTGCCGGAGTGGAATAGACATAGGAAATCACCATTCCAATACAGAAACAGATAATGGAAAGAATTCCGGAGACAATCATAACTCCCCTGAAGCTTTTAAATATCCTCATCGCTGTCAGGGACGGGAATATAATCAGGCTGGAAATCAGCATTGCCCCCATCATTCTCATTCCGAGCACGATGGTCACGGCGGTCAGGACCGCAATCAGGACATTATAAATAGAAACATTTACGCCGGTTGCCCTGGCGAAGTTCTCATCAAACGTCACTGCAAAAATCTTATTATAGCAGAACAGGAAAAGTCCTAATACCACTACGGAGAGAACAGCGGCAAACCGTACGTCTTCCCTGCTCATCGCAAGGATGCTGCCGAACATATAGCTGCTCACATCGGTTGTCATTCCCGTCGTCATGGAGGTCACGATAATACCGATTGCAAGTGCGCTGGCTGATATCATTGCGATCGCCGCGTCACTCTTAATCTTTCCCCTCTCCGTAATCCTGAGCAGGAAAAATGCCGCCAGGACCACAACTGGAATCGATACTTTGAGGGGTGACCATCCAATCGCCAGAGCCACCGACAAAGCGCCGAACGACACATGGGAAAGTCCGTCGCCTATCATGGAATACCGTTTCAGGACAAGGCTGACCCCCAAAAGTGATGCGCAGAGGGACACCAGCACGCCTCCCACAAGCGCTCTTACAATAAAGGGGTAGGACATCATTTCACTTACAATGCTCATCCTTCGTCACCTCCCAGAAACTGTCTGCCGATACCGCTCTTCAGATAATCTCTCATTGTTCCGCAGAAAATCGCCTTCTGCTGCAGATGCAGGATTTTTCCCGCCTGCTTTACAATATTCGCCATATCATGGGAAACCATCAAAATGGCCACCTTTTCCTCCCGGTTCAGCTTTCTGATAATATAATAAAAATCCTGAATTGCGGAGGGATCCAGCCCGGTAATCGGCTCATCCAGAATCAGGAGCTTGTCCGTGGCACAGAGCGCCCTGGCAATCAAAGCCCTCTGCTTCTGCCCTCCCGACAAATCCCTGAAACAGCTTTTTTTCAAATCTGTAATTCCAAGGCGCTCCAAATTGGCAAGCGCCGTCTCTTTTTCTTTCGAAGAATAGAAGGGCCGGTTCCCCCTCTTCCCCAGGCAGCCGGACAGCACCACCTCAAAAACGGTGGCCGGGAAATCTTTCTGAGCCGCTGTCTGCTGGGGCAGGTAACCGATGCCGGCCTTTTTAAGTTCCTCCGACACCTCAATTCTTCCCGCCGTCGGCTTTAACAGGCCCAGAATCCCCTTCATCAGGGTGCTCTTACCCGAGCCGTTCTCACCTACAATACAGATATAGTCCCCCGTATTGACTTCCAGGCTCACATCGATGACCGCATCCTGGTTCTCATATCCAAAATCGACATGCTCACATCTTAATAACAATCCCATTTATTCAAGTCCTTTTCTCAGGTTCACCACGTTTTGCTCCATCAGCTCCAGATAAGTTACCCCCGAATCAAACTGCCTCCTCGTCACATTGTGGCAGGAGTGGAACAGGAGAGGCTCAGCCCCCGTCTCTTCCCCGATAATCTCGGCTACACGGTGGCTGGAAAGTTCCAGGTAATAGACTACCGGTATATTTTCCGCCTTCACTTTATCTATCAGATAAGCAATCGTCTTTGCGCTGGGTTCCGTATCTGTGCTGCATCCGGTAAAAGCCGCCCGGTATTCAAGGCCGTATTCATCAAAGAAATAGCGCAGCGGAAACTTGTCACCGAAAACAAGGAGTCTCCTGCGGCCCGCCGCAACAACATCCCGGAACTCCTGGTCAAGAGTTTTCAGTTTGCCGATATAATCATCCGCCCGCCTGCGGTAACCCGCCGCATGGGCCGGATCTTCCTCCATCAGCACATCAGCCAGGACTCCCGTCAGCTTCATTGCATTGACCGGAGAGGTCCAGATATGTTCGTCATACTCTATTTCAATTTCGTGGCCGTCGTCATGTTCATGGCCGCTGTGCAGAAGGTCTTCCCCATAACCGTGTTCCTCTTCATGGGTGTGTGCGTGAAACTGCTCTCCTTCATGCAGGTGCTCATCCTCTTCGTGCAGGTGTTCATCCTCTTCATGCAGATGACCGTCATTTCCGTGAATGTGGCGGTCCGACGAATGATCATGCTCTTCCGCCTCCATCCCTTCCACAATCTCCTCTTCCACGGTGTCCACATAATCCATCATTGTGACAACACGGCCGGGAGCTGCACCGTCCCCAAAGGAATCCAGGACTTTCTCAAGCCACTGTTCCATGGCGCCGCCGTTGCACACGACAAGATCGGCATTCTGGATGGTAATCATATCCGCCGGAGTCGGTTCGAAGGAATGGCTGTCCATCCCGGCCGGAACCACAAGGGTAAGCTCGATATCATCTCCGGCTATCTGACGCAGAAAGTCGTAATAGGGAAACAGGGTTGTGACTACATTCAGTTTCCCGTCCATACCTTCCTTTTTCGGCTCGCCGGCCGCATGATTTCCCGTCTCACCGCCGCCTTTCGCTGCACTGTCCCCGCCGTAACGGCTGCAGCCTGAAGCCAGGCCGGTGACTGCAAGAAACAGGAACATGACAGAGAAACGTTTGGCAAAACGCATCATCCATTTTCCCGTTTTTCTGTTTTTATTTTCTTTCATTCAAATCCTCATTCGGCATATTAGCTTTGTCTACAATCATTTCCACCTGCGAGGGGTGATCCACAATATACTTCGGACTCAGAGCCTCCAGCTCCGCCCTGTCCCTGAATCCCCAGGTAACGCCTGCCGTATCCATTCCGGCCGCGATTCCCGTCTTCATATCCGTATTGGTATCACCCAGATAGAGGCATTCTTCCGGCGTCATTCCCATCTCACGGCAGACAATCAGCGCTCCGTCCGGTGCCGGTTTCTTAGGCGTGCCCGCCTGTTCTCCCCTGACACAGTCAAAATAATCTTTCCCGAAAATGGTTTCTATGTTCTCCACCGCCTGGTTATGCGGTTTGTTGGAGAATACTGCTATCTTTACCTGTTTCTTCCTCAGATATTCAAGAAGATGCCGGATTCCCTCATAGGGCCTTACATCCTTCATGCAGTATTTCGCAAAATTCTCCATATACAGCGGGAGAGCCGCCTCATAATGTGCCAGGTTCTCATCACCACAGGCCTTCAGGGCACGTTCCATCTGTGTCCTGTAACCGTCCCCCACCATCCGCTTCGTCTGCTCCGGTACAATCGGTCCGAGGCCAAAAGCAGCCAGCGTTACATTTGTTGTATAAGTCAGGGCATTGACCGTGTTAAGCAATGTCCCATCAAGATCAAAAATACATAAGCGGTACATCTCTCTCATCCTTTCGACGTAAAATTCAGATTATTCACAAACAGTACGTGAATAAACCTCACGTAACCTATCCGGTTTGAACAGTAACAGAAATTCCCACATGTAATAATATACTAAAAAAAAGAAAGATGCAACGGCCACTTATTTTTTCCCGTCCCCCGGCCGGGGGGTAAAAAGGGACGATTCTTGAATTTGTCTTTCTTTTCTCTTTCTATTATATTAATTCGCCCCCAGGCTCTGGCCTGCGTTCCGGGCACATGTTATAATGTCCTTATAATTGAGGAAGGAGAACACCGCCGGTTACGGTCGGAGTTCGGAATGGTGAGGGGGAGGGTGTGAGTCTTCAGTCCCGGCTTGAGTTTGATCGCGGGTGGGGAATCCGGGCAGAAAAAGTTCCTCCGGGAAACGCTTGCGCTCTTTGAAGTGCATAACAGTACTAAGGTGCCAAAATACGCCACCTAAGTACTGATGGACTTCCAGGTTCCCTGCGGAATCTTTTTCTCCCGGATTCTCCACGGGAAGGTTATGGCCGGGACTGAAGACGCGAAGGTGATCGACGTTCCGGAAACCGGCCTGCGGCCGCTGATTTGTTCTATTCCTTCAAGGTGGAAGGGTATTGTCGCTGCCATCACGGGCCTTCAGATGCCCGGGAACCGTCTCTTTACAAACCTGAGAATTGTGTTATCAGAAAGCCGGCTTTCACTCAGGATGAGATAGTAGAAATCCCGGGTCTTAGCCACTCAAAACAGTGTTTTATCCTGTTTTACATGCACTGCGAAGCAGTGATTAATAAGATAGCGAACCGATTAAATACCAGCGCTTCGTAGTGGCCGCGGCAATATCTCCCCCGCACTCGACGAAAGAGATAATCAACCCCTGAAGACGACAGACGGCGACGCCCCCGATGCACAGTTTTAAAATACAAACTAAAAACCATCAGACACAGATATTTCTATAATAAGGAGGCACATAATGAAAAAAAGTATCAGAATCCTGTCATCCGCACTGATTATTTCAATGTCCTGTTTCTCCACTTCCTTTGCCGGTCAGTGGATACAGGACCAAAACAGGCCTTCCGTAAAAGACGGCGTCTCAAACTGGCGCTGGCAGGAGGATAACGGTTCCTACGTCGGCAGTTGTGATCTCTGGTTGGATGGAAACCAGGACGGCATTTATGAAAACTATTATTTTAATTCCGACGGCTGGATGCTTGCCGATACCGAGACGGAGTACGGTCAGAAAATAGGGGCGGACGGAGCAGCTCTTCTGGGTGACGGGACCATATCCCTTCTCACCGCTCCCAGGGACAGCAGCGTAATAACCACACGGGATTATACCCTCACCCTCCCGGATAACTGGAAGAATCATTTCTGTTATTCCACAAACGGAGGAAATCTTTATGTTGATTTTTATCCGGTCAAACCTCTGATCATGGACGGAAAAGTCCGCAGTTCCGTCACTCAGACCATGTTCTGGCTCCTGCAGTTCGACAGCCGCGAAGAGATGGATGAGACAAGGGCTCTTGGCATGCACGACGGCTGGAAGTATCTTGGCAGTAACAACGGCAAATATTATGTATCCTGCGGTCCCACAGACACGGCCATCGAATTTTATACGGACGGGGAGCGGGAAATGATGCAGCAGATGGACAGCAGCCTCTATTCCGGCGTACAGCCAGGTTTATGGAACAGGATGGCATTCCGATAGCCCCCTGCTGCATTCTGTAAATAACTGTCATGCAAAGGAGGATTCCTAATGGATAAACAGATATACAAATTGCCGCTCTACACGCTTGCCTCAGGACTTATCATCAGAATTATCTTCTATTTTGTAGTACTGACTGCTGTCAGTCTGACCACAGAATGGTCCGTTTGGATGAGCAACAGCCTCCTTACAGCCCGTCTGGCCGCCTCCGCCGTTCTTTTTATTTTCATTGGACGGCATCTTTGCAGGACATACACGCGGCAGACGTGTTTCAGGGCGGCGTCCTATCTCTTTGTTTACTCCGTCATCACTCTGGTTTTGGAACAGCTTATGCTGCGCACCGGAAATTACGGCCAGATAAACGATTTACTTTATCTCCCTGTGGAAATTTTCAATCCCATTACCTCCGTGACGCTGATGCTCTTCGGAAAATCAGTTCCTGGCTGGCTCTGCGCCGTTCCATCCCTGTTCGCGCCTTACCTGTTTCTGTTCTTCAGCACGGACGGTTCAGACGGCGCCGCACCGGCTGCCGGCCATACTGATTTTTAATCATAGAAACGATGTAACGCAAATAATAAGTTACCTTGGAAAGGCTGAATTATGGGAGAACTTGAAAAACTTCCGAACATCGGAAAAGAACTGGAACGCCAGTTGAACGAAGCGGGAATCTTCACGCGGGAGGATTTGGACCGATACGGTTCCAGAAATGCATGGCTGAAAATACAGGAAAATGACTCTTCGGCCTGTATACACAGGCTGCTTGCGATTGAAGGCGCTCTGCAGGGAGTGAAAAAAACTCTGCTTCCGCCGGAAATAAAAGCAGATCTGAAGGAATTTTATACCCAGAATAAGATAAAGCACACTCCGTGAACCTTTTCCTGACAACCAACAAAAAAAGATGAAACTGTTTAGCCGCCTGACTCCGCCGACTGTAATAAAACGTGGGGGAGGAACAGATCTGCCCGGAGGCAGACGGCAAACATTTCATCTTTTTCTATTATCTCAATAAACCGTCATGATATACATATAATCTAAACGTTCTTTTTAAGAGCCGCAAGAATCACACATCCGACTGCGGAGCCTGCCGCAACCGCCGCCAGGTATCCCAGAGGATTTCCTATGGTGGGAAGCACGAAAATACCGCCGTGGGGAGCTCTCAACGTGCATCCTAGGAGCATGGACAGACCTCCGGCCACCGCAGAACCGGCGATACAGGAAGGAATTACACGCAGGGGATCCTGTGCGGCAAAGGGGATGGCGCCTTCCGAAATAAAGGACAGACCCATAATATAGTTTACAAGTCCGGACTGACGCTCTTTATCCGTAAACTTCCTTTTGAAAAAAGTGGTTGCAAGGGCGATTGCCAGCGGAGGAACCATACCTCCCGCCATAACGGCGGCCATCACATCGAAATTGCCCTCCGCCAACTGGGCCGTTCCGAACACGTAGGCCGCTTTGTTTACCGGGCCGCCCATATCTACCGACATCATTCCGCCGACCACCATTCCGAGAATCACTTTGCTGGTTCCGCCCATCCCGTTTAACAGGTGGGAAAGGCCGTCGTTGATTGCGCCGACAAAGGGATTGATAATGGTTGTAATCACGGCTACGAGGAGAATGCCGAGCACCGGGTAAAGCAGGATCGGCTTGATTCCATCCAGTGATTTAGGCAGCCGGCTGAATACTTTTTTCAATAACAGGATGAGATAACCGCCGATAAAACCGGCCAGCAGCGCTCCCAGGAAACCGGCGTTTACATCTCCGCCCGCCGGGTTTGCAAATGTCATGCCCATCTTGGCAACGAGACCGCCTACAAAACCAACGGCCAGACCCGGGCGGTCTGCAATGCTCATCGCGATAAATCCCGACAGTACGGGCAGCATCATTCCAAACGCCTGCTCGCCCACCGTCTTTAAGTAGGCGGCAAGCGGCGTGTTTTTACCAAAGTTCGCCGGATCAATGGAATAGTCGTCAAAAAGAAACGCGAGGGCAATCAGAATACCTCCGCCGATGACAAACGGCAGCATGTGGGAGACGCCGTTCATCAGATGTTTATAGATGCTTCTGCCCAGATTCTCCTTATCGGATGTTTCTTCGGCCCCGTTTCCTCCGTCTCCCGTATGGTGGTAAACGGGCACCTCACCCGCTTCGATTCTCTTAATCAGTTCTTCCGCTTTGTGGATACCGTCGGAAACGGGCGCAATGATAACCGGTTTTCCGTTGAAACGCGCCATTTCCACATTCTTATCGGCCGCAATGATAATTCCGTCCGCGGACTCAATCTCTTCCTTTGTGAGATGGTTTTGAATGCCGTCCGCTCCATTTGTCTCCACCTTGACCGGATATCCCAGTTTTTCACCGGTTCTCTGAAGGTTTTCCGCTGCCATAAACGTATGGGCGATACCGGTCGGGCAGGCCGTCACGGCGAGAATCCTGTACCCTGTATCAGCCGGAGTTTTCCCGCCCGTCCCGCGTTCCGGCGCAGGCTCCGCCTCCTGCGGCGTCTCCTCCTTTGCCGGGGCAAAACGGTCTTCTTCCTTGTCATTAATCAGCTTGAGAAATTCAGCCGCCGTCTTTGCCTTGACAAGCGAGTTCTTAAAATCCGGGTCCATCAAAACCATAGAGAGTTTTGAAAGAGCCTCCAGGTGGGCATCCGCTTCTCCATCCGGGGCCGCTATCATGAAAAGAAGGTTGACCGGACTGCCGTCAAATGAATCATAGTCCACGCCGTCCGGCACTACCATTGCCGCCAGTCCCGGTTCATCGACCGCCGCCACCTTTGCATGGGGAATTGCAATCCCGTCGCCGACCGCCGTACTTCCCAGGGCCTCCCTTGCAAGAATGCCCTTCCTGTAACCTTCCCTGTCACTCAGTCTGCCGCTTTTATCCATCAAATCCACAAGATAATCAATCGCGGCCTCTTTCGAATCCACCCTGACCCCGAGAGCAATACTCTCTTTCTTCAATAAATCCGTAATCCTCATGTTGTCCTCCTGATTTGTCGTTCTGTCTCCTGATTACTTTTAAGTCCCGCCGGCATCTTATCCTCTGCCGGTTTTCTCTCTGATTTACTGCTCTCCCCTATGGTCTTTCGTTACCCTTTATCACATTTGTATTAAAGTTTTTCCAGTATTTCTATAATATCCTTCCTGGTTGCAATACCCTCGGAAAATGCCGTCGCACTTCCCGATGCGGTCCCCAGTTTCAGCGCATATCCGTAATCTCTTTTATCCAGATAGCCCGCGATAAAACCGGCCACCATGGAATCTCCGGCTCCTACGGAATTCTTTACCGTTCCCTTTGCCACGCCCATCTTATGGACGGTTCCGTCTTCGGTAATCAGTATAGCCCCGTCTCCCGCCATGGAAATCAGGACATTGACCGCTCCCATCTCCTGAAGCTTCCCGGCATAATGAATGATGTCCTCATCCGATTTGAGTTCCACATTAAACATCTCGCCGAGCTCGTGATTGTTCGGTTTAATCAGGAACGGATGATATTTGAGAACGTTGAGAAGTAAGTCCTTCGTTGCATCGACAACGATTCTGACCCCTTTTCCCTCCAACCGTGACATGATAATTTCATAGATTTCATCATCGATGGATTTCGGAATGCTGCCCGACAGCACGAGAATATCCCCGCTCCCCAGCTTATCCAGCTTCTCAAACATCTTTTCCACGTCTTCTTCCGTGATTTTCGGGCCGATTCCATTGAGCTCCGTCTCATCATCGGATTTCATCTTTACATTAATTCGTGACATTCCCTCTTTTACGCGGATAAAGTCACTGGCAAACCCAAGTGTCTTGACGCCGCGTTCTATCTCGTCACCCGTAAATCCCGCTACAAACCCGAGCGCCGTGCTGGCATACCCCAATTCCTTTAAAACCGCCGATACATTGATCCCCTTGCCGCCGTAGAAAATCTCTTCCGATACGGTCCTGTTCACCGTTCCCGTCTTAAAATGATCCACCTTAATCACGTAGTCCAACGCCGGATTAAATGTAACCGTGTAAATCATACGTCACTCCTCCTTCTTTATATGAAATATATTTTCATCACTTAATCTCATAATAATACGGAATTTTCGTTTCGTCAATACGTTTCATCGTGAAATTTCATTTCTTTACCAATTTCATCATTATGCATAATTTACCCTGAAAAACAATTTTTTAAACATGGATTTTTTAGTCATTCTGCCCCGCCCGCGGCATTGCGCCGTAATGTCAAATTTACTTTAAACCGTCCTGTTTCTCACGCATAGCCGCCTCACGCTGTGAATACACGCAGCCGCAGTAATTCTGTCTGTAAAGATGATACTCCTGTGACAATTCAACGGAACGCCTGTAACCGTTCTTTTTCTTAAAATCGGAGTTGAGAAACTTCACTCCATATTCCTTTGCCGCCTCCTCGCCTATCCGGTTCAGCCTCTCCGCATTTTTCAGCGGGCTGATTGTGAGTGAGGTGGTAAACCAGTCGTATCCGCCCTCTTTTGCCAGCCTTGCCGCCTCAAAAAGCCGCATCCTGAAACAGAGTCCGCAGCGTTCGCCGCCCTCCTTATCCTCCTCATGTCCCTTGACGGCCTGGAAAAACTTCTCCGGCCGGTAATCCCCGGCCATAAATTCCACCGGATGCTCCGCCGGCATCTCCCGAACCAGCCGCTCAATCTCCCCCAGTCTCTCCTCGTACTCCTCCGGCGGAAAAATATTCGGGTTATAATAAAAAACAGTAATCCTGAAAAACTTCGACAAATACTCCAGCACATAGCTGCTGCACGGCGCACAGCAGCTATGCAGGAACAAAGAAGGCACCTCCTTGTCCCTCTCCGCCTGTTTAATAATCTTTTCCATTTCTATCTGATAATTTCTCTTATTCTCCATACAATCACCTTTTCCGTCTTCCATTTCCCAGCGCGAACGAGTCCGGTCCGCCGGGCTCTCGCGCCGAGCGCGGCCGCATGGCGGCATATTACATCTTTGTGCGAGTGCGCATCCTGCCCGGAGGTTTTTTTATATCATAGGAAGACTTTCCTATGATATAAAAAAAGCAACCCCGCTAAAAGCTCCTTTGCGCATATATCCTAAGCGATATCACACAATCTGCTTTCAGCACACAGGCTGCTTAATTTATTTTACGATTTACAGGAAATCACGGATCCGTTTACTTCTGACCGGGTTTCTCAGTTTTCTGAGAGCCTTGGCCTCTATCTGCCTGATACGCTCACGGGTAACGTTAAATTCTTTACCCACTTCCTCCAGTGTTCTCGGGTGGCCGTCCTCCAGACCGAAGCGCAGAACGATTACCTGACGCTCCCTCTCTTTCAGATCGCCGAGCAGTGCGTCGATATGCTCTCTCAGCATAACAGACTCCACGTTGCCCTCCGGAGTTACCACATTGCCGTCAGCCACGAAATCTCCCAGGTTGGAATCGTCTTCCTCTCCAATCGGGGTCTCCAGAGAAGCCGGTTCCCTGGCTATCTGCATGATCTCCATGACCTTGTCTTCCGTCATCTCAAGTGCTTCGGAAAGCTCTGCCACGGATGGTTCATAGCCCAGCTCCAGTGTCAGTTTTCTCTGCATCTTCGACATCTTATTAATCGTCTCAACCATATGCACGGGAACACGGATCGTTCTCGCCTGATCTGCCAGCGCTCTTGTGACAGACTGCCGAATCCACCAGGTAGCATATGTACTCAGCTTATATCCTTTTGTGTAATCAAATTTTTCAACACCCTTGATCAGGCCCAGATTTCCTTCCTGAACAAGATCCAGAAAGCTCATGCCTCTGCCGGTATAACGTTTCGCGATACTTACCACAAGCCTTAAATTGGCCTCAATTAAACGTTCCTTTGCATTGTCATCGCCCTCTGCCTTCCTCTTGGCAAGACGCAGTTCCTCATCAGCGCTTAAAAGCGGAACCGTACCTATCTCTTTCAGGTACATACGCACCGGATCCTCGGTACCAATCCCTTCCAGAAGATCAATGGCATCGAGATCAATCTCTTCCTCTTCGCTCTTCAGAAAATCATCATCTGCATCGTCCAGAAGCAGAGCGTCATCTTCCGCCAGTATCGTTTCATCGATCACTTCAGGGATAATGTCAATATTATTGTTCTCCAGATAATTATAAATCTGTTCCATCTGTTCTGTTGACAGATTATCCCCGGCAAAAAAATTGTTAATCTCTGTGATGTCAAGTGCATTCTGCTTTGTTTTCGCCAGGTCGACAAGTCGTTTTAACTTCTCTAAAAAATTTTCTTTCTCCACGAATTAACGTCCTTTCGCCTAAGAAGTTTTGTAAAATAGTGCTTGGCCTTTTATTATATACTAACCAAAATTTTTTTTCAACATATTTCTGAGCTTTTCTATTAGTTTTTCACAAAGCTTCGACAACAGACGACGCTTTGCGTCTGATTGCTACCGCGCGGTTCATGTTTTCTATTAGTGTTTCCGTCCTGCTGCCGCCATATTCCCCGTCCAGCGACCAGTCCACCGGTTCCGGTGATGTCACTTTCAGGCGTTTCGCGCGAAACTGGTATACGCAGTCATTTTCTCCCTCGCGCAGTATCAGATAGGAAGCAATGCTGGCAATATCCTTCGGCGTTCTGGGTTTTCTGACCAGAAGAACTTCAAATTCTCCGTCGTCCAATGCCACATTCAGCCCTACCAGTCCTTTAAATCCGCCGATACTGATTGTATTCGTAATCATTCCGATTATGAATTCGTCATCCAGCGTTCCGGCGTCCCACTCAAACTTCATCCTGTAGGCTTTCAGGTTTGTGACCCTCTTTACCGCTTCCAGCATGTAGGCCTGATGCCCCAGCAGATTCTTTGTCTCCTGCGGAGTTCTGTAAGAAACCTCGGTAAACGCTCCGAACGCCGCGACATAAACGAAATACTTCTCTTCCCCGAATTTACCTATATCCACGGCGATCGTACTTCCGCTGACGGCATCTAAGGCCGCCTTCTTCATGTTTTTGGAAATTCCAATGCTGGAGGCGTAATCGTTGGTGGAACCCGACGGAATATAACCAATCACCGGCCTCTTTCCCGGCGGAAACGTCATAAGTCCCGATACGACCTCATTGAGCGTGCCGTCACCGCCGCTGCATACCACAAGGTTCTTCCCCCTGGCGCAGCGCTTCACAACACGCATTGCATCGAGCGGCTCCTGGGTGACGTGGACCGTCACATCATATCCGCACTTTGTAAATATATCCAATATATCGAGCAGTTTGTTTCGTATCTGCTCTTTACCCGATCTGGGATTGAACACGAAAATCATTTTTTTCATAGGTCTTCCCTCTCATTATTTCACATTAAAGCTTTTGTATACACTCCGAATGCATTTGGAAGGGGATATTTTGAAAATATTTCCTCTTTTTTCACCATTTTAAACAATTCTGGATGTTCATTTGCAATTTTTACACGATATCCCGTCATGTGCCACTCCACATGGGAGAAAATATGGACCGAATCGGCAAGCTTTTCAACGGACAGAATCTCCTCCGCCGGAAGTCCCAGCCCGTCTTTCAGCTGCTCCTTAAGCTCTCCCGCCTCTGCATGTCCCGGGATGTTGGGAAATTCATAGAGTGACGCCAGAAGTCCCTTGCTGCTCCTTTTACGGATAGCCGCCCGGTCCTCCCATTCCAGAAGAAATACCGTCTTATCTTCAATTCTTCTCGGTTTCTTGGGCGCCTTAACGGGAATTATCTCCGTCAGCTCCTCTCTCCGCGCCAGGCAGATTGAATGAAGCGGACACTCCGCGCAAAGCGGCTTTCCGGCCGGGATACAGACTATAGCTCCCAGTTCGATCAGCGCCTGGTTATAATCCCCGGCTCTCTCTCTGTCCATGTTGTCCCTGATTAAATCTTCAAACCGCTTTTTCGTGCCGGCTTTTCCAATATCTTCCCTGTCGGCCAGAAGTCTTGACAGCACCCGCAGGACATTCCCGTCCACAGCCGGTTCCGGAATGCCAAAAGCAATAGAAGCAACCGCTCCGGCCGTATAGCTTCCTATTCCCGGAAGCTTTATCAGTTTTTCATAGGAGTCCGGCATTACCGCTCCATATTCTTCCACAATAACCTGGGCCGCCTTTTTCAGATTCCTGGCCCTGTTATAATATCCAAGCCCTTCCCACAGCTTCAGAAGCGTCTGCTCCTCCACCTGGGCCAGGCTCTTTATATCGGGCAGCGCCTCCATAAAACGGGCAAAATACGGTTTAACCGCCTCTACCCTGGTCTGCTGCAGCATAATCTCAGAAATCCACACCCGGTACGCTTCCGGTTCCTCCCTCCAGGGCAGAATCCGTCTGTTACGATCATACCAGTAAAGCAACGGCCCCGATGCGGCCCTGAGCCTCTCCGCTTCCTCAAGCGGACTCTCTTCCCGCTCCAGCGTTTTTAATTTACCATATAAATATTCCATAAGTTCCTCATAACCGCCGCCCAAAACAGCGGACGGAGTAGTCTAACAGGTAGCTATTTCTTCAGTCCCGGTTCAATGGCTGCCGTAAAAGGAGAAGTCATTGCCGCATCAACTGCTCAGTTATAATACCTTTACCTTCAGATAACATTATCTCCAACTGAATCTAAAACTGAACCAAACCCAAAACCCAATGCCTCCTATCCTCTCAGACGCCCCCTCAAAGTCTCAACAAAAGCTCTCCTTCAGGCATCCAAAAAAGCGTAGTGGCAGCGACAATACCCTCCCCTTGAAGAATCATAACAGATCAGCCTCCGCAGTCCGTGCCGGAATGGAGAAAACCTTCGCGTCTTCAGTCCCGGCCAATAACCTGCCCGTGGGGAAGGAGGGAGAAAAAGATTCCGGAGGGAACCTGGGAGTTCATCGGCACTTACCGAGGTTTTTTCGAGGTGTCGAGTAGATGTGCCCCTTACAGGGCACACCCCTCACAGAAATCCGGACGTGC
>NZ_URHZ01000092.1 GCF_900547735.1 uncultured Clostridium sp. | reverse complement strand
GTCCAATGAAGAAGGCGTAGTGGGCTACGCTGACTGAATTGGGCCCAAATATGCCACGAAGTGGGGCGTGCAGATGGCGGGAATGGATTTTCAAACACGCTCTAGTATTTAATTTCTCCTGCCGCTCTTTTTCCCTTACCGCTCTTCCCTGAAGTAATTCATACCCAGATGTGCCGGGATATGCCCGCCCTTACTCTTTCTCATGGAAGAGATAACAAGCACGAGCGCCGTAATCAGGAACGGAAGTGCGTCGAAAAATGCCGTCGGTATTGCATAGGTGTTCTTTGGAACGTAATATTTCAGCACCCTGAGCGCGCCGAAAATGAAGGAACCGTAGATAACATTGACCGGTTTCCAGGAAGCGAAGATTACAAGGGCCACGGAAATCCATCCAAGGCCGCCCACGCTGTCCCTCAGCCATACGCCGCTGTTGATGATCATGGAACAGTAAGCGCCGCCGATTCCGCAGATAGCGCCGGAAAGCAGGATGTTGATATAACGCCATTTTGTAACCTCAATTCCGGCCGCGTCGGCTGCTCCGGGATTCTCGCCGATTGCCTGCACATTCAGTCCCATCTGGGTTTTGTACAGATAGATGCTGGCTGCTATGGCGATAACCAGTCCCAGGTAAACAAACGGATTATAGGAAAACAGAAGCTCTCCCAACACCGGAATGTCGCTCAGTCCCGGGATATGGATATTTCTCATCTGGGATGTGATCGTGTCCGGAAGCTTTAAGGTGCCTCCATCGGAACGTTCCAGCATGAACACGCCGATAAAGTTGGAAAGCCCGACTCCGAAAATCGTCATCGTAAGACCCGTTACGTTCTGGTTTGCCATGAAAGTAACGGTCAGCACGCCGTAAATCAGGGCGCCTAACATTCCCGCCGCCGCCGAAGCCAGGACTGCAACCAGGAAATTATCCGTAATATAGCCGGCCATGAATCCGGCACAGGCTCCGAGGGACATCATACCTTCCACACCAAGGTTCAGATGGCCCACTTTTTCGCTCAGAATCTCGCCGACCGTTCCGAAGAGGAATGGTGTTCCAGCAAGTACTGCAGCCACAAGAAATTTAATTAAGATTTCACTATTCATGCCCTGGCGCCTCCTTTCCCCCGTAAAACAAATTTATAACGTATAAACAGTTCGCAGCCCAGAATAAAGAACAGGATTACTCCCTGAAGAACATCCGCGCTGTCGGACGACAGTCCGAAGGAGGACTGGACCACGCTGCTTCCCTTTTCCAGAATACTGAACAGAATTGTGACAATGAGAATTGCCGGCGGATTGAGCTGTGCCAGCCATGCCACGATGATTGCCGTAAATCCGACGCCTCCGGCCACCGCCGTCGTCAGTGTCACGTCGGAACCGGCCGCCTGGACCATTCCTCCGATACCGCACACTGCGCCGGAGAGGAACATCGTGCGAAGAACGACTTTTTTCACGTTCATTCCCGCATACCGCGCCGTCTCCTGGCTCTCTCCCACAACGCCAATCTCGTATCCCTGTTTGGAATACTTCATATAGATAAGTACCAGCACAACCAGCGCCAGTGCGATAATCCAGCCGAACTGGATTCCGAACACCTTGTCGAGAGCCGCATTCTTATCGAATCTGGCAATCTTTGCATATCCCTGGGAACCTGGATCGCGCCATGGACCCTCTCTCAGGAATACGATGATATTCAGGGCGATATAGTTTAACATCAGCGTAAATAAAGTCTCATTCGTATCGTATTTCGTCTTGAACCATGCCGGGATCAGTCCCCACAGGCCGCCTCCCACGGCTCCTGCGATAAACATAACGATAACCAGAACCCAGTGGTTCCATCCCGAATGGAACAGGGCAAAATAGGAGGCGCAGATACCGCCTGCGATAATCTGGCCCTCCGCGCCGATATTCCAGAATTTCATCTTGAATGCCAGCGTTACGCCGAGTGATGCAATCAGCAGCGGAATCGCAATCTTTACCGTAGCCTGGATCGCCATCTGGCTCCGGAGCGCTCCCGTGATAATTGTTTTATAAATAACAAATGGATTCTGTCCGATTATCAGAATAAAAAGCCCACCGGCCACAAGCGCCAGCAGAATCGCTTCCAGACGCAGGATAAACGTCTCCCTGCTGCCCAGCTCCGCTTTTTTCACTACACGGATCAACGGCTCTTTCATGCTTTTTCCTCCTCTTCCGACCCTTTCAGGGCCTCGGCCGCCTCAGTGCCTGTCATCATCAGTCCAATCTGCTCCTTGGTCACGTGTTTGGCATCGACAACTCCCGTTACCTGACCGTGGCAGAGTACCATGATACGGTCGGACAGCTCCAGGAGCACGTCCAGATCTTCACCGATATAAATGACGGCTACGCCCTTTTTCTTCTGTTCATTTAATAAATCATAGATCGTATAGGATGAATTGATATCAAGTCCGCGCACCGGATAGGCCGTAATCAGCACCTGGGGGCTGGACTCAATCTCACGTCCGAGAAGCACCTTCTGCACATTGCCTCCCGACATCAGCCGGACCGGCGTATCCACGCCCGGAGTCACGATTCCCAGCTTATCCACCAGCTTCTGTGCCAGCTCCCTGGCCGGTTTACGCTCCACAAAAGGCCCTTTTCCATCCGTATAGGACTTCAGCAGCATGTTGTCCACCATGCCCATGGAAGCTACCAGTCCCATGCCGAGCCTGTCCTCGGGGACAAAGCTCATGCTGATTCCCAGCTTGATAATCTCTGCGGGCGTCTTTCCCACAATATTTTCTTTATGATAAAGAATGGCTCCCTGTTTTGCCGCCATCAGGCCCGTCAGTGTCTCGCAGAGTTCTTTCTGCCCGCTGCCCGCCACTCCGGCCACGCCCAGTATTTCCCCTGTTTTAATCTCAAAGGATACGTCGTCAAGGGCCATGGAGCCGTCGCTCTTATCCACGGTCAAATCAACGACCTTTAGAATCGGCTCCCGTTTCTCCATCTCCGGACGCTCGATATTCAATGTCACCGGACGGCCGACCATCAGCTCCGTCAGCTTCTTTTCATTACACTCGGCCGTATTGACCGTTTCAATGCTCTGTCCCTTTCTCAGGATCGTCACACGGTCGCTGATGGAAAGCACCTCATGCAGTTTGTGTGTGATAATGATAATAGCGCAGCCCTGCTCCTTCATCTTGCGGAGAATGGCAAATAATTTATCCGTCTCCTGCGGGGTCAGTACCGCAGTCGGCTCGTCCAGAATCAAAATCTGGGCGCCTCTATATAATACCTTTAAAATTTCCACCGTCTGCTTCTCGCTGACGGACATATCGAAAATCTTCTTTTCAGGTTCAATTTCGAGTCCAAAAGACTGGCTGATCTGCTCAATCTTCTCTTTTAAAGCTTTTCTTCCCAGCCGCTTTCCGCTGGTCCCAAGTACAATGTTATCCATCGCGCTGAATACATCCACCAGTTTGAAATGCTGATGAATCATTCCAATCCCCAGGTTTCTGGAATCCACAGGCGAATTGATCGCCACTTCTTTTCCGCCCACCAGAATCGATCCGGAGTCCGGATGATAGATGCCGGAAATCATATTCATAAGTGTTGTCTTGCCGGAACCGTTCTCTCCCAGGAGAGCCATGATTTCCCCATACTTCACCGACAGGTCGATCTTATCATTGGCGACCACACTTCCGAATACCTTTGTAATCTGTCTGCACTCAATGGCATACTGTTCTGTCATATCTTCACCTCGTGATTTGTACGGCGTCAAAAAGGGATGCCGTAAAATGAGAATTTATGTAATTCACCATTTTTAAGCATCCCTCATCTCTCAGCCTGTATTGTAACATTGCTGTAACTGTGAAAATACCTGACAGTTACTATTATTTCTCAACAACGTTCTTAAAATACCAGTGAATGTTTCCTGTGATATCAGCATCCGACATATGCTCGCCCTCTGTGCCTACGGTTGTTCCGTCGTTGCACTCGATTACGCCGTCAAATACATCCCATTCGCCGGAAACGATCTTGGCTTTTGCTTCTTCGATCTTCTCTGCTGTACCTTCTGCACAAAGATCAGATAATGGAGCCAGGTCTACAAGGCCTTCTTTTAAGCCGCCGAAGTAGTTCTCGCCTGTCCATGTTCCGTCAACAAGGCTCTGAACTGCCGTCGTATAGTATGCGCCCCAGTCCCAAACAGTGGAAGTAAGAACTGCCTTAGGAGCATCTTTGCTCATATCGGAGTTATAACCAACGCCGAATACGCCGTTTTCCTCAGCAGCAAGCTGTGGGTTCGGTGTATCGCAATGCTGTCCGATTACGTCACAGCCTTCGTTGATTAAAGCAACCGCAGCCTGCTTCTCACCTTCCGGATCATACCAGCTGTTGGTTGTTTTGATGTAAACGGTTGCGTCGGGATTTACAGAGTAAACGCCCATTGCAAATGCGTTGCATCCGCCTGTAACCTCTGCATTGTCCTTGCCCCAGGCGCCAACGTAACCAATCTTGTTGGACTCTGTCTTAAGGCCTGCCGCAATACCGGATAAATATCTGGACTGGTAAATTCTTCCAAAATAGTTGTTGAAGTTAACGCCGTTGGATTTATATCCTGTGCCGTGTGAGAAAACTACATCCGGGAACTCTTCTGCAAGAGCTTCACATGCATCCATGTATCCCCAGCTTGTGGCGAAGATAACCTGACATCCCTCTTCCACGCACTCTCTCATGGCTGTCTCAATTGCAGTCTGATCATCATCGGCTACATTGTTCTTACGGATAATCTGGCTGTCATCCAGGCCTACCGCCTTCTGCATAGCAACGATACCAAGATCATGTGCATAAGAGTAACCGGAACCGTCTGCCGGGTTTCCGATATGGATTACGCCAACCTTCAGGTCTTCCTTAGCAACTGCCGGCATAACGCCCTCTGCTGCCTTTGCTTCTGTCTCTTCGCCTGCTTCAGCAGTCTCTCCTGCTGCCTCAGATGCAGCGGCTTCGGTCTGTGCAGCGGTTGTCTCTTTGCCGGATGAAGATGAACATCCTGTACAGAGAGAAAGTGCCATGGCTGCGGACAGTACCACGCTTAATACTTTTTTCATTTTCTTTCCTCCTCATTTAAGATAAATGAATGTCAATACGGAACAATTATTACATTTTCTTGTAAAATTTGCAAGGGATTTCAAAGAATTTATCGAAATAACTGTAACAGCCCGCCAACACTCACGCCGAATGCATACCAGAAGGCGTTTTCACGTGTTTTTTTGACAGAAAATCATGAGATTTGCGACGCGAAATACAATTAAAATCACATCATAAGCCCTTAATAAAACCCACTAAAACGGCAACATGCCATAATACCATAAATCCCTCCACCCAGTCATATGCAAGTAGTGGCAGCGACAAGAGCCCTCCCCCCTGAGCATGAGAACAGCCGGCAGCCGCAGGCCATGGTCCGGCCGACAACCTTCCCTGAGTCTTCAGTCCCATCGATCCGCTGCCCGGGGAAGGAGGCAGAATCAATTGCGCAGGGGACATTGGAGTCCATCAGCACTTAGGCGGCGTTTTGTGACGCCGTAGTGTCTGCTATGCACTCCACCAAGTGCAAACGGTCCCCGGAGCAATTCATTCTGTCCGGATTCCCCACTCACGACAATTTAAAAATGGGACTGAAGACTCATACACACCCCCTCCCTCCCCGGATCCTGCCCTCCCAGCTGCATTCCTCATCTCTCCCATCACCGTGTTTTCCCCGAATGCTGAACCCTGCACAGCTTTAAAAACTCTTCCATGGCCTTTGTTGTATACCGTCCTCTTTTGCGCGTCAAAAATATTTCCCTGCGTGCCAGCGGATCTCCTATTTTATAATAGACCAGCGCGTCGGTGTCCGACACAAGGCTAAGCAGGCTGCTTCTGATAAACGCAATGCCGGATCCGGATTTTGCCACATAGAAGGAGGTCATAATCTGATCCAGATATAATTCAACTTTTGGCTCGAAACTGGCGTTACGGCAAATTTCCTTGCTCCGCACACAGATATCGTTTTCTTCTTTCAACAGAATAAAAGGACATTCCTTAAATACCTGCATGGGTACGGCCTCGATTGCATTCCCGGCGAACGCTCCATCCCTGGCCTGCGCAAATGTCATCTGGTAAGACCGCAGTTTTTTATTGACTTCTAATTCTGCGGGCACCGCCAGAATGATTTCTTCATAATCATAAAGGAACCGTTCCACCTCATCATCCGCCGGTATGGCCGTTTCCAGCAGAAGATCAATGGAATCATTCTGAAGTCCGGCCCTCAGTTCTTTGATGTTTCCCTCATGGATCTCCACCGAAACGCCGGGATATTTATTTTTAAAACGTTTCAGCAGCCCGGCCAGCAGATATGCGCAGAAGAAGGAGGAGCTTCCAACAGACAGATGGCCTGTCTTCATGTCGGCCATATCCCTGAAATAGGCATCCATATTTTTCTCCAGCCGCATAAACTGTTCCGCGCACCGGATATAATATTCCCCTTCTTTTGTTATCGTAAGAGGGATCGTACTTCTGTCAAATAACTGGCAGCCGATTTTCGCCTCCGCTTTTCGCACCATAGCGCTGACCGCAGACTGGCTCACAAACAGCTTCTGAGCCGCCTTGGAAAAACTCTTTTCCTGATAAACCACATAAACATACTCCATTTCCACCGTCATACCAAATTCCCTTC
Source organism: uncultured Clostridium sp. (assembly GCF_900547735.1). GTDB lineage: Bacteria > Bacillota > Clostridia > Lachnospirales > Lachnospiraceae > Otoolea. The sequence goes on along the minus strand of NZ_URHZ01000092.1, from coordinate 13,115 downwards.
CCCTGAAATTTAATCGCAGTTCAACCTTCGGCCAAACTGCAAAAAACGCATCATGATTGACTGTTACGAAGTCCCCCGACTTTAACAGCTTTAACATTGACGATAACCCATACGCTCTGCGTACAGGTCACCGTTCCCACCCAAGGGGCAAACACCGCAAAAACGGATTTGCCCCTCGATTGATTCTGAAATTACCACTGCAAATTACCCTTGGCAAAATATTTATAAAGATTTCCCGCAATCACCCGATGTAACTGTTCTTCGAGCAGTTTCGCTGTTTTCAGCGCTTCGAAATCCAGACTGTCCGCAAATGCCGTCAGCAGTTCTTTTGCCTTCTCCGGCTCGGATTCGTAACAAGCAGATGCCTCTTTCTCCACCATCTCCTTCATTAAAAACGCTTTCCGTTCCAGCTTCATCCATTCATTTGTAATAATCGGAGCATAATGGAAGAAGTCCGCCATTGCCAGATTCGTCAGTTTTCTCATCTGCCAGAAAGCCGCGGAATCACTGTAGATGTCGGTGCCCTCCTGGAAAGCGGGCGCGATATCCGTAATGCCAAAATGGTGCGGAAGGTACGGAGCCGTGAGCGGAGACCCGAGGCAGCTCCATAAAACGCCGCCCAGTTCTGCGGGCAGTCCCCGGTGCAGTTCCACCACTGCCGAGTGGATACAATGCGGAACACCGATCGGGCGCACATCACTATTTACGCCTGCCTCCGTAAATGCGCAGAAATCATTATCACTATTCGTATCCCGAAGCAGCTGCATGATCCTCTCCGCCGTGATGGGCTCAGACGGTTTCATAAACGTAGGATACTCCTCCTGATCCGGACCAAGCTCAGTAGAAGAAAGCATATTGATTGCCCGCCAGACTCTCCTGGAATTATAATAGTATGTTCGGGGATCCTCAAGGAATTTCCGACCGAATGCTTTGGCCCAGTTAAACGGTCCGGCGGCAGGGTCCCAAAGTCCTTTTGAAATGACAAACTCCTTTAATCCCTCCGAATACAGAACATTCTCTGTGTCATCCCAGTCAATTTCATTGATACGGTAACCGTTGGACTGGATTAAATAGCAGTCGTCGGGAACTCTGACCGCGAGCCATGCAGAACCGCCGCCGCCCTCGATATACCATGCTTCTTCCGTATCAAATACACCGACGGCGCATGGAAAACGGTTTCCGTACTCTGTATAGTAACGCCCAATCCGCTCCACACATTCCCTCGCAGTCCTGCTCTGAGTCAGCGCTGCAAACCGTACTCCGCCTGCGGCGCCGTTTTCTACGATGGGATCCGCTTCGGCCGCGCGGTCATTGCGATCAACCGCCAGGTTTTCTCCGCCCATAAGACAGACATTGTGTTCATTCACCGCAATCGTATCACCCGCCAGATTTCCGCGGAACGTTTTTAACAAAATACAGCGGGCCGTCTCCCGGGTTTGAGGGATAACCGGTCCCGTAGGCAGTTTCACCGAGGCTCCGGGTTCCTGTATCATATGAGGAAGTATTTCCATGGATGCCGCCTCATATCCAAACAGATCGTCATTATGTCCCCCCAGCATTGTTCCGTTTTTAAATACATTCTTACCGCCAATTAGCATAAAACACATAGATATTCTTCTCCTTCCACAAATTAACCAAACAGCATTGACATCACAAGGCATACAGCCAATACGGCTGCCGTAACCATCCAGCCATGCTTTACCTGGGATTTCATATCACTGGAACGCGCCGTACCGGTTGCCGCAACCATATCGAGGCCGGGATAGGCAAATGATGTCATCTGAGAACCAATCAATATTACGATCGCCCAGACATGCATACTGAGACCGGTCGCATCAACCAGGGGACGGAATACCGTATTAAGCATTACCGCCTGCGCAACGGCAGCGCCCTGAATACCAAATGTACCAATCAAAGAGGCGAGCATCGACAGTCCGACTTTACCTCCGCTCTCCACTAATGGTGCGCCAATTTCCACGAGCGCATCAAAGGCGCCGCTCTTGGAAATGAAATTCAGGAATGGATCCATCAGTATAAACAGCATAAAAATCCAGAAATACTGCGCACATCCCTTCATAAACAAATCAATCGTTTTGTCTATCTTAAAACGGGCTCCGAATCCGGTTGCCAGTACGGCCACTGTGATAACGGTAATCGCATGGGCGACTCCCAGTTTAAACATAATGCCATAGCCCACAATCAGCGCCATTGCCACGCCAAAGAACAAAGTTGCTCTTTTGGCCTCGGGAGAGGCTTTGTAAGCATTCACCGACAGGGCGGTTCCTTCCGGATAGTCACATACGCCCGCCGTAGCTTTTTGAACGCGTTTCGCATTAAAATAGGTAATCAGCCACATCGGAATACACACCGGTAAGCTGGCATAGAGTAAAACCTGCTGATATGCAAGTCCTGTCACCTCCATAATTGTAACCATTGGAGGAGAAAACGGACTGATGAAAAGACCTGTCACGCCCGCGGTCTGCATGATAATGGCCAGCGTGCTGGGAGTCATTCCGACAGACGCAACCAGGGGGATAAGAATCGGCGCTATGACCGCATTGCCGCCTGTCAGGGTGCTCAGCACGAGAACCATAAACATCGACGCAAGCATGGACGCTATGATTGCCCTGCTGATTGAATTGATACCAATCTTCCGTACCATCAAATGAACCAGATTTTCCGCAACCCCGGATTCCTTCAAAATCAGGCCCAGGCCGGAACCGATCATGATAATAAAACCGACCTGTCCAAGAAACGAACCCAACGAAGTTGTCAGGACCGAACCGAATTCCAGAAGGTTAGTCTTTGTAAGCACCGCACCGATCGCCAGGCAAATTGAAACATTCACCAGCGGATGGATCTTCGGACGAAAAGCCAGAATTATGTAAACAATCAATGGAGTTAACCCCAAAATAGGAGGTAAATTAAAAATCATCATAAGAATCTCCTTTCTAAATCTGAATTGAATTAATTCATAGAAACGGGCTCTTTGCCGCTCCTACCGTTCCCCGTATAAAGTGCTTCCCGCCGTATCCGCCAACTGATATTTAAGCTGCATCTTCTCCGCTGTTTTCACTCCGGCCTCTGTTGTCAGGAACGTCCCTCCCGTTCCTGTAACTGATCCGTGTTCCATAATTTTTCTTCCTCCGGCGAAGCTCATAACCGCGTCCAGACGTTCTAAATCTAATACCGTAATATCCGCATCCGCACCGATCCCAAGATTTCCTTTGCCCGTAAGCCCAAAAATCTCCGCCGGTTTGACCGAACATTTTTCGATTACCTCCTCCAGCGTCAGATATCCCAAACGGTAAAAAGGAAGTAATTTCTGAATCAGGCCGTTTCTCGGGAATCCTCCCCCATCCGTCGCAGCCATTTCAATAAGCGGCTCTCCTCCAGGAGTTCTTCTCTCTACAATGCAGGCCGAGGCAACAGAAGCGAGATTTGCCGGAAAACTTACATTGATGTTCGTCTCGTGCTCCCTCCAGTACTGAAGCGCCTCTTCTTTTTCCAAAAGCACATTTTCCTTCTCAAGCACGGCTATTGCTTTCACCTGTCCATTTTTCATTGCCAGTGCAAGTCCCTCTTTCGTCGGCTCATATCCAAACATCTTTAAACAGTTGACCGTAATGGCATCACATGGAACACCATCCCTGCATGCTCCTCCCGTTCCGTTATTCACCGCCATGTGAGAGTCTGAAATAATATTTCTGTTATCCCTGAGGAGTTTGAAAGCATCTCGCAGCTCTTCCAGATAATGATAGCGGTTTCCACGGCAATAGGCATTGATATGGGCCATTAAAAGCCTCTGACCTTTGGCATAATCCACTGCCTCTTTTAATCCGTATATATCACTTCTGTTTTCCGTGCTTCCGGCGTGGCAGGCCACCATCACTTTTTTTGCATTGGCTTCTTCCACGCAGAATCTGGACGCCCCGGGAGTCAAAGGAAAATGACCGCCCAGAATCTTAAGACCCAAAGACCCATTTTGCAGGGAATTATCTAAAAATCCCCTCACCTGTTCCCTGGATGGCGATTCCCCTACCAATTCAGGCAGCACCGCATCAATGCAGCCTACGTTCATACCGCAGCCATACCGCCCCAACTGGGATGTGATATCGGAAACCGGCCCCGCGTAATCAATGATCGTCGTGACTCCGGTTCTGGCCGCCATGTAATACCCGACCCGTCCGCCCAAAAGCTTCGTCACATGCACATGCATATCGATAATTCCCGGAACCACCGTAAGGCCGGAGACGTCAATCACTTCATCCGCCTGGCACAGCTCCCCGCCAAGCCCGGCGACCCTGCCTTCCCGGATTCCTATATCAAAATGACCGTCCACGCGGTTGACCGGATCAAACACTCTCCCGCCCTTTAATATAACGTCAAATTTCATCTGTTCCTCCACTCATACTATTTTTATTTATCAGCGCGCCTGTCTTCAAAAAATAGCAATTTACAGTTACTACAGGACCTGTTTTTAATTTGCCCTTAAATTCAGTTTTCTTTCAATTCCCTCTCATGAGTGATAGGCTTATTATATCTATTTTGTAACAAAACACAAAATGTCATGAATGCATTCATATAAGTCAGAATCCACCGATTATACCTTGAATTTGTTGTTAAATTCCCCTCTTCTAAACGGCAGCCCGGTAAAGCAGATTTCTACGCAAAGCACGCTTCGCGAACTTTTCATTGCCACTCAATAAAAGCAAACGGGATATGCCCCGACGGCCGCTAAATATCAGCATCGTCGGGGCATATCCCGTTTTATTCTGTTCTTTTATTATTCCTTTTTATCAGGTTTCTTGATCCTTCTATATCTGTTCTTTTTCTTTATTCTTCTCGTCTTTTTCTCGTTTTTTTCGTTTTTTCTGTTTATTCTTTACGTGTTCTTTCTGCTTATTCTTCGCGTCTATCCTTGACGTTGGTCCATCTTTTTATTCCTCTTTTTTATTCAGAATCTCCATGAATTCTTCACCGGTAATTGTCTCCTTGTCGAGAAGATAGGCTGCCAGTTCATGAAGTTTTTCTTCGTTTCCGGTCAGGATATTTTTGGCCTTTTCATAAGCCTCTTTTACCATCGATATTACTTCATCGTCAATTCTTGTCGCTGTATCTGCCGAGCAGGCCAGGGAGGCATCGCCGCCCAGATAGGCATTGTTTACGGTCTCCAGGGCTACCATACCGAACTGATCGCTCATGCCGTATCGGGTAACCATGGCTCTTGCAATCTTTGTAGCCTGTTCAATATCATTGGATGCACCCGTTGTGATTGAATGGAAAATCAAATCTTCCGCGGCACGGCCGCCCGTCAATGTAACAATCTTATTAAACGCTTCCTCCCTGCTCATCAGGAACCGCTGATCGGATTCAACCTGCATTGTGTATCCCAGCGCTCCCGATGTCCTCGGAATAATTGTAATTTTATGAACCGGAGCTGAGTGGTTCTGAAGAGCCGCCACCAGCGCATGGCCAACTTCATGATAAGAAACAATCTTTTTCTCATCGGTTGAAACACCGGCGTCTTTTCTCTGGTATCCGGCAATCACCGTCTCCACGCTTTCTTCCAGGTCTGCCTGGGAAACGGTCTTTCGGCCCATTCTGACCGCCCTCAGCGCCGCCTCATTAATAATATTGGCAAGCTCGGCTCCGCTGGCGCCGCTTGTAGCCCTGGCGATTGCATTATAATCAACCGTTTCATCAACCTTCACCTGCTTGGCGTGTACCTTCAGGATTGCCTCTCTTCCCTTTAAGTCAGGGAGTTCTGCCGGAATTCTTCGGTCAAAACGGCCCGGTCTCAACAGGGCCTTGTCAAGCGATTCAGGCCTGTTTGTCGCTGCCAGGATAACAACGCCCTTGCGGCCGTCAAATCCGTCCATCTCCGTGAGAAGCTGGTTTAAAGTCTGCTCGCGCTCATCATTGCCGCCCATTCCTGCGCCGTCACGTTTCTTACCAATCGTATCGATCTCATCTATAAATACAATACAGGGTGCTTTTTCACTGGCCTGTTTAAACAGGTCACGCACCTTGGCCGCGCCCATTCCGACAAACATTTCCACAAACTCCGAACCGGAAATAGAGAAAAACGGCACATGCGCTTCACCGGCAACTGCCTTTGCGAGCAGCGTCTTACCTGTTCCAGGAGGGCCTACAAGCAATGCACCCTTGGGGAGTATCGCACCAATCTCTGAATATTTCTGCGGATTATGCAGAAAATCTACAATTTCCTGCAATGCCTCTTTTGCCTCATCCTGCCCGGCCACATCGGCAAATGTCTTTCCGGTTTCAGATTCCGCGTAAATTTTAGCATTGGACTTTCCAAAGGTCATCGCGTTGCCGCCGCCCATCCTCTTCATCATCGCCCTGCTCATGATCTGGCCGAGGCCGATAAAAATAATCAGAGGCAGAATCCAGGTAACCAGGAAATTAAGCAGTGGAGATGCCTGGGTTGGAATCTCGGTGCTGTATTTTTCTACGCCGGCTTCCGTAATTCTCTTCTGGAGATCGTCACCGGGAAATGAACCTGTCTTATAATTCGTTTTCCATTTACCGTCTTTCAGGGTATAGACGATCTCACCATTCGTCGTCACATATACCTCGTCTACATTCTTCTTGTCCAGTTCATCTATAAACTGATCGTATCTGACCTGCTCGGTTCTGTCCATTAACGACGGAAAAATGAAAATGTTCAGTAGCATCAGTACCAGCATTACCAGTCCGTAATAATACAGGAAAGATTTTTTCGGTGCTTTGTTGCCGTTATTACTTTCGTTCATATTGTTCTCCTCTTATTTGTACTGTTATCCTATATCATATCCATATCAAGTGTTTCTTAAAATTGGTTGAGTTTTATATGAATCTCAATCAATTTTTTTGTGTTCCTGATCTACTAAATTTATACCTCTTATATCAATATTTGTCAATATATTATAGTAAATATTTATTTACTTTTAATAATTATTGACTTGTAATTTAAAGTGTGCTAGTATGGGAGCGTGGGTAAACAGCATTTATTGGTATGTTTTTTGTATTTATGCGGAGTTTTTTTGCATTTATCCCCTGTTTTTTAAGAATCATCTGCATTTTGTTTTTATTCACCTGCTTTTTGTTTTTAAATGTGGGGGTGATTTTTTTATTTTTTCTATAATATATTTTTGTTGGAGGAACCGCTTATGGAAAATATTCAAAATAACAAAACTCTCGAAAACTCAGCGAAAACGGATATCAATTCAGTTGGAGTGCATTTCCTCGAATTTGCCGTTGCCTTTCTTACATTGGCAAAATGCCAGTATCAGCATGATAATGACGTCAAGGTCAATTCTCTCCCCTTCTTTACCCTGGTTGCACTTGACAACTGGGCGGACGAGGACTACACCATGTCGGAGCTGGCAGATAAACTTCAGATCACCAAACAACAGCTTTCTAAACTGATCAATGTACTGGAGGAGAAAGAACTCGTTGAACGGATCCATGACAAGGAGAACCGCCGCAGAGTTTACATCCGCATCCGTGACCATGGCCGGGATATGATGGACGACCTTAAGAGAGGGATGCTGGAATCCACTCTGTACGGTCTCAGTGCTTATACGGAAGATGAATTAAAGGATATGGATTTCTGTATCAGAAGGCTGACGGAACTGATGGAGAAATTTAAAGTCGGTTATGACTGTGATGCGCTGCGGGATAAGATTGGGTAGGGCAGACATAAGTGTGGAGGAAAGCGTGAAGTGACTGCCATGCGGACGGTTTTATTATATGGCGTGAAACACGGAAACACAATATGGTAGGATTATGTACTTAAGTTAGGGTTGAATGTTTTTATTGTAATTATATAGGAATCAACTAACAGCAGAATTAGGGTATAGATGGATGCCCTGATTCTGCTGTTTTATTGAGGGGTAAGAAGGGTATTCGAATCCTCGGAGCATGCGTTCCATTGTTTCTGTGCATAAATAGTTAGTTCGGCAGATAACTGCTCTCTTCTTCTTTTTCTGATTTTCTTCATCTCTATAATTTTCCTTATCCGAAGTATAATGACCTCGTAATGCAATTAGGAAATTTCGAGAAATAGTTCAAAAAGAAAAAAAGGAGAGTGCATTAATTATGAGAAAGCAGACTAAATTAGTTGCAGTTCTTTCTGCAGCAGCTTTACTCGCTATGGGTGCTTCCATGACATCTTTCGCCGCTGGTTGGGAAAAAGATGACGCTGGAATCTGGCACTATTATGACAGCGATGATGAGATGGTAACCGATGAGTGGAAGAAAGATGGTGCTTACTGGTTCTATCTTGACGAAGACGGCGAGATGGCTACTGACACATGGATTGACGACGACTATTATGTAAACAGTGAAGGCCGCATGCTGGTAAACTCCTGGATTAAGACAATGCCAGATGACGAAGAGGATGATCCTGATGATGGTGGTGAGCATTGGTACTACTTTGGAAACAAAGGTAAAAAAGTTACTGATGATTCCAAAAAAATCAATGGCAAAACATACTACTTCAATGAAGATGGTGAAATGTTAACAGGATGGCATCAGGATGGCGACGACGCTTTCTACTTAGGCGACGAAGATCAGGGTTGGAGAGCTGAGAGCCAGTGGTTATGGCTTGAGAAATCAGGTCTTGACGAGGACGACGTAGATGATGATGACAATCTTGAAGTAGTTCTTGGCTGTAGCGAAGATGACGACTGTGATGATGAAGGATGGTACTACTTCCAGTCTTCAGGTAAAGCTTACACAGGCGTAAACAAGAAGAAAATCAACGGCAAATACTATATGTTCAACAACCACGGCCAGATGCTGTATGAGTGGATCAATGGTACTGCTAAGACTGTAAGTTCTAATGCTCAGCTTGACGGTGTTGCAAGTGCAGGATCTGCAAAAGTTCAGGATATGAGATACTACAATGCAGTAGAAGAAGGCTGGAGATCAGACGGATGGTATCAGATGGACGGTTCTGAAGACGTTGGTACAGACGGCGATACAGACTGGTACTATGTAGATGACGGCGAGATTAAATACGCTGATGGCGGTGATAAAGATTTCGCAACATACGATGAGGACCACAAGAAAGTCTTTGTTCAGAGAATGAAGATTAACGGAAAATACTTCGCATTCAATGAAAAGGGACAGATGCAGGATGGCTTACAGTACTGTAGCGCTGACAATGGTTTCTATTACTTCGACGAAAACGGCTATCAGAAGACAGGCCGTGTAACAAGCGTTGAGTGTGATGACGATGATTACACATTCTACTTCAATACAAAGAATGGTAAGAACGGCCAGGGTTACAAGGGCTTAAAGGATGATTATCTGTACTTCAACGGTAAGAGACTTGATGCAGATGATGATTACAGACTGTACTACTACAGTGGAGATATTTACCTCGTAAATACTAAGGGTAAAGTTCAGAAGAGCAGCAAGAAATACGATATCGAAAACAAGGGTATTGCTGAAGATGATGTAGAAGTTAATATCAGCGGAAAGAAAGTTCAGTCCATTAAATTAAATGATAAGACAGAGTATACTTCTGAAGAACTTATCAAAATGATGATTGAGGATATTAATGGCGAATACACAAGTGTAACTGATGACATGATCGTATCCGTTCCATTTATCCAGTTATATGATGATGATCTTTACACCTATACTGAAATCAAGGCAGATGCTACACCTACCGAAGGTTGGCTTGGAGTTAACGATCCGACAAAATAATAGTGATTCTCTGTGTAGCAAGTTTCAAAATTCTATGATTAAATAATGATCAGGCGGTGGCTTCATCCACCGCCTGATTTTTTCTGCGTACTGCGGTTTGTATTGTTCATGTACAATGACTAATACGCTTAGGATACGTCATAAATACACCAGCGTATCAGCCTTTCTTTTGTTAATATAGAGTTTATCGTCCTTTTAAGTTATTCTTTCAAAACCCCATCCGCATCCACAAATTTACCATCCGGAGTTGTATAGTTAACAGCCATAACACCATTATCCAGAAAATACCGCCAGTTACCAGCTGAATCCTGTGCCCATCCCGTAGCCATAGAACCATCCTGTTGCAGCAAATGCCATTCTTGATTTACCAGTATCAGGCCTGTGGCCATGGAACCATCCGGATTCAACAGATACCATTTACCGTCTACTAAAGTCCATCCTGTTCTCATAATGCCATCTTGTCCCAGATAATACCATTTTCCATCTGTCCATTGAAGCCAATCAGTAACTGGCTGGTTCTCAGCATTCATGTAGTATCTGAATCCATTTATTAGAATCCATCCACTATCATTCACTGCTGCTATCGTTGTACGTGCTGTTTGAGCAGGCCCTACGACTGTTGCACCTCCTGCAGGACCTGATGAACTGCCCGAACTACTGGAGCCACCGGAGCCGCCTGAACCACCGGAGCTGCCCGAACCACCGGAGCCGCCTGAACCACCGGAACCGCCTGAACCACCGGAGCCACCTGAACCGTGTGAGGAACTCGAACGATAGGTAATATGATAAACCAGAGGAAGAGGATTCATATTACCTCCAGCAAGATAACCTAATTCACCATTATATCCATCATCGTATGCAATCACTAAATCAGTGAATACGTTGTATTTGTCAACTACATGTCCATCTGAAATTGCCTCATTCCTTAATTCCATAAAACTTTCCTGTTTCATTTTAATGGGGATTGTAACCCATCCTTCATCCGATATATTCATTGGCATTACGGTAGAACCGTCTGCAAAAGTGAACCAGCCATCAGGATTTATTTGGACTTCTGCAATTGCAGCATCTTCAGTTCCAGTTAGAGGTTTGTAATAATGTTCAATCGAAAATACGGGTATGACAGATTGCTTTAGATTGACTTCACCTATGTTTACGTATTTACCATTGATGACAGGTCCACTATAATATTGGGGATATTCTGCACTATAACGAGTATAAAAACCGTCTGCTCCATAGAAAATCGAAACTTTTTTTAATATGTTATTGCCGGATTTTATCTGAAGATAAAATTTACTGTTGCTTCCGTTAGGAAGATCCGTCTTATCTCCTATATTTTTATCCACAAAGAAAAATGAGAAGCTGACAGGTGTGTCGGGACTCAGGTTTGTATTCCCATGTGCCTGTACCCGGATTCTTTCTCTGTCGGCGTTGATAACAGGAGATAGTTCAACTGAAATATTACCAATTGCCGAACCACTGTTTTGCCGAACAGTCACAATAATTGGTTCGGGCAAAATTACTTCATTTGTGGTGGAATTACGATCCAGATAAAAGGAAATATGATCTGTTTCAGTTCCATCCACTTCAATTGAAATCTGTTCACCCAGAGATTTATCTTCTGGAAGTTCCGGACTATCTGAATCTTCCATATTATTAGACGATGAAGAGTCAAACATACTGTCAGGAGAGGCTTTTTGTTCTCCCGAAGGCATTTTGAAATTAAAGTCCACACTGCTCTTTGTAGTGAAAGTTCCACCAAAAGAGGCTGTTGGACCTGCCAGAACCAAAATGGCAGTTAGAATTACAGCGATAATCGAATCAGGCTTTTTCATGTCTCCCTCCTTGTTTTGTATCTCAAGAATGCTTATAAGATTCTATTCTTTGTAAAAAATCCCCCCAACTATAAATAGTTGAGGGGAAAAATAATTATTTGCTTACATTTACTTCTGTAGTGCTTCTGGATGAAGTAGATGTAGTAACCTCGCCAGTTGCAATTTCAACTTCTGTATCATCAGAAATTGCTTTACCATCGATTATTCCATCAGCTTTAGCAACATAGCTGTGGTCATACAGAGCGATGTGTGGAAGAGTTACTTTCATAATTCCGCCGTTGTATGGTTTCTTGTGGTCTTTATCTGTATAAAGTCCCATTACCTGATCACCATCAAAGTCTACATATAAATCGTCAGCATTGCCTTCGATATCGTATTTCTTGGACTCGGATTTCTGGATCTTACCGGAAGTATTTACAAGGTATGTCTTATTCTCATATGCGTAGATTCTGTATTCATCATCTGCTTCAAGACGTTTTCCGTTCCAGTATAAGTAGCTGGATTTATCACCAGTCCAACCTTTACCGTTTCCGCCGTTCTTGGTGCTGAAGTAGAATGTAAATGTATCATCGTCATCTTCTACGTTAGAAACTTTACCTGTCTTCATATAACCGTTGTCATCGAAGTAGTAGAAACCATCATCCAGCTTCTGTAAACCAGTCTGCATACGGCCGTACTGATCGAAACAGAAGTATTTGTTGTTGCTTGCTTTAATCTTGAATTTCTCTCTGTAAACTGCATCACCATCACCATCTGTTGTAATGTAGTCTTCAGCTTTCTTAGCTTCGCCCTTGTCGAAGAAATACCAGTCGGTATCGTTATCTGTATTGGTATCCTGAGAACCGTCAATTTCATACCAGCCATCAGCTCTCCAGCCTTCTTCTACCTGATTCAGGTAAAGCATTTCACTAGGAGATGCTCCAGAGTTGTTACCATCAAGAACTGCATTTAAGTTAGCTCCTGAACCTACACTCACCTTGGAGTTGTTAATCCACTCATACAGCATCTGGCCATGCTCGTTGAAGTAGTAATATTTACCGTTTACTTTCTTCTTTTTAGCATCTTTGTACATCTTACCGTTGCTTCCGAAGTAGTACCAGCCTTCTTCGTCACAAGGATCTGTCTCGTCGTCGTTGCATCCGCCGATTTCATCGTCCTCATCCGGTTTTTCAAGCCATAACCACTGGCTGTCTGTTCTCCAGCCTTCGTCTTCTCCGCCTAAATAGAAGATGTCTTCATTTTCATCTTCATACCAGCCGTCTTCCATCTTACCGTCAGAATCGAAGTAGTATGTTCTGCCATTAATTTTCTTGGAATCAGAAGTGGTCTTCTTACCCTTGCTACCGAAGTAATACCAGGAATCGCCATCATCTTCCGGATCTTCTACGTCATCATCAGCAGTAGTTTTAATCCACTGATTAATTAACATAGCACCATCATTTCCAACATAGTACTCATCGTCAACCCATGAATCTGTCAGCATTTCGCCTTCATCATCCAGGTAGAACCACTTTCCACCGTCTTTCTTCCATTCTCCAGTTACCATCTCGTCATCAC
>NZ_URHZ01000091.1 GCF_900547735.1 uncultured Clostridium sp. | reverse complement strand
CTCCCACTCCCCCGTCCGCCGTCTTACAGAGGCGTCCTCGCATCTCAATTAAATCTTTATTTTTTCGGGAAAATATACTATAATTGTGGTTAGAAAGCAGCAATGAGAATATGTCAGTGGATGGGAGATAATTATGAAGGATTACATGAAGATTTATAAAGAATGGCTGGATAATCCGTACTTTGACGAGGTAACAAAAGAAGAGTTAAGAAAGATCGCCAATGATGAGAATGAAATCAAAGAGCGCTTTTACATGGATCTGGAATTCGGTACGGCAGGCCTTCGCGGTATTATTGGCGCAGGTATCAATCGTATGAATATTTATACAGTACGCAGGGCTACGCAGGGACTGGCTAATTATATCATCCAGCAGGGAGGGGCCGGCAAGGGAGTCGCAATCGCATTTGACTCACGGCGTATGTCCCCGGAATTTGCCGAGGAAGCAGCCCTCACACTGGCGGCTAACGGAATTAAGGCATACAAGTTTGAATCACTCCGTCCGACACCGGAACTGTCGTTTGCAGTGCGGGAACTGGGCTGTATTGCAGGAATCAATATCACTGCCAGCCACAATCCGCCGGAATATAACGGATACAAAGTTTATTGGGAGGACGGCGCACAGTTTACACCGCCTCACGACAAGGGAGTAACAGAGGAAGTAATGGCAATCACCGATCTCTCCACCGTTAAGACAACGGACGAAGAGAGCGCCAAAGCAGCCGGTAAATACCAGATTATCGGCGCGGAGATTGACGACAAATACATAGCGCAGGTCAAAGCGCAGGTGGTAAACCAGGAAGCCATCGACAAGATGCAGGATCAGATTACGATCGTATACACGCCGCTTCACGGAACCGGCAATATTCCGGCACGCCGCGTGATGAAAGAACTCGGATTTACCCATGTATACGTGGTGCCGGAGCAGGAGCTTCCGGATGGGGAATTCCCGACCGTAAGTTATCCGAACCCGGAGGCAAAAGAGGCGTTTGAACTGGGCCTTAAGCTGGCGGCGGAGAAAGACGCTGATCTCGTACTGGCTACGGATCCGGATGCAGACCGCCTCGGCGTTTATGTAAAAGATGCAAAGTCAGGGGAATATATCCCTTTGACCGGCAATATGTCTGGTTCCCTTCTCTGCGAGTATGTGCTGAGCCAGAAGAAGGCCAAAGGGGAGATCCCGGCCGACGGCCAGGTGGTTAAGTCCATCGTGACCACAAACCTGGTGGATGCCGTAGCAGGCTGTTACGGCGCAGAGCTGGTGGAAGTGCTGACCGGCTTCAAGTGGATCGGCCAGAAGGTTCTTGAGAATGAGAAGGCGGGAAAGGGAACTTACCTGTTTGGAATGGAAGAGAGCTACGGCTGTCTGATCGGCACCTATGCCCGTGACAAGGACGCTATCTCGGCGACGGCAGCGCTCTGTGAGGCAGCCGCTTATTATAAAGAAAAAGGCATGACCCTCTGGGATGCCATGGTAGAGATGTACGAGAAGTACGGATACTACAAAGATGAGGTCCAGTCCATCGGACTCAAAGGAATCGAGGGCCTGGCCAAAATCCAGGAAATCATGGAATATTTCAGGGCCAACACCCCGGCGGAAATGGGCGGCTATAAAGTATTATCCGCAAGAGACTACAAGGAAGACACGATCAAAGACATGGCCACAGGAACCGTAAAACCGACGGGTCTCCCGTCCTCCAACGTGCTTTACTATGATCTGGAAGACAATGCATGGCTCTGTGTAAGACCGTCCGGAACCGAGCCGAAGATTAAATTCTATTACGGCGTCAAAGGCACATCCCTGGAGGATGCGAATGAGAAATCCGCGAAGCTTGGGGATGCGGTGATGGAGACGGTGAATAAGCTGCTGTAGAGATTATGGCGGGCGGTGCCCGAACTTGAATGTCTGCTGCAATTGTGAATATGAACTGGCATAAGGGCCGGGGCATATTCTCATTGCAGCAGATTTTTTTATTCTATAGGAGAGTTCTACGAACTCTCCTATAGAATAAAAAGCCCTTCGGACAGGATGCGCACTTGCGCGAAGATGTAATATGCCACTATGCGGCCTCGCCCGGCGCGTGAGTCCGGTGAGCCGGACTCTTTCTCAGTTATACGAACGTAATTTTCAAACTCTTTCTAGTAATTTTCGATCCGGCGTTGTTTGCGCAGATCGTTCCGGCGTTTTCCGGCATCCCAGGCTGCCTTCTCCTCCTCTGTCTCCAGAATCAGGCCGGGAACGGCTGTCGGATGATCATTTTCGTCCAGCGCGACCATGACAAAAAAGGCAGTGTTGACCAGTTTCCGGGTTCCGTCCAGCGCCTCGACGAAGCTGTCCACCTGTACCTCCATGGACGTGTGGCCCACATAGGTGACCTTGCCCAAAAGAATGAGCGTGTCATTCAGATGGACGGCCTCTTTAAAATGAAGACTGTCAACCGATGCGGTGGTCTGGTTGCAGTGGGAATGGCGGCGGGCTACAACAGCCGCTACGATGTCGATCCACTCCATCAGCTGTCCGCCGAAAAGCCGTCCTGCCCCGTTGATATGGCTGTTTAATATAATCTGTGTCTGTGTCACTGCGGAATCCGCTACGTGCCGCATAAGTTTCTGTTCCATAATGAACGCCCCTTTCTGGATGAAAAAATGTTATGACTCAGTATAAGGCCTTTCGGGGGGAATTGGCAAGACGTTTTATTTTAAAGTTTTGCCGCTTCTGGGCGGTTGTTACTGTTCCCCCTAGCTAAAAGCAGTTGTGCTGCGAACAATAACACGCTTCGCGATGCACAGAAACGGCAAAAACGCCGTTTCGCGCCGCAACCCTCGGGTTTTACCCACAGGGTACGATGTCTGTGACTTTTGCTGCGTTCCACTCACAAAAAACACCCGCGGAATACTGCCTGTGAACGGTAACGGGCGGTTCGTCTGTGGCTGCCCTTAATAATATCCACATAGCATATGAAATGCTTATGGCATATATCTTTATTTTGTATTTTTAATTATAAATCAAACCTGTTATACTTAACAATAAGAAAATACCTGAAACCCCGCATAGACATGGAGTGGACAGTAACATTTAAAGAGCACGGCAGTATCATTTTTCGGAGGGAGACACTATGATGATTAACAAACCGGCCGTCTGCGGCACGCTGGAATCCAGCGATGTACAGATTACAATAAGGCCAAATGAAGGAAAAGGAATAGTAATTGAACTGGACAGCGTTGTCAAAACCATTTTTGGCGATGAGATTTTGAAGACGGTGAGGGAGGTCCTGGAGGAGTTCGGGGTGGAGGATGCCGAGGTCAGCCTGGTTGACAAGGGAGCGCTGGACTGCGTGATACGTTCCAGGATGCAGGCCGTGATTCTCCGCGCTTCCGGGGAGAAATATGACTGGTCAAAGGAGGATGCATTATGGAAAACAGCATGACAAAGAAAAGCAGCTTAAAAAGGACATCCCTCTATGCCAGCGCATCCAGCCCGGTCAACATGATCCAGGCGGCGTTCTATGAGGAAGACTGTCTCGTTTACGATCTGGAGGACTCCGTATCGGCGGCGGAAAAGGACGCGGCCAGGTTTCTGGTCTGCAATGCCCTGCGTTACCACAGACCGAAGGATAAATACGTGGTGGTCCGTGTAAACGGCATCTATTCCGAATATATTGAGGAAGATCTGGAGGCCGTGGTACGGGCCAGGCCGGATGCCATCCGGATTCCCAAGGTGGAATATGGAAGAGAGGTAAAATCCATTTCCGCAAAGATAGCGGAGATTGAGAAAAAAGCGGGAATGGAAGAGGGGACCACCAGACTGTGGTGTAATATTGAATCCTATATGGGCGTCCTGAATGCCAGGGAAATTGCCCTGGCCGATCCGCGTGTGGAGGCGATGGCTCTCGGGGCGGAGGATTTTACCGCCAGCATGGGAGCGGTCAGGACAAGAACCGGCATGGAGGTGTTTTATGCGAGGAATGCCGTTCTTCTGGCATGCCGCGAGGCAGGAATCGATGCCCTCGATATCGTATTTTCCAATATTAACGATATGGAGGGGCTTAAAGAGGATGCCGCCCTGTCAAGAAATCTGGGATTCGACGGCAAAACGGTAATCCATCCAAAGCAGATTGAGGCGGTCAACACCTGTTTTGCTCCAAGCGAGAAGGAAGTGCGCTATGCGGTGAGAGTGCTTCAGACTCTGGAGGAAGGAAAGCAGAAGGGAAAGGGCGTCATCACGCTGGACGGCAGCATGCTCGATAAACCGATGGAGCTGCGCGCAAAGGCAACTCTTGAGAAGGCCAGAGCGGCCGGAATGAATGTGGGAGGTGAGTACCTTGATTAAAAATGCGGTGGGAAGAGAACTTCCCGAAATGATAGGAAACTACAAAGTAAAACCTTATACCGGCATCGAAGGCGACTGCTCTTCGGCAAAGCCGGTGGCATCGGCCAGACACCTGGCCACGGTGAGGCCGGGCGACCGGAAGCTGCAGCCGGGCTTAAAAGAGGCAGTCACAGCAAGCGGACTGAAAGACGGAATGACGATATCCTTCCATCATAGTTTCCGCGAGGGAGATCAGATTATCGGCCAGGTTTTGACGGCAATCAAAGAGCTGGGTATCAAAGGCCTTAAATTTGCCCCCAGCGCAGTGGTAAATATTAAGAATCCGTCTATTGTGGACTTTGTAAAGGACGGCACAATCGTACGGATCGAAGCCAGCGGAATCAGGGGAGAGCTGGGAGACGCCGTATTGGACGGCGTGATGGAGGAACCGGTGATTCTCCGTCCCCATGGCGCAAGGCCGAGAGCGATTGAGGCGGGAGAGCTGTCGGTCGACGTGGCCTTTATAGGAGCCTCTGCGGCCGATGACTACGGCAACGCGACGGGGCTTGTGGGACCGAATGCCTGCGGGGCGCTGGGCTATTCCTTTATCGATGCGATGACCGCGGGAAAAGTAATTATTGTTACCGATAACCTGGTGGAATACCCATGTATCCCGATCAGCATTTCACAGGAATATGTAGATTATGTGGTGGTAGTGGATTCCATCGGAGATACGGCAAAGATAGGCGCCGGGGCGGCCAGAGTGACGAAGAATCCCAGGGATCTTCTGATTGCAAAGAGAGCGGCCGAAGTGATGGCCGCGTCGAGGCGTTTTACCGACGGTTTTGTGTTCCAGACGGGAGCCGGAGCCATCAGCATTGCCTGCACGAAATATCTGGAAGAAAAGATGGAGGAGAGAGGTGTAAAGGCCTCCATGGCTTTGGGCGGAATTCCGGCGGCAATCGTGGAGATGCATGAAAAAGGCCTCGTCCGCACCGTGGCCTGCTCCCAGTCCTTTGACGCCGTGGCCGCGAAAGCGATTGTAGACTATCCCGGCATCATTGAAATTGATAACTCCCTTTACGCCAATCCGGGCAGGAAGGGATGCATGCTGAACCGGGAGACGTTCGGAGTCTTGGCGGCTCTGGAAGTGGACACGGATTTCAACGTCAACATCCTGACCGGCTGCAGCGGAGAGATGATGGGAGGACTCGGCGGCGGGCCTGATGTGGCCGCGGGAGCCCAGATTTCCATTGTGGTACTGCCGATTGTCAGAGGACGTATCCCGTCGGTCGTGAAAAAGGTATTTACCTGCTGTACGCCGGGAGATACGGTGGCTGTTGTTATTACGGAAGCGGGCATTGCCCTGAATCCGAGACATAAAAACTATCAGGAGCTGAAAGAAGACCTTGAAAAAACAAATCTGAAGCTGGTTACCATCGAAGAACTACGGCTTATCGCCGAGGGGATGACGGGAACGCCGAAGCCGATCGAGTGCTCGGATAAAATTACCTGTATCGTCGAGTACAGGGACGGAACGGTTCTGGATGTAATCCATGAGATTAAGCGGCCGGATGAGTTATAAGGGTTCTTCTGACTCAGAGAAAGACTGTTTCACGTAATTCCAGAACGCTTTGGCTCCGGCCGGGAGCAGTCGGTTACGTCCGCAAATCATATAGAGATGGGAGGTCGGCTCCGGTTCGGTGATTTTTAAATAGGCCAGCCTCCGATCATCTGTATACAGCTTGACGGATTCCGGGCAGATGGCAACCCCTGTATTCTGAGCGATCAGGGGGATAATTCCGGCGAGCTGGTTATAAAGCGCAAATATCTGGTAGCTTTCCGAGGCGGAGCTGAACCAGCTCAGGATTTCCCGCTGCAGCGGCTGGCGGGAGGGAATGAACAACGGTTCCCGGCTGAGCCGTTCCAGGGAAACGCCGGTTTCTCCGGCCAGGGGATGATTTTTGCTGACTATGGCAATCCACGTCTCCGTCTTCAGAAAAGCGGTTTCAAATTTCTGTTGTTCCAGCGGCGCACGCACGATCCCGATATCGGCAATACCCTCCTTGATACGGCGGCAGACGTCATTGCTGTTGCCGCACCAGATATCATAGCTGATCTGTGGGTAGAGCGTCTTAAAATCGGGCAGAATAGCGGGCAGGACACTTGCGCTGCAAGTCTCGGTGACTCCCAGCAGCAGTGTTCCCTTCACGGTTTCCTGTTTCATCAGATTAAGCTGTTTTGCGGTGTGATCCGCCAGATTGAGAATATGTTCCGCCTGCTGCGCCAGATATTTCCCTTCCTCCGTCAACTGGATTTTCCGTTTTCCGCGCACGAAAAGCTGAACCCCAAGCTCTTCCTCCAACTGGCTTAGCTGTCTGCTTAAGGGCGGCTGGGAGATGTTGAGCTTGCGTGCGGCATGGGTGATATTCAGTTCGGCAGCAACGGTAAGAAAATATTTTAAAGTTCGAAGTTCCATTTTACGATACCTTTTTTATATGATAATAGTGATATTATATGTATTTTAAATAAATCCGTCAATGTGGTATTATGATAAAAACATAAATTTAGAAGGAAAAGGTTATTGGCCACGGAGTGAACAGTAACCGGAAAAGGGTAAAATGGATACAACACTGCATTATATTATGTCTTATATAGGAGGCTTTTTAGGCGTCTATACAATATTGTTACGAGGCGGAAACTTCGGTTCCGCCCAGACCGGTAACATGATTTATCTGGTTACGGGCTGGTTTGGCGGAAGTTTTCAGGAGATGGTGATACGCGTGATCGCCCTGGTGATTTTCATTGCGTCAATGATTGCCGCATATCTGCTGCCGAAGTACGTGAAGGGCGACATCAGAAGAATTTGTATCTGGGGTGAAATTACGGGTGTCGTGCTGGCGGGATTTCTGCCGGCCGATATGAACAACGTGGTTGCCCTGTATCCGATTTTCGCAGTTTCGGCGTTCCAGTGGGGTGTCTTCAGCGGAGCGAGAGGATACAACAGCGCCACTACATTTTCAACCAACAATCTGAAACAGATGGTACTGGCCCTTACGGACTATGTCAGAACAAAAGAAGCGAAGGAAAAAGATAAAGCGATATTTTATGCGGCTACGCTTATTTCCTTCCAGATAGGTGTTCTGGGCGGCTTCCTTGCAGTCAGTAAGTGGCAGATCGCCGGTATCTGGTCCTGTCTGCTTCCGCTTGGTGCAGCTTTGAGCCTGATAGAACTGAACAGCGCCAGAGTCCGCGTATTAAAGAAAAAGATGGCGGGCTGAAGACGGCAAATGATGAGCCGGGCAATATTAAAGCGGAAAAATAAAAATAACAAATAAAAATAACAACGGATTATGAAAAAGTCGGAGAGTGGTCTCCGGCTTTCTCTTTTACAGCAGTAAAAATATTTTGCGGTGAAACATACCGTTTACCGTTAATCGTTCAATTCCTGAAGCTGCTCTTTAAGTTCTTTCAGGGCAGCGGAAAATCTGGTGGATACGGCCCCCGGGTTCCCCCTCAGCAGACCTCTCCGGTAGAAGTGATGGAATCTGTTTTTCGGCAGCAGGTCGTGGCGCCGCTGCGTTACTTCCTCTAACTGGCCTGTAAGCAGAGCCAGTTTCTCACGTGTGCTCTCCCGGACGGCGGCCAGCCGTTCGGCGGAAACTTCTTTAGCAGCAGCCAGCTTCTCGGCGGAAACTTCTTTGGCGGCGGCCAGCTTCTCGGCGGAAACTTCTTTGGCGGCGGCCAGTCTCTCGACTGAAACTTCTTTGGCAGCGGCCAGCTTCCCGGCCGTTTCCTCCTTGGCGGCAGCCAGTATTTCGGCTGTTTCTTCTTTTGCATTAGCCAGCCGTTCGGCCGTACCTTCCCTGGCCGCGGCCAGTTTATCCGCAGTTTCAAGGAGTGAGACGACAAGGCGTTCCGTGGTCTCTTCCCTGACGGCTGAGACGTGTTCGGCCGCCTCTTCCTTCAGCGCTGCAATGCGGGCCTGGAGATCTTCCATCTCCGCCTTCAGCTTTGTCATGGCTTCCAAAGACTTTCCGAGAGCCAGAGCCTCTTTCGTGGACTCGTAGGCGTCGGCAGTGAACAGGACGGTCACGGCGAAAACGCAGAACAGCAGGATATTAGGGTTAAAATCAAGCACAATCCTGGCGATGGGTTCGTGAATCACTTCCGTCATCAGTATCGTGAGGAAGCCCCAGGCGATGGAAGAGGACAGGCAGATATATCCGTGTATCTGGAATTTCTGGTTGCTGTAATCCCAGTAACGGATTTTAAAAAGCTGCTCCATCATATATCCGGTCACATATTCGAGCGCGGTAGCGGCGATCACGCCGGAGATATACACGAGAAACAGGTTATTTTTAAACGGCAGGGAAACCCACAGCATCATGACGGCCCCGGAGCCATAGAGCGGCAGCATGGGAATGCGGAGGAATCCCCGGTTTACAAAGTGTCTTTGTTTCAGTGAAACGTAGGTGGACTCAAAAATCCACCCAAAGAAACAATATATATAGAAGAAGGCCAACCATTGGTACCAATTATAAGTATACATAAAATCACTCCCGGTTTCTGCCCTGTGTCGGGCGGTTATGATGATTTCTGTCGTATTATGACAATCACTGGAATCTTTTCTATCATATATAATTTTTTCCACAAGTTCAAGGGGGGCGTTTAAAATAATGGACGAAAGAAAAATTCCTTACGGTCCGTCCAATGGCGAAAATACAATAAAGGACTTGCGCGTATTGTGTTTTTTACTGTAAAGAACTTGACAAATGGAGGTTCCTCTGTTACGATAGGAAAACAATTGAAAATCACCCGTGAGGGAGTAGTAAGCGCAGACGCGTGGCAAGTCAACATACTGACCGGAATCGGTCTGGCTTGTCTTAAATAACGAGACTCATGTATAGCTTTTTAGCCGTACACCAGTCTTTTTTTATTTTCATGAAGATCCATGTATGGCCTGGAGGGCTGTATTTGGGTCTTTTTTTATATCATTAGGAACACTTTCCTATGATATAAAAAGCCCTTCGGGCCGGTTTTGAAAATCAAAGGAGGTAACCTGGTATGAGTGAATTTACAAGAAACAGCGAAGAGCTGCTGGTCTGTCTTAAGAGTGATCCAGGCAGAGGACTGACAGAGGAACAGGCAAAGAAAAACAGGGAGGTTTACGGCGCAAACCGCTTTACAAGGGAAAAACCGGAATCTCTTTTTCACAGGATCCTGGCTGCATCTTCCGAGCCGATGATTATCATGCTGATTCTCGCCGGTTTTATTACCCTGGGAGTCAATGCAGCGAGATATTACACCGGAGGTGAGGCCGACTTTCTGGAATGCGTCGGTATCTTTGCGGCCATTTCCCTGTCCGTCGTGATTACGGTGTTTATGGAGGGAAAAAGTGCAAAAGCATTCGAAACACTGAGCCGGATTGGCGAGGATGCCCAGGTAAGAGCCATGCGGAACGGGGAAATCAAAATGATCCCGCAAAAGGATGTGGTGGCCGGTGATATCCTGTACATAGAGACGGGGGATAAACTGCCGGCGGATGGAAGACTTTTGGAGAGCGCGGCGCTGATGGCGGATGAATCGGCCCTGACAGGGGAGAGCATGCCTGTAAAAAAAGACGCACAGGCTGTTTTTACCGATGAAAAGACGCCGGTTGCCGAGCGCAGCAACATGCTCTATTCGGGATGTTTTATTACGGAGGGCAGCGGCAGGATGGTGGTGACCGGAGTCGGTGATCACACGGAATTCGGAAAAATAGCCGGGGAGCTGTCTTCCGTGGACAAAAGTACGACGCCGCTTCAGGAGAAGATGGCCCGCCTGGGAAAAAATATTACGGTCCTGGGAACCACCGCGGCCGCGGCCGTTTTTCTTCTCCAGCTTTTTATCTTTATCTCAAACGGAACAGCGTCGCTTGATACGGTTTCGGAGGCGTTTATTACCAGTATTGTCCTGATAGTTGCGGCCGTGCCGGAGGGCCTGCCGACCATCGTCGCCGTATCCCTGGCGATCAATATCATCAAGATGTCCAAACAGAACGCCCTGGTGAAGAAAATGATTGCCTGCGAGACAGTCGGCTGTATCAATGTGATTTGTTCCGATAAGACCGGAACCCTGACAAAAAATAAAATGACGGTGACGGATGTATTTTTTCACGGGACGCTGGTAAAACCGGATGAACTGACGGATCGCGATCTGCTGGAAAACTTCTGCATCAACTCCACCGCGGATCTCCGGCAGGAAGACGAACGGGTGGAGTTCATCGGTAATCCGACGGAATGTTCACTCCTGGCGGCTGCCGGAAAAGCGGGATATGATTACAGGAAGCTGCGTTCCGGCGCAGAGATTCTCCACAGATACCCGTTTACCTCGGAAAGCAAAAATATGACAACCGTGATTGTGGACGGCAAAGTCTGTCTTGCCTACAGTAAGGGCAGCCCGGAAAAAATCATGTCCATGTGCGGGATGGGAGAGAAAGAGCGGCAGGAGGCGGAGGCACAGATTGTGGAATTTCAGTCAAAAGCCTGCCGCGTCATTGGATTTGCCCATAAGAACCTGGACGTGGAACCCGATTTTGAAACGGAGCGCGCAGGGATTGAATCGGAGATGGTGTTCGACGGATTTGCGGCAATCACGGATCCTCTGAGGGATGATGTGTATCAGGCGGCGGGGCGCTGCCGTGCGGCGGGCATCGACCTTAAGATGCTGACCGGCGATAATATAGTGACGGCCAGGGCAATTGCAGGGGAGCTGGGACTTCTCGATGATGCCCACACGGCCGTGGAAGCGGGCGAGATAGAAGGACTTTCGGAGCAGGAACTGGCCGCAGCGCTTCCGGGAATCAGCGTAATCGCCAGGAGTACGCCTGTTATCAAGATGAGGGTGGTAAATGCGCTCAAGTCGTTAGGCAATGTGGTTGCGGTCACCGGAGACGGCATCAACGACGCACCGGCCATTAAGAACGCCGACGTCGGAGTGGCAATGGGAATATCGGGTACGGAGGTGTCCAAGGAGGCCAGCGACATTGTACTGCTGGACGACAGCTTTTCCACAATTGTGAAGGCCGTCCAGTGGGGACGCGGCATCTACGAAAATTTCCAGCGTTTCATCCAGTTCCAGCTCACGGTGAACCTGTCCTCGGTCATTGTAGTGCTGGCGTCCATTCTCTCCGGATTTACGGCGCCCTTTACGGCGCTTCAGCTTTTATGGATTAACATTATTATGGACGGCCCGCCTGCACTGACACTGGGACTGGAGCCGATCAGGGGCGATCTGATGGACCGGAAACCCACACGGCGCGATTCCAACATCGTTTCACGCGGAATGCTCTCAAGGATTCTGGTCAACGGTATTTTTATTTCCGTGGTATTTATGGCCCAGCACTGGACTAATTTCCTGGGAGGGACGGAGGAACAGCTCCCTACCATTCTGTTCACGCTGTTTGTGGTGTTCCAGTTGTTCAACGCCTTTAACAGCCGTGAGCTGGGCAGCAAAAGTATTTTAAAGAACATGGCCTCCAACCGGCTGATGCTGGGAGTTTTTGCCCTGACCTTCGGACTGCAGGTTGTCATCACCCAGTATGGCGGCGCATTTTTCGGGACGGTGCCGCTTCCCGGATTCATGTGGGTGCGGATTGTGCTTTTGGGATGTTCCGTCATACTTATATCGGAGCTGGCAAAGCTGCTTAAGAGGGCATAGAATGATGAAGCTGTGAACGAAGCGGCCATAAACCGGCTGCGGTAATATTTCAGAATCCCCTTCCCGCCCGGAATAAATTCTTTCTTCCTGGAAAAACTGTTAGAAAAAGGAACCGGAAAGAAAGGTGGAACTAAAATGGTCAGGGAACTGGAAGAAAATGTAATGGTGAACTTTATGAAACGATTTTCAGAGCACCCGTTTCTGATAAAGGTAGACGGAAAAGAATTCAGCGTGGGGGAGGGGGATCCGGAATTTGCAGTCAGCATCAAGCATCCCATCCCGCTTACGAATCTTGCCGCCAGCACGTCGCTGGCGCTGGGGGAGGCATATATGGAAGGGGCTCTCGACATAGAGGGGGATCTCTACCACGCGCTGGATCATTTTCTGGGGCAGATGGGAAAATTCTCCACGGACAGGAAGGGACTGAAAAAGCTCCTCTATCCGGCTCTGTCCCGAAAGAATCAGAAGACGGAAGTGACGAGCCACTACGACATCGGCAATGAGTTTTATAAGCTCTGGCTGGATGAGACGATGAGTTACTCCTGCGGATATTTCAGGAGTGAGGACGACACTCTGCAGCAGGCCCAGGAGAACAAGGTGGATTATATCCTGAGCAAGCTCTGTCTGAAAGAGGGAATGAGTCTCGTGGACATCGGGTGCGGCTGGGGATATCTGCTGATACGCGCCGCAAAACAGTACCGCGTCAAGGGGACGGGAATTACCCTCAGCGAGGAACAGTACCGTGAATTCTCCCGCCGGATCAGCGAGGAGGGACTGGAGGATCTGCTGACGGTAAAACTGATGGATTACCGGGATCTGCCCGAGACGGGACTGAGCTTTGACAGGGCGGTGAGCGTTGGCATGGTGGAGCATGTGGGAAGAGGAAATTACCAGCTTTTCACGGACTGCGTAAACAGTATCCTGAAACCGGGCGGACTGTTTCTTCTCCACTTCATCAGCGGACTGAAAGAGTATCCGGGAGACCCCTGGATCAAAAAATATATATTCCCGGGCGGAGTCGTGCCGAGCCTCAGGGAAATGCTGTACTGCCTGTGCGAAGACAATTTCCACACACTGGACGTGGAGAACCTGCGCCTGCATTATAATAAAACCCTCCGGTGCTGGGAACAGAATTACAGGGAACACATCGATGAGGTGAAAGAAATGTTTGATGAGAAGTTTGCCAGGATGTGGGAACTTTATCTCTGTTCCTGTGCGGCGACCTTCCACAATGGGATTATTGATCTGCATCAGATTCTTGTGTCCAAAGGGGTAAATAATGAGCTGTCGCCGGTGCGGTGGTATTAAGCAATTCCTGGGACTGAATATCAAACACTTTTCAAGAATCGTGCGCATCAACAGAACCATCCATCTGCTTCACAATGCCCAAAACAGTATTTAACACAGCTCACGATTAATTAAAAACTCCCCACCGGGAGTTTTTTTAATCCCCCAATTCCATTCTTCTAACAGCGTGAAACACACAGCCGCTCCCGGCCAGGGACGGGGAGACAATGGCCCAGGCGTCTTCAGGGTGCGCAGGCGGCCCGTATCCCCCGCCGGGCCGCCTGCGCACCCTGAAGACTCACCACCTCCCACTCACCCCCGTCCCAATCATCATTCCCACTTGCATCATCCCGTTTTGTCATGTAGAATGGTGAGGTGGAAACCCAAAAAAGAACAAAACAGGCGCCGGAATCTCCTATTCATGGGGTTCTGTCCCTGATATTAATCGAGGAGTTTATAAAATGAGTATATTAAACGTAGAACATTTGAGCCATGGATTTGGTGACAGGGCAATTTTTCATGATGTATCTTTCAGGCTGCTGAAAGGGGAACATATCGGCCTGATTGGAGCGAACGGAGAAGGAAAATCCACGTTCATGAATATTATCACAGGCAAACTTCAGCCGGACGAGGGAAAAGTGGAGTGGGCGAAGAGAGTCCGCATCGGCTATCTGGATCAGCATACGGTCCTGGAAAAGGGAATGACAATCCGGGATGTCTTAAAGAACGCATTCGCCTTCCTGTTTGAGTTGGAGGGACAGATGAACGACATCTGCGATCACCTGGGTGATGCGCCTGAGGATGAGATGAATGCGATGATGGAGGAACTGGGAACCATCCAGGATCTTCTGATGAACCACGACTTTTATTCCATCGATGCAAAGGTCGAGGAGGTCGGACGCGCCCTGGGACTTACAGACATCGGTCTGGACAAGGATGTAACCGATCTGAGCGGAGGCCAGAGAACCAAGGTCCTTTTGGGCAAACTTCTTCTGGAAAAGCCGGATATCCTGCTCCTGGACGAGCCGACTAACTATCTGGATGTGCAGCACATTGAATGGCTGAAACGCTACCTGCTGGAGTATGAGAATGCCTTTATTCTGATTTCCCATGACATTCCGTTCCTGAACAGCGTTATCAATATTATTTACCACATGGAAAACCAGCGCCTTGACCGGTATGTGGGAGATTATGATAAATTCCAGGAAGTGTATGAGGTCAAAAAGAGCCAGTTGGAAGCTGCCTATAAGAAACAGCAGCAGGAGATTTCCCAGCTCCAGGATTTCGTTGCAAGAAATAAGGCCAGGGTTGCTACAAGAAATATGGCAATGTCACGCCAGAAGAAACTGGACAAGATGGATGTAATTGAATTGGCAAGGGAAAAACCAAAGCCGGAATTCCATTTCCTGGAGGCAAGAGCCACGGGGAAATGTATTTTTGAGACGGAGGGACTGGTAATCGGATACGATGAGCCGCTTTCCAAACCGCTCGATCTCTATATGGAGCGCGGTGAGAAGATTGTGCTGACCGGAGCTAACGGAATTGGTAAAACCACGCTTTTAAAGAGTATTCTCGGACTGATTCCCTCCCTGGAGGGCAAGGTGACGCTGGGCGACTATCTCTATATTGGATATTTTGAACAGGAGATGGCTCCGGGCAATACGACTACCTGTATTGAGGAAATATGGAAGGAATTCCCTTCTTATACCCAGTACCAGGTTCGCTCCGCTCTGGCAAAATGCGGTCTGACCACCAAACATATCGAGAGTCAGGTCCGGGTTCTAAGCGGCGGCGAGCAGGCGAAGGTAAGGTTATGTAAACTGATTAACAGGGAGTCAAACCTGCTTCTTCTGGACGAGCCGACCAACCATCTGGACGTGGAGGCAAAGGAAGAGTTAAAACGCGCGCTGACGGAATACAAGGGGAATATTGTTTTAATCTGCCATGAACCCGACTTTTATGAAGGTTTTGCCACAAAAGTATGGGATTGCAGCCAGTGGAGCCTTAAAATCCAGTAATGCCGGAGAAGCCGGAAGAACACCGTGAACCGTCTTACGCAAGAGGAGGGGAAGAGGGATGAAAAAGAAAATCTGCCCGGTCTGTGATACAGAACTTAAGCGGGGAAACTTCTGTCCGGTCTGCAGGAAGATAGTATGGCAGCCCAGATACGAGAGGCGAAACTATAACCTGAATGAAAGCCGCGGCGACGCATCTCCTTACTCTGTGAAAGAATCACCGGCGGGCGGCGAAAGACAGTATGACGATATTTCTTCTGAGGAAGATGCGCTGCAAAAAACGCCGGGCCCCGTATACAGGAGGGCGGAAACACAGCGCCGGGAGCCGGAGGTAAACCACCTTCCGCCTCCTTCCGGCAGACCGGGCCCTGTATATCATCCGGCAGGCGGGAGGCGGCGGAGCGGCTTTCCTCCGTCGGTCATCATCGCCACGGCTCTGGCAGCGGTCGTGATAATAGGAGTGATATTTGCAGAGCCGAGAGTTCCCTATGGAACGGGCGGCGACGGTTTTATCCTGGAGCTGCCTGACGGAGGAGATAACCGGGATGACGGATACGGCAGCACGTACCAGGAATATGAAGTGAGTGAAGAAGAGGCCAGGGCGGCGGAATCGGACTGCGACTGGTATTCCCATTCCCGGCTTACCGTCACCGGAGCCGAGGAAGCGATCGACGATTTTATTTTCGAGTTCGACAGCATTGAGGTAAATATTGAGCGCTACAGTGACAACAGGAAATACGTTTACGATGACGGCCGGGAGGAGACTTCCTTTGCCAGCGGTAATAAATACCATGTCAAAAAGGCCAACCGCGGGGCTGGCGGTGAGATAGAGCTGAATTATGACACATCGACCGGACGGGTGCACTATTTTTATATCTCAGGAAGCGATATTGATTTTGTTACATCATGGGCAATGAGACTTGGGAAAATCATGGATGATTCCGATGCGGTGAAAAGTATGACCGCGGAGGAGATGGAGGAAGCGCTGCGCACTCTTCCTGGTATGGATCCGGAAGATTATGATGACGAGCTGTGGCTGTATGGCGACGACTGGTATCTATACGGATATCCGTATGATGGCATGTACGCTGTCTGGCTGGAGGCCGATGAGCGGATGGAAGAGTACGCGCAGGTGATACATCAACAGTCATATCAATAAGAAAAGCAGAACCTCCATCGGTGTTGCCCGATGGAGGTCTGCTTTTCTTAATTGGGAATGGTAGGTATATATAAAAAAGAAATTGGCTTAGGGGGGCCGGACGGTTATTACCATCCGGTATGAGTATGAAAAAGTTTAATTAACTTTCATGTTTATATTATGCCAGTAAATTATGTTGAAAGTATGGACATTCCATAAAAAAATCCTAAAAAGTATTGAAAAAGAATAAACTCTTGATATACAAAAAAATTTAAACGCTTTATGGCGGAATATCCGCCAGTAAAAGGGGATATTATTCCTCTGTTAAAGAGAATCATTATCATTTCTGTTGCACCGTTCGGTACATAGCCGGATGCATGTTTCTAACCAGTTACACATGCCCTCTTCCCGGGTGACAGCTCCTAAAAGCACAAGATAATCACTAAACTCCGCCTCGCCCAGTTTTGAGACTGAATCAAACTTTTCAGAATTATTTCTTAAATGCATCAGGCGCTCCTGGTGCTGTGAGAGCTGATTTTGCAGAAGCAGTATTCTCTGCCCGGAAGGGAGGCAGTCGGAAAAAAATAATTGCAGTTTAAATTCGTCTTTCGGAACCGGTTTCATTTTACAGAAGGTTTTTTCCCACTCCAGTAATTTATCTTTTCCCGCATCGGTGATCGTATACAACTTTTTCTCCAACACATTTCCTGAAATCTCAGTTTTAAATTCCACGAGTTTATTATCGGTCAGAGCCTTAAGTTCCGGGTAAATCTGGCTGTGCTTGGCGCTCCAGAATTCGGAAAGATTGGCCTCAAATTCTTTTGACAAATCATATCCGGTCATATCTTTACGGTTGAGGAGGCCGAGTATTGCATATTGTAAAGTTCCCATATTTGCTCACTGTCCTTTCATAAGAGGGGGCTGTAACGATTCAATATCTTCCTGGCGGCTGCCCTGCGATGTAGAAAAACGGTAATAAACACCGTTTCAGGCTGGAAAAACACTTCGCGTGACATTACCTGCGGAACAGTTACAGAATTCTAATAAAAAGTATAGCATAGAAGTACAATTAAATCCAGACTTAATAAATGTATAAATAAACATGTTTATATTGACACGTTTGGAGAGCGGTGATATTATAAATTCCGGAAGCCATTTTACAATGGGTACAAAACGACAGAACAATTTTAAGAGGTGGAGAAAATGGAAAAGACAAAGCGTTATATTATTTTTATTCTGGGACTGCTTGTAAATTCCCTGGGCGTAAGTTTAGTAACCAAAGCGAATCTGGGGACTTCCCCCATATCTTCGATTCCGTACGTACTGAGCATGAACTTTTCACTGTCGCTCGGAACATTTACCGTGCTGTTCAGCCTGCTTTTAATCTGGCTTCAGCTTTTGATTCTCCGGAAAAATTTTAAATTTGAACATATGCTCCAGATTCCGGTTGCATTCGCGTTTGGCATTTTCATTGATTTATGTATGGTTCTGTTGGAATTTATGCATCCGGAACAATATGGGATGAAATTTTTCTGTCTGATACTCGGCTGTCTCGTCCTCGGCATCGGCGTCTACATGGAAATTCTGGCCGACGTTGTTATGCTTCCGGGGGAATCCTTTGTGCGCTCCATTGTCTTTCGCTGGAAACGCGAATTTGGCACGACGAAGGTTGCATTTGACGTATCAATGACAATTGGCGCCGGAGTGTTGTCCTTCCTGTTTGCAGGCAGGCTTTCGGGAGTCAGGGAAGGGACGGTTATCGCGGCCGTTCTGGTCGGGCTGATTGCGAGATTGATAGGAAGCAGACTTGCCTTTCTTTCAAATGGACTGTTTATGGTTCCAGTCGGCGGTTCGTGTAAAAGTGATGGACCGGGCAAAATTGATAAACAGCCGGATTCATTAAAAATTTAGTTGGTGAAGAGAGGAAAAACAATATGAAACGAAAATACCCACATTTATGCCGTCCAATTACACTTGGCAATGTAACATTCAGAAACCGTATGTTTGCGTCCCCAATCGGAGCAACCGATATTGACAGGGACTGTGTCCCGGGAGAGCGGACCCGTGCGTTCTATGAACTCCGTGCAAGGGGCGGAGCTGCGGCCGTAACAATAAGCGAACTGGTGGTCCACCCGGAGACGGATGGCTCTCATATGCTTCATTTAGACCTCGCTACCGTTGGTTCCCTTGCCGCATTCACATTCTGCGCCGATTCCATTAAAAGACACGGGGCCGTTCCCAGCGTGGAATTTTCCCATTCCGGGCAGTATGCCGGTACGTACATGGCGGACAAAAATAAGAAACAGGGCTTGAACCAGTTCGGGCCGGATGACGCTGTGCGCCCGGACGGAATGAAAGTAAAGGCACTTACAAAAGGCCAGATTGCCGATATTGTAAAACGCTACGGCGAAACGGCTGTTCTGGCAAAACGGGCAGGGTTTGAGATGATTATGATTCACGGAGGACATACATGGCTCCTCAACCAGTTCATATCTCCCTACTTCAACCATAGAACCGATGAGTACGGCGGTTGTTTTGAGAACCGCATGCGGTTTACGCTCGAAGTGTTAAAAGCGGTCCGGGAAGCTGTCGGTCCCCTGTTTCCAATTGAGTTCCGTATGAGCGGATCCGAGTTGTTCGAGGGCGGATATGACATCGACGAAGGAATTAGGATTGCGCAGGCGGTGGAAGAATACGTGGATCTGATCCATGTATCGGCCGGCTCCTATCAGTTCGGATTTTTCCGCACCCATCCGTCCATGTTCTCCGGGCACGGCTGCAACGTATATCTGGCGGCAGAAATCAAAAAACATGTAAAGAAACCGGTGGCCACCATAGGGGCTTTAAACGATCCGGCGCAGATGGAAGAAATTATTGCATCCGGGAAAGCGGATGTCATATATATGGGACGCGCCTTACTGGCCGATCCCTATCTGCCGCAGAAGGCAGCGGCGGGAGAGGATGATAAGATAGTAAAATGCCTCCGCTGTTTCGCATGTATGGCGGAACGTCCGACGACCCAGACCCGCCGCTGCACGGTAAACCCGGTAATCGGACGTGAAATTGAAGGTACGGAAGTGCTCCCGGCATCCCGAAAGAAAAAGGTGCTGGTTGTGGGCGGCGGCGTAGCAGGGCTGAAGGCAGCCGTGACAGCGGCACAGCGGGGCCATGAAGTGATTCTCTGTGAAAAGTCGGATAAGACGGGCGGAATCTTAAAATGCGAGCAGGCAATCGATTTTAAGCGTGAGATGTATGAGCTGGGACTGGCCCTGGAAGCGCAGGCGGAAGAGGCGGGAGTTGAAATCCGCCGCAGCACGGAAGTAACTCCTGAATATGCGGAAAAAATCAATGCAGATTACATGATTCTGGCAGTCGGTTCCAGACCCATCGTACCGCCGCTGCCCGGAATGGATGGAGAAAACGTGGTAATTGTAAATAATTACTATCTGGAAAAAGAGAGAGTCGGCGGTTCAGTTGTGGTTCTTGGCGGCGGGCTGGCCGGATGCGAGGCGGCAATCCACCTTGCACAGGAAGGCAAAAAGGTTCATCTGGTAGAGATGAGGGATACGCTTGCCCCCGACGCCAATATCCGCCACCGTCCGATTCTTATGAAGATGATAGACGAATATGTGGAGGCACACACGGGATATCAGGGCATAAAGGTAACCGCCGACGGTGTGCTCTGTAAAGATCACGAGGGCAGGGAGGTACTGGTTCCGGGAAAAACCGTCGTCTGCGCAGTCGGACAAAGGGCGGACCGGGAGAGTGTAAACGCACTTCTGGACGCAGCGCCGGCAGTGCGCCAGATAGGCGACTGCGTCAGGCCGGGCAATATAACGGCTGCGATTTACCAGGGATATCATGCCGGGATGGACATATAGGGACTGGATAGAAAGAGTAAAACAGATAGAAAGAGTAAATCAGAGATTCACTGACACGGCGGTTCTGCACCGGGCGTTGTCCGGGGTAGGATTCATGAAATGGAATTCTACCCGGACAGGCGCCCGGTGTTTTTTGTTATACCCTGGATTCCGGATCGGAAACGTTGTAATAGTCCATTACAAAGTTCCAGAAATCTTTTGCCACCTCCGTCATCTGTGCTTTGCGGCGGCGCATCAGATAGAGCGTGCGGGTGGTATCGTGATCCAGGATAGTAAAACTGCGTGTAGCGGGAGAAAGTTTATGGACGGTGGGAAGACAGCATTCTGGAAGAAAGCGGCCGCTATGTAGTCGTAAATCTTTTACCTTATGAAGGTATTTCGGGCTGGATTCAGAGATAATATAAAGCCAAATTTTATGATTGATTAAAAATTCAACGGTTATTTAAGGATAGGTCAGGTGCCAAAGCTCAGACTCTTCAATTTAATACCATACAGGGGCAATCTCCTGGAATCCGGGAAAACGTAGTGGCAGCGACAGTACCTCCCCCTTTGAAGGGATAAGAACAAATCAGCGGCAGCAGGCCGGAGTTTGGGATGGCGAAAACCTTCGCGTCTTCAGTCCCGGAGGTTATAAAGGGCAGAGGGAAGGGGCTGTTACCCTGAACAGGTTGTATTCCGCGAGGTGTTTTGTGTGAGTGCAGCGTAG
>NZ_URHZ01000090.1 GCF_900547735.1 uncultured Clostridium sp. | reverse complement strand
ACTCATAACCTCCCTCTCACCATCCCGAACCCCGACCGTCCCGGCGGCGTTCTCACTCCTCAATTAAATCCCTATTTTATAAAGATAAATATAAGCTCATGACTGTCGGACTCGTGCGATATGCCGTCCATTCCCTCTTCCCATGTACAAAGGCGGGGGACAGCTTATGTATATGGTTTACCTGAAAAAAGCGTTATGATCATAGTATCAAAATCAACGGAAATAAAGGGATTACAAAATATAGATATAAAAAAGATAATACTGATAGAAAATTGGAAAGTGCTGTAAGTGTTAATCGTGCTGCTCGGGTATCGGCAGACCACCCATCAGGAGGTTTTGGAATGCATCTCCCAAATGTATTACTCATTATAGCGGAAGGAAAGAAAATTTACAAGACGCTTTTTTAATTAATTCTGCTTCCTCGATTTTTTAAAAGAACGTTTTTATGCGATGGCTTTATTGAGGCGATCCGGGGAGAAACGGACCGTGCAGCGTAAAACGCGTACGAGTAAGGAGACGGCAATGATGCGATAGTCTGATAATACTGAAAAAAATAAATAATTCTAAAAATATAGAGAAAATGCACTATAAATAATAGAATATAATAGCTTACAATGGTATAAATATAAAATAATAGGACAAAAACTGTAAAAAGTATTGACAAAACACTTGCCGATGGCTATAATAAAGACATCAAAAGAAATAAAAAATCTTTTAAAGAACCAAATCTAAGTAAAGGAGGTACGGTCCACCAAAACAGTTAAACTCGTCTGATTTATCTTTTTAAATCAGGCATAGGAAAAACAACAACCTTTAAAAAAGAAGTAAGAAAAGAAATAAAAAGTCAAACGATAAAATCTATATAAATGTCGAAGAAAAAGAGTCGGTTTAGTAATATGACGAGAAAGTATTATTAAAAAGAAGAGTATTCGGAGAAGATAATAGATACGATATGTGAAAGAAAAGTTTGATAAATAAATAAAAAGGTTGTTGGTAAAAAATTTCATATAGATGTCACTGGTAGATGTAAGAGAGGTAAAAACCAATGGACGAAATAGTTTGAAGTGGGTATCGATGAGAAATTAAGTAGTCGGTACCCACTTCTATGTTTTTGCTTTTTTTCCCCTCGCGGGAACATGGATTGAAATTAATACTTTCATTTCTTATGATTTCATCAATTATTATCAGGACTATTCCAGCTTATCCGCTTTCCTTCTGCGTTTATTTTCAATTTTTCAGCAAGTTTCCATACAGATTATCCTTATGATTCGCTTTTAAGGTTCCCCAGGGTGTTCACAGCACCGAAAGACATAAGTTTCACCTCCGGGGGCAGTTTTTACGCCCGGTTAAATTCCTTCCAGTTCAAAGGGCGGTGTGTATTCTTCCTTCGCACTGTTTTTTTCCTGCATGAATCCATCGGTCAGGCCAAGCTCTATGGCGGTATCCAGAACTTTTTGGTATTCATATGTTGTGATTCGCCGGTTGATTTCGGGATATTCACCGCTTCTGTAAAAGGGGGTATACTGGCTCATCAGACTGATCAGGAACTGTCCTTCCGGCAGATTCCGGCGGATCCAGTGCATCAGGCTGATGGAATCATCTTTATGTCCGGGCAGAACCATATGGCGTATGATAACGCCTTTTTTCATCAGCC
This sequence comes from uncultured Clostridium sp., assembly GCF_900547735.1. Taxonomy (GTDB): domain Bacteria; phylum Bacillota; class Clostridia; order Lachnospirales; family Lachnospiraceae; genus Otoolea. The sequence continues at coordinate 19,598 of NZ_URHZ01000090.1, read as the reverse complement.
GGCAGGCACGGCCGGTGTCCGGCTCCTGATATTCTTCGAATACCGGAGGGCCTGCCAGGCGGATCATGCGGCCGACGGCCCGTGAAGCGACTTCAAAATAGTCTTCTGCCTGGGAATACTTTTTTGAAAGAACGGGACTTAAATATTTGAGATCCGGGAGCCAGATGTCGACGAACCTGGACAGAGCATCTATGGTTTCCGGTGTCTCATAGCCGCCGCAGTTGTAGACGACGGGAATCCTCAACTCCCCTTCTACGGAGGCAAGCGCGTCGAGAACGGAGGGCAGGTATTGGGTGGCGGTCACCAGATTGATATTATGGGCGCCCTGTGCCTGAAGTTCCAGAAAAATTTCGGCGAGGCGGCCGGTGGATATTTCCCTGCCAAAACCTTCGGAACTGATTCTGTAGTTCTGGCAGAAGCAGCACCGGAGTGTACAGCCGGTGAAAAACACGGTGCCGCTTCCGCGGATACCGCTGATGCAGGGTTCCTCCCACTGATGGAGAGCCGCCCTGGCCGCGGTGATATTTGCAGGGCTCTTGCAGTAGCCCGTATGTTTAAAACGATCGATCCCGCAGCCACGCGGACAGAAATTGCAGGATTCATAACGGAATGAATGGTTGAAGTCGGATTTCATTTTCGATACTCCTATTGACATAATTATTAATCGCGGATAAAATTAAAAACTATAATATAATTTCAAGTTATACCGGCGGGAATGTTCTGTACGAAAACAGCTTGGGCATAAGACCTGTGAACAGTAACCACAGTATAACAGTATCGGAATGAAAAATAAAGTGTCGGGGATGAAAAGATGAACGGGGAGAATGACGGAAGAGAACAGAGTATGGAAAAAGAACAGGGAAGCACACTGCGCTATGTATTTCCGAAGACGGTGCCTGTCATGGTCGGATACATATTTTTAGGGACGGCTTATGGAATTTTAATGAGTGTCAATGGGTTCGGAGTCGGCTGGGCGCTGGCGATCAGTATTATCGTATATGCGGGGAGCCTGCAGTATGTGGGGATCAATCTGCTTCTGGCCGCGGTCAGCCCTCTTGCGGCATTTCTGATGGCGCTGATGGTCAATGCGCGCCACCTTTTTTACGGAATTTCCATGCTGGGAAAGTATCAGAATATGGGGAAAGCCAAACCTTATCTGATTTTCGGACTGACGGATGAAACGTTTTCCGTCGTATGCAATGAGAAGATTCCGGAGGGAATCCACGAGGAAAGGGCATATTTTCTGCTGACCTTTCTGGATCAGTGCTACTGGGTTCTGGGGACGCTCATCGGAGCGGTTGCAGGAAGCGTCATTACATTTAATACGGCAGGCCTGGATTTTGCGCTGACCGCACTCTTTGTCGTGATATTTACGGAGCAGTGGATGTCGCAGAAAAAGCATGGCCCGGCTTTGGCAGGAGTGGCATGTTCTGTGCTCTGCCTGTGGATATTCGGGCAGGATGCGTTTATCATCCCGGCGATGATTGCAATTCTTTTTGTGGTGACCGCGGGATATAAGAAAGAGGGGAGAAGCAGAGAATGAGTGACAGTTATATTTTATGGATCGTGATTGCGATGGCGGCCGGAACGGTGATTACGAGATTTCTTCCGTTTTTACTGTTTCCCCAGGGGAAAGAGATGCCTAAATATGTGGAATATCTGGGACAGACACTGCCTTATGCCACAATGGGGCTTCTGGTGGTATACTGTCTGAAGGGTGTAACACTGTTTGCCTGGCCCTTTGGACTGCCCGAATTTATTGCATCTGCGGCCGTTGCGGCGCTCCATGTATGGAAGAAGAATTCTCTTTTGAGTATTGGCGCGGGAACGGTTTTATATATGGTGCTGGTTCAGGCTGTGTTTTGAAATACAGACGGCGAAAAGAACGCATTGCGGACTTTTCGCCGTCTTTTTAAATGGGGGAGTGGGGATTAGTCTTTATCACTCTTGTTTGTTGCCCTCGGCAGGAAGTGGTAGAGCTGTTCGTAAGACGTAATCTCGCTGTCGGACTGCGGCATGGCCGGAATCAGGCCGGTGCAGTCGGTGGCGGAGCAGATATCCAGATCGAACATGGTCTCACTCTCATCGAATTCGGGGGTTTTGTCGGCGGTAACATCGGCCTTGCCGTCTGCCTTATAATTTTTTTCCATATTTCTCACCTCAGTATTATTGTGGTAAGACCGGGTAAAACTATGTCAGGAAAATAGAGGCAGATGACGATTGACGCATTCCCATGACAAAATGAGTTTTTCAAGCGATGAGGCCGCATTGGCAGGACTGGTGGAGGGAAGTTTAACGGCTTCCATCCCGGTTAGAGGGAGACAGTACTTATCATAGAGCTTCCCCGAAACGCCGCCGTTTGTATAAATCTGTTTCACAGGTGCTGCTTTAAGAATCAGGTTCAGGTTGTTGGGGACGGCGTTTTTAATGGAGCTGTCGCTGGAACCTTCGATGTCGCAGCTCTCGATTACATCCCAGACGGCAATCCGGTTCCTGAGCAGAAATGCTTTTTTCTCTTCCACGGAGACGGGAACCGGCTCTTTGCGGATGGCCGCGAGCACGGGCCAGAAGCGGTTCCTGGGGTGTCCATAGAAAAAACGGGCCTCCCGCGATTTGACGGAAGGGAAGGAGCCGAGAATTAAAATTGCGGAATGGCTGTCGAATACGGGTTCAATGCCATGGATTACGTGATTTAACATAATTTACCTCATCTTTAGCTGATAATCGATTAACATAAATACCGGCCGCGTTCAGGAGGCCGGAAACAGAAGGAAGGGTGAAAAAACAGACCTTTCCGCTTCTTGTGTACAGTCATAGTCTTTACCGCCCGGCGGCAGGCAATTCTGCTTTGGTTTGTCATTTATAACCCTGCAAATCCATTTTATCACAGATAAGCAGGGGGATAAAGGAAAACAGGGGAAATTTGCACCAAAAACAATTATTTTGTTTATAACATTTTAATATTTCAGTTCTTGATTTATAAGGAATGTCACACTATAATGGTATAGAATAGATCGAGCTGTCTCTGCCATAATCAAACCATGCATATGTCTGGCGGCGGAGATGCACTCAGGCCATAAAGAGCATGGCCTGGCGTCTGCCGGACCCGGTGAGCATCTGAGTGTGCACGAATACATCCAGCGGGGGCTATCAGGCGGATTGTAATATCTATTCGGAATGGAGAACACATATGGATAACAATAACAACCAGAATAAGAATGGTAAGAATCCCAAGGGCGGGCAAAATTACATGGTTCTTATCATTACTATGATTTTTACATTGCTCTGTGTCAGCGCGATGCATAATCTCTGGCAGCAGAGCAGGACGCAGCTTGTGCCCTACAGTGAATTTAACCAGATGTTAAAGGATGGGGAAGTGGAGTCGGTTGTCGTAAGCAGCAACAAGATTCAGATTACCCCTAAGAAGGATTCCAAGAAATACACCGGAAGCCAGAGCAAGTACGGCGGACTGATTGGAATTGAGTATTATGCAATTCCAATGTCTGACCCGGATCTCCAGGCGAAGCTGGAGAAGGCCGGTGTAGCCCAGTATGAACAGGCCCAGGTGGATGCGACGGCCAGCATTATCGTGCTGATTCTGGAATGGGTGCTGCCGATTGGTCTGATGGTTCTTCTCCTGAACTTCATGATGCGCCGGATGGGCGGCGGCAACGGTCTGATGGGCGTTGGAAAGAGCAACGCCAAGGTCTATGTCCAGAAGGAGACGGGAGTTACATTTAAGGACGTGGCCGGTGAGGATGAGGCCAAGGAATCCCTGACCGAGATTGTAGATTTCCTCCACAATCCCGGTAAATATACGAAGATTGGTGCAAAGCTGCCCAAGGGCGCTCTTCTTGTGGGCCCTCCCGGAACCGGTAAGACACTTCTTGCCAAGGCGGTAGCGGGCGAGGCGAAAGTACCGTTCTATTCCCTGTCGGGTTCCGATTTTGTGGAGATGTTCGTCGGCGTCGGAGCTTCCCGTGTCCGCGATCTGTTTAAACAGGCGCAGCAGTCCGCACCGTGTATTATTTTTATCGACGAGGTGGATGCCATTGGTAAGAGCCGTGATTCACGTCTCGGAGGCAATGATGAGAGGGAGCAGACTTTGAACCAGCTTCTCTCCGAGATGGATGGATTCGATTCCTCCAAGGGTCTTCTTGTCATGGCGGCTACAAACCGTCCTGAGATTCTCGATCCGGCGCTTTTACGTCCGGGCCGTTTTGACAGGCGTATTATCGTGGATAAACCTGACTTAAAGGGCCGTATCAATATTTTAAAGGTTCATTCCAAAGACGTGAAGCTGGATGAATCCGTTAACTTTGAAGAGATTGCACTGGCAACTTCAGGCGCGGTGGGCGCCGACCTGGCCAATATGATGAACGAGGCGGCCATCACGGCCGTTAAGCACGGCAGACACGCGGTTGCCCAGAGCGATCTGTTTGAGGCCGTGGAGTTAGTATTAGTGGGCAAGGAGAAGAAGGACAGAATTCTCAGCAAGGAAGAGCGCCGTATCGTTTCCTACCACGAGGTAGGCCATGCGCTGGTGAGCGCCCTTCAGAAGGATGCGGAGCCGGTTCAGAAGATTACGATTGTACCTAGGACAATGGGCGCACTCGGTTATGTTATGCACGTTCCCGAGGAAGAGAAATACCTCAATACGGAGAAAGAGATACGCGCCATGCTGGTCGGATATCTGGCAGGACGTGCGGCGGAAGAAATCGTATTCGATACGGTTACGACCGGTGCATCCAATGATATCGAGCAGGCTACGAGAATCGCCAGAGCCATGATCACCCAGTACGGTATGTCGAAGAAATTCGGCCTGATGGGCCTTGAAACCAGAGAAAACCAGTATTTAAACGGCCGCACCGTACTGAATTGCAGTGATGTGACGGCGGCTGAGATCGACCAGGAGGTTATGGGCATTCTCAAGGATTCCTATGCGGAGGCTAAGAGGCTTCTTCTTGAAAACAGGGATGTTATGGATAAGATTGCCGCTTTCCTGATTGAGAAGGAGACGATCACGGGCAAAGAATTTATGCAGATTTTCCGTAAGGTGAAGGGACTTCCTGAGCCGGAGGAGAAAAAGAGTGAAGCAGCCGATGCCGACGGCAGTGAAAGCAAAACAGATGCACCGGATGTGGCGTCTGATACAAAACCGGCTGAAAATGCCGGGAGCGTAGAAGAGGTTGAGACGGCCGAAAACACACGGCAGACGGAAGCTTCCGACAGACCGGAAGCAGGCGGGGAGACGGAGACTGTTGCAGAAAACGGAAAGAACGAACCGGAGACAGAGGGTTCGGACACACCGGCGGCAGAGAATGAGACAAGAGAAATTTAAAATTAGAACAGGGATTTAAAGATAGGACGGAAGTTTAAAGATACAACGGCAATTGAAAGCCGGAACAGAGGATTAAAAAAAACAGGCCTGAATGTGATTCGGGCCTGTTTCTTTAATTCATCCGGCAGTTCCATGACGCCGTCCGGTTTTATAAAGTTTAATGGTACAGTCTGTTATGTTCATATACAGGTTCCGACGTAAGTCCGATTCCCAGCTTCTGGAAGGTTTTGATATCAACTTCCGACAGCATGACGGAGGTATGGACCTGGCAGTGTTTCAGCTTGGGAAGCTGTTCCAGGGCGATCTGCGCATTTTTGTCGGTTGCGGCACACATGGAGAGGGCAATGAGGACCTCGTCCGTGTGGAGGCGCGGGTTTTTGCTGCCGAGATAATCGACCTTCAGCTTCTGGATTGGCTCGATGGCGGTCGGTGAAATCAGATGCGTGCCGTGAGGGATATTCCCCAGGGCCTTTACTGCATTGAGCAGAAGAGCGGCGGAGGCGCCCAGCAGGTTGGACGTCTTGCCTGTCTCTATCCTTCCGTCCGGCAGTTCGATGGCGGCAGCGGGAGCGCCTTCCCTCTCGGCCTCGGCCAGGGCGGCAGGAACCACCTTACGCATCTCGGTGGAGATTTTAGCCTGTTTCATCAGAAGTTCAATCTTATAAACTTCCTCCTTGCTGCCTTCTTCCTTGGCAACGCGGTTCAAAGCCTGGTAATAGCGCCGGATAATCTCCTGTTTGGAAGCTTCGCAGCAGACCTCGTCGTCAAAAATACAATTTCCGGCCATGTTCACTCCCATGTCCGTTGGAGACTTATAAGGGTTATCTCCATAGATTCCCTCAAAAATAGCGCTGAGCACCGGGAAAATTTCAATGTCGCGGTTATAATTGACCGTTGTCACCCCATATGCTTCTAAATGGAAGGGGTCGATCATATTGACATCGTTCAAATCTGCGGTAGCAGCCTCATAAGCCAGGTTAACCGGGTGCTTAATCGGAATATTCCAGATTGGGAACGTCTCGAATTTGGCATAACCGGCCTTGATGCCGCGTTTATTCTCATGATAAAGCTGAGACAGGCAGGTAGCCATCTTCCCGCTTCCCGGCCCGGGAGCGGTCACGATCACGAGAGGTTTGGAGGTTTCGATGTAATCATTCTTACCGTACCCTTCATCGCTCACAATCAGCGGCACATTGCCGGGATAACCGTCGATCGTATAGTGGCGGTAAACACGGATTTCCATATGTTCCAGTTTCTTCTTAAATGTGTCGGCGCTGGCCTGCCCGGAATAGTGGGTAATCACGACACTGCCCACATAGAGCCCTTTATCCGTAAAAGCCTGGATGAGGCGGAGTACGTCCACGTCATAAGTAATGCCGAGATCAGAGCGGATTTTATTCTTCTCAATATCCGCAGCACTGATGGCAATTACAATCTCAGCCTGATCAGCCAGTTGCAGCAGCATCCGAAGCTTACTGTCGGGAGCAAATCCCGGCAGAACCCTGGAAGCATGAAAATCATCAAACAGCTTCCCGCCGAACTCGAGATAAAGCTTATCCCCAAACTGATCAATACGCTCGCGGATGTGATCCGACTGCGTCTTCAGATATTTGTCATTGTCAAAACCTAATTTCATAACGTCCCATCCTTATCTATAAGTAATATTTTAAAATACAAACCCATCCTATTATCCTACAAAAAAGAGGATTTGAGTAGGGGGAAAATGAAAAAAGTTAAAAAAAGTGCGGAAAACGGCGGAAAAGTTATAGAAAGTGATAGAAAAACGAGTTGGGGCTGGAAAAGGTGGGGGGGAGGGTGGTATAATATGCGCGTAGGCAATGAGCCGGGTGAACAGAGAAATAAGTAAGTTCCCGAACGGGAGCTCGTTCCCGTTCGGGAACTTACTTATTTCTCTGTCCACAGGGCGAAGCCCGTGAGTCAGGAAAGCGGAGCTTTCCTGACTCACCACCCGGCCCAGTAGTGAAATGCGATCCCGGCATTTTCCATCCCTGGAATCCAGAAACACCTTTACCGGGCATCTTGTCCCGCCCCACCCCAGTCACCCTTCCACCCCCTCATTCCAAGAAAGAAGGTCTCCCCCATGCGATACACAATCCAAATCGAAACCCCGATCGGCCCGCTCCTCCTTGCAGAGGAAAACAATGCCTTAGCCGAGATATCATTCGCTGTTAAAGAACCGAAAACCTTCCAGGCCGGCCGTCAGGCGGAGTCTGTAGAACAGGAGACACCACTGCTTTTGGAGACAAAGCGCCAATTGGAAGAATATTTTGCCGGAACGCGAAGGACATTTGACATCCCGCTCTCGATGCGTGGAACCTCGTTCCAGAAACAGGTCTGGGATCAGCTTCTTACGGTTCCGTACGGAGAGACAACCACATATGGAGAGATAGCAGCCAAAATTGGAAATCCGAGAGCCGGCCGTGCGGTCGGCATGGCGAACCACCATAATCCAATCCCGATCATTGTGCCGTGCCACCGAGTAATCGGCGCCGACGGCCGCCTGACCGGATACGGCGGAGGACTGCCGATTAAAGAAAAGCTCCTCGAATTAGAACAGAAGCACAGGGGAACCAAGTGATGAGAAAGTGGCTGATTTTAAGCATGTGCGCCTGTCTGCTGACCGGGTGCACACGGTATAACCCGGCGGAAATGCCGGATATCGTCCAGGAAGAGACGGAATCCGGCGCGGCGGGAAATCCTGCATCGGGCAGTGATGCCGTAAAAGGCGGCTCCGTTGAAACAGGAGCCGATGGAGAGCAGGGCCGGGCAGACCGGACACCGGAAAACTCCAAAAACGGGGAGAACGTTCCCAAGGGTCCGCTGGCGGTCAAGCTTGAGAAGATTCTTAAGATTACCGACGGGGATGATCTCCTTGATCAGCGCGAACCCGTAAAAGTAAAAGGCATCTATGTTTCCGCCTACGTGGCAGGGAACGAAAAGATGATGGACAATATTATAAAGCAGATCGATGCGACGGAACTGAATGCGGTAGTCATAGATTTCAAAAACGACGACGGCCGCATTACCGCGCCCACGGATTCGGAGATGTTCAGCGAGATAGACGCATGTAAAGCTTATATTCCGGATCTGGAAGCACTGCTTCAAAAACTGAAAGAACACGATATTTACACGATAGCCCGGATTGTAGCCTTTAAAGATCCCTATCTGGCGGAGAAAAAGCCGGAGTGGAGCCTGAAAAAGGCGGACGGTTCCCTCTACAGGGATAAAAAAGGCCTGGCCTGGGTAAACCCATACAGACAGGAAGTTTGGGATTACCTGGTGGAAGCGGGGACGAAGGCGGCCGATGCCGGTTTCGATGAGATACAGTTTGACTATATCCGTTTTGCCACCGACTCCACGATGCGCGAGGTAGTGTTCGACGAGGAGGAGACGAAAGGGCGTTCCAAGACGGATATCATTGCAGAGTTTACCGAATATGCCTTTGACAAGCTGACGCCTCTCGGAGTATTCGTATCCGCCGATGTTTTCGGCGCAATCATCGGGAGCGAGGAGGACGCCGGCGCGGTAGGCCAGATTTACGGCGAGATGGCGCAGAACCTGGATTATATCTGTCCGATGATTTACCCGTCCCACTACGGTGACGGCAACTTCGGGCTGGATCACCCGGATATGCATCCCTACGAGACAATTCTCGGGGCGCTCAAGAAGTCCGAGGCCGAGCTTTCAACCTATCCTGAGGAGGAACGCCAGGCAATTGTCCGTCCGTGGCTCCAGGACTTTACGGCGACTTATCTGAAACATCACATTAAATATGGCAACGAAGAGATACGCAGGCAGATCCAGGCCGTATACGATGCGGGATACGAGGAATGGATTCTGTGGAATGCATCAAACAACTATCATTACGGAGGACTTGAACAATGAATGCAGTTCCAAAACCAGGTGAATTTTACAGACACTTTAAAAACAAAATGTACCAGATCATGGCGGTGGCAAACCACTCGGAGACCGGTGAAAAGATGGTGGTTTACCAGGCGCTCTACGGAGATTACAGCGTCTGGGTCCGCCCGCTTGCCATGTTTATGGAAGAGGTGGACAGAAGCAAATATCCGGATGTTGTGCAGAAATACAGATTCGAGCGGGTATTTCCCGGACAGGGACAGGATGCCCCGAATCATGCCGCAGGGACGGCTGAAAACCCGGTTTCGGACAGGGAAATGCACCCGTACACCAGACCGGAGGAGGCTGCCGTCAGCCCGATGCTTTTAGAGTTTCTGGACACGGAGTCTTTTGAGGAGCGGCTCGCCATCCTTCAGCGGATGAAGGGCAGGGTAGGGCAGAGAGAGGTAGACAGTCTGTGCCTGTGCCTGGACGCGAAACCGTCCGACGGGACCGTCGAGGAGCAGCTTGACGGATTGAAACAGTATCTGAGAATGCAGCAGAGATACGACGCATCCAGACTGCGCCGGGGATAAGAAAATGTTTAATATTGAAGAAGAACTGAAAAAACTTCCGGCCCAGCCGGGAGTTTATATTATGCATGACATAAAAGACGAAATTATCTATGTGGGAAAAGCCATCAGCCTGAAAAACCGCGTGCGCCAGTATTTCCAAAGCAGCCGGAACAAGACGTCCAAGATAGAGCAGATGGTGTCGAGGATTGCCAGGTTTGAGTATATTGTGACCGACTCGGAGCTGGAAGCGCTCGTGTTAGAGTGCAACCTGATCAAGGAACACAGGCCCCGTTACAACACCATGCTGAAGGATGACAAGACCTATCCTTACATCAAAGTGACGGTGGCGGAGGATTATCCCAGGATCCTGTTTTCCCGCATTATGAAGAAAGATAAGAATAAATATTTCGGACCGTTTACCAGCGCCGGGGCCGTTAAGGACACGATTGAGCTGATCCATAAGATTTACCATATCAGGACCTGCACGAGAAAGCTGCCCCAGGACATCGGGAAGGACAGGCCCTGCCTGTATTACCATATCCACCAGTGCGACGCCCCCTGTCAGGGTTATATTTCACAGGAGGAATACCAGCAGTCCGTAAAACGGGCCCTGGATTTCCTGGGCGGGAAGTATGAACCGGTGATGAAATATTTGGAAGACAGGATGATGGCCGCCTCGGAGGAGATGGAGTTTGAGAAGGCCATCGAGTACAGGGAACTGCTTGGCAGCGTCAGGAAAGTGGCGCAGAAACAGAAGATTACCAGCCAGAGTATGGATGATCGTGATATCATCGCCATGGCAAAGGACGACAGGGATGCGGTGGTCCAGGTATTCTTTGTCAGGGACGGCCGCCTGATCGGCAGGGAACATTTCCACATGTCTATTTCCTCGGCCGAGGAGGACCGGCAGATTTTAAACAGCTTTGTCAAACAGTTCTATGCCGGGACACCGTTTATTCCGCATGAGATCTGGGTGCAGGAGGAGCTGGAGGACGAGGAGGTCATCAGCAGTTTCCTGACATCGAGAAGAGGGCAGAAGGTAAAAATCGTTGTTCCGAAGAAGGGCAGCAAGGAACAGCTCGTGGAGCTGGCCGAAAAGAATGCGAAAATGGTTCTTTCCCAGGATAAAGAGAAGATTAAGAGGGAGGAACTGCGCACCATCGGGGCCATGAACCAGGTGGGGGAATGGATTGGTTTAAAAGGCGTCAAGAGGATAGAGGCCTATGATATTTCCAATATCAGCGGTTTTGAGTCGGTCGGTTCCATGATCGTTTATGAAGACGGCAGGCCGAAGAGGAATGATTACAGGAAGTTCCGCATAAAAACTGTTAAAGGACCCAATGATTATGCCTCCATGAGAGAGGTGCTGACACGCCGTTTTTCACACGGACTGGAGGAGGCGGAAAAACTGAAGGCGGAGGGCGGCGATGCGGCCTTCGGAAGCTTTACCAGATTTCCGGACCTGATCATGATGGACGGCGGAAGAGGACAGGTAAACATTGCCCTGGAGGTGCTTGAGAGCCTGCGGATCGTGATTCCGGTATGCGGTATGGTCAAGGATGACAACCACAGGACGCGGGGACTCTATTATAACAATGTGGAGATACCGATCGATCATCATTCGGAGGGATTCCGGCTGATTACAAGAATACAGGATGAGGCCCACCGTTTTGCGATTGAATATCACAGGAGCCTGCGCAGCAAGGAACAGGTGCGCTCCGTTCTGGATGATATAAAGGGAATCGGACCCGCCAGACGGAAAGCGCTGATGCGTCATTTTAAGACGATTGAAGCGGTCAGGGACGCGGGAGTCGAGGAACTGGCCGGAGCGCCGCAGATGAACCGGAACGCAGCCGAGGCCGTATATAATTTCTTCCACGGAGAAGAATAAGTGAAACGGTTTTTAGTCCGCCGCACACTGTTTTGTGCAGGCTGTAAAACAGGAACGGGGAGGGAAGCGGAACCGTCCTGCCGCAGTTGATGACAAGCGGTAAAAGTTGTGATAGGATAAAGGAAAGATTTCATAGCTGCCGTACACGGCGTGAGCGGCAGAATTCTGAAAAAATGCCACAGAGAAGGAGAATGAGGACCATGTATGGAGTTACGATTACGGAACTGATAGAGAAACTGGGGCTTCGAAATATGACAATGGAGCTGGATACCGACGCGATTGTGCTGGTGCATCCGGATGTAAACCGTCCGGCTTTGCAGCTGACCGGATTTTTTGACCATTTTGACAAGGACCGCGTCCAGATTATCGGGTATGTGGAGCACGCTTATCTCGATAAGCTGACGGCGGAGCGCCGCCATGAGGTTTATGACGCCCTGATTTCCAGCCAGATTCCCTGCCTTCTTTACAGCCGGGGCATGATGCCGGATGAGGATGTGCTGGAGCTCTGCAACCACTATGAGGTTCCATGCATGGTTTCGGAGAAGACGACATCGGATCTGATGGCGGAAATCATCCGCTGGCTCAATGTCAAGCTGGCTCCGATGATCAGCATCCATGGGGTGCTGGTGGACGTATTCGGTGAGGGCGTCCTGATTATGGGAGAGAGCGGGATTGGCAAGAGCGAGGCCGCCCTGGAGCTGATTAAGAGGGGACACCGCCTTGTCAGCGACGACGTGGTGGAGATACGGCGCGTCAGCGACGAGACGCTCATCGGCTCAGCGCCCGACATCACCAGGCATTTTATTGAACTTCGCGGCATAGGTATCATTGACGTGAAAACACTGTTCGGTGTTGAGAGCGTTAAGGATACCCAGTCCATCGACATGGTAATCAAACTGGAAGAGTGGGACAGAGAGAGAGAGTATGACAGACTTGGGATGGAAGACCAGTATACGGAATTCCTCGGCAACAAGGTAGTCTGCCATTCCATTCCGATCCGTCCCGGCAGAAATCTTGCCATTATCGTGGAATCGGCGGCTGTCAATTACAGACAGAAGAAGATGGGGTATAATGCGGCCAGGGAGCTTTACAACCGCGTCCAGGCCAACCTCGCGAGAAAAGATTGAAAACAGAAAACAGGCAGGATATAACATGAATGATTTTTTTGAAAGACTTTGTCTGGCGGCAGGAGACGGCCAGGCGAAAAAAGACGAGATGATGAGCGGACATACCACATTCCGCGTGGGAGGACCGGCATCCTATTTCGTGTCGCCGGCCGGTGATGAGGCGCTGAAGAATGTGCTTCTTCTCTGCCGGGAGGAACAGATGCCGTATTATATACTAGGCAACGGAAGCAATCTTCTGGTCAGTGATAAAGGCTATGACGGCGTCATGATTCTGATGGGAGAGAGCTTTTCGGAGATCCGGGAGGATGAGCCGTGTGAGATTACGGCCGGCGCAGGTGCGCTGCTTTCCAGGATTGCCAAAGAGGCAATGGAGCGTTCGCTGACCGGTTTTGAATTTGCAGCCGGAATTCCCGGAACATTGGGCGGCGCGGCGGTCATGAATGCCGGAGCCTACGACGGAGAGATGAAGGATGTCTTAAAGTCGGTCAGGGTCATGGAGAAATCGGGCCGGATTCTTACGCTCACCCGGGATGAACTGGATCTGGGCTACCGCCATAGCTGTATCCCGGAGAGGGAATACATCGTCCTTTCCGCCGTTATTTCCCTGAAGAAGGGCGATAAGGAGAAAATTCAGGAAAAGATGGCCGAACTGGCGAAAAAAAGGCGCGATAAGCAGCCGCTTGAATATCCGAGTGCGGGAAGCACCTTCAAAAGGCCGGCCGGGTATTTTGCCGGAAAGCTGATAGACGATGCGGGAATGCGGGGCTGCCGCGAAGGCGGCGCACAGGTTTCCGAGAAGCACTGCGGCTTTGTCATCAACCGCGGGGAGGCTACGGCGGAAGATATCCGTTCCCTGTGCCGTTTAGTGCAGAAGAAAGTGAAAGAGACATCAGGGGTAGACCTGGAGACGGAAGTACGTATGATAGGCTGGGAGTGATCCTGTTCACTCATGGCCAATAACACGCTTCGCGATGCACAGGAACGACAGAAGGAGAAAAAAATGCGGCTTGTAATTGTTACCGGAATGTCGGGAGCAGGGAAGACAGCGGCTCTCAAAATGCTTGAAGATATGGGATTCTACTGCGTTGATAACCTGCCGATTCCGCTTGTCGGCAAGTTTGCCGAGCTGGTGGAGAGCAGCAGCGGAGATATCAGAAGCGGCGCGCTGGGAATCGACGTCAGGAGCGGTGAGGAGCTGTGCGAACTTGAAAAGACGCTGTGCGAATGGGATCGGCTTAAATTTCCCTATGAGATTCTGTTTCTGGATGCCAGCGATGAAATCCTGATTAAGAGATATAAGGAAACAAGGAGATCACACCCTCTGGCAGGCACCCAGCGGCTGGACCGCGGGATTGCCAAAGAGAGGGAGAAGCTGAAGTTTTTAAAAATACGCGCGGATTACATACTGGATACCAGCAAGCTTCTGACAAGGGAGCTGAGGGTGGAACTTGAGAAAATTTTTGTGGATCATGAAAGATTTTCCAGCCTGTTTGTGACAGTGCTGAGTTTTGGATTTAAATATGGAATTCCTTCCGATGCGGATCTCGTTTTCGACGTCCGTTTCCTGCCGAATCCTTACTATGACGACGCTCTTCGTTACCTGACCGGTAACGAGGAGGAGGTTCAGGAATTCGTGAAGCAGGGAGGAACTGCCGATATTTTCCTTGATAAGCTTTATGATATGATTGGCTTTCTTCTGCCATACTATGTTCAGGAGGGGAAAAACCAGCTGGTCATCGCCGTCGGCTGTACCGGAGGAAAACACCGCTCCGTCACCATCGCAAACATGCTGTATGATAAACTTGAAAGCCATAGGGATATCGGACTTAAGATAGAACACAGGGACATTGAAAACGATAGTAAGGTTAAGAAATAGAGGTGGAGAGATGTCATTTTCTTCCCGCGTGAAAGAGGAACTGTCACGGCAGATCAGCTCTGCCAGACACTGCCAGATAGCGGAAATTGCCGCTATTTTAAGCCTGTGCGGCAAAGTTCACATTGATGAAGAGGATCATTACAGCATCCGTATCCACACGGAAAATGTGGCGGTTGCGAGAAAATACTTTACATTATTGAAAAAAGCATTTAATATAGGAACTGATATTTCTATCCGGAGAAACGCTTTCCTGAAAAAGAACAGGACTTATACGGTGGTAATACGGAAACACGAAGACGCGATCCGCGTTCTGGAGGCCTGCAAGCTTCTGGATGAACACGGGGAAGTTTGGGAAAATTTATCCGTAGTGAAGAATCTGGTTGTCCAGAATCCGTGCTGCCGCAGGGCGTTTATCAGAGGAGCATTTCTGGCGGCGGGATCCATCAGTGATCCGGAAAAGTTTTATCATTTTGAGATTGTCTGCGCTTCGGTGGAGAAGGCGGAACAGCTCAGAGCCATGATAGCAACTTTCTCAATTGATGCGAAAATAGTTGTCAGGAAGAAGTATTTTGTGGTATATATAAAAGAAGGAAGTCAGATTGTGGAGATTCTTGGCGTGATGGAAGCACATGTAGCCCTGATGGATCTGGAGAATATCAGGATTCTGAAGGAGATGAGAAACAGTGTGAACCGCCAGGTGAACTGCGAGACGGCCAATATTAACAAAACAGTTTCGGCTGCTGTAAAGCAGTTGGGGGATATTACGTACATCCGGGATACAGTGGGTCTTGATTATCTGCCGGAAACACTGGCAGAGATTGCTGAGGTCAGGCTGGACAGGCCGGATGCGACGCTAAAGGAATTAGGAGAGAGTCTGGATCCCCAGGTGGGTAAATCCGGAGTAAACCATCGGCTTAGAAAGATCAGTACAATCGCAGAGAACCTGAGAGCACAGAAGGAACAGGTATAAGGAAGAAAGCGATGGCGTAAGTTCTTTTGGAAGATGAGGAGGATATTATGAAGAGTAAGGAAATCACAATTCAACTTGAATCAGGTCTGGAAGCAAGACCAGTCGCTATGCTGGTTCAGGTTGCCAGCCAGTATGCCAGCAGCATCTATCTGATAGACGGAGATAAAAATATCAATGCCAAAAGTATCATGGGCATGATGACTCTCAGGCTGCAGGCGGGAGATGAAGTTATGGTGCGGGCCGACGGCGAGGATGAAGATACGGCAATTGAAGGAATAGAAAAATATCTGACGAACAGTTAATTTTACAGTAGGGGCTGCTGCAGGGAAACCATTGCAGCAGCCTTTTTAAATCAGCGGCGTACGGCCTGCAGGGGGCTGCATCGGAAACGCCGCGGGAAAGGAGAACAGGGGAGTGGCATTTACTCATCTGCATGTGCATACGGAATACAGTCTGCTGGATGCGTCCAGTAAGATAAAGGAACTGACGGCCAGGGCCAAGGAGCTGGGAATGGACAGCCTGGCTATCACCGATCATGGTGTTATGTACGGAGTGATCGATTTTTACCGGGCGGCCAGGGAAGTGGGCATTAAGCCGATTATCGGCTGTGAGATTTATGTGGCGCCGGGCTCGCGTCTGGATCGTGAGAATGTGAACGGGGAGGATCGGTACTACCACCTGATTCTCCTGGCGGAAAATAATGTGGGCTATCAGAACCTGATGAAGATTGTTTCAAAAGGTTTTGTGGAAGGTTTTTATTATAAACCGAGAGTTGATTATGAGGTGTTAAGCCAGTTCAGCGAGGGAATCATCTGCCTCAGCGCCTGCCTGGGCGGTGAGGTGCAGCGTTACCTCTCCCGCGGGATGTATGAGGAGGCGTGCAAATCGGCCCTCAGGTATCAGGAGATTTTCGGAAAGGGGAACTTCTTTCTGGAACTTCAGGATCACGGGATACCGGCCCAGAAAACGGTGAACCAGGGGCTTTTACGCATGAGCCAGGAACTGGATATTCCGCTGACCGCTACAAACGACTGCCATTACATTTATAAAGAAGATGTGGAGTCACACGATATACTCCTCTGTATCCAGACGGGGAAAAAGGTGGCCGATGAAAACAGAATGAGGTATGAGGGCGGCCAGTTTTACTTAAAATCGGAGGAGGAAATGAGAAACATCTTCCCATACGCCGCCGATGCATTGGACAACACCCATAAGATAGCCGAACGCTGTAACGTGGAAATCGAGTTCGGTGTGACGAAACTGCCTCAGTTCGATGTACCGGAGGGATATACCTCATGGGAATACCTGCAGAAGCTTTGCTTTGACGGTTTTAACAAACATTACCCGGACGACGACGGGACGCTGAAGGAAAGGCTCGAATATGAGCTGGGCGTCATAAAGTCCATGGGATACGTGGACTATTTCCTGATAGTCTGGGATTTTATCCATTTTGCAAAAGTACATGACATCATGGTCGGACCGGGGCGCGGTTCCGCGGCCGGAAGTATTGTGGCGTACAGCCTGGGCATTACCGATATTGATCCCATCCGCTATCAGCTTCTCTTTGAGCGTTTCCTGAACCCGGAGAGAGTTTCGATGCCTGATATCGATATCGACTTCTGCTTCGAGCGCAGGCAGGAAGTCATTGATTACGTGGTAAGCAAATACGGTAAGGACAGGGTGGTGCAGATTGTCACCTTCGGTACGCTGGCCGCCAAGGGTGTGGTCCGCGACGTAGGACGCGTGCTGGATATGCCCTATGCCAAGTGCGACTCAATTGCCAAGATGATTCCGGGTGACCTGGGAATGACGCTGGACAAGGCGTTAAAAGCCAGCCCCGATCTCCGCAATGCCTATCAGGAGGATGAGGAAGTCAAATACCTGATCGACATGAGCCGGAGGCTGGAGGGACTTCCGCGGCATACTTCCATGCATGCCGCGGGCGTTGTAATCAGTAAGGCGTCGGTGGACGAGTATGTGCCTCTTTCCAGGGCGGCCGATGGTTCCATCACGACCCAGTTTACGATGACGACGCTGGAGGAGCTTGGACTTTTAAAGATGGACTTCCTGGGCCTGCGTACCCTGACGGTGATCCAGAACGCGGTCCGTCTGGCCGAGAGGACATGCAATAAGACAATCGATCTCTACGAGATTGATTATAATGATAAGAACGTGCTGAATTCCATCGGAACGGGAAAGAACGACGGCGTATTCCAGCTCGAGAGCTCCGGTATGAAGAGCTTCATGAAGGAGCTGAAACCGGAGAACCTGGAAGACATCATAGCCGGTATCTCCCTCTACCGTCCGGGCCCGATGGACTTTATCCCGAGATACTTAAAGGGAAAGAACGACAAGCAGTCCATCACCTATGAGTGCCCGCAGTTAGAGCCGATTCTGGCGCCGACTTACGGCTGTATCGTATATCAGGAGCAGGTAATGCAGATCGTTCGGGATTTGGCCGGATATACGCTCGGACGAAGTGATCTGGTGCGGCGCGCCATGTCGAAGAAAAAAGGCTCCGTCATGGAGAAGGAACGCCAGAACTTTGTTTACGGCAATGAGGAGGAAGGCGTTAAGGGCTGTATTGCCAACGGAATCGACGAGAAGACGGCAAACCACATTTATGATGAGATGATAGATTTTGCAAAGTATGCGTTTAATAAGTCGCATGCGGCGGCCTATGCGGTAGTCTCCTACCAGACCGCCTATCTGAAATATTACTATCCGGTTGAGTTCATGGCCGCTCTTATGACGTCGGTCAAGGATAACGTTTCCAAGGTGTCCGAGTATATTATGGCCTGCCGCCAGATGGGAATGAAGATTGTGCCTCCCGACATCAACGAGGGAGAGGGCGGTTTCTCCGTTTCCGGCGGTTCCATCCGCTACGGTCTGTCCGCGATCAAGAGTATCGGCCAGTCCGTTGTGGAGGAGATCGTGAGGGAGCGCCAGGAGAGAGGTTTTTATAAGAGCCTGGAAGACTTTGTGGACCGGATGAGCAGCAAAGAGGTAAACAAGCGGACGCTGGAAAGCTTTATCAAATCGGGCGCCATGGATTCGCTGCCCGGTACGAGAAAACAGAAATTCCTTGTTTCGGCCCAGCTTCTGGACCAGAAGAACAAGGAAAAGAAAAATTCCATGGAAGGGCAGATGTCCATGTTTGACATCGTGGCCGAGGAGGAAAAGGAAGATTTCCAGATTACGTTCCCGAATGTCGGGGAATATACCAAGGAGGAACTTCTGGCATTTGAGAAGGAAATGCTGGGCGTTTACATCAGCGGCCATCCCATGGAGGCCTATATCGGCCTGTGGGAGAAGAATGTGACGGCCAAGACCTCCGACTTTATTGTAGATGAGGAGACCGGTGAGGCGGAAATCAGGGACGGCGCATTTGTGACCATCGGCGGCATGGTGACGGCCAAGACGGTAAAAACCACGAGAAATAATAAGATGATGGCTTTTGTGACGATAGAGGATCTGGCCGGAAGCGTGGAAGTCCTTGTGTTCCCAAGGGATTACGAAAAGAAACGGCAGTTCCTGGAGCAGGACGCCAAGATATTTATTACCGGCAAGGCGTCCATCGGCGATGATCCGGTAGGGAAGCTGATCTGCGAACAGGTAGTCCCGTTTGACGCCGTCCCAAGGGAAGTGTGGCTTCAGTACCCCGATAAGGAAACGTATTTTTCCAGTGAGCAGGAACTCCTCAATATGCTCAGGGGATATGAGGGCAGCGACCAGGTGATTGTCTATCTGGGAAAGGAAAAAGCCAAAAAGGCGCTTCCGCGGAACTGGAATGTGGAGGCGAAGGAAGAACTTCTGGCCGCTCTCCGGGAGAAGCTGGGGGAAAAGAACGTAAAGGTGATTGAGAAGACGATTGATAAGGCGGCAAGGAGATAGAGGGGGAGTTAGTTGAGATGCGAGGACGCCTCTGTAAGACGGCGGACGGGGGAGTGGGAGGGT
>NZ_URHZ01000089.1 GCF_900547735.1 uncultured Clostridium sp. | reverse complement strand
CCGGGACTGAAGACTCATAAATAACCTCCCACTCCCCCGTCCGCCGTCTTACAGAAGCGTCCTCGCATCTCAACTAAATCCCCATTTTTCCCAGCTCGCCGAGGATTTCCTCTGCCTTTTCCACCATGGCTGCGCAGTCTTTATTTTTACCCTTACGGTCCTGGTAGAAGAAGGACGGGATATCTCCTGTCCGGAGCGTCAGCGCGCCTTTATATTTGTCGATCAGCGCCGGTATTCCGGAAGTGTCGATTCGGGCATTTTTGTACATTTTGAGCGTAATCTCCTGGCGGTTGATATTGACCTCCGTCACTCCCGCCTGATGGGCCATTGCCTTTAACGCCGCGATCAGAAGAAGGTTTTCAACCGGCTTTGGTATATCGCCGAAACGGTCGATCAGTTCGTCCTGCATATCCATATACTCATCCTGGTTCTCAATACCTGAAATCCGTTTATAGATATCAAGCTTCTGGTATTCGTTCTTGATATAAGAGCCGGGAATGTAGGCGTCGATATCGCAGTCCACCACGGTTTCGAAACTTTCTTCCTCTTTCTGCCCCTTAAGCGCCAAGACCGCCTCATTCAAGAGCTTGCAGTACAGATCGTATCCGACCGCTTCCATGTGGCCGTGCTGCTCGGCGCCCAGTATGTTTCCGGCCCCGCGCAATTCCAGGTCGCGCATTGCAATCTTGATTCCGCTGCCCAGCTCGGTAAACTCACGGATGGCCTGAAGCCTCTTTTCCGCCTCCTCGCGCAGGAGTTTGTCGCGCCGGTACATCAAAAATGCGTAAGACGTCCGGTTGGAACGCCCAACGCGGCCTCTGATCTGATAAAGCTGGGAAAGTCCGAGCCGGTCGGCGTCATGGATGATAATCGTGTTGGCGTTGGGGATATCAAGTCCCGTCTCAATGATTGTCGTGGACACCAGTACATCGATATCACCGTTGACAAAGTCCAGCATAATCCGTTCCAGTTCGTGCTCATGCATCTGTCCGTGGGCAAAAATCACATTGGCCTCCGGCACCAGGGATGCCACATGATTTGTAATCTCATCGATGTTATTGACCCTGTTATATACATAATACACCTGTCCGCCCCTGGACAGTTCACGGTGGATGGCCTCACGTACCATCTCGTCGTTGTACTCCATCACATAGGTCTGGATGGGGAGACGGTCAACCGGAGGCTCTTCCAGCACGCTCATGTCACGGATTCCGATCAGGCTCATGTGGAGCGTTCTCGGAATCGGTGTCGCGGTCAGAGTCAGCACATCCACATTTTCCTTGAGCTGCTTGATTTTCTCTTTATGGGCCACGCCGAAGCGCTGTTCTTCATCTATGATAAGCAGTCCGAGGCTCTTGAAGACCACGTCCTTCGACAGCACGCGGTGCGTTCCAATCAGCACGTCGACAAAGCCCTTTTTCAGGTCCTCCAGCGTCCGCTTCTGTTCCGTGGCCGTCCTGAAGCGCGACATCATGTCGACCCTGACCGGGAAGTCCTTCATACGCTGCACAAAGGTGTTATAATGCTGCTGGGCAAGGATAGTCGTGGGAACCAGGTAAACGACCTGCTTTCCCTCCTGGATTGCCTTAAAAGCGGCCCTGAGGGCTATCTCGGTCTTTCCGTACCCCACGTCGCCGCAGATCAGGCGGTCCATGATTTTTCTGCTCTCCATGTCTTTTTTCGTGGAATCGATTGCATCGAGCTGATCCTCCGTCTCCTCAAAGGGGAACATCTCCTCGAATTCCCTCTGCCAGACCGTGTCGGGTCCATACTGGAATCCCTCGCTCTGCTGCCTGGCTGCGTAAAGCTCCACCAGCTCCTTTGCAATCTCCTTTACGGCTCCCCTGACCTTGGTCTTGGTCTTATTCCACTCCGTGCCGCCCAGCTTGTTGAGCTTCGGCTGTTTGGCGTCGGCGCCCGCATATTTCTGGATTCCCTCCAGCCTGGTGGCAGGGAGATAGAGGTTGCCGCCGTCGCGGTATTCGATTTTGATATAATCCTTTACAATCTTGTCCTGCTCTATCTTTTCAATGCCGCGGTAGATTCCGAGTCCGTGGCTCTCATGGACCACGTAGTCGCCCACGGCCAGTTCGGAGAAGCTCTGGATCTTTTTCCCCTGGTAAGCGGTCTTTTTCCTCTTCTTTTTCTGGCGCACCCCGCCGAACATGTCGCCTTCCGTGATCACGACAAACTTGATCAGCGGATATTCAAACCCCCTGTGCAGGTTTCCGTACGTCACCATAATCTCGCCCGGCTGCACCTGGGTCTGGCCCTCGTCGGGACAGAATGCCCGCAAATCATACTCTCTCAGATCGCCGGCCAGACGGCTGGCCCTTGTCCTGGAACCCGAAAGCAGGATTACCCTGTATTTCTCTTTCTTCCATTTTGTCAGGTCTTTGATCAGGAGATCGAAGCCGTTCTGATAGGAATTTACACTTTTGACGGTCATACCGTATTTCTTTTTCACGGTAATGCCGGGAAGTTTCTGTTCAAGCCCCAGCATCAGAAGCGTTCTTCCGCCGATAGCCATCGCAAGGACCGCCTTGGCGGAATACATAAAGTCCGCCTGTCCCGGAAGAAGATAACCGTTCTCCAGCCTGTGGGTCATGCTCTCCCTGAATTCTTCCTCCACAACCTCCGCTTTTTCTTTCAGCCGGAGCGGTTCATCTATGAACACGGTCAGTCCGTCGGCCGGAAAATATTTCAGGAAGGACACGGTTTCCGAACAGAAATAACGGATAAAGCTGCCGAGGCCGTGGACTCTCCATCCCTCTCGCAGTCCCTCCGAAAGCTCACCAATCACCGATTCGATCCGGTGCGCCTCCTCGGTTTTCATCTGCTCCCGCAGAGTCTTAACGTACTTTGTCTTCTCCTTCTCTATCCTGGCGATTCCGGCTTCCGCCTCTTTTTTGGTAAGAACCAGTTCCGTGGCCGGATAAAGCACGGCCTCCTCAAGCTGTTCCACCGACCTCTGGCTCTCCGGATCAAAGGTACGGATGGAGTCCACCTCATCCCCCCAGAGTTCGATCCTGAAGGGAAGTTCCTCCGTCAGAGGGAAAATATCGATGATTCCTCCCCTTACAGAGAACTGCCCCATTCCGTCTACCTGGGCCACCCTCTCATATCCCATTCCGGCAAGGGACAGCTTTAGCGCATCCACATCAAGGGCCTCCCCGCTGCCGATTGTGATACACTGTTTTTTCAGGTTTTCCAGGGGAAGCAGGTGATCCATCAGGCCGTCCACGGTCGTGATGATGACGCCTTTCTCCTCCTCCGCCAGGTGTTTCATCACCTGCATCCTCTGCCTGGTCAGCAGGTTTCCGTGAATATCGGAACTGTAAAACAGGAGATCCCTGGACGGATATAAAAACACATCGGAAGAAAAACATCTGTAATCTTCGTAAAGCTCCTTGGCCCTCTGATCATCATACGTGACAATCAGTTTCCATGGAATCGGCTTCGTCAGCTCCGATATCAGATGCGCCTTCTGTGAGTCCATACAGCCGCTTACCAAAAGCGGCCCCTGTCCCCTCTCCAGATCCCGGTTCATGTCCCCAAATTCAATTAATTCTTCCAGTGGATTTGCAAAAATGCTTTCCATTTGATTCCCCGCTCTTTCTATCTATACAGAAACGGCCTTTTTGCCGTTTGTATGCATCATTGATTTCACGCCTTTGTCTGCTCTTCGGGCTGCTTTGTCTCTTTCTTCGGGGCTCTGGCCGATCCGTTAAAACGGTTCATCGCCGTGTCAATCCCCTCGTTCATCATGGAAACAGCCGCCGCCGCCCCGTCACTAAACGCCTGCTCCATCTCCTCTTTTTCTTCCTTCGGGAAACGGCTCAGCACATAGTCGGCCAGATCCATCCTGGGCGGCTTTTCCCCGACCCCGATACGGATCCTCGGAAACTCCTGCGTTCCCAGATGGGCGATAATATTCTTGATACCATTATGCCCGCCTGCGCTGCCTTTTTTCCTGATTCTGATTTGTCCCGGTTCCAGGCTGATGTCGTCGTAAATCACAATAAATTCCGACGGCTCCGTCTTATAATAATCCATCACGGAGCGGATACTCTCTCCGCTCAGGTTCATATAAGTCTGCGGCTTTACCAGTATCACCTTATTTCCCTCAATCATTCCTTTTCCTATCAGGGCCTTGTGTGCTTTTTCCCTGATATCGATCTGATACCGGTCGGCCAGTGTTTCCAGAGTCATAAATCCCACATTGTGCCTGCTGCCGTCATACTCTTTTCCCGGATTTCCGAGTCCTGCTATAATATACATATGATAAATTCTCCTTTATACGATCAAATTTATGTGATTCTGTTTTTAATATCGTCTTTTGTCCGGCTGATATGTCCCAGGTATTTGCGGACAGACACGCCTTAAAGCGTTAGATTTCCTCCACTGGGAATCTAACGCTGTGTTTAGCCATTTTAACAGGTTTTTTGGGGGATGTAAAGGGTGGTGGTGGAAAAATGAGTCGCGGGTGATGGGATGGCGTGCGGGGTGGCGAGGTTCGGTGGAATGTCTTCAGTCCTGCCGAGTGGATCGCAAAGGGGGAATCCGGAGGAAAAAATTCCTTCGGGGACTCGCTTGCGCTTATGGAGTGCGCAGCGGATGCTAAGCTCGTTTCACTCGCTAAGCACCGGCGGACTCCAAGGTCCCCTGCGGAAAGTTTTCCTCCTCCTTCCCCGGGTAGTAAGTCACATCGGACTGAAGACCGGGATCGGATCGGCCCGTACGCCATCCGGACGCCGGCTGGTTGAACTCTTTTTTCGGGGGAGGGAGGAAGGACGGAAAAGGCGTTATTGGAGGGTTAGGGGTTGGGAAAGGGAGGCGCACCATTTTGTAAAAAATTGGGTTTGGTCTTCTGTTGTGGGGAAGGTGGATTGGTCTGAGTAGGTCCAGAGGCTTATGATGTCTTTTTTGAGGGCTTGCTTTCCCGGTTTTACGAGGTATATTTTTTCGCACGCTCCCATCATGCCTGACTGGACGGCGTTAATTTGGGAGCCGGCACATTTTAGGCCGTAGCCTGCCTGTAACAGGGCGTCACGGAGTTTTTGGTAGGCCGGGAAATATGCATAGTCTGATTTTGATATGGGTTGGCCGTTTAATTGGATTGTTAAGATGATTTCTTCACTTGTTTCGGCTTCGTCGGCCTCTATTTGCAGTTGTGTTTCTTTCATGGTCTTTAATTCGACTGCTGTTATGCTGTATTTTTCCATAAGATTCCTGCTCCGTTTCACTTTTTTTGTACGGTTGTTACTCTGTCTGTTTCGTTTTTGACGCTGAGCTGTTGTAAAAAATCGAATTCAAGGCAGATTATTTCTTCTATGGGAAGAATTTCCCGTTTCCGGCTTTCAAGGCTCTCTGCGTCTGCCCACAGGAACGGATAAAAGGCGATTCCCTTATCATAGTTAAGACCTGCGAGCTCTTTTTTCCAGTTTGCCCAGCGGTAATCGATATAAAAGGTATCCGTGTCCCCATGGAGACACCAGTATAAAAACTGACCCATCCCGATTTCCATGTCTTCTAATTCCAGGGTATCCGGCGCGAAATAGCCGATGCCGCCATGTTCCAGACAGATGAACAGACCGCCCAGCACATCTTCCGCTATCACTGTTTCTTCAAATGGAAACAGGCTGTTCCTTGTCACAAAGTCGACCGGGCCCGTGCCGTATAAGCGCAGCCAGTTCTCGATTATGATTCCCCCCGTGTTTTCAAGAATTGTGCCTATCAGGCTTTGGGAATTGATTTGGTATGTTTTTTTATACTGCTCTCTTATGCGGGGATCGCTTGGGAGAACTTCTATTTCTTTTGTTGAACGTTTTATATCATCCAATATTTTTTGAAACTTTTCATCCATTGTTTTTGCCGTCCTTATTTTTATTACTCTGGGATGTAAGTTGTTCCGCATCCGCAACAGGGCGTTATATGTTTAATAATTCCCTGCATATAAAATCCATCAGTCCTGTTTTTATCAGCAAAAGTGCCATTACGGCTGCATATGGCAAAACGGACAGGCGCTTTTTTGCCGTTCCGGGAACAAAAAGCAACAGGCAGATTATCATACTCAGATATGCGATGAAAAGTAAATTGTTTTCACTGCCGGTTACATACCACTCTGCAAATATCACTGCGATTGGCAGGGCCCCAAGGATGGCCGCGGCCCGATTTCTTTCGTTTGAAAACCATATGATAAATGCACAAAAGGGAGAAATAAGTGATATGGATCCCCATAATATCATCTGCGATTTTGGATAGAAACCGAGAAATAAAACCGTGTATAAATAATATGTCAAAAGCATTGATGCAAAAAAGCCGAATGCCCTGACCGCCGCGTATGCCGGCGTATCGGAACGGACTGTCAGTAATGTCGCTGCAAAAATCCATATGCCGAACCTGCCGCCTATATCATCCAGTACAGGCAGTTTCCATGTAACCTCCGGCACATCTACCAGTTTTGCGGCCAATCCCAGTATGATGCCGCTTATAATTGCCACAATAACGGATTGATAGCTGATTCTCTTTTGAATAACCGTCTGCCTCCTTCAAAGAAATTGATGTTTGGTCCAATCGGCATAAGCCGCCTCCTGGTTAAGATAATATTAGCTCTCATCCCGGAAATTGGCAAGAAAATAAGATCTGGTTGTAAAAAGAAGTAATATCAAGTTGATTGGGAATATGATAAAATAAATAAAATGAAACTGGAGGCGTAAGTATGAAGAAATCAAAGCAGTGGTCTGTTCCTCTTTCCTCACTAATCTGTATATGGCTCTTTTTATTTCTGTGGATCCCTCCGTTCTCCATGGTTATCTTTTCCGCTCTGTCCGTACTCGACTGGCTTACGGGACTTACTTCCATTCTTAAGCAGTTTGATTCCCTGACGCTTGAATATGCGCCGCCCTTTTTCTATGCAGCGCTTGCCGGTGGACTTATACTGAATTTAATCAATTCCATCCGTCTGCTGAACCGGCAAAAATTTGAAACAATACAGGAACTGATGATCATGATCCGCGGTCTGTCTATCATTACCTATCCGGCGTTATTATGGGGCACCCTTTGCAGCATACTTTTTTTAATGGGACCGGAAAGGAATGTCCATATTTTTCTTTTAATTTTATTATCCCTGCCCGCACTCAATTTACTCGGCCTTTTTTATGCCGTACCATTGATTCTCCAATTAAAGAAAGAGCATAAAACAGGACTGCCCGGCACTGTCTTTTACCTTATTTTCTCGTGTATCATAGGTTTCGATATTGTGACGGCATTTTTAATACAAAAAAAGAGGAAATAGCAGGAATTATCCCTCTAAAACCACTTGCCCTCTCCCCCTGATTATGGTAGAATTCAAGTGTTGTGCTTATATAAGTTCATGATTGGTTGAACGTTTCTACCAGCTACCGGAATAGTTGACTATAGGCGACAGCTTTACTGTCGTATCTTACTTCCGCGGTTGGTTTTTTTTGTGTTATGGAAATTATGATGAAAGACAGCCTGCCGCGGGCTGGGAGTCCCGTAATACAGGATTCCGTGTTACGATTCACAGCCCTGCAAAAGCCAGTGGTTCTGCGGACAGTAACACTTCTGTTCTTAGCTTAAACAACGAAAAGGGGGCAACATTATGGACACAATGAATCAGGCAGACGTAATTATCATCGGTGCCGGCCCGTCGGGCATCTTCTGTGCATACGAATTAATCAAGGCAAAACCTGATATGAAGATACTGATGATTGAAAAGGGAAGACCAATCGAAAAGAGAGTCTGTCCAAAACGTAAAACAAAGGTATGCGTGGGCTGCAAGCCCTGCTCCATCACCACCGGCTTTGCAGGCGCCGGAGCATTCTCCGACGGTAAGCTTTCCCTGTCACCCGACGTGGGCGGTAATCTTCCGGAGATTCTGGGGTATGACAAGGCTCTGGAGCTTATACGGGAATCCGACGATATTTACCTGAAATTCGGTGCCGATGAGAACGTATACGGCGTCGACAAACAGAAAGAGATTCAGGAAATAAGGCGTAAGGCCATCACCGCCAACTTAAAACTGATCGAATGCCCAATCCGCCATCTGGGTACGGAGGAAGGCTACAAAATATATACCCGTCTTCAGGAACACCTGATGAAACAGGGCGTACATATGCTTTTCAACACCATGGTCAATGATATCATCATCGAGGACGGCGTTGCCAAAGCCGTTGTCACGGACGGCAATGAGACGTATTACGCCGGTGAAATCATCTCCGCCATCGGCCGTGAGGGTTCGGACTGGTTCAGCCACATCTGCGGCCGCCACGGCATTGATACGGAGGTTGGAACCGTTGATATCGGCGTCAGGGTGGAAGTCCGCGACGAGGTTATGGAATTCCTGAACAAGAACCTCTACGAGGCAAAGCTCGTTTACTATACGCCTACCTTTGACGACAAGGTGCGCACCTTCTGCACCAACCCGTCGGGCGAGGTGGCGACCGAGTATTATGAGAACGGTCTTGCGGTCGTAAACGGCCATGCCTATAAATCCAGGGAATATAAAACGAATAACACGAATTTTGCGCTGCTGGTATCCAAGAATTTCACCAAGCCGTTCAAGACTCCCATCGAGTACGGCAAACACATCGCCCAGCTCAGCAACATGCTCTGCGACGGCAAAATCCTGGTACAGACCTTCGGTGATTTCCAGAGAGGAAGGAGAACGACGGAGGAGCGCCTCTGCCGCAATAACCTGATACCGACATTAAAAGATGCGGTCCCGGGAGATCTTTCCTTAGTTCTTCCGCACCGCATTATGGTTGATATAAAAGAAATGATTCTGGCTCTCGACAAAGTCACGCCCGGCATCGCCAGCGATGAAACGCTCCTCTACGGCGTAGAAGTCAAATTCTATTCCAACAAGGTAGTTGTCAACACCGATTTCGAGACCAGCATACGCGGCCTTCGCGCCATCGGCGACGGAGCTTCCGTCACCCGCGGCCTCCAGCAGGCGTCTGCCAACGGAATCAGCGTTGCCAGAAGTATCCTCAAAAAAATGGACGCCAAATAATCAATACACTGACGCGGGCCGGAAAACATTTTCCGGCCCGTACAAATTGAAACCGCTTAAGCGGCCCGCCGCAGACGGAGAATTCCCCGGGCTGCACTCTTACTTGAATAAAGCACTTTCAATATAACGGGCGTGACAATCGATGAAATGATAATCAGGATAATCACCGATGTAAAGTAAACCGAACTGAGCAGTCCCACCGCCAGGCCCTTCTGGGCCACGATAAGCGCCACTTCCCCTCTCGTCATCATGCCGACTCCTATCTTCAGAGAATCATCCCCGGAAAACCCGCATATCCTTGCCATCGTCCCGCAGCCCACAATTTTAGTAACCAGGGCAACGGCAACAAAGGCAGCCGAGAAAATCATAATCTCAGGCGTTATGTTCCCCACGTTTGTCTTAAGACCGATGCTGGCAAAAAATACCGGCCCGAACAGCATATAGGAGTTGATATCCATCTTGCTTGCAATATAGTCCGAATCATTCAGGGAACAGAGTACGATTCCCGCCGCATAGGCCCCTGTGATATCGGCAATGCCGAAATACGTCTCCGCCACATAGGACAGGAAAAGACAGAATGCCAGTCCCAGAATCGGAATGCGTCTTGTATGCGGATACCTTGCATCCAGCCATTTAAACACCTTATAGAACACAAAACCGCTGACTCCTGCAAACAGGAAGAACAGCACGGTATTGATAATAACAGCCGCCGGGCTGCTCTGCGGATCCCTGAATCCGATGACAAAGGTGAGTACAATAATTCCAATCACATCATCGATAATAGCCGCACCCATGATGGCCGTTCCCGTTTTCCCTTTCAGCTTCCCAAGCTCCCTGAGGGATTCCACCGTGATACTTACCGATGTGGCCGTCATGATCACCCCGATAAATACCGCCCTGTAAAATTCCTCCGACCCCAATGGGGAAACTCCGTAAAAAATCATATAGAGCAGCGTCCCTCCAATCAGAGGCACCGCAACGCCCGCACACGCGATCAAAAAAGCCACCGGCCCGGTTTTAACCAGGTCGCGCAGGTTTGTCTCAAGTCCTGCCGAAAACATAAGCAGCACTACGCCTATCTCCGCCATCATCCCGAGAAATTCGCTCTGTTTAACGATTCCCAGCACTCCCGGCCCGATAAGAAGCCCTGCCACAATAACCCCTGCCACCTGCGGCGCATGCAGCTTCCTCGCCGCAATCCCACAGAATTTTGCCGCAACCAGTATTACGGCCAGATCTCTGAATACTTCCACTGAACTCATCTTGTCCCCTCCTGCTGTTCCATTGCCCAACGATTATAAATTTTATCACTTTTCTTGCAGTTTACTGTTGCCGCAGCAACATATAAGAGATAAAATAAAGGGAAAAGGAGGGAATTATGATGGATACATCGGCAGACGAACTTTACCTGTTACAGAACCATCCGCTTTTCAAAGGGATAGACGTGGGCGGTTTAGACCAGCTTTCCAACTGCTTTTCATTCCGTTTTGCCAATTTTTATAAAGATGAATATCTGGTGCTGGAAGGCGATCCCGTCACCTGCGTGGGGCTGATCCTCTCCGGCACTGTGCTGATGGAAAAAAGTGATTTGCAGGGCAACAACTTTTTTCTCACTGAGATACGGAAAAACGAGCTGTTCGGCGATGCCTTCATCGGGAGCCGGGTACAGAGCAGCACCGTCAATTACAGGGCCATGACGGACTGCCACGTCCTTCTGTTCCAGTACCGGGATCCGAGAACCTTCTGCCGCAGGAACTGCCGCTGTCATCTGGTCTTCTCGGAAAACCTGATGTATCTTCTGGCGCTCAAGACCAGGACCTTCCTCGCAAAGGTAGAGATCCTCTCCACCCGCTCCCTCCGCGGCCGGATTCTGCGTTTTCTCCATATCGTGGAGGAATATCCCGATATCATCGGCCTGCGCGGCGACAGAAAACAGGAAAGAAAGCTCAAAAAAAACCAGGTATTCGTGCCGCTCACTCATACCGAGCTGGCAGAATACCTGGGTGTCAACCGGAGCGCCCTGGTCCGGGAGCTGGGGCGGATGAAGCAGGACAACCTGCTCACCTGGGATAAACACGTTTATACGCTTATCTCTCCCTAAACTCCTGATAGCTTCCAGAATACACTTCCGGTTCTGTTACTGTTCACACCCCAGCTAAAAGAAGCTGTGCTGCGAACAATAACACGCTTCGCGGAATACTGCCTGTGAACAGTAACCCGGTTCTGTCTATTTTCCTTCTAATATGCCGATTGCTTCCTGAAGCTGGTTATCCATCTCTTCGGGGAGAACCGGCATCTTTGCCGCTTCCTCATCCAGCTCCACTTCCACATCGGGAGTAATGCCCTTGCCGTGGATATCGAGTCCGCTCGGCGTGTAGTAGTGGTTGGTCGTCAGTTTTACCGCACTTCCGTCGGAGAGAGGGAACAAGGTCTGAACGATTCCCTTGCCGAAGGTCTGGGTTCCAACGATGGTAGCCGCCTCATAATCCTTAAGCGCGCCGGTAAACACCTCGGAGGCGCTGGCGGAATTACCGTTTACAAGGACTGCGATCGGAATATCCAGACTGTGTCCGTCCTCCGCATTATAGACTTCCTCCGCGCCGTTTTTATCGGCTACGGTCAGGATGCGTCCCTTATCTTCCAGGATATAGTCGGCCATGGAAACTACGGTATTTAATTCACCGCCGGGGTTATTTCTCAGGTCCACGATCATCTTCTTCATTCCCTGGGAGGTCAGTTCCTCGATCTTGCCCTTAAACTGGGCGTCCGTAACCTTGTCAAACTCGATCACGGAGATATAGCCGATTTCGTCGGATAACATCTTGCCGCTGACCGTCTGAACGTCCACCGGCTTTCTCGTTACGGTGAGATCAACGTATTCATTTTCCTCTTCCCGGTAAACGGTGATACTTACATCCGTGCCTTCCTCACCCTTGATGTAGTTGTTGACCATAATGGTGAGATCCATGCCCGTTACTTCCGTATCGCCCACGGCAAATATCACATCGCCTGGACGGATTCCCGCCTTCTCGGCAGGGCTGTCTTCAAACACGCGGATGATCGTCGAGATTCCCGTCTTCTGGTTCTGGGAAACCATGGCTCCGATACCGCAGTAGGAACCGTTCGTCTCATCCATAAAGCTGGCCAGCTCCTCGGGTGTGTAGTAAACCGCGTAGGGATCGTTCAGTCCGTAGAGAAAACCGCTGTAGATACCGGATTCCTCTTTTCCCACTTCTATCTTGTCTTCAAACAGATATTTCTTGTCAATGAGCGACTGAAGCTCGCCAATCTTACGGTTGACGCGTTCCATATCAATCTTTTCGTTGCCTGCCTGGCCGGCCGCATTGGCCTCGGCGCCGGAATTGCCCTGCTCCGCCTGGACCTGCACCTGGTTGTCGATCACACGCCGGCCGAACATATAAATACCGGCCGATGTTCCCACCGTCACAAGGCAGGCAAATGCCGTCACCAGGACGCCGACCATGACGCCTCTCCAGAATTTACTTCTATTATCCATCTCTAATGCCTCCTAATTTATGGGCTTACATACTTTGTCGGATTTACATAACTTCCATTCAGCCGGACGCCGAAATGCAGATGCGATCCGGTAGAATAGCCGGTGGAGCCAACCTTTGCAATGACCTGGCCCTGCTTTACCGTGTCACCGGCCGATACCAGCAGCTGGGAACAATGCATGTAAACGGTAGACACCCCGCCGCCATGATTCAGCATAATATAGTTCCC
Source organism: uncultured Clostridium sp. (assembly GCF_900547735.1). GTDB lineage: Bacteria > Bacillota > Clostridia > Lachnospirales > Lachnospiraceae > Otoolea. The sequence continues at coordinate 8,567 of NZ_URHZ01000089.1, read as the reverse complement.
GGCAGAATAGCTGTATGTAGAAATTGTCACGGTTCCGTCGGCCGCCGCAATAATATTGCTTCCCGTCGGTGCGCCGATATCGATTCCCTGGTGGTTGGAAGATGCTCCCGCCGTCGGGGATTCCCTTCCGCCGAAGCCCGATGTAATCCTGCTGCTGGAAGGACATGGCCATATAAACTTAATATTCCCAATACTTACTGTATTATACTTCTGTCCCGCCGCCTCGGCTTTTTTCCTGGCTTCCTCTTCCTGTCTCTTAATCTCCGCCTCTATCTGCTTGATCTTGTCTTCCTGGGCCTTTATGTCTTTTTCATAAGCTTCCACCTGGGCCGTCTTGGTTCCAATCTGTGAATCCACCTTCTTAAGCTCGGCCGATTTCTCGTTTACCAGTGTTTCCACGGAATTTTTCTTGCTTGTCGTCTGCTCCTGCAGTGCGACCAGTTCCTGCTTTTCCCGTTCAAGCTGCGCCTTGTCTTCCGCGATGCCGTCCTTGATTCCGATGTACTGATTAAGCATCTTCCGGTCATACTCTGAAATCTTTGAGATGTACTCGGCTCTGTTTAAAAGTTCCGACATGGACTTGGACTGCAGAAGAAGATCGAGGTAACTGCTGTCGCCCTTCTCATACATGTACTTGATCCTTTTTTTCATGGCCTCGTACTGCTTCTTCTCCACCTCACCGGCCTCTTCAAGCTTTACCGTGGTTTCTTCAATATTCTTTCCTTTATCGCTGATGTTTGTTTCCAGCCTGCTTATCTCCGCATTCAGAGTTTCAAGCTGGGAGTCCAGCTTTCTCACATAGCTTTCCGTATTTGCCTTGAGAGATTCCAGTTCCTTTATGGCCTGCTCCGTCTTCTTTTTCTCCTCCTCGATGGAGGATATCTTTCCCTTGGCGCTGTCCACGTCTTTCTTGGATGCCCCATAGACGGGAACTACAGCCAGGGATGCCAGAAGAACGGCAATAACCGTTCTCTTTACTGCTGCATTATACCTCATCTTTTGCTCCTTATGCATGCAGTCCGGTTTCCGTATAAACAGCGGGATCGCCGGACTGTTACTCCTTATCTATCTTTCTTCTTTATCCATCTTTCTTCTTATACCTTCAGGTGTTTCCGTATGGTGAAGAAACTTCCGACGAATCCGATTCCCACGCCGAGCGCCACCGCCACTGCGATCATATACGGGAAAATCGTTTCGATCGGGATAAACTCAATGATGTTGGAAATGATGTTAAACTTCTCAATCATATATTCCACCGCATTCCTGTACAGGAAATATACGCTGAACAGCGGAATCGCCGCACCGGCAAAGCCGATAATGATACCTTCCACGACAAAGGGGGCGCGTATCATAAAGTTGGTGGCGCCGATCAGACGCATGATTTTATTCTCGTCTTTTCTGAAGGCCGCAGCCGTGGAGATCGTGTTGCTGATCAGGAAAACCGCCACCGCCAGAAGGATCGCGATGATCACGCCCGAGATAAGGCCCAGCATCTTGTTGAAATTGGATAGTCCCGAAGCCGTATCGTTGGAATAATTAACCTTCCTGATCCCCGGTATGGTATCCAGGTACGAAACCATCTTATCCTGATCCGCGATATCTTTCAGGTAAATCTCGTAAGAAGCCGAACCGGCCAGGGGATTGTCGTCCGCAAAACCTTCCGCCAGTTCCTCCACATCCTTAAAGTATTCCTTCTGGAATGTCTCCCAGGCCTCCTGTGCGGAGATGTATTTTGTCTCCTTTACCTCGCTCCTTGCGCCAATCTCTTTTCCAATCGCAAGAATGTCGGCCTCCGTCATATTCTCATCGAAAAACACCGAGATTCCCACCGTGGTTTCCGCATTTTTCACCATGTACTGCACATTCGCCACCAGGGCAAAAAACATGCAGAATAAAAAAATACACGCAGAAATAATCGCCGTTGACGCCAGCGAAAACCATATATTCCTGCATATATTCCTCATACCTTCTTTCAGGCAATATGCAAATGTACTAAGCCTCATATCCTATACCGCCTTTTATTTCATCTTCCGCCACGACACCGCGGTCCAGCGTGATTACACGTTTCCCCATTCTGTTCACAATCTCCTGGCTGTGGGTGACAACGACTACCGTCGTCCCCCTGCAGTTGATCTCTTCCAGAAGCTTCATAATTTCCATGGAGTTCTGGGCATCCAGATTACCGGTCGGCTCGTCGGCCAGCAGGACCTCGGGAGAATTAATTAATGCCCTGGCTATCGCCACCCTCTGCTGTTCACCGCCCGAAAGCTGGTTGGGAAATGATTTGTATTTTGATGAAAGGCCTACCAGTCTCAGCATCTCGGGAACCGACTCTTTGATGGTCCTCGTCGGCACTCCGATCACCCGCTGGGCAAACGCTACATTCTCATACACGGTCTTATCTTTCAGCAGGCGGAAATCCTGGAAGACCACTCCCAGACGCCTCCTGTATTTGGGAACATATCTTCTGGGCATCTTTCCCAGATCCATGTCGTTCACCACAATTTTTCCCGATGTCGGCTCCACCTCTTTTAAGAGCAGCTTCATCAGGGTGGACTTGCCGGAACCGCTCCGTCCCATAATGAAAACAAATTCACCGTCCTGGATCATGATATTGATGTTTTTTAAAGCCCTGTTCCCCGCTTTGTATGTTTTGTTGAGATTTGTTATCTCTATCATCTCTCTCGTATCCCTCAATTACAGAATTGCTGCGGCACAGGCACGTAACCCATACCACAGCATTCCCTTTTTCCCTCTTTTAAATTTTAGTAATTGTTCAGGACGGCTCATCTTCTTGACCGAAGAAGCCGGTCAAGAAGCATCGGATGTTCATCCAATGTGAAAAACAGTGCAAAAACAGTCTTATAAGCAAGCTTAACGCCTGCCTTTGCACTGTTTTTCCCGCCGTCCTGAACTGTTACAAATTTTCTTTAATAATCAAGATTCTCCATGTATTTCATGTACTTGACTACCATGAGTGCAATCTTAAAGGTAATGGCATCTTCAAATACTCTCAGATCCAGTCCCGTGCTCTTCTGAAGTTTATCGAGACGGTATACCAGTGTGTTCCTGTGGATATAGAGCTGTCTGGACGTCTCCGATACATTTAAGCTGTTTTCAAAGAATTTGTTGATCGTGGTCAGAGTCTCTTCGTCAAAGTCATCGGGTGACTTGCCGTCGAAAATCTCCTTGATGAACATGCGGCACAGAGGCAGCGGGAGCTGATAGATCAACCGGCCGATACCCAGCTTGCTGTAAGCCACAACATTCTTGGTGCTGTAGAAAATCTTTCCTACGTCCAGAGCCATCTTGGCCTCCTTGTAGGAGCGTGAAACATCTTTGATCTCGTTGATGATCGTACCAAAGGCCACATTGACTCTTGTGAGGGCCTCCGTATTCAGCATATCCACGATCATGCTGGCCGTCTTCTCCAGGTCGTCGTAAGTCTCGCCCGGTTTTACTTCCTTGACCAGGATAATGTCCTTCTCATCCACCGCCGTGATAAAATCCTTCGTCTTTGTGGAGAAGAGGCTTCTCACCGTCTCAAGTGCGTTGACATCCTTTTCGTGCTGTGTCTCGATGATGAAAACGATTCTCTTGACATTGGTCTCGATGTGAAGTTTCTTCGCCCTGTTGTAGATATCCACTAACAGCAGGTTATCAAGAAGCAGGTTCTTGATAAAGTTATCCTTGTCGAATCTCTCCTTGTAAGCAACCAGCAGGTTCTGGATCTGGAACGCCGCCATCTTGCCTACCATGTAAACGTCGTCACTGCCGCCTCTGGCAAGCAGAATATATTCCAGTTGGTGTTCATCAAACACCTTAAAAAATTGATAGCCCTGAATTACCTGACTGTCCGCCGGAGAGTCTACGAAAGTCAAAATCGCGCTTTCATACTCCTCAGCACCGGTAAATGTAGACGCAAGCACTTTGCCTTCAGTATCGCAAATGCTTAAGTCCACTCTGGTAATACCCTTCAAACCCTCAATATTTGTCTGGAGTATCTGATTTGATATCATATCCTTCTCTCCTTTAATTTTATATTTTCCCTAATTACTATATTAATGCAAAACGAGGAAAAATAAAAGAGGGTGTCTGAAAAAAAATAAAATTTTCTTTTTTTCCACCATCTTTTCTGTGGCAGACGGTGCAGATCCGTCCGAAATCGAATAGAAAAGAATAAAATCAGCCCCCGGGGACCTGGGTTCCCAGCGGTTTTCCCGCTCATCACCCAACTCTCCAGGGACTGAAACTGTCTTTATTCTGCTTTATTCATTGATTCAATAATACCGTCTGCCAGCGCATCCAGCTCCGTCGCCTTATCGGCATGAAGAGCGGAGGCCAGAGAAAGTCTTTCATTTAAAACCGTCATGTTTTTAAGTTCGTCATCCACAAACTTCTGCATCAAATCACCGGATTTGCAGGCCCATGAACCGTTCTCGATGATGGCAATCGTTCTGTTCTGAAGGTTCAGCGCCTTCATATCCATCAGGAAATTGTGCATAACCGGATAGATTCCCAGATTGTAGGTAACGGACGCCAGCACCACATGGCTCAGGCGGAAAGTTTCCGAGATGAGCTGTGAAACGTGTGTGTTGGATACGTCGTACATGTGTACATTGGTCATTCCCTTTTCACAGAGCTTTGTAGCAAGTGCCTGTGCCGCCGCTTCCGTATTGCCGTACATGGATGCGTAGGCAATCAGAACGCCCTTTTCTTCCGGCTCGTAGCGGCTCCAGTGATCGTATTTGTCGATAAAGTATCCTAAATCGGAACGCCATACCGGACCGTGAAGCGGGCAAATCATCTTAATGTCGATGGTTCCGGCTTTCTTTAAAAGCGCCTGCACGTGAGGGCCGTATTTTCCAACAATATTGGTGAAATAGCGGCGTGCATCGTCAATCCAGTCTCTGTCGAAGTTCACTTCGTCGTTGAAAAGCTTTCCATCCAGGGCGCCGAAGGAACCGAATGCGTCGGCTGCAAACAGAACGCCGTTTGTCACATCAAAGGTTACCATAGCCTCAGGCCAGTGTACCATCGGGGCAAAGACAAAGGTTACCGTGTGCTTTCCAAAGGTCATTGTGTCGCCTTCATGGACTTCAATCAGCTCATGGCTGTCAACGTCAAAGCCGAACTGGCGCATCAGCATGAACGCCTTCTCCGTGCTGACAATCTTCACGTCCGGATTGCGCAGCAGAATCTCTTCGATGGATGCGCCATGGTCGGGCTCCATATGGTTGATTACAAGGTAATCAAGAGGTTTTCCACCCAGCAGGTGATCCATATTTTCCAGAAGCTGGCGGCATGCCGACCAGTCAACCGTGTCAAATAATACGCTCTTCTCATCGAGCAGCAGGTACGCATTATAGGAAACTCCCCTTGGAATGGGATGTATATTTTCAAACAGGGCCAGACGGTGGTCATTGGCTCCAACCCAATATAAATCTTCTGTTACATTTCTTACACAATACATAAAGTGACTCTCCTTTCGTTACTGTTCACAGGTGATGTGCCCGGTAAGACAGGGCACTGCTTTGCGAGGTGTTTTCGTGCATCTCTTTCCAAAATTCCCGAGTTTTACGCCTCGATAAACATATCTTTTCCTTCTGCACATTCCGGGCAGACCCAGTCTTCCGGAAGTTTCTCAAACAGTGTTCCCGGAGCAATATCATTGTCAGGATCGCCTTCCGACGGATTATATTCATAACCGCAGCCTCCGCAGACATATGTCTTGCCGATCGGTTTTTCCTTCGGCATCTGAGGACGTTTCATCTTGATCATCGGCGGTGCCGGCTCCTTGGCCTTTCCGTTGTCAAGCGCAGCCGTCAGAAGCGGAAGAATCTCCATCACATCCCCGACAATTCCATAGTCGCAGTTTTTAAAGATTGGCGCGTTTGCATTCTTATTGATTGCTACAATAATGGATGCGTCCTTAATTCCCTTTAAGTGCTGTGTCGCACCTGAGATACCGCAGGCAATGTAAAGATTTCCTGTAAATTTCTGTCCCGACATTCCGACATACCGGTTGAGCGGCACATATTTAAGTGTCTCTGCCACCGGACGTGAGGAACCAATTGCGGCTCCTGCCTGGACAGCCAGCGCTTCAATCAGCTTCATGTTCTTCTTGTCGCCGATTCCTTTTCCTGCGGACACAACTCTCTCTGCCTGAGGAATCGGTGTGTCTAACGGGATTCCCACCGTAAAATCAAAGCCGTCTTTTTTCAGGGCTGCCACAAGGGTGTCTACCTTCTCCTGCGCCTTTCCATCTTTCAGGATCTGTTTCTTTCTGAGTCCTGTAATCGGAGCTGCCTTTTTTACCAGCTTGGCTCCCCCGCCGCCGGATTCCTTCGGCATCTTGCCGATGATATGGGAAGCGATAACCACTCTCTGGATTTCGTTGGTTCCCTCATAGATTGTAGTGATTTTCGCATCGCGGTAAGCGCGTTCCACTTCCATTCCCTTCAGATAGCCGCTGCCGCCGAAGATCTGGAGTGCGTCGTTTGTAACCTCAAGAGCAATGTCGGAGGCATACTGTTTTGCCATTGCAGATTCCATTCCGTACGGCGCATGGTGCTCTTTCAGCTCTGCGGAGCTGTAAATCAGGAACCGTGCGCAGCGCAGCTTTGTGGCCATATCGGCCAGTTTAAAGGAAACAATCTGCTGCTGGCAGATAGGTTTGCCGAACTGGATTCTCTCTTTTGAGTATTCCAGTGCATTCTCATAAGCTCCCTGGGCAATGCCGAGCGCCTGGGCTGCAATTCCGATACGTCCGCCGTCCAGTGTCGCCATCGCGATCTTGAATCCCTCTCCCTCTTTGCCGAGAAGGTTTTCCTTCGGAACTTTTACATCGTTAAAAATCAGTTCTGCCGTTGAGGAGGAACGGATACCCATCTTGTCATAATGATCTCCGAACTCAAACCCTTCCCAGCCCTTTTCTACGATAAAAGCGGAAATGCCTCTTGTTCCGATATCGGGTGTCGTCACTGCAAACACCACATATGTATCTGCCTTCGGCGCATTGGTGATAAAAATCTTGCCGCCGTTTAACAGGTAATAGTTACCTTTTAAAACTGCCGTCGTCTCTGTTCCGCCCGCATCTGAACCGGCGTTCGGCTCCGTCAGGCCAAAAGCTCCAATCTTCTCACCCTTTGCCAGGGGAACCAGATATTTCTGTTTCTGCTCTTCCGTACCGAATGCAAAAATCGGCCAGGATCCCAGTGATACGTGTGCGGAAAGTATAACGCCTGCGCCGCCGTCCACTCTTGCGAGTTCCTCTACCGCAATCGCATAGCTTAAGACATCTTTACCGGCTCCGCCGTACTCTTTGGGATATGGAATACCCATCAGGCCCATTTTCCCAAGTTTCTCCACGGCTTCCGCCGGAAATTCATTGTTCTGATCGAGAAGAAACGCCTGCGGCTTAATCTCAGCCTCCGCGAATTCCCGGATTTTCCTGCGAATCTCCTCATGTTCCTGTGTCGTTGTAAACAGCATATGATTTCCTCCTTCTCCTTTTTGGTTTTAATCATGCATCATCTATCTGTTACCGCCTTATCTTGGGCAGGTAATATCTGGTTCAGAGTTACGGTTCAATCCGTGTACAGTAATTCACTCCGTGTACAGTAACACGCTTCGCGGGATGTTACCTGTGAACAGTAACGTTTCCGGTAATTCTACGCCGCTTTTTCAAACAACGTAAAGCACGCTTCGCGAACCTTTCATTGCCCCTCAACGGGACCGCCTGTTGAAAATCCCGCAGCAGCCCGGACGCAGGGCCAAACCGTATCAAGATCTCTAATATTGTATGATGGAAACTGTTTTTTATACTTGACAATTTTTATCCACTTTGTCCTTTAAAGAATTCCGCCATCTGATTTTCCGTCAGCGGCGGTACTGTTTTGTCATGTATGAATCTTTCAATTGTGCTTTCGTTACACTTCTCCGCTTTCCTCATCCCCCTGTAAAATCCAGTAAAGACTTCTCGAACGGAATTCCTGGTCTATGGCATGCTGTACCTTGGCAAGCTGCATGTGAATCCTGCACGGCGCCCCATACTTACCGCGCCACTCACACTCATATCCCGGTGCCATACAGGAAGTCAGACGGGCATTCGTCTCCACCGCGTCAATCAGGTCATAGAGTGTCATCGCATTAAGGTCACAATCCAGCCGGCAGCCTCCGCTCGCTCCTCTTGTAATCTGCACAAATCCCGCTTTCTCAAGCTTCTTGAGAATCTTATATGCAAACTTCTGAGGCAGGCTCTCTCTCTCGGCAAGCTCTCCCACGGTGTGGCTTTCGCCGCTTAAAAGGGTGCGGAGTATACGCAGTGCATAGTCGGTCTCTCTTGTTATCAGCAAGTTCTGCGCCTCCCTTTCTTATCTGTCTCTACTATACCAATGTTGACAATTTTTGTCAAGTAATATTTCAGGATTTATGTTGAGAAATGAGAACGCCGCCGGGACGGCCGGGGGGCGGGATGGTGAGGGGGAGGTTGTGATTCTTCAGTCCCGGGTTGCAGGTTGTCGCGGGTGGGGAATCCGGGCAGAAAAAGTTCCTTCGGGAAACGC
>NZ_URHZ01000088.1 GCF_900547735.1 uncultured Clostridium sp. | reverse complement strand
CGGGAGCGAGTCCCCGTAGGAATTTTTTCTCCTGGATTCCCCCTCACCACAACCTTCAAACCGGGACTGAAGACTTATATACCACCTCCCACTACCCCGTCCGCCGACTTACAGCGGCGTCCTCGCATCCCAACCATCTACACCACTAATATCTCCGTCTGAACCGGCCCATAAATTCTGGCCTTCCTATCCTCTGTCAGATGTACGTCGAATTCCAATCTTACCCCATATTTATCCGTATAAATCCCGGGTTCCACCGAGAACATGGTGCCCGGAAGCAGACAGCGTACATCATGGGTCTCAAAGTCGTCCAGATTGGCGCCTATTCCATGACAGGAATGGCCGATATTATGGCCGGTTCTGTGCATCAGGAAATTATCCAGTCCCTTTTGGCGAAAAAGAGTCCGCGCCAGCTCGTCCACCTCATAGCCGCGGATCTCTTTCCCCTGATTGAGGCGCTCTTCAATAAATGCCACCAGCCGGTTCCGCACCTCATTCACCGTCTCAAACAGGCGGCGGTATTCCGGATCAATCTCCGGCCCCACATTCATGCACCATGAAATATCATAATAAATAGAATCCGATCCCGGCATCCGGCCGGCGATATCTATAATCAGACGGCTGCCCTCCCGGATCTGTGCCGAACCGTGTTCCGAAGGCTCATATCCTGGATCACAGGCATGTTCATCGATCCCGAAAAATGGCGGTGAATCCATATATATTCCCTCGGCCGCAATAAGACGTTCCATCTCTTTTAACATCATCCACTCGTCGATGTAGATCCCGGCATTCAGATTGTTTCGTATCCAGTAAAACGTCTGATCCAAAATCCGGTGGATCGCCTCTCCTGCCTGTCTGTGGGATTCTATCTGTGACTTCGTAAGCACCGCACCGAAAAACTGCATTAAATCTGCCGAAGAAATCAGTTCAATCTCAAACGTCTTTAAATATTCTACAAGTCCCGCATCCATGGAACTTATCGTAGGAACATTCCCCCCAGGCGAATATTGACAGGCAATCTGCATACCCGGTAAAAGAATTTTTGAAAGCTCTCTTCTCTGCTCCCGCATTCCTTTATAAAGTACTTTTCTGCCGGGCAGGTGGTCAAGCAGCAAAGGTTCAATTGCCGATAAAAGTTTAACCGGTTCACCTTTTACCGGAATGAAATAAAACATCCTCCTGGTGCATTTTCGTTTCGTCAGCTTCAGAAAATCCCCGGAAATAAAATCGCGGCCCTGAAAATCAGAGAAAATCCAGACGTCCAGACTGTACTGTCTTAAGAGCGACTGGATTTTCTCAATATCCGGGATTATGCCGCCCGCCTCTCCGTTTTTAACCGGATCGTCCGATTGGATTGGATTTCTATCCATCTGTCATCCCTCCATTCTATATTAACCTTTTATAATACGCCGGTAAGCCGAAACAACCGGCAGATAAAGCAGCCCTGTTCCGATCACAGTAAATCCCGCATTAATGATTGTAGCCGGAATCGATGTAATTTCTGCCGCCAAAGCAGCGCCAAAGGTACTTCCTATCAGCATCAGTTCACCCACAGACCAGGTAAAATCCACCGCGATGTTCAATACACCGTAAACCGCCGCACAAATCACCGCCGCCGTATATTCCTTTTCCCGGTCTCCCGCCGCCCGTTTTTTCATAATATCAAATACAGCCCCGACCAGAACGCATTTGATAATCGTGCTGACAAATACATTCGGGATTGAATGGATATATCCGTTTAAAATATCAAAAATAACCAGTCCCAGTACACCGGCCGCCGCCGAACGTTTTCCTCCCAGGCACACTATCGCCAGCATGACAAAAATATGGCCGAAATGAAGAAATGGTGTTCCCACCGCCGCAGGCAGCGGAATTCGGAAAGACTGGATTCCCAGGAAGATGACGGCCGCAAAAAAAGCAGTCATAACCACAGAAAGCACGCTGGTGTGAACCTGTCCTCTGTCCGGCGCATCTGTTCTTTTATGTTCCATTATCATCGTTTTTTCTTTACTCATTGAATCTTCCTCTCTTTCTGTCAAATTAAAAACAATATAATACTGTGACAGGCGCGGCAATACCTCGTTGAGTATTCCGATATCTCATATTATATTTTATAGTTCCGCTTCAAGTGCCCCTAGTATAGCACCTAACTGACTCGTTAAATATATCCAATTTATATATTTTTTTAAAGGCCAGTTTTTGCAAAGTACTTACCAAAAAATTACTCAGGACAATCTTACACAGCGTCAAACATGAATTACATCGTTAAAACAACCTTTCCCTCGTAAAAAATCCCCTAATCAGGCCTTTTTCATGCTAATTTTTTTATTTTTAAAAAATATATCTGCCGCTCTATACACATCATTTTTCTGACCCGATCAAAAAAACAGTAAAAAAAAGTTATTCTCAGAGTTATACCCATAAAAAATCCACAAAATGTGCCATATTTTATTTTTCCAACTACATTTTGTGGATTGTGAAACCCTTGATTTTACAGCATTTCCACCGGTTATTCACATGCTTTACATAACTTATCCACACTTTGGGGATAACTTGTGGATAAATAGTGGGATAATATCTGAATATCTTGTATATTGTTCACAACCCTATGTCGGAATTCCTTATTTTTCAATACTTCCGGATAGTGGATAAATAAATTTCAGTTATACACATTCCTCCCATTTTTAATCTTTTAATTGAAAAATACTTTATAATAATGTAGAATAGGTATTAGATTGGGCAAATTTGCAGTTTTGCTTGTTTAATACACTTAGGAGACTTACTATGTTAGAAAAAATCAAGGAAAAATGGGATCAGATTCTCCTGCACATAAAAGAGGAGCACGAGCTGACCGACGTTTCATTTAAAACATGGCTGCTTCCGACGGAACCATATGCTGTCAAAGGTAATACTCTTCAGATCCTGGTGCCGGACATCCATTTTCTCGGTTATATCAAGAAAAAATATGGATTTTTGCTTCAGATTACCATCGAAGAGCTGACAGAAATTGAATGTGAATTGGAATTTGTAACAGCGGAACAGGTTGGAGCACAGGATGAGGCGGACAGGAATCAGTTGATCAACCGTCCTCTGGAAGTAAACCGCCAGGTAATTCAGAATGCCAACTTAAATCCACGCTATACATTTGACAGCTTCGTCGTAGGCGCCAACAACAATCTGGCGCATGCGGCTTCTTTGGCTGTAGCAGAATCTCCAGGTGAAATTTATAACCCGCTTTTTATTTACGGAGGAGTTGGTCTTGGTAAAACCCACCTTATGCATTCCATCGGCCATTTTATTCTGAAGAATAACCCAAAGGCCAAGGTTTTATATGTGACGAGTGAGAAGTTTACCAACGAACTGATCGATGCCATCCGTAATAAAAACAACATTTCCACCACGGAATTCAGGGAAAAGTACAGGAATAACGACATTCTTCTGATCGATGATATTCAGTTTATCATCGGTAAAGAGAGTACCCAGGAAGAATTCTTCCACACCTTCAACTCCCTCTACGAAGCGAAAAAACAGATTATTATTTCATCGGATAAACCTCCGAAGGAAATTGAGACTCTGGAAGAGCGTCTCCGTTCCCGTTTTGAATGGGGCCTGACGGTGGACATACAGTCTCCTGACTATGAAACACGAATGGCAATACTGCGAAAAAAAGAAGAACTCGAAGGATATAACATCGACAACGAGGTAATTAAATACATCGCTACCAATGTCAAATCCAATATCCGGGAGCTTGAAGGGGCGCTCACCAAGATCGTCGCCCTCTCAAAGCTCAACAAACGTGAGATTACAATTGAACTGGCCGAAGAAGCTCTCAAAGATCTGATTTCACCGAATGAGATGAAAGAAGTGACCCCGGAACTGATCATCCAGGTGGTTGCCGATCATTTCGGCATCACCCCGCTTGACATCTCTTCCCAGAAGAGAAATAAAGAAGTCGTATTTCCACGGCAGATCGTTATGTACTTGTGCCGCAGCATGACGGAGACCCCTCTTCAGGCCATCGGCAAATATTTAGGAGGCAGGGATCACACCACCATTATCCACGGCTATGAGAAGATAGGAAACGACATGGAAAAGAACGAAAGTCTCCGCAACACCATCGAGATCCTAAAGAAGAAAATCAATCCACAATAGGCTGTGGATATACCGATGGATAACTTGTGGATAAATGATCGGGACTTTAGGTTCATTTTCAGGCTGTGGATAAGTATTAAGTTATCCTTCCTGAAAACCGGAGTTTTACACAAAGGTTTAAACAGGGACAAACCTCTTACATTAAGGCTTGTCCGGGCTTTTACACAAATCCACACCCCCTACTACGAATGCTACGGAATTTATATATAATTATCCTTAACCATCACAATCAATCTTAGCAAAGGAGTTATCAACAATTATGAAGCTTTCATTTAATAAAGACAGTTTAATGAACGGCATCAACATCGTTCTTAAGGCAGTATCTTCCAAAACAACCATGCCAATTTTAGAGTGCATCCTGATCGATGCAACTTCCAATGAGATAAAACTGACCGGTAATGATATGGAGCTGGGAATCGAGACAAAGGTGGAAGGAATGATCCTGGAGAGAGGCAAGATTGCTCTCGATGCAAAACTGCTCTCCGATATCATCAGAAAACTTTCAGGCCAGGATTCCACAATTACCATTGAATCAGACGAAAAATTCAATACGGTCATCACCTGTGAAAAATCAGTATTCAAAATCCAGGGAAAAGACGGAGAGGAATTTTCCTATATTCCTCATATAGAAAGAGACAATTATATCTGCCTCTCCCAGTTTACATTGAAAGAAGTAATACGCCAGACCATTTTCTCCACCTCACCGAACGACAGTAACAAGATGATGACAGGCGAACTGATCGAAGTAAAAGACAACGTATTAAAGGTGGTTTCACTCGACGGACACCGTATGTCAATCAGAAAAGTTTCATTAAAAGATCAGTATCATGATATAAAAGTCATCGTTCCTGGCAAGACTCTCAGTGAGATCAGCAAGATTTTAAACGGAGACAATGAATCGGAAGTACTTATTTTCTTCACCACAAACCATATTATGTTTGAATTTGACGATACCGTAGTGGTTTCCCGTCTGATCGAAGGCGAATATTTCAGGATCAATCAGATGCTGTCCAGTGATTACGAGACAAAAGTCACGGTAAACAGAAGAGAATTCCTGGATGCCATTGAGCGCGCCAGCATTTTGATCCGTGAAAATGATAAAAAACCAATTATCATCAATATAACGGACGAAGGAATGGAACTGAAGCTGAATTCCACTTTCGGTACGATGAATGCAGAGATTAATATCACAAAATTCGGTAAAGATCTGATGATCGGCTTCAATCCGAAGTTTTTGAGCGACGCACTTCGTATTATTGATGACGAGGAAGTTACTCTTTATATGATGAATCCCAAGTCGCCGTGCTTTATCAAGGACGAGGAAGAGAACTATATCTATCTGATCCTTCCTGTAAACTTCAATGCGGCAGCAATCTGATAAAGGAAATAAGAATGGAAACGATCAAATTAAGAGATGAATACATTAAACTGGGCCAGGCGCTGAAAGCGGCCGGCCTGGTGGAGAACGGTGTGGATGCCAAATTTGCCGTTCAGGACGGTCTCGTGAAGGTAAATGGTCAGACCGAGTGCCAGAGAGGAAAAAAACTGTATGATGGAGACGAAGTGACCTTTGAAGGCACAACGATCAAAATCATAAAATGATGAAAAGCATGTTTTATAAAACTTTTCATATTTATCATAAAGGACTGCTTTCATGGTTATTGAATCGCTGGAACTGAAGAATTACCGCAATTACAAAGAACTACATATCAATTTTGATCCGGGAACGAATGTGCTTTACGGAGACAACGCCCAGGGGAAGACCAACATCCTGGAATCCATCTATGTATGCGCTACGACAAAATCGCACCGGGGGAGCAAGGACAGGGAGATCATAGAATTCGGGGAGGAAGAATCCCATATCAAAATGAACATCAGAAAGGACGATGTTCCTTACCGGATTGATATGCACCTCAAGAAGAATAAGACTAAGGGAGTTGCAATCAACGGCATTGCAATCCATAAAGCCAGTGAGCTTTTTGGTGTTGTCAATGTGGTGTTTTTTTCACCCGAAGATTTAAACCTCATTAAAAACGGCCCGGCGGAAAGACGCCGGTTTGTTGATCTGGAATTGTGCCAGCTCAACAGGCTCTATGTCCATTCTCTTGTTCAATATAATAAAATTATTCTGCAGAGGAACAAGCTTTTAAAGGAAATCGCGTTCCGGCCGGAATATGAGGAGATGCTGGATATATATGATATGCAGTTAGTTTCCTACGGCCGTGAACTGATCCATTACAGAAGGGATTTTATCGATCAGCTCAATGATATCATCAGAGATATCCATTACAATCTTTCAGGCAGGAAAGAGGAGCTGGAGATCCGGTATGAGCCCAACGTGGATTCGGATGATCTGGAGAAAGCGCTTAAGAAGAACCGGGCGCAGGATATGAAACAACGAATGACGCTGACCGGCCCGCACAGGGACGACATTAGTTTTTATGTAAACAATATCGATATCAGAAGATTCGGTTCCCAGGGCCAGCAGAGAACGGCAGCGCTTTCACTGAAGCTGGCCGAGATAGAGCTGGTGAAGAAGATAGTGAAAGATTATCCGATACTTTTACTGGACGATGTACTTTCCGAACTGGATTCGGGAAGGCAGGAACATCTTCTTTCCGGGATCAGCCATATACAGACCGTCATAACATGTACGGGTCTGGATGATTTTATAAGCCATTGTTTTCAAATAGATAAAACCTTTAAAGTGGTAAATGGAACTGTTAACTGTGAGTAAAGTTAAGGAGGAACTTATGGGTTCAGAATATAGTGCAGATCAAATACAAATATTGGAAGGGTTGGAGGCGGTCCGTAAACGTCCCGGTATGTATATTGGAAGTACTTCCCTGAGGGGCCTCCATCACCTTGTGTATGAGATCGTGGACAATGCGGTAGATGAGGCTTTGGCCGGCTACTGTGATAAGATCGAAGTGCAGATTAATGAGGATAATTCGATCACGGTAATAGACGACGGCCGAGGTATTCCGATTGGAATACAGAAAAAAGCAGGACTTCCTGCGGTTGAGGTTGTTTTTACAATTCTTCATGCCGGCGGTAAATTCGGCGGCGGGGGATATAAAGTATCCGGTGGTCTGCACGGCGTAGGCGCTTCCGTAGTAAACGCTCTTTCCGAGTGGCTGGAAGTTGAAATTTACAAAGAAGGAAAAATATATAAACAGAGATATGAGAGAGGAAAAGTAATGTATCCGCTCCGCGTTGAAGGAGAATGTGATCCGGAACTGCACGGAACAAAAGTTACCTTCCTTCCGGATAAAGACATATTTGAAGAGACGGTATATGATTACGAAACGCTCAAGATCAGACTCAGGGAGACGGCTTTCCTTACAAAGAATTTAATGATCGTTCTCCGTGACGACAGAGATAATAAGAAGGAAAAAACCTTCCATTATGAGGGTGGTATCAAGGAGTTTGTAACCTACTTAAACAAGAGCAATGAAAAGCTCTATGAGCCGGTTATTTACTGTGAGGGAACCAAGGAAAAAGTGTATGTGGAAGTAGCCGTACAGCATAATGATTCCTATACGGAAAATATCTATACATTTGTTAACAACATTAATACGCCGGAAGGCGGAACTCATCTGACCGGTTTTAAGAATGCCCTTACAAAGACATTCAATGACTATGCCAGGAAGAATAAACTGCTTAAGGATAATGAGCCTGCCCTCAGCGGTGAGGATATCCGTGAGGGAATCACCGCAATCATCAGCGTCAAGATTGAGGACCCTCAGTTTGAAGGACAGACCAAACAGAAGCTGGGCAACAGTGAGGCCAGGACGGCCGTGGATGCGGTGGTAAGCGAGCAGCTCACCTATTTCCTGGAGCAGAATCCGTCTGTGGCAAAGGTTATCTGTGAAAAATCAATCCTTGCAAAGAGAGCCAGGGATGCGGCAAGAAAAGCCAGAGAGATGACGAGAAGAAAATCCGTTCTGGATGGTATGGCTCTTCCTGGAAAACTGGCCGACTGTTCCGATAAGAACCCTGAAAACTGCGAGATTTACATCGTAGAGGGAGATTCCGCCGGCGGCTCTGCAAAAGAGGCAAGAAATAAATCAAACCAGGCCATCCTTCCACTGAGAGGAAAGATCCTGAATGTAGAGAAAGCAAGACTCGACAGGATTTACGGCAATGCCGAGATACGTGCGATGATCACGGCATTCGGTACGGGAATCCATGAAGATTTCGATATTATGAAGCTGAGATATAATAAGATTATTATCATGACCGATGCCGATGTGGACGGCGCCCATATCAGCACCCTGCTTCTTACCTTCCTCTACCGTTTTATGCCCGAACTGATCCGGCAGGGGCATGTATATCTGGCTCAGCCGCCGCTGTTTAAAGTGGAGAAAAATAAACGCGTATGGTATGCATACAGCGACGAGGAGCTGGATGCCATCCTGAGAGAAATCGGCCGTGACACTAACAACAAGATCCAGCGTTATAAAGGACTTGGAGAGATGGATGCGGAGCAGCTCTGGGAGACAACAATGGATCCGGAGAGAAGAATTCTTCTGCGTGTTATGATCGACAATGAGACATCTTCAGAAGTGGATCTGACATTTGCTACACTGATGGGAGATCAGGTAGAGCCGAGACGTGAATTTATCGAGGCTAATGCTAAATATGTCCAGAACCTGGATATCTGATAACCAGCCGGATGTGATAAATGCAGCAAATAGCAGCCAGGATGTAGCAGTTCAGTCAGTTTTGGACTGTTATGTCAGGATTGAGAGGAGAAAGAATGGAACCTAATGTATTTGATAAAGTTCATGATATAGACCTGAAAAAAACCATGGAAAAATCCTATATCGATTATGCGATGAGTGTAATTGCGGCCAGGGCCCTTCCCGATGTAAGAGACGGTTTGAAACCGGTACAGCGAAGAGTTCTCTTTTCCATGATAGAGTTAAATAACGGACCGGATAAGCCGCACCGTAAATGTGCCCGTATCGTCGGTGATACGATGGGTAAATACCATCCGCACGGTGACAGCTCGATCTATGGTTCTCTCGTTAATATGGCGCAGAAATGGTCTACCAGATATCCGCTTGTAGACGGTCACGGAAACTTCGGTTCCGTGGACGGTGACGGAGCTGCGGCCATGCGATATACAGAGGCCAGGCTCAGCAAGATCTCAATGGAGATGCTGGCAGATATCAATAAAGATACGGTTGATTTTGCACCGAACTTTGATGAGACGGAGAAAGAACCGGTTGTACTTCCGTCACGTTATCCGAACCTTCTGGTAAACGGAACATCGGGTATTGCCGTAGGTATGGCAACCAACATTCCGCCGCACAACCTGAAAGAGGTAATCGGCGGCGTTGTAAAGATTATCGACAACAGGATTGAAGAGGGAAGGGAAACCTCCCTGGAAGAAATCCTTGAGATTGTAAAGGGACCCGACTTCCCGACAGGAGCTACTATTCTCGGCAGAGCCGGAATCGACGAGGCGTACAGGACAGGAAGAGGCAAGATACGCGTTCGCGCCGTATATGATATTGAGGCGATGGCCAACGGCAAGAACCGCATTATCGTAACAGAGCTTCCGTACATGGTGAATAAGGCGCGTCTGATCGAAAAGATTGCCGAGCTTGTAAAGGATAAAAAGATCGACGGAATCACGGATCTCCGCGATGAATCCAACCGTGAGGGCATGAGAATCTGTATCGAACTGCGCCGTGACGTCAATGCCAACGTCCTGATCAACAGGCTGTTAAAACATACCCAGCTTCAGGATACCTTCGGCGTTATCATGCTGGCCCTTGTGAACAACGAGCCGAGAATCCTCAACTTAAAACAGATGCTGGAATACTACCTCGAACATCAGGAAGAAGTAGTGACCAGAAGGACAAAATACGATTTAAACAAGGCGGAAGAGCGCGCCCATATATTGGAAGGTCTTTTAAAGGCCCTGGATCACATTGATGAGGTAATTAAAATCATCCGCAGTTCCTCCAACGTGGCCGAGGCCAAAAACCAGTTAATGGAGCGTTTTGAACTCAGCGACGTCCAGGCTCAGGCTATCGTGGATATGCGTCTGAGGGCTCTGACAGGTCTGGAAAGAGAAAAGCTGGAGAATGAGTACCGTGAACTGATGGCAAAGATTGGTGAATTAAAAGCAATTCTCGCCGATGAAAAGAAACTTCTCGGCGTTATCAGGGAAGAAATCCTTGTGATTTCCGACAAGTACGGTGATGAGAGAAGAACGGCAATCGGATATGACGAGTATGATATGTCGGCCGAAGATTTAATTCCGGACGACGACGTGGTGGTAGCCATGACAAACTTTGGCTACATTAAGCGTATGTCCAGCGACAACTTCAAGAGCCAGAACCGCGGCGGCAAGGGAATTAAGGGAATGCAGACCATTGATGAAGATTACATCGAAGATCTGATTATGACCACCAATCACCATTATGTGATGTTCTTTACCAACACCGGCCGTGTATACCGTCTGAAAGCATATGAGATTCCGGAGGCAGGAAGAACGGCAAGAGGAACGGCGATTGTAAATCTCCTTCAGCTTATGCCTGGCGAGAAGATCACCTCGATCATAGCAATGAAAGAGTTTGAGGATGACAAGTACCTGTTTATGGCTACCAGAAACGGTATGGTGAAGAAGACTTCCCTGAAGGAATACGAGAATGTAAGAAAGAACGGTCTTCAGGCGATCGTCCTGCGCGAGAATGACGAACTGATCGAAGTAAAGAAAACCGATAATACAGAAGATATCTTCCTGGTTACAAAGAAGGGAATGTGTATCCGTTTCCATGAGACCGACGTAAGAGTTACGGGCCGTGTATCAATGGGTGTAATCGGTATGAAGTTCGAAGAGGATGATGAAGTAATCGGCATGCAGATGTCCAGCCAGGGCGAGTGCCTGCTGGTGGCATCCGAATACGGATTCGGCAAGAGAACGCCGATCGAAGAGTTTAACTGCCAGAACAGGGGCGGTAAGGGAGTAAGATGTTATAAGATTATAGATAAAACCGGAGATTTGATCGGAGCCAAACTGGTCGACAGCACCAGGGAGATCATGCTGATCACCAACGAAGGAATTATTATAAAAATGGCCGTAAACGACATTTCCATCATCGGTAGAAATACCTCGGGAGTAAAACTGATGAGTATTGATCCCGACTCGGGAATCGCCGTTGCCAGCATTGCAAAAGTCCGTGAAAGTGAAAACAGCCAGGACGAAGATGAACTGACAGACGATATGGATGGCGATGACGATATGGAAATTGAAGAAGCAGGCGAAGAAGATTCCGAGGAAGTAACGGAAGAATAAAAAGAGAGAGTTGCCGCAGGATACTTAAAATATCCTGCGGCTTTTCTTGAGTGGAAATGAAAAGTCAGCAAATAAAAAAGGTTATCATTTTGATAATGCATGCCGTCCCTCATCCGTGATATTACAGCCCGAGGAATTTTGATCGATCAATCCCTTGTGTTCCAGTTCCTTTAATATATTTCGTATTTTACCGGTACCAAGCTCAAATCCGTCTTCGGCCAGGAGGGACTGGAGTCTGGTGCGTCCCGTGCTCCGGCTGCCGCACTCACCCAGTTTGCTGAGTATTTTGTATTCCTGCTCGCTTAAAAATATGCGGTTTTTCGATTCGGGTAAAGCATTCATGTAAGACGGCAGTGAGGAGACAGGGAAAGCGCCTCCTTCGTAGGTCAGTCTCAAATATTCCGTAATATTAATCAGTTCCCTCACATTTCCCTTCCATCTGTAATTTTCAAAGAAATGACATAATTCCCGGTTCAGAAGCTGATTCAGTGTAGTCTCATCAAAATAAAAAGACAGAAAATGCCGCATTAGAGGCATAATATCGGCTTTTCGTTCCCTCAAAGGAAGAGTGGAGAGGGGAAGGATATTTAATCTGAAAAATAAATCTTCGCGGAACAGGTTTTTACCGATCAAATCAGGTAGATTCTTATTGGTCGCTACAATGATGCGCACATCGATCGGAATTTCCTCCACACCGCCTACCCGTCTGATACACTTGCTTTCCAGTGTCCGCAGCAGTTTCACCTGAAATTCCAGGGAGGCATCCCCTATCTCATCGATAAAAACAGTCCCCTTATCGGCCAGTTCAAAAATTCCCGGCCTACCGCCTTTCTTTGCTCCTGTAAAGGAGGCATCCTCATAGCCAAACAGTTCACTTTCGATCAAAGATTGTGAGAGCGCGGTAATATTGACCGGAATAAAAGGATAATTTCTTCTTGCCGAACCGTTATGGATGCTCTGAGCCAGAATTTCCTTTCCGGTTCCACTTTCGCCCTGAATCAGGACGGTACCGTCCGTTTTGGTGAATTTTTTAGCCAAAGTAAGTAATTTTATACATCGTTCATCCCAGGTGAGATAATCGTCAAAGGTGTAGAGCTTGCGGTTTGGCCGGGGAGTACTGTCTATTTTGATCCTCTGGTTCATTTTGCTGATATTATCGGCATAATCGGCGGTGACCAGAAAAGCGGGGACATTTTCTGTCTCAACTTCTTTGATTTTAAATAAGACGGTCCGGTCATTGATCGGTACGACAAAGGTGCCTTCCTTCAGGCTGATCCTTTTATTTTCCATCACCTTATCAAAGTTTTTCTGGTAGAGTTTTTCTTTGGACTGATTTAAGATAGTCTCAAAAATCAGGTTAGTCCTGATAAAGTTGTGGTTTGATCCGATGTAGGCAATACCGCTTTCGACACTGTTGAAAATCGTTTCCAGCAGCTTTTCCGACTGCTCGGCTTTTTTATGACTTTCTGAAAATGATTTTGAGATGGTTACAATTTCTTTTAAATATCTGGTAACAAAGTTGCGTGTAAAGAGATGGCCTGCATCCAGCAAAAGCATTAAATCATAAATGGTCTGGATATCCAGGGTGCGGACTCCGATATCGATCAATTTTGTGATTTGATCGGGAACATAAGATAATTCTCCCGGTGTGATGGCAATGGGAGTATTGGAAAATGTCTTACACCCCGGATAGTAAGGAATATACTGCAGCTCATTTAAACCAATTTCGATCAGTTGATCGATGGCCTCGTTGGCCGTCTCTTCGCAGTCATTGACCAGAAGCACCCTGGTCCCCTTTTCAAGTTCAATGATTTCCCTGATATTCGTATAATTGATGACGCGGCGTGCCGGCAGATAAAGAATATTGGGAAGTTTATACTGGGTGCAGAGTAATTCCGAATACCGGGAAGAAAAAATAACAATGTCAAAGCCGGGAGATTTTCTGGCGAGCTGGTGGCAGAGACAGAACTCCGTGTGTGCATAATCCTTGAAAATAGAATCGATTTCTTTTACCATCGACTCGCCGGTCGGCGCTCCGACACTCACTACCAGAATATTTTTCATGATTAAAACCTCCGTAAGCCCGAAAAGAGAAATTTCTCTTTCCGGGCTATAATGATTGATTCGATTATTGTTTTATTATTTTATTATTTATATCCTATCATAACTGCGGCGATCATGAAAATACTTGCGAAGGCAAAAAGCCAGGCCTGCAGTTTGATCGAGAATTTAATCCATTTTCCAAAATCCAGTCTGGCAGCGCCGAGACAGCCGATCAAAGCGCCGGAAGTAGGTACGATGAGGTTGGAAAAACCGTCGCCGAGCTGGAATGCGAGGACGGCAACCTGTCTTGTAACGCCGACCAGATCGCTGAGCGGAGCCATAAGCGGCATGGTAAGCGCAGCTTGTCCTGAACCGGATACGACGAAGAAATTGAAAATGCTCTGGAACACATACATAAACCAGGCGGAAAGAGCCGTAGGCAGGTTGCCGATTGCACGCGACGCGCTGTCCAGAATCGTATTCAGCACGCTTGGAATACTGGGATCAGCGCCGCCCAGAATAATCAGGATACCTTTGGCCATGCCGACTACGAGTGCTGCGCCGAGAAGATCGGCGGCTCCCTTCTGGAAGGACTTTGCAATGTCGTCGGTCGTCATCTCATTCATTTTGAAAACAACGCCGATTATACCGGAGACAAGTCCCATGATAAAGAACTGGGAAGTAATTTCAGGAATATAATAACCGTGTTTGATAACACCCCAGATTACCCATACAATTGTGGCAAATAAGGTGACGATAACGAGAATATCACCTGTTTTAAGACGGATACTGCCGACGTCTTTATTTTCGGCATCTTTTCTGAAATAATCGTCTGAGGCATAGCTGACCGATTTCTGCGGGTTCTTTTTAATCTTTGTGGCATAAAGCATCGTAAAGGCAACTCCGAAAATAGTGAAGAACAGCCACATAAAGATTCTCAGCCCGGAACCCGACATAACCGGAACGCCGGAAATACCCTGTGCAACGGCAACACTGAACGGATTCATCCAGGATGTGGCAAAACCAATCTGTGTTGCTCCGTAAGTGATCATAATTCCGACAACGGCGTCATATCCCATCATAACAACAACGGGAACGACAATCATGACAAAGGGGATGGCCTCCTCGCTCATGCCGAAAATGGCGCCTCCCGCCGAAAACAGGGTAAACAGGATAGGGATAATCAGGATTTCTTTATTCTGTGTCTTACTGATTGTGGCAAAAATAGCATTCTCAATTGCCCCCGTCCGGAACATGACTCCGAATGCGCCGCCTACAACGAGGATAAAAGCGACGATACCAACGGCCGCGCCTCCCTTATCACCGGAAACAAGACCCTCAAACATATAATTTAACAGACCGATTTTACCGCCCACATCGTCGGTGCCGAACAGGGGGGCATTATATTTACAGACTTCTCCGTTTTCATCCGTCACCAGACGGAAAGAATCGGCATCCAGAACCGTTTTTGTCTTCTCCTGGCCGTTCTGCTCATATGTAATCTCCTGTACATCATATTGCCCCATCGGTATCACATAAGTCAAGATGGCACAGAAAAAAACTACAAAGAAAATAATAGTAAATGTATGGGGAACCTTAATATTTTTCATACCTAACCTCCATAAGCTTCATCATATAGATTTTATATTTATTCAAATGTACCTTTTACAACGATTTCTCCGTCACGCATCATAACCTGCCCCAGGCTGATGACGGTTCGGATAGCAAGTGAATTCTCGTCCGCCAGAACAAGATCAGCGTCATTCCCTTCCCTGATCCTGCCTTTCTGCGGCAGTTTAAGCAGATCGGCGTCATTGGATGTGATGACGCGGACAGCCGTTTCAAGAGGAATATTCTCTTCCATGACGGCATCCTTCACTTCCGCAAAAAGAGAATTCATCTTACCCACCTGCAGTCCCGTCATTTCACCGGCATTGTTAAATACCGGGAGAGAACCCTGACCGTCCGAGGAAAATGTCATACGTTCCACCGGAACCCCGGCATCCAGCATTCTCCGCAGCGACTTACTGCATTTAATTTCCCCCAGATCGGTAAATGCAGTAAAACTGCTGGTGGTAAAATCAACATTACCTCCATTTTTAGCATAGGTTATCCCTCTTTCAAACAGTTCGGGATTCCGGTTCATATGGGTCGGTACAAAATGATACGTGGGAAGCGGCGTTTTATCCTTAATCTCTTCCAGCAAATCCAGCATCTGAGAGCCGTCCCCAAGGTGGACATTGACAATACCCGCCTTGCCCGACAGCATCCCGCCAACTCTGGCGTCCGACAAAATTCTGGCCAGTTCTTCAAACGTAGGAAGAGAAGAACGGTGATCGGCTACGGCAATCTCACCAACCCCAATTACTTCCTCAATCATCAGCATATCGGTGCGGATATCCCCCAAAAGCGTCCGGACGGGAACATCATAAGAACCGGTATAAATAAAACAACTGACTCCTTCCTCCTTTAATCCCTTAGCCTTGGCAACCAGATTCTCCATCCTCCTGGTCACTCCGTCGGTGCCGATACAGCCAACCACGGTTGTCACCCCGGCCTCAATCATAGTAGAGAGAGAAAGCTCAGGCGTCCTGGTCCTGTATCCCCCTTCACCCCCGCCTCCCAGAATATGAACATGATTATCAATAAACCCGGGAAGAAGCACACAACCCTTCCCATCGATCACCTCCACCGGCAGACAATCCTCCACATCAATCCTCTCCCTAACACAACAAATCTTCCCTCCGGCAACAAACACATCCCTCACACCCAGAAAATCCGGACTATAAACCTTCGCATTTCTAATCAAAAGCACTGTATCCAATACCTCCTTCAACAAAAACGGCCTCAAGACCTTCCACAAGTTACCAATGCCATATATATAAGCATTTTCCATGCCAAATTTTAAAATGGGAAAAAGAAAATAGAAAAAATCAATAAAACCATTGAAAACACGAGAAAAAATAAAAAGCAGAAGATGAAACTATAAAAAATAGTGTAGATATCAGTATGTTTTAGTTATCAATTATTCCGGAAATGTGCATGAATACAGGATTTACCGCAATGTAGGCATATGAACAAGACAGTAAAATGGTGCCCGATTGGTGCCCAAATAAAATAACAGCTTGTGAGAAGTTTTGAAACAATACATCTACATTTGACAGACCCGCCTTGAAATTATAAAATGAAATTAAGTATTAAGGGTTCATGCATCTTACTCAAATAAGACGACAAGCAGCTATTTATATAATAGGAGGTGCGATAAATATATGAAACATGTAGGAACACAAGTAATACAAACGATGCGATTGATATTGCGGAAACTCGAACTTGCTGATGCTGAAATGATGTTTTGCAATTGGACAAGCGATAATGAAGTTACTCGATTTTTGAGATGGGACTCACATAAAACAATAGATGACACAATAAACATGATTCAAATGTGGGTTGAAAACTATCAATCAGATTCCACTTATTACTGGGGAATCTATCTAAAAGACGGAGAAATGATTGGTTCAATTGGTATTACCATAACATCAGAATATGATTGTAAGGCAGAATTAGGTTATAAAATTGGTAGTCGTTGGTGGAGGCAAGGGTATACTAGCGAAGCAGCACAAGCTGTTATAGATTATATGTTTGAAAATACTGATGTTGAACGAATTGATTCATACAACGCGGTAAACAATCTTGCTTCTTCAAAAGTTATGGAAAAGGTTGGAATGAGTAATGAAGGCCTTTTGCGTCACTACTATAAAATTCGTGATGGTTTTCAAGATTGTACTTTATATGCAATTATACGAGATGAATGGAAACAAACAAAATGAGCATTTGGTGTAGTACGCTTTATTTGGTGTAAGGCATATGTCTCATTTAGTGTTTTCAATAGCCGCAAGCAGGGTATGAGTGTACACACTCATACGATCTCCTCAATTTGTGTACCACTCAAATTGAGGAAATCCGCTTGTTGGGAGCTCAGACCCAATCTCCATATGAACGCCCCTGTCGGGGCGGCTGTGCGTCCGTTGGACGCTGGTGTATAACCGGACATTTAGACCATCGGAATGGAGCGTATATCCCTATTCCAGCGGTCAGAAGATAGCAAGCAAGATAACGTATACCTGTACCCTCAAAAAAACAGGTTTCTAACATTCCGCATATGTGTCCTTTTACCAGTTGGAAAGAAAGGCTTGTGGTGCCCAAATGGTGCCCGACTGTACCAAACCACCTGTTGAAAAGTAGTGCTATGAAAAACCGACATATGAGGAAATTCCCTTTTCATGCGGGTTTCAGGGCCACGCTTTGAAAAGTTACGCCAACTAATGAGGCGTTATCTTGGTTTTGGGCAATAAAAAATAGAGTGGTGTAACGACCGACTTGTTATTATATGCAGGCAAATTTTAACCATACATGGCTAAAAACAACCAATTCAGTATTGGAAATTTCATCGAAAAGTCAGCAAAAAGGATAATAAAAAAGTAGTGGCTGCCACAATACCACCCTCATTGAATTATCAGGACAATCAGCGGATTCTTGCAGGGCAACGGAATGGCGACAACCTACGCGTCATCAGTCCCGATTAAAGACTTCCCGGGGAAGGAGGGAGAAAACTTTTCCGCAGGGAACATTGGAGTCCATCGGCACTTACCGAGGTATTATACGAGGTTAGTGACCGTTATGCACTCCACCAGCGGGAGCGGTTCCCGGAGGAAATTTTTTCTGCCCGGATTCCCCCCTCACGACCCCTCCCCCGGGACTGATGACTCAAAACCTACCCACCCCACTCCGTTTCTCAAAGACCGCGTCCTCCTAATTCAACTGCAAAAACTCCCTTACCGTCCTCGTCATATACCGGTTCCTCTTATAATAAAAATTCACATCCCTCGTAGCATCCCGGTTATCCAGCTTATAATAGACCAGATTATCATTCTCATAAATATGACTGAGCAGTATATCTCCGGTAAAAGAAATCCCCATCCCATAAGAAGAAAGATTATAAGCCGTAATCTGCTGATCCAGCTTCAGCTTTATCTTTGGTGTAAACCGGCTGTTATGACAAATCTTATCCGCCCTGATTCTGGTATCGTTGCCGGATTTCAAAAAAAGAAACGGTTCATCCCTGAAAAAATCAAGCGGCACAACGGGAAAATCGGGTTCCAGATGGCGGCCGGATTTGATATCCTTCAGATCCATCCTGTAATATATTGCTTTTTCATTGGAGGAAAAGGCCTTAGGAACCGTCAAAATCAAATGTTCCTCACAGAAAAATACCTTTTCATAAATAGAAGAATCCATAAAATTATTATCAATGATCAAATCCAGGCTGCCTGAAAAAAGCTTTTCAGTCAATTCACTTGTGCTGGCCTCTACCAGATTAACATCCACAAATGGATATTTTTCCGTAAATCCGGAGAGAAGCGGGGGAAGTATGTAGGAGGCAAAGAGATTCGTTCCTCCAATGGAGATTGATCCGCTTTTCAACTCATTGACATCATTGACAAAATTATTAAAGCCATTTTCCACGTCCATGATAACCTCAATGGCTTTAATATATTCCTTTCCAAACTCCGTGAGCTGAATCGGCGTCGTGCTTCGATCAAAAATGGGAAATCCAAGACGCGTCTCCACTTTTTTAACCGCTGCGCTTAAAGACGGCTGGGAAATATACAAATTTTTTGCAGCTTTCGAAAAATTCATTTCTTTATATACTTCATAAACATAATCCATTCCCTGAAACATATTTAACCTCCATACTTTTTATCTCCATACTATAGATAAATGTCTATAATAAATATATTACTATAAGTATTAGCTTCTATTGTAGTGTAAAACTATAATGAAATCAAGCCGATGAGGCATCAACTTACATAAACAGAGTGAAAAAAGAGGAGGAGCACCAGAAATGGAAGAGAAGAGGGAGTACAGGATTGAGCATGATTCGATAGGGATAAAAGAGGTTCCGGCGGATGCTTATTACGGAGTACAGACACTGCGCGCCTATGAGAATTTTTACATAACGGGTTTAAAAATGCAGCCTGAACTGATTAACAGTGTTGCCCAGATTAAAAAAGCGGCGGCCATCACCAACTATGAAGTGGGTGAACTTGATAAAAAGCGTACGGATGCCATCGTAAAAGCCTGCGACGAGATTATAGCCGGGAAACTCCACGATCAGTTTATCGTAGATCCAATCCAGGGAGGAGCCGGTACATCCCTTAACATGAATGCGAATGAGGTAATCGCAAACCGCGCCATAGAAATACTGGGAGGCAAAAAAGGTGACTATTCCATTGTAAATCCCAACGACCATGTAAACTTTGGCCAGTCAACAAACGATGTATTCCCCTCCTGCGGAAAAATGGCGACACTCAAGCTGCTGGATAATGCCCATGAACAGCTTATCCGCCTGGATCAGGCTCTGACAAAAAAAGCATATGAATTTGATCATGTAATAAAAATGGGAAGAACGCAGCTTCAGGATGCGGTTCCGATCCGCCTAGGCCAGGAATTCCATGCATACAGCACGGCAATCAAACGTGATATCAAGCGGTTTGAGGCGGCAAAGGAAGAAATCAAGTGCTTAAACCTGGGTGGAACGGCAATCGGAACAGGACTGAATGCGGATGTACAGTATTTCCAAAGGGTAGTAAAAAACACCTCAACACTGTCGGGCCAGGATCTGGTGCAGTCCTATGATTTGATCGATGCCACACAAAACCTGGACAGTTATGCATCCGTTTCCGGAATCGTAAAGACCTGCGCTGTGAACCTGTCCAAAATATCCAACGACTTAAGGCTGATGTCCTCAGGCCCGAGAACCGGTTTTGGAGAGATAAACCTTCCGGCAAAACAGAACGGTTCCTCCATAATGCCGGGAAAAATCAATCCGGTTATTCCTGAGGTTATGAACCAGGTTGCATTCAACATCATAGGAAACGACATGACCATTACCATGGCGGCCGAAGCGGGCCAGTTGGAACTCAATGCCTTTGAACCGATTATCTTCTACAACCTGTTCCAATCCATCGAGACACTCACATGCGCGGTAAAGACATTTGTAGACAACTGCATTACCGGAATAACGGCCAATGAGGAACACTGCAAAAACATGGTCAACAACAGCATTGGAATTATAACGGCAATCTGCCCCTATGTGGGATATGAGAAAGCCGCCGATATCGCAAAAGAGGCGCTGAAAACAAATAAGTCGGTGAGAGAGCTGATCCTGGAAAAAAATCTTCTGGATGAGGAGCAGCTTAATACGGTGCTCAATCCATATACCATGACGGAGCCGGGGATTCTGGGGAAAGAGATGGTGAGGTAAGTTGAGATGCGAGGACGCCTCTGAAAGAGGGCGGACGGGGGAGTGGGAGGGTGTATATGAGTTTTCAGTCCCGGTTTGAAGGGTGTGGCGAGGGGGAATCCAGGAGAAAAGATTCCTACGGGGACCCGCTTTCGCTTGTGGAGCGCACAACGGATGCTAAGACGTCAAAGAACGCCGTCTAAGCACCGGTGGGCTCCAATGTCCCCTTCGGAATCTTTTCTCCTTCCTTCCCCGGGCAGGTTGTCGACGGGACTGAAGACTCAGCGAAGGGTATCGCCCCGTCCGTCATCTGCAGGGCTGATTGTCTCTTTCGTCAAGTTAGAGGAAGGTAGTGTCGCGGCCACAATAGAGTTGTGTCCCTTTCACATTCCAGCGGCATTTTAGATTAAATTGCTATAATAATTGTATTTAAATTGAGAGTGAAGTGAAACTGAAACCAGATTAAAGGTAGAATTAGATTAAAAGATAACCATTATAACAGGTAGTCTAAGAAAAATATAATTTAAATTTTTAAAAAGTACAAACTGAAAATGAGACGTCATTCGGGTATCCGAAGAAACGTAGTGGTAGCGACAATACCGTTCCCACTTAAAGGAATAGAACAGATCAGCGGCCGCAGGCCGGGGTTCGGGATGGCGACAACCTTCGCGTCTTCAGTCCCGGTTATAACCTTCCCGTGGGGAATCCGGGAGAAAAAGATTCCGAAGGGAACCTGGGAGTTCATCGGCACTTACCGAGGTTTTTTCGAGGTTAGTGTCCG
>NZ_URHZ01000087.1 GCF_900547735.1 uncultured Clostridium sp. | reverse complement strand
ATCCCCTCCCTCTCACCATCCCGCCCCCCGACCGTCCCGGCGGCGTTCTCATTCCACAACTAAATCCCTCCCCAGATTGCTTTTTATGGCATTTTCAGGTAATATTAAGTTATCACAGTTTGGAGGATACTTTCATATGGAAAAAGAGGTACGCCTGATTCAATCAATCCAAAGGGCGTTTAACATCATTAACTGTTTCAATAACGACAACACCGAGTTATCCCTGCCACAGATCAGCGAAAAGGTGAAGCTCCACATCAACACCACCAGAGGCATTGTAAATACCCTGGTCGCCAACGGCTATCTGGCTTACAATTCCGAAAAGAGTACTTATTCCCTGGGGTTAGTCTACATCAACAAGGCGGATCTCGCCACAGGAAATAATATCAAGAGGCTGAAGAAAATGGCAGCCCCGTTCCTCAAGGACATTGCAAACCGTTTTCAGGTTTCAGGCCTGTTGCAGGTGATTACGAACAATAATATCTTCACGATCGAGAACATAAGTCCCGACAATTCCCACTACATTCTGAACAGCAGGGTCAATCTTACCTTTGATCTCAATTCCACGGCATCGGGCAAGCTGTTTCTGGCATATATAGACAAGCCCCTCAGCGAGTATTATATTTCCAACATGGAATTTATTCCCTATACGGCCAATACCCTGCTCACCCGGGAAGCCCTGGAAGCGGAACTTGTAAAGATCCGCGCCAACGGATATGCCACTGAATTTGAGGAGATTGGGCTGGGAGTCAGTTGTGTGGCCGTTCCTATCTTCAAGGACGGGGAGAGCCTCTTCGGAACCGTCAGTATCATTGCATCCAGTTCCGTCATCACAGCCGTTATGGACTCGGCGTTGGAGCCGCTCCGGAACTGTGCACAGTTTATTTCGGAAAATATCCGTCCATAATCGGAGGGTTCTTTCATTGTTCAGGGGGAGTTCGGAGAACCTTCCTGTCGAACAACGAAAAAAGGAATGCTGAAAGCGCCGGTCTGTCCGGGCTGCTTTCCGCATTCCTTTTCTATATTAATGATTCCGTTATTTTACAGATACTGCCTTACCCTTACAGGGATACGGAAACCTGGGATTACATCATTCCCATTCCGCCGCCTGCCGGCATAGCAGGAGCGTCTTCCTTGATATTCGCTACAACTGTTTCTGTTGTAAGCAGAGTGGAAGCTACGCTTGTTGCGTTCTGAAGAGCGCTGATTGTTACTTTAGTCGGATCCAGGATACCGGCTTCCATCATATCTACATACTCTTCTTTGTATGCGTCAAATCCTCTTCCAACAGGAGCTTCTTTTACTTTGTTGATGATAACGGAGCCTTCCAGACCTGCATTGGCTGCGATGTGGAACAGTGGGGACTCTAATGCTTTGAGGATAATGCGTCCGCCTGTCTTCTCGTCTCCATCAAGGCCTGCAACTAATTTCTCAACTTCTGTTGCTGCGTGGATGTATGCAGAACCGCCGCCTGCAATGATTCCCTCTTCCACGGCTGCCTTTGCTGCGGATAAAGCATCCTCCATACGGAGTTTTGCTTCCTTCATCTCTGTCTCTGTCGCTGCGCCTACGCGGATAACGGCAACGCCGCCGGACAGTTTTGCAAGTCTTTCCTGAAGTTTCTCTCTGTCGAAATCAGATGTTGTCTCTTCAATCTGAGCTTTAATCTGGGCAATTCTATCGGAAATTTCACTCTTATCGCCGATACCGTCAACGATAATTGTGTTTTCTTTCTGAACCTTAACAGATTTTGCACGGCCTAACTGATCCATGGTTGTGTCTTTTAAGTCAAGGCCTAATTCTTCTGAGATTACCGTACCGCCTGTAAGGATAGCGATATCTTTTAACATCTCTTTTCTTCTGTCGCCGTAGCCTGGAGCTTTAACACCCACTACGGTGAAGGTTCCTCTTAATTTGTTGACAATCAGAGTGGTCAGAGCCTCGCCCTCGATATCCTCGGCGATGATTAACAGCTTGGCGCCTGCCTGCACAACCTGCTCTAAAAGAGGAAGGATTTCCTGGATGTTGGCAATCTTCTTGTCTGTGATTAAGATATATGGATCATCGAGGTTTGCTTCCATCT
Source organism: uncultured Clostridium sp. (assembly GCF_900547735.1). GTDB lineage: Bacteria > Bacillota > Clostridia > Lachnospirales > Lachnospiraceae > Otoolea. The sequence continues at coordinate 19,999 of NZ_URHZ01000087.1, read as the reverse complement.
TCTCCATGTCTGTTGCCATGTATGCGGAGATGTAACCTCTGTCGAACTGCATTCCTTCAACCAGGTCAAGTTCTGTCTTCATGGTCTTGGATTCTTCAATTGTGATAACGCCGTCTTTGGAAACTTTCTCCATAGCGTCTGCTACCATCTGGCCCACTTCTTCGTCAGCGGAAGAGATAGCCGCAACTCTTGCGATGTCTGCCTGGCCCTTTACCGGTGTGCTCATTCCCTTGATCGCTTCAACGGCAACTTCTGTGGCTTTCTTCATGCCTTTTCTTAACACGATTGGGTTAGCGCCTGCTGCCAGGTTCTTCATTCCTTCATTAATCATAGCCTGTGCAAGGACCGTAGCTGTGGTTGTTCCGTCACCGGCCACATCATTTGTCTTTGTGGCAACTTCTTTTACCAGCTGAGCGCCCATGTTCTCAAATGCATCTGCAAGTTCGATTTCCTTTGCAATTGTCACACCGTCGTTTGTGATAAGCGGAGCGCCGAAGGATTTGTCGAGAACTACGTTTCTTCCTTTCGGTCCAAGTGTTACCCTGACTGTATCTGCTAACTGATTTACGCCTGATTCAAGAGCTTTTCTGGCTTCAACGCCATATTTAATTTCTTTTGCCATGGTTCATCAACCTCCAAATTATTCTGTCTTATTATTGTAACTATTTACTCGATAACAGCTAAGATATCGTTCTGTTTTACGACAACATATTTTTCTTCGTCCAGTTCAACGTCTGTTCCTGAATATTTGGAATAGATAACTTTATCGCCTACCTTAACCTGCATTGTTACTTCCTTGCCGTCTACTACTCCGCCCGGGCCTACTGCGATTACTTCAGCCTGCTGTGGCTTTTCTTTTGCCTGGCCTGGTAAAACGATACCGGATTTGGTGGTTTCTTCTGCAACCAACTGTCTTAAAACAACTCTGTCAAATAATGGCACTAATTTCATTACTGACTCCTCCTTACTGTTTTGTCTTGTTTTTATTTGCTTTTCATAATGTACTTTGCATTGTGCATCTCTTATGCACTCAGGCCTTTAATGTGTTTTTCATTTACAAAACAAGTTATACCACGCTTTGTTAGCACTGTCAATAGTTGAGTGCTAACTTTATACATTTTTTACATTCTTTCCTGTTTTTATCAGGCGGTCTCCTAAGAAAGGATACATTCCGCCTTTTTCATGCATCTTCCGCCACCGCCCTGTTGTAAGGGTGCAACCCTATTTTATTACATCTTTTATAATTTATTCTTAGAATCCCTTTATTTTTTGGTAAATCCGTATTACAATAAGCTTAATTACAGAAAGGAGTCTTATTATGGCAAAAAAACACATTGGAAAATTTTTAACCTTTGCGGCAATCGCCGGTGCGGCCGCAGCGGGAATTTCCTATTTCTTACAGTACAAATCCTTCCATAAAGAACTGGACGAAGAGTTCCATGATTTTGAAGATGATTTCGATGAATTTGAAGATACAGACGATAATGACAGCCCCGTAACACGCAACTATGTTTCCCTGACACCAGACAGGAAAGCGGAGGAAGTGAAAGAGGACGTCGGCGAAGAGCCGGACGACGCGGAAGACGAAGAAGTTTCCGCCCTCTCCGACGAGACGTCTGAGGCCGAAGAACAGGCCGCCGCTCCGGAGGAAGTGAAAGCAGAGAAAGAAGCTGAAGTTTCCGAAGATAAGAAGGAAACCGCTCAGGCGGATACCACCGTGACCGTTGAAGAGATGACCGAATAAGACGGAGGGACTGCACTTATGATACAGAGCCTCCTTCGCTCCATGGAACTTTTGGAGCTTTTAAAAGAGACTACTCATAAATACTCCATCGCAGAACTGTCTGAGGCGACCGATCTTCCGCCCAGCACCATTCACCGTATTCTCCAGACCTTCTGTGAGAAGAAATACGTAATGCGCGATGAACATGCACACACTTATCAGCTTGGCCCGGCCCTGATTTCACTCGGGCGCGCCGCCGCCAACAACGTCCGCATCCAGGAAGCCGCGCTTCCTATCCTCAAAAATCTTTCCTATAATACAAGGGAAGATTCCTATCTGATCATTCAGGTAGGGGACAAGGGCCTGGTTCTGGATAAGATGGACGGTCCAAACCATCTGAAGGTGGTGGAGGAATTCGGTTATGAGATGGATCTTCACTGCGGAGCCATCCGCAAGGTCCTCCTGGCCTACCAGGACCAGAAATATATCGACTATTACCTGAACAACATCCTGGACCGCCCGGAATCTTTCCCGCAGATCAGCCGCAATGCCCTGGCTTCCGAGCTCAGGACAATACGTGAACGCGGAATAGCGGTCTCCCACGGTGAATACGTCCATGATGCAGTGGGAATCGGAGCTCCGATTTTCGGTATTGAGGGCAGGGTTGCCGCATCGGTCGGGATTATCGCCCCGTATTCCAGGGTCGCCGATGATACCCATCTGAACCACCTGGAGGAACAGGTGAAGCACAGCGCGGCCGAATTATCTTATTATATGGGACATACGTTTCAAAAGAACTGCTGAGCTATCTAAGCTGCGCAATGCGGTTCCATACAGCAATGAAAAACCGGGAAAACCCGTCCTCTGCAGGGCATGTTTTCCCGGTTTTTCATTGACGGCCGGAGCATGCGCACCGGCCGCCGTCGTCATTTGTAAAGCTCAGGGTTCTCCCACAGGATATGCTCCACGATCTCGCGGCTTCTCCGGCAGCATTCCTCTATAATCTTCTGCTCGTCCGGAAAATGCCACATTCCGATGGAAACACGGAATACGCTGTCCGGTATGGACTCTTTTAAATACAGTTTTTCCTTTCCGTACAGGACCATGGCGCTCTCCATACAGGCGGAAACATAGTTTCCATAGGTGGCGGTGCGGATCGCATCTTCCTCGGAAAGTTCGGGGCAGTATTTCTTCCAGATGCGCAGATCCGTCTCAATGCCGGAATCCGCCAGCACCTCGAACATGATATATTCCCTCAGGACATCCTTATAGAATTCGAAAAAAATCGGGGTGGAAAAAACCGTATAAGACAGCCGCTCCAGTACCGCCGAATAGAGCGCAGGTTCATTCTCCCAGTCCACATAGCGGTGGACCGCCTCGGCAAACTGGCCCATCTTTCCCTTTACCAGCTCTACGGCCACCTCCCGCTTATTTTTGAAATAATATGTGATAAGTCCGTGGCTGACCCCGGCATCCGCCGCAATCTGGCGCATGCTGGTCTTTGTATAGCCATACTTTTGAAAAAGTCCGTAGGCAATCTTCAGTATCTCCTTCTTTGATTCTTCCGCCTTCTCTTTTCTGGAATTTTCTTCTTCACTGTTCCTCATAAAATCATACCTCTCAACCGGTCTCATTGCCCAGACAGACTGAGCCTCTGATCCTATTATAGGATAAGGCCGGGAAAAAATCAAATGGAGGTAAAAAAAGCCGGGCGGATCCATTCTCCGTCCGGCATACTATGTAATCGATTATCAACTGCTAAAGCAGCCTTTGTCTCGGATCGTTACCGCCCGCTCCGCATTTGGCAAACTCAGGCTTCCTCGTAGCTGACCTCAATCTCCACACCCGATTTGCTGTATTTCAGCATCAGGTACGGATAAATAAGAGCCACGCCCAGATAGATGAACAGACCGATAATATCCGCCTTTGTCAGCTCAATCGCCAGGAAGTAACAGAACATGATATCCACCAGGGCGCTGACGATACATCCCGCCTTGTAAACTCCCGGTGACACGTGGAACGGCGATTTCTCCCAAAGATCCGGAATTTTCTTCGGAAGCGTCAGCAGACAGAGTGAAATAACAACCGTGGCCGCACTTGCCAGGAAATTACCGACATTTGCAATGGTCGACATATCCCAGCCAAAGATAATAATGGATGCGGTCAGCAGATAAATAATCGTCATGATCCAGTGGTTCGTCCCAAACCGCTTGTTCTCGGCCGCCAGAAATCGTGGGAACCAGCCGTCCTCACACGCCTGGGCCAGAGGAGGCGTAATCCATCCAAACAACGCGTTCAGTGAGGTTATCAGCGCAACCATGGCGCCGCCGACCATGAAGAAGATGTATACAGGTCTCGGGAAAATCTCCGCCGCCACAAGGCCCAGGGACTTGCCTGCCACTTCCTCTACCGGAAGGACACCCGCGGCTACAAATGCCATGCCTGTGTAAAGAAGGCTCACGACGAGCGTTCCGACAATAATCGCAAACGGGATATCCTTTGTCGGTTTCTTACACTGTTTTCCAAAGTTAATGATAAATACCGCGCCGCTGGGAGCCATGCTCAGAAGAGCCGTCGCTGACATGAATCCGTTAAACCCGCCGAAAAAGAAATCATCTCCGCCGAAGAATCCCGGTTTGATTTCAGACACGCCGAATCCGATAAAAGTACTCAGCGCTATAATCAGAACCACTACAAGCACATACTGGACCTTGGCGGCGATTTTTACGCCGAACAGGTTGATCAGATAAAAAACGGACAGACAGGCAAAAGCAATTAACCTTCCGTTGACATTCGGGAAAAAGTCCAGCACATAATCTGCAAAGGACAAGGCATACATCGATGCACCGAAAAAGAAGCTGATAAATATTACGGCATAAAGGCCTGCAAAATATTTACCGCCGAACATTGCCGCCTGCGTGTAAAAACCGCCGTTCATACGGATCGTTCCGCCTGCAAAAAACTGCGGGATCGCTTCAAATAAAACGAGCACGCAGGCAAACAGAAAGGCCCATACCGCCGACCGCCCCGTCATGCCAATCGCAATTCCCGTGACTGCCATAATCCCCCCGCCGATTACATTGCCCACGGCCAGCATAACCAAATCCGCCCTGCTTAAAATTTTCTCACTGTGTGACGCTTTACCTGACATACTGCTACCTCCTCCTAATCCTCTTTCGCCATTTTCCGTTTCTTTTAAAACAGTAAATCCTTCGTGTCCTGCGCTCTTTTTGGGCATCACCGCCGCGCAGAAAAACGCTGTTTCAGGTTTTGTGTAAAGTTTTGAAATGTTTACGCGTTTCATTCCCTAATCTCACTATACTATACATGTATAGCGAAGTCAATAATATTTCCATCGGCTTTATCACCGAAAATAACGGTTATTATTCGTTAAAAATGCCGATTTTTTATTATTTTCATTTCTTATATTGATTTCACTTTACATGTATAGTATTCTAAGGACAGTATTGAGGATATTGCATCGAATACAGTAGAAACAGCTTTTTAGTAAAAACTTAAAGGAGATTACCGCTATGAAAAAAAGGAAATGGGAACATCTTTTCATCTCCCCCTCTTACAGACCTCCCCTCCTGGATGATCTGTACGATGAAGAGGGTGATCTGAACACCGGCCGTACCCGCGGGCAGACTTATTCTTCCAATGAACTGTTTGAAGCATGTAAGGCTCATATGGGACTTTCATGGTTTTACGAAATACCCGAAAAGAATCCATTTGTCGGGGAACACGTACACGATGTGGATGAACTGATTTTCTTCATGCCTGCCTATACGAAAAAAGGCGACGACACCAATGTGAAGTGGGGAGAAGCCGTTATTTATATGGATGGGGAGCCTTATACGGTGACGGACAACACCTGCATCTACTGTCCGGCCGGCCTGAAACACGGTCCGATCGTCTATAACCGGATTGATATGCCGCACTGTTTCCTCACCGTCCTCATGACGGATAAATACACACGCCTTGAAAACGGCAAGGTTGTGGATTTTATAAACGGACAGTATGTGCCGGTAGCGGATGCCCCTGCCGAAGAAGGGGCGGATACTGCGCCCGAATCGGCCGGCGTCCCCTTTGATCCGCTTCCCGTATTCGGGCTGAGCGAATCGAGCTCAAACGAAGAAAAGAAAAAAGCCGCCTGCGGCTTTATCAGACGCGGCGGATATATGATATTCGGTACCATTGCCACAGACGGCATCACTCCGACCACAAGGGGCCTGGAGCTGCATTTTCTGGATGATGAAGAAAACATGTACATTGGAGTCGCTAAGGGAAAACCCGTCTTTCACGAGTTGATGCGCTCTCCCTGTCTCTCGGGATGTGTAACGGAAATGACTGTAAAAGATTTGGCCCTCTCCGTGCGCATCAATGCCCACGTCAGGCTTTTGGAGCCGTCAAAAGCTCCTGAAATCTATGAAAGATACTGGCAGTTAAATCCCGGGACAAAGGCGCTGTATGCCAAAGACCTGGATATGTTCCGCATTTTTATTCTCGACAGAGGGGAAGGGGAAATCTTCCATCTGCCCGAGGATGACGAGGTTACACGGGTACGTTTTTCTTTCGGAGAGCAGGCCGTGCGTCCCTGGGCCTATGAAATAGGCGGCAGCTGTATCGGCTGCGGCGCCTGCGCAGAGGCCTGCATGAAAAATGTAATTACACCCGACGGCAATGGGAAATATCAAATTAACCATTATAGCTGTCTCGAATGCGGCCGCTGTTACATGACCTGCCCAAATCAGGCAATCGAGTGTAATTGCCGGTAGATTTCAGAGGCAGACCGTCCCCCATGGATTCCACAGAGTGCCGGCCAGGCCGGCACTCTGAAAAAGATGTCTATACGGGCTCTCTTTCTTTCCGCTGCTGTTCTGTCTCATATTCAACCGCCTCCGCTATAAGCCGGATGCAGTCAAGCGTGCTGTTATAAGGTTTCTCGATACTCTTCTCCGGCCAGGCAATGCTGCCCTGCCAGCTTGAATGATAACGGTATCGTGTATGGACTACAAAAAGGGCTATATAGCTCTCCCGCCCCATCCACGTGTCCTGACCGTCATCGTCAGGCTTGTCACGCAGCACGAAGCCGTCATCCCCGCTCTCTTTCTGCTCCAGAAATGAAACGGGTAAAGAATCAGGCCTCTCAAGACCCAGAAAATCATAGATCCGGTCCATCTTTATTGCAAAGTCCCCCATTCCGTGAAATAAGACGGGTTCCTTTAAACAGTAATTGACGATTCTCCCCGACAGGATTCCGTCCTCACATTTTTCCACATATACGACAGAACATGCCGCCATTGATGAGATACTCTTTTTTTCTGTATTCAACGGTTCCGTCCCTCCTTCCTTCTCTCTTCTTCAATGCCTCTTTATCATATTTTCCAGGAGGCTTTACTTCTAAACGGTATTATGTATTCCGGTCACATAATTCAGATTATGTGACTAGTTAGAAAATGTATTGGTAATTATAAGGAATACATGTTTATTGTAAAACATAAACGGACTTTTTTCAACGCCGGCCGGCCACTGATCCCTGTTTTTTACATTAAAAATCAAATATTCTCCAGCGCCCATACCATATCGAGCGCGTCAAATGAAAAAAAGCATGACAAAATAATTTGGCATGCTGCTTTCTGTGCAAATTCATAATCTTCTTATAACTCCCAAGTTATGTCATGTTTAGAAACAAACAAGTTTAATATTATACATTTTCTAACTAGTCACATAATCTGAATTATGTGGCGCCGCAGGCACCTCCCCATTCCTGGACAAGACCAAGCTGGGAAATAATTTTTTTGTGCTCCTCACCGGTTGTTGCCGTATAAATTCTGGTCGTCTCGATACTGGCATGTCCCAGCACCTCGGCAAGGCGGAGGAGATCCTTTTTTAACCGGTAAAACGTAAAGGCAAACAGATGGCGCAGATTATGCGGAAATACCTTTTTGGCATCAATTCCCGCATCCCGGCAGAGTCTCTTCATCCTGCGCCAGATAACGCTGCGGTCAACGGCGCTTCCGTTCCTGGATACAAACACCGGCCCCGATGTAATGCCGCTTCTGATAAGATATGTTTTCAAAAGCCGCACCAAAGCTTTCGGCAGAAAAATAACCCTGGATTTTCCCTTATTGTCGACATAGGCGTAGCCGGCCGCCACAGCCTTGACATCGATCGCCGAGAGCTCACTGACCCGGATTCCGGTGCTGCAGATCGTCTGCATAATCAGATTTAACTGGAAATCGCCTTTTCGCTCCGCGCTCTCAATCAGCCTCTCATACTCCTTTTTGCTTATAAAGGAATCGTTTCTGCAAAAAAACGTTTTCTGTATCTTAAACTGCTGGACTTTACAGTCGCTCCATCCCAGGTATTCAAAGAAACGGTTCAGGGCTACCAGCATGGAATTTGCGCTGCTCACCCTGTAAGATTCCTTCAAATATTGCTTGTAACCTATAACCTGTTCTTTGTTGACCCGTTTCCCCTGGGGAAGAAATTTGTAAAAATGCATGATGTCACGGATATACTTTTCAATTGTCAGCTTCGATTTTTCTTCTTCATACAGTTTGCTTTCATATTTTTTAATATTTGCCAGTCTGATTATCTTGTCCATTCTCTGTCCTCCGTTTTTTATAATTACACTATATATAAAAATCGGGAAAAGGGATCTGGAATTTTATTCCATTTTATGAAATTTTAATATTTTTATCTGAAATTAGGTGTTTTATCACCTCAAATGAGCCTGAATCCACTGTTTAGAGAACTTTCCTTTCGAACAACGAAAAGCACGCTTCGCGAACTTTTTATTGCCACTCAGAACAAAAAGTTCCGCTTGCGGAACTCTTGCGCTGCCGCGCGGTTGCTTCTGCAACCATTTGCCTCTGCGCGGCATGTGCATCCTCGCGGAGCGTTTTTTATTCATAGGACGTAATTTCCTATGAATAAAAAAAGTGACCAGCCGGGGAGCTGGTCACTTTAAGGAGAAGGTATTTCGTTCTTATGGGGTGTAGCAAAAACTATATAATGTATTGGGGGGGGTTACGAGTATTATAATATCACACTCTATCCGAAAAGTGTGCACAAAGATCTTCCAGTTTCAAAACTTTTTTCGAACATTTTGAATAAAACCGGGGTGCTATTCAAAGCCAAGAGCCTCCATCCTGGCCTTCAGACGCCCTCTTCCCTGAAAAGAAAATGCGGCTTTTTCTACCGGACCCTCATCCGCCGTAAAAAAAACAGCCTTTTCCTCTCTGTCTATCACCGCGGCAACGGTATACATTTTATCACCGAAGGCAACACGGCAGCCCGCCGTGTTTACGGAACCAAACAGGGACCATGACACCTCCCTTGTGAGGATGCAGTCTTTTTTGTCCATCACCGCTTCAAATGAACCGCTCAGGACTTTTCCGGGAAATGCCAGGGATACGGGTCCGTTTACATAGATTGTCCCCACTCCTTCTTTTTTGCCGGAAACGGGTTCCTTTATATTTCCGGCCTCCCCATGGCGCCAGCCTGCTATATTGACAAGTCCTGTCATCCCGCCCTTTTCCCGTTCCTTGATATCCTCTATCTCTTCCATCGTGACATTGCGAAGCTGCAAATCCCGTTCCTCCCGGATCAGGGCGCTGCTTCCCCTGATTCCCGCCGCCGCTGCAAATGTCCCTGTCCCGGATAGGAGAAGAAGCACCAGCAGCAATACTCTTTTTCCATATTTTATTTTCACCGCTTCCCCTCCTTTCTTTCGCTTTTCTTACCGCTTACTCTCTTATTCCGGTTCTCTTTCAGCCTGATTTTCTTTTAGCTCATTTTCTTTTAACCATCCACATCTGCGAGTTCCGCCATCAGGCGCACCCGGTCGCCCGCTCCGATTACACGGTCACTTTCGGTTATCACCGGTTCCTCCGGGCTGAGCGCTCCCTCTACGGCCGCCATCGTATCACCGCTGATAAGAAGATCCAGTTCTACTCTGGCCGCTTTATACTCCTCACCGAGGATTGTCTTCTGCTTACGCATCACGAGACAGTAATAGCCGGTGACATCCTTTCTCAGGGCTTTTACCGGGATAAGCTGCCGGTAGACATCTCCGCCCTTCTGGCATTCAAAGTATGCCTTTTCTCCCAGAACCGCTTTACCCGCAGGAAGACTGGCCGTAAACTCACCCGTGTCCTGGCTGCTGACAAGATCCACCTGCCCGACTACCGCCTTCACGCGGTCTTCGCTTCCTTCCATCCTCACCAGCAGTTCATCTCCCGCCTTCAGGCTGTTATCGTCCTCGCGGTCAAAGGTTCCGTGCAGTCTCAGTTCCCCTGTGGAGAGGGTCAGACGCTCCGTTCCCGCCACCTCTTTTCCCGCTTCTATCTCCACGGCGCTGACCGTCCCGTCGCAGGGAGCATAGACCATTCCCTGACGTTCCATCAGTCTGCCGATTTTTTCTTTTTCTTCTTTCAGTTCTTCCAGTTCCAACAGCTTTGCCTCGTTCCGAAGCTCCGACAACCGTTTTGTCTGCTCCTTTGTAAGCGCCGAAGCCTGGTCTTCCCTCGCCGCGTTCTGCAGCGCCTGGCGCGCCGTTTCAGCCGCCCATTCCGCCTGGATCCTGGCATCCTCCGCCGCTTCCAGCGCCTTTGCCTCCTGGTTTACCGCCGACTCATAGTTTTCCTTTAAAGCCAGCTTTGCGCTGTCCGCCTGACGTCCCGCCCGATCATAAATATCTCCTTTATCACTCATTTCCTCCCTGGCCCGGTCGACTTTCAGATCCCAGCTTTCCTCCGCCGTATCCAAATCCTCCTCGTAGCGTTCCAGATCTTCCCTCAAATCCTCTAATTCATCTTCGTCCGGTTCTTCCTTTTTCTCCAGCTTCTCGATCTTTTTTTCCGTATCCTTTATCTTTCTTTTAATCTCGCGAAGCTGCGCGTCGCGCTCCAGCTTTGCCGACTCATAATCCGTCTGACTCTGATCGTAATCGCTGCGGCTTTGATCCCGCAGTTCGTCGTCCGAGAGTTCCAGACGTATCTCGTAATACTCCCTGATCCTTTCGAGATTTGCGTTATATTCGGCTTCCGCCTGTACCTTCTTGCCATTTTGGCGTTCCAGCGCCTTCTCAGCCATGGCAAGCTCCTGGGCTGCGGCCTCCACCCTGGTAACTCCCGTAAAGCTTTCCGCCCCGAGCCGCTCTCCTTCCATCTCCAACTCCGTCTTTTTAATCTCTTTTGAAAGTTCCTTCATCCGTAACTCCAGTGAATCCATTGAATAGGAGAACAATGCATCCCCCTCCTTCACCGCCGTCCCGGCTATTGCCTCTATCTTTCCCGCTTTCAGCCCCTTGATCAGGGAAACTTCCTTTGTATCCCCGGCCTCCACGCTTCCATTTCCCTCCACCGTCTTCATAACGGTTCCCTGGCTTGCATAGGCTGTCCTGACTTTGGGCGTCTCATAAACATCGATCACTCTGGAAATAATAGTGAAAATGAACATGCAGGCAAAAAAGCCAATCAGAAGACGGCGGTATATTTTTCGTTTCAGTTTTTCATTTTCTTCCATACTGCCTCCTTTCCCTGATTTGCCTCAGCGCAGTTCCTGTATTTTTATAGATAACTGTGTTTTGTCTACTCCTTGATGCCCGACGAGGCAATTCCCTCCTCCAGGAAGGTCTGCCCGTTCAGATATAAAAGCACCGGCGGCACCATTGTAATCAGCCCGGCCGCAAAGGCCAGGGATGCCTTATCCGCCGTTACATTTGGAAGATAAAGGGACAGCGGCCACAACTGTCTGTTCTTTAAGAATGTAAGCGGCTGTTCAAGCGCATTCCAATATTCAAAGAAGTCCAGGAGCACAGCCGTCATGATTCCGGGAAATCCCATGGGAATGCCGATCCTGAAAAAAATGGTCCACTCTCCTCCTCCGTCAATGCGGGCGGCCTCCAAAAACGATTTTGGAATGGATTCGAAAAACTTTTCCATGATATACACGGGGAAGGTGGAAAATATTCCCGGAAGTATGACCGCCAGATGGGTATCCAGTATTCCGAACCGGTCCAGAACGAGATAGGACGGCACCATCATGACCTGAAACGGCATGACGAGAAGAATCAGATAAAGAAGGAAGAAAAGCTTTTTAAAGCGGAACTCATACCGGGCAAAGGCCCACGCCGCCGGCATTCCAATAAGAAGCTGTCCGGCCAGAACACTGAAAACCTGCAGGCAGGAATTCCAGAACATCACAAAAAAGCCGGGTGAGCGAAGAAGCAGATCGGCATATGGCTTCAGAGACGGAAAGTCGGGAATCAGGGCCGGAAGCACCGGCTCTTTCCCTAAATCCAGAACCGCCAGGTACCTCCGCACCAGCTCATCCTCCGGCATAAAGGATGCCGCCGTCATTAATATAAGAGGAAACAGGACGAAAAGAAGGCAGACAAATAACAAAAAGGCTCCCGTAACGGCTTTTGCCGGACGGTTCCGCTGAAAACGCACACGGCTGAAAACCGATGTCTTTTTCATTCCTTCCTCCCCCCTCTTCTCAAAAATTTTTTTATTCATCCCGGCCGGCCCTGACGACGAAAGGTGTCAGAAATGCACCTATGATAATCGTCAGCAGCACCGCCGCCGCACACATCTTCTGTATATCCAGATTGAGGAACCAGTGGTTAAACAGGTGCTGCAGCAGATAAATCCTGTCATTTGGATAGGAACCCGCCACAATATAGGCCTCCCTGAATACTTTAAAAGAATTGATCACGGCCAGAAACAGAATCATGCCGGAGGCTTTTTTCACCTGTGGGATTGTAACATATACAAGTTTCTGCAGCCATCCGGCTCCGTCCACCTCCGCCGCCTCATAGAGCTCATCCGATATTCCTCCCAGGGCCGCCAGCCAGAGAAGCATCTGATACCCGGTATTTTTCCACAGATAGGCAAATACAAGAACGGTAAAGGACGATGGTCCGTATATCCAGTCGGTATTGAGCTTAAACAGTCCGTTAATAATTCCCTGTTCGCAGAAGACCATCCTCCAGAGAAGAATCACCGCCGCCGAAGGCACAGCCACCGGCATCACAAGAACCGTCTTAAAAAAACTCTTTTTCCGGCTGTACTGATAAACCAGCAGAGACAGAAAAAAAGAAATCACCATCAGAAGCGGCAGCGCGACTGCCATGAACCGCACCGTATTGACAGCCGCCAGGCGGAATGCCTGGTTTTGCAGAACCCCCTGATATACGCTCAGGCCCGCGAATGTCTTGCCTCTGCTGTCAAAAAAGGATCTCCTGAAAGCATCGGCAAAGGGAAGCAGAACAAAGGCTGTCACTCCCAGCAGGCTGGGGGCCAGGAAAAACCAGGCCCCGTTTCTGCTTACTGCTTTTTTATTCCCTCTCATTGACATAGAGCTTCATCTTATTCTCAATGGCCTGAACCGCATCCTCCACTGTTTCTTTTCCATTCAGATAATCTTTGGAGCCGTCTACGATCATATCCACAATCTGTTGATCGATCAGGGCCGGAATGCTTGCCGTGCGTACGATTGCCATAATTTTGTCGCGATCCGCCTGTACCGGCCAGGAACCGCTTAAGTAGATTCCCTCTCCGCTGCTCATGGAAACGCTGCTCTCGCTCTCCGTCTTCGCCCATTTATCAAGGCTGCTGCTTCTCACCGAGAAACCGTCTCTCAGAGATTCATCCTGCACTTCGGTGTCAAACAGAGTTTTGATAAATGCCTCGGCGTTTTCCCTGTTCGGGCTGGAGGCATTGATACCCGCCACTACGTTCGGCATGTATATTCCTCCGAGTGATTCAATTTCGCTGTTAACAATCACCGCCGCCGACAGAGGAAGCATCGCGCTGTCTATCGAATTGAAGATCTCCGCGCCTGCCGCACACCGTTTTGCCACAACATTGTAACTGCTCTGTCTTCCAAATCCTCTTGGAATTACCGTATTGTTCACCATGAAGCGTTCCATATCGGCCTGGGCATAACTTACCTGGACATTGCCTTTTTCCCCGGCGTTCTTCACTGCCGCGAGATAACGGGCCAGCACATCGCCGTCCACGGTGCCGTTTTCATTAAACAGTTCCTTATAGCAGGTGTATGACGTCATGTTGATTATATTTTCGTAGATATCGGGTGCGAAAAGGGACTGAGTCTTGTCATATGCCGCCATCTTGTCGATATCCTGGAATGCGGCTACCGCTTCCGGTTCCCCAAAAATAACCGGTACATCAATACGGGCAGGCATGTAATAGATTTTTCCGTCCTCGGCCGTAAAATTGCTCCTCACATTGGCCAGCAAATCGTCCTTATCCGCCTCAAACAGGCTGGTGATATCCGCAAGAATTCCTTTGTTTTTATAGGTCTGCATCGGCAGTCCGTCTAATATCAGCACATCGGCGCCTTTTCCGTTTAAAAGCTCCGTATTCAGGGCGCGGATCACGTCCTCCGTCACTTCCTCTTCCTCATTCTCCACGGCAATTCTGAAATCCACCTTAACCTGGGGATTATTCTTCTGAAGGATGGATGCCGCCTGACGTACCGTGGCATTATCTCTCAGCGCATATACGGTCAGGGTTTCCGGCGGAACCGTGTCCACCGTCTCATCATAGTAGTAGTGAAGCACTTTCAGCCTTGAATCTCCCGTTGAAAAGACTCCGTAATAGTCATTATCCGGACCTTTAAAGAAGCTCCTCATAAACATATCCTGGCGTCCCATGGAATTCAGGCTGCCGTCGATAAGCTGTTCCCAAACCGTGCCGTCCCTTCCGGTGCGGTAAAGACCGGTCTGGCTGGCAACGTAAACGTAACCCTCATCATCGGTAAAGACAGGCATCTGCCACACGTCGCGCCCCTTGTCGGGCAGGTCATAGCTTCCCGTCTGAGTTCCCGTTTCGAGATTATATCTGACAAGCTTCTGGTTGTTTAATGTCAAACACTCTTCCCCTGAGACTGAAACCGGAATTCTTACATCCATTCCGATAAAGTCCTGGGCCAGGGACGCACGCATTCTTCCGTCGGACTGATATATGTCAGCCTGTGATGTCTGGGATACCAGAAAACTCTCTCCGGGAAGCGCCGCTATAAAGTCAGGGATAATTCCGTAATCTTTTCCCTCTTGTACCTTAAAGACATCCGACAGCAATTCCCGTGTTGTTCCATCCTCCTGCGTCGTCCATAGATGGAATATGTAGTTATCATCAAAGCCTCCATAATAGTATATTCCGTTTTCATCCTGCATCATCTTCGAGGGCCTTATCCCCTCAGGCTCTGCAACCGCTTCGCCCTCCGTCCACCCGGATTTAGAATCCAGGCTGTAAAGTCTGGCCCTGCTGTTCTCATCCGGAATACAAAAAACAAGGCTTTTATCTTCTTTTTGTACAACGTCTACGAAGCCGTTACCGGCTATTTCCTCCGGCAGTGCGATTTCTTCCTCCATATAACGGCCCTTGGCCGACTGCCCTCCCGGCGCCGTGCTCTCGTTCTGAGTCTGGCTTATCTCACCCGTAGAGGTTTTTCCGCTGCCGCAGGCAGACAGTACCGACATCGCTCCGACAGCCAGTATTCCGGCTGCCGCTGCCGCGGTCCTCCCTTTTCTTTTTATCCAGCCTGTTCCTCTATTCTTCATATGGTTCTCCTCCCTGTATTAAATCTGTTTCATCTCAGAATGAGCGGCGTTCCGGGTTCCTGTTTTTCTCTTTTTCATATGAAATCGTATGAAAACACCTCGCGGAATACCTCCCTCTGAACTGTTATCTCTTATTTTACAGAACACATCTCTAAAAATACTGGAAAAACACCCTATTTTTTTTGAGATTTTTTAGAGAATTATGTGCTAGACTAAAAGCAGGGATATTTTATATCAAAGTAACATACCGAGACGGAAATATGAGGCGAAATAAAATTATGAAGATTTTACTGATAGAAGACGATGAAGTTTTATGTGATACTCTGAGGCTTTCCTTAGACAAAGCCGGATACGATACGGAAATCTGCCACAGTGGAACAGACGGCCTTCTCTTTGCGTGTTCCAGCGCTTACGACTGCCTGATCATTGACCGCATGCTGCCGGAGATGGACGGGCTGACGCTTCTGCAGGCGCTCAGAAGGCGGGGCATCCAGACTCCCGCCATCTTTTCCACTGCCCTGGACGGACTGAACGACCGCGTAAACGGACTGGATGCGGGGGCCGACGATTATATTGCAAAGCCTTACGCCGTGGAAGAACTGCTTGCCAGAATCCGTGCCGTCACCAGAAGGCCGGGACGAATTGAAGACGATCGCGCCCTCATCTTTGAAGGACTCATGTTCCTGAAAGAACAGCGTGAACTCCGGTATCAGAATTCTTCCGTTACCTTATCTAAAAAAGAAGCTTCCCTGGTGGAGTATTTTTTCAGGAATCCCGGCAGGACACTGAACCGTGAAATGATCCTGACCTATGTCTGGGGTTCTTCCAGTGAAGTGGAGGAGGGAAATCTGGACAATTATATTTATTTCATCCGGCGCAGGCTATCGACTTTAAAGGTTCCCGTCCGGATCGTAACGGTTCACGGCGTCGGATACCGCCTGGAAAAAGCTTAGAAAGGATGGGATTATGTTCCGCAAGGCACAAAAACAGCTTACCATACTCTATACCGCCCTTACCGGCATCATTCTCCTCCTGCTTCTGGCCCTGATCTTCTACCGCAATATCACGGTCCGGGAACAGCAGGAGATCACCGATTTTAACAACCTGTGGTTTTCCGCCAGTTCCCGGATCCAATCGGACGCCTATATCAGCGACTCCTATCTGGCACAGACCGAGGTAATGAACCGATCCGTCATTTATATAGAAGAAAATGGGTTACCTCTGTTCTTTTCAGGCGCCTGGACGCCTCCAACCGACAGAACTTCCCTGATCCGCTCCGCTTTTGACACGGCCGGTGCGGAGGGAGTAAGTCCCAGCCACCCTCCCGTTTCTTCATCCATGAACCAGACCTCCCTTCTGCGTATCAAGGGGAACCGGGGTGATTCCTACTACGGCAGGGTCATGGTGCTGACAACCGATCATGGGGCAAAATGCCTTATGCTCCTTTCCTATATTACCCCGCGACTGGCCCTTGTGCTTCAGAGCCTGCCTCTTTTTGCCCTCTCCGGGGCTGTGGGACTGTTCGGAATCCTGATTATCAGCTGGTTCCTGACGGGCCGGGCTCTTTTGCCGGCCAGGGAGAGTGTGAAAAGACAGACCGAGTTTGTGGCCGCCGCATCCCATGAGCTGCGTTCCCCACTGGCCGTGATCCGCTCCAGCCTCTCTGCGCTTCAGGGCGAACTGTCGGAAAAACTTCCCGACCGGGAAACGGACACGGAAATTCCGCCGGATCACATGCACATCACATGGAAACAGCTCATCGGCAATGCAGACCGTGAATGCCAGAGGATGGCAAGACTGGTCGGCGACATGCTGCTCCTGGCTTCATCCGATGCCGGTACCTGGGCCCTGCACAGGATGGAGACCGAGCCTGATACGCTTCTGATAGAGGCATATGAGGCGTTCCTGCCCATATGCAGGGAGAAAAATATAAGCCTCACCCTGGCGCTTCCCGAGGAACCACTGCCCCCTCTTCTGGCCGATAAGCAGAGGCTCCAGCAGGTTATTGCCATCCTCCTTGACAACGCCGTCTCTTATACTCAGAATGGAAAATCCATCTCCCTTAAAATGTATAGAAAAGAGGGCGGAAGACATATCAGTTCAGACCTTTTCCGGACGGTCATTGAGATATCCGACAGCGGGAAAGGTATCCCCGATGAGATGAAATCCCGGATTTTTGATCGTTTCTACCGCGGTGACTCTTCCCGGAATGACAAGAAACATTTCGGACTTGGCTTAAGTATCGCAAAAGAGCTGGTGGAAATGCACGGAGGCACCATTGCCGTCTATGATAATCCGGAAGGCGGGAGCCGTTTTGTTATCACCCTGACCTTGCAGCAGGCATAGTCAGTGCTGTTTCATGAAAAAATTCTGTATAAGGGAAAAGATTTTGTATTAATATGAAAAATTGGAATCAATGAAAGGATTTTGTACGAATATAAAAAATATGTACTAATGTAAAGAATTCTTGTTTGAACAAAGAGAAAGGAGAATGAAAATGGGAAATTATTACCAGGAAAACCTTAATGCAAACGGATTGTATCAGGTTTATCAAACCGGCATCCCGAGAATCGAACAGTATTTGAGGGCCGAAACAGACTATGTCAAAAAAAGGCTGACCGGAACCGAACACATTCTTGAAATCGGCGCCGGATACGGACGCATTATGCGGGAACTCGCTCCCGCCGCAGCCTTTGTCACAGGCATCGAGATTTCTGAGGATTCGGTACTGTTCGGAAATTTCTACTTACAGGACTGCACTAACTGCCGCCTTTTACCGATGGATGCCTATAAGCTGGACTTCCATGAAGAATTTGATATTGTGGTCTGTCTGCAGAATGGCCTGTCCGCCGTTAAGGGAAATCCGGCAGAACTCATAAACAGATGCCTGTCCTCTTTGAAACCGGGCGGCACCGCTTATTTCAGCACCTACAGTGAGAAAATCTGGGATACCCGCCTTGAATGGTTCCGGGAACAGGCCCGAAAAGGGCTCCTCGGAGAATTGGATGAGGAGAAAACGAAAGACGGAATGATTTACTGTAAAGACGGGTTCTGTGCAGTCACACTTTTCCGGGATGATTTAACCGCTCTGGGTGAATCTGCGGGCTGCCGTTATGAAATCGACGAGACAGATGAATCCTCATTATTTCTTATTCTCTACAAGGATGCCTGAAAAGCTGCTCCTTACTGCTCTTCTGAAAACAGTAACGAGTTACTGATACAATCCGTGCAGCACTTTTCATCGTCAGGAGCTGGTTAACTTATCAGTTGTTATCCATTG
Source organism: uncultured Clostridium sp. (assembly GCF_900547735.1). GTDB lineage: Bacteria > Bacillota > Clostridia > Lachnospirales > Lachnospiraceae > Otoolea. The sequence continues at coordinate 1,396 of NZ_URHZ01000087.1, read as the reverse complement.
TCATCGGAAAGCAGGCGTTTCAGCATGACCTCCCTGTTGTTGATAAACATCTCCATTACCTGGAAACAGTCCGCTTCCTCGTAAGAAATGGGATGGATATAACCGTCATCCAGCGAAAGGATCTCAGCCTCCGGAATTCCCAGCAGAATGGGGGAATGGGTCGCTATGATAAACTGAGCGCCGCTTTTCAAATAATTGTAGATTGCAAGCAGGAGTGTGAGCTGTCTTTGAGGAGACAGCGCCGCCTCCGGCTCATCCAGAAGATAGAGCCCCCTCGAACGGAATCGGTTCTGCGCCAGGGCCAGAAAACTTTCCCCATGCGACTGGCAATGCAGAGACTTTCCTCCATAATATTGGAGATAGCCGCTTCTCTCCTCCTCATAATCATCAATCTGGCTGGCCACATTATAGAAACTCTCCGCCCTCAGAAAAAATTCATCTGAGGGTTTTCTTATGCCTTTGACCAGCCGGATGGCCTGTCCCAGCTCCGAATGGGTGTCACGGGTAGAAAAGTTGAAGTTTCTCGTCCCGCCCTCCGGGTTGAACCCCCAGGCCACCGCAATCCCCTCCAGCAATGTGGATTTACCGCTCCCGTTCTCCCCCACCAGAAATGTCATCGGATTTTCCAGGACCAGTTCCGGTAATTCAGCCAGCGCCGGTATCTGCCGGATATAGAAATCCTCGGAAAGGCACTCCTGGCGTACTTGCACTTCCCTTATAAAGTTCATATTCATTATGCGCCCTCCATCAGCTCCCTGGCGAAAATTCCGGAATTTTTCTTTCAAGGCTGATACCTGATACGTAAATTACCATGGCAGAAAATTTTACTGCAGTATTAGCCAGTTACTCCTTTATTCCTTCAACCCATATTCCCGGTAAAGCTTTTCCCGGAATTCCCGGTCGTCCGCCGCTCTGAGCAAATCCTCCTGACGGGAGTCTTCCAACAGTTTTTTTGTCAGTATGGCAAAGGACATCTCACCTTCTTCACGCCCTTCCTGCCTGCCTTCTTCCCGCATCTGCCTCATCGTCTTTTCTTCGTCATACTCATAAATGCTCACTTTCATCGCCTCCGCTCTGTTGTTTTTCAGGAACTCTGACAGCACATTGTCCCTGATACACTCTTCCACCGCTCAACGATATCCCGGAAACCTCTCTGCATAATAAAATAGGGTTCTGCAAGGCATCAAGATTTCCTGGAAATCTAAGTTTAAGAAATGACTTAAGACGCGGCTTTCCGCTTGAAATGTTAAGAAATAATATGCTTTGAAATTAGTATAGCACAGTAAAAATGATAATTCTATCCCTTATCATTTTTGTTCAGGACAAACGAATGCGTAAATAAAATAGGGATTTAATTGAGGAATGAGAACGCCGCCGGGACGGTCGGGGTTCGGGA
>NZ_URHZ01000086.1 GCF_900547735.1 uncultured Clostridium sp. | reverse complement strand
CCCCTCACCATCCCGAACCCCGACCGTCCCGGCGGCGTTCTCATTCCTCAATTAATCCCCCTTATGGCGTCCTTCATTTCCTTCACATACTCTTTCACATACGGAACACACTCTTCCCCATACTGTTTACAGAGCTTCACAATCGCGCTTCCCACAATCACGCCGTCCGCCTTGACGGCCATGTTTTTTGCCTGTTCCGGAGTGGAAATTCCGAACCCGATGGCGCAGGGGATATCTTTTGCCTGTTTTACGAGCTTTACCATTGCACCGACATCCGTGGTGATACTGGTGCGGACTCCGGTTACGCCCAGGGAGGAGACGCAGTAGACGAAACCGCTGGCTTCTGCGGCAATTCTGGCGATCCGGGCGTGGGAGGTGGGGGCGATCAGGGAAACCAGCTCCATTCCGTATTTTTTGCAGACCTTGTCAAATTCTTCTTTTTCCTCAAAGGGAACGTCCGGAAGAATGAGACCGTTCATGCCGATTTCCGAGGCGGTGCGCACGAAACGCTCCGTTCCGTAGGAAAACACCACGTTGGCATAGGTCATAAATAACAGGGGAATGGAAGTCTTTTCACGGATACGTGATACCATCTCAAATATTTTATCCGTGGTGACGCCTCCGGCCAGGGCGCGTTCGTTGGCGTTCTGAATGACGGGCCCCTCGGCCGTCGGATCGGAGAATGGGATACCCAGCTCGATTAAATCGGCTCCGGCTTCTTCCATTGCGTAAACTAACTGTTCGGTGATGTCGAGCGACGGATCGCCGCAGGTGATAAATGGGATAAATGCTTTTCCGGCTGCAAATGCATCCTTTATGGTAATTTTATTCATGGAGATCCTCCCCTCTGTAACGTGCGATTGCGGCGCAGTCCTTATCGCCGCGGCCTGAAAGTGTGATGACAATAATCTGTTCTTTGCCCATGGACGGGGCAATTTTCCTGGCATGGGCGACCGCGTGGGCGCTCTCAATGGCCGGGATGATTCCCTCCAGCCGTGACAGGTATTCAAATGCATCGACCGCCTCGTCATCGGTAACGGGCACATATTCGGCGCGTCCGAGGTCGTGGAGGTAAGCGTGCTCCGGTCCGATGCCCGGATAGTCCAGGCCGGCGGAAATAGAATAGACCGGTGCGATCTGGCCGTATTCGTCCTGACAGAAATAAGACTTCATGCCGTGGAAGATGCCGAGTCTGCCCGTGGCAATAGTGGCGGCCGTTTCGGCGGTATTTACACCGCGCCCCGCGGCCTCGCAGCCGATGAGACGGACGCTCTCGTCACCGATAAAATTATAGAATGTACCGATCGCATTGGAGCCGCCCCCGACACAGGCCATAACGGCGTCGGGCAGTTTTCCCTCCAGTTCCAAGATCTGTTCCCTGATTTCCTTTGAAATGACTGCCTGGAAATCGCGGACGATGGTGGGGAAGGGGTGAGGTCCCATGCAGGAACCGAGGACGTAATGGGTATCTTCGATCCGGCTGGTCCATTCGCGCATGGTTTCCGACACCGCATCCTTGAGGGTTCCGGTTCCGCTTGTCACGGCATGGACCTTGGCGCCCAGGAGACGCATCCGGTAGACATTCAGCGCCTGGCGCTCCGTGTCCTCTTTCCCCATGTAAACCTCGCATTCCAAATCCATCAGAGCGGCCGCGGTGGCGGTGGCAACTCCGTGCTGTCCGGCTCCCGTTTCGGCGATCACCCTTGTTTTGCCCATCTTTTTCGCCAGAAGAACCTGGCCCAGCACATTGTTAATCTTGTGGGCGCCGGTGTGGTTTAAATCCTCCCTTTTCAGGTAGATTTTGGCTCCGCCCAGATCCTCCGTCATCCTCCTTGCGTAGTAGAGACGCGACGGCCTGCCCGCATAGTCATTGAGGAGGTCGGTCAGCTCCCGGTTGAACTGGGGATCATCTTTATAATGGTTATAGGCCTCTTCTAATTCGATCACCGCATTCATCAGGGTTTCCGGCATATACTGGCCGCCGTGAATGCCAAATCTTCCGTTTGTCATAGTTTTATTCTCCTTACTGCGGCAACCGCCGCCAGAATTTTCTCTTTGTCCTTTATACCGCCCGTCTCCACGCCGCTGCTCATATCAACGCCCCAGGGACGGACCGTTTTTACTGCTTCCTCCAGGTTGTACGGGCCAAGCCCTCCTGCGAGAAAGTATGGTCTTTTAATGTTTTTTAGAAGTGTCCAGTCAAAGGTGAGTCCCGTGCCTCCGCCGCCGTTATCTAAAAGGACTAAATCGGCGCTGCTTTTTTCGGCCTGCCGGAGCGATTCCGGGGAGGTGACTCTGAATGCCTTGATGACCGGCACATCTATTTCTTTCTTCAGGTCTGATATGTAAGTTTCATCCTCGGAGCCGTGAAGCTGGACGGCTCCCAGTGTATGGTCGCGGACAAGACTTATGATGGTGTCCTGCGGTTCATCTACAAAGACACCGGCCGGGACAATGGATTTACTGAGCCGGGAACGGAGGCTGCGAAGAGCCGCGGGGGTGATGTTTCTTCTGCTTTTTGGTACATTGATGATAAAACCGCAGTAGTCCGGCTGCGCCTCATTTACCCAGTCGATGTCAATGGGGCGAGTGAGACCGCAAATTTTGATTTTTGTCACCCGGAAACTCCTTTCAGCTCATTTAGCATGGCTTTTTTATCGGGAGAGCGCATCAGCGTTTCACCTATCAGAACGGCATCGGTGCCATTATCATGGAGTTTTTGAATATCTGCCGCCGTCCGGATGCCGCTCTCGGAAACAAAAAGGATTTCCGGAGGGACGAGGGAGCGGAGGCGGATGCTGTTGTTCAGATCCACCTGGAATGTTTTCAAATCCCGGTTATTAACTCCGATGATGGAGGCTCCGGCACGGACGGCCCTCATGACCTCTTCCTCGTCGTGCGCTTCGGTCAGCACATCGAGCCGGAGGGAAGAGGCAAGCTCCATATAGCTTTTAAGACGATCATCATCCAGGATGGCGCAGATCAGCAGGATGGCCGACGCGCCGCAAATTCTGGCCTGGTAAATCATGTATTCGTCAACGGTGAAATCTTTTTTCAAAACAGGGATATTTACGGAGCCGGAAATCTGACTCAAATACGCGTCGCTTCCCTGAAAATAAAAGGGCTCGGTCAGACAGGAAATGGCCGACGCGCCTGCGGCTTCATATTCCTTTGCAATGTCTAAATAAGGGAAGTCCTCTGCAATCACGCCCTTTGAGGGGGAAGCTTTCTTGACTTCACAGATAAACGACATTCCCGGTGCGGCCAGGGCCTGACGGAAGGTGGGACGGTCCGTTTTGGCGGAGCCGAATGCGGCCATGGTTTCGGCTTTACTTCTTATATCAAACAGGGGAAGATGTTTCCGTTCCTCTTTGATTCGTTCTCTTGTCTTTTCTGCTATGGCAGCAAGAATATTTTCATTCATTTATTTCTCTCCCGGATACGTCTGTTCCTCAGCGGTTGCTCTCACGTATAAATTCTTCCAGCTTCTTAAGCGCGTCCCCGTTGTCAATCAGACGTTCGGCCAGCCGCACTCCGTCTTCAAGTGTTTCCGTCCTTCCCGTCACATAGAGGGCGGCGCCGGCGTTCAGGCAGACGGCACAGCGTTTGGGGCCTCTTTCCTCCCCGCTTAAGATGGCTCTGGTGATTGCCGCGTTTTCCTCCGGGGTGCCGCCTGCCAGCTCTTCCTTGGCGCAGCGGGTGTAACCGAACTGTTCCGGCGTAATCTCGTAGGACTGGAACCAGCCGTCGCGGATTTCGCAGACCGATGTTGCGGAACTCATGGAAATCTCGTCGAGTTTATCCTGTCCGTATACGACCATACCCCTTGAGACGCCCAGCTTTGCCATTACCTGTGCCAGCGGTTCCACCAGCGCCTGCTCGTAAACGCCCATCAGTTCCATGTTGGCTCCGGCCGGGTTGGAGAGGGGGCCGAGAATATTGAATACGGTGCGGATGCTCAGTTCCTTGCGGATAGGAGCTACATATTTCATGGCGATGTGGTAGTTCTGGGCAAACAGGAAACAGATTCCGATTTTCTTTAAAAGTTCTGCGCTCTGCTCCGGCGTAATGTCGATTTTGACTCCCAGCGCTTCCAGAACGTCGGCCGCGCCGGATTTTGATGATGCGGCCCTGTTGCCGTGTTTTGCCACCGGCACGCCGCCGGCCGCGATGACCAGGGCGGAGGTGGTGGAGATGTTAAAGGAGTTGGCTCCGTCTCCTCCCGTCCCGACGATTTCCAGGACATCCATATCGTGAAGGAGTTTAATACAGTGGGCGCGCATCCCTGCGGCCGATGCGGTGATTTCGTCGATCGTTTCTCCTTTGATGGAGAGGGCGGTCAGGTAAGCGGCCATCTGTACCTGGCTGGCCTGACCTTCCATTATTTCATTCATAACCTGTTTTGCTTCCTCGTAGGACAGGTTCTCTTTTGTGGAAAGTTTGATAATTGCTTCGCGGATCATAGTTTTTACCTCCTGAAAATTATGTATTTAAAAATCCCCCGGTTAAAGACTGCATAGGAAGTTCTCTATCATCTTTTTACCCTGCGGGGTCATGATGGATTCCGGATGAAACTGGACGCCGTAAACGGGATATTCCCTGTGTTCCACGGCCATGATTTCGCCGTCTGCGGCGCGGGCCGTGATGCGCAGGCAGTCGGGAAGATACTTTTCCGATGCGGCCAGGGAGTGATATCTGGCTACCTGGACCGGCGGATTCATTCCCCGGAACAGAACGCTGTCCGGATCTGTGTCTATCATCGATGTTTTCCCGTGCATCAGTTCCTTTGCATAAGTGACAACGCCTCCCAGCGCGCTGCAGATGGCCTGATGGCCGAGGCAGACGCCCAGAATCGGGATTTTCCCGGTGAAATGTTCGATCACGTTCAGGATGATACCGGCATCCTCCGGGCGTCCCGGACCGGGTGAAATGACAATTGCTTCGGGGGCCATGGCCTCTATTTCATCTAGGGTGCAGGCATCGTTTCTGACCACCTTTATGTCGGGGTTGATGCTGCCAATCAACTGGTACAGGTTATAGACAAAACTGTCGTAATTATCTATCAGCAAAATCATAAGAGACCTCCTTCCGCCGCTTTCAATGCGTTTACTACGGCTTTTGCTTTGTTGCAGCACTCTTCAAATTCACGTTCCGGGACACTGTCCGCCACGATTCCGGCTCCCGACTGGACACATACGCGCCCGTTCTTCTTATAGGCCAGGCGGATGGCGATACAGGTGTCCATATTGCCCGTAAAGTCCAGATAGCCGATGGCGCCGCCGTAGATTCCCCTCTTTCTGCCCTCCAGTTCACCGATAATCTCACAGGCCCGCAGTTTCGGGGCTCCGGATAAGGTGCCTGCCGGTAAAATAGAGTCAATGGCGTCCACGGCGTCTTTATCCTTCCGGATTGTTCCCGATACGGTGGAACCGATGTGCATGACATGGGAGAACCTCTCAATGGTACAGTATTTTAAAACATTTACCGTGCCGAGACTGCATACCCTGCCGAGGTCATTTCTTCCCAGATCCACGAGCATGTTGTGTTCCGCCAGTTCCTTCGTATCGGCCAGCAGTTCGCGTTCAAGAGCCTGATCCTCCACGGTATTCCTGCCGCGGGGGCGCGTTCCGGCCAGCGGGAAGTTAAAGAGTGTTTCATTTTCCAGCTTTGCCAGCGTTTCCGGAGAGGCGCCTGCGATTTCTACGTCGTCACTGGAGAAATAGAACATATACGGGGAAGGATTCGTGGTGCGCAGTACCCGGTAGGTGTCAAAGAGGCTGCCTTCCGCCGCCGCAGTGAGCGGGTCGGAGAGAACCACCTGGAAGATATCGCCTTCGTGGATGTAGTGTCTGGCTTTTTCCACCATCCGGCAGTATTCTTTTTTGGAAAAGGCGGGGGTCAGCTCTTCTTTCAGTTTCAGAGGTTTGAAAACGGCCTTGGCTTCACTGCCCAGAAGTTTTTCTATCTCATCCAGTTTTTCGGAGGCATCGAGGTAGGAGCGGTCCGGGTCCGAGGGATCGACGCCTGCAATCAGGATCAGCTTTTGTTTATAGTGGTCGAAAACGATGACCCGGTCGAAGAGCATCAAATCCACATCGCAGAAATCGTCGTTTTTGAGTCCGCTTGTATTGAGGGACGGTTCGGCATATTTGATGTAGTCGTAGGAAAAATATCCTACGAGACCGCCTGTAAACGGCGGCATGTTTTCTAATTTCGGGCTTTTGTAATCGTCCAGGATGCGGCGGATGGCTTCGCCCGGATGGATGGTGCCGGTCGTGGTCTCTTCGGTCAGTTCGTCCTCCTCTCCGCGCCGCACCCGGAGAACCCCGTTTTTGCAGGTCAGTTCCAGACTGGGGGAGTAGCCGAGAAAGGAATAACGGCCCCATTTCTGATTGTCCTCGGCGCTTTCCAGAAGATAGCAGTGACGGCTTGCCGCTCTCAGCGTTCTCATCACTTCCACCGGAGTGAACCGGTCGGAGTAAACTTCGCGGGCGACGGGGATGCGGCGGTAGGAGCCGCTCTCAGCGATTTTTTTTAAGTCTTCCAGTGTTGGGTACATATAAAACCTCCTGTCTTATTTACCTGGTGTTCGGTCTCATTTTGGTGTATTGTCTCATTTAACCGGCTCTGTCGGGAGATTTTTACTGGCAGGCTGTACCTTTAAGAAAACAACGAAAAGCACGCTTCGCAAACTTTTCATTGCCACTCAATAAAAAATCCGCCCATGACAGAATAATGGTTTCTGTCAAGGACGGATATAAGTTCCGCGGTGCCACCTTGATTCATGGATCTCTCCATGCGCTTTGCGAGATACTGACATATCTCCGGCAACTGACGTATGCCCCACGTCACAGAGTACTCGGCGGTATAAAGCCTTTGACTGTGCCCTCGGCGGTCCATTTGGCAATCTGCAGTTCGATCCGGTTCTCAGCATCCCGGACTCTCTGTGCGCGCATAATTACTTTGATCTCCGCTTCATTGGTTTAAGCTAATGAATTAGTGAATTATTTTTGTACAATATACTATGTTTGAAATGATTTGTCAATTGCTTTTTTTAACCTCTTAACGGTTCGATTTTATCCTGTGTTACTTTTCACTCCCTGCCAGAAAGACGGCAGTGCAGCGAAAAGTAACCGCTTCGCGATGCACAGAAACGGCAAAAACGCCTCGCGGGATACATCCCGGGTGAACGGTAACTTTATCCTCCTTTTACGGAGAGGGGAAAAAACGTGCAGTTCCGGGCAGGTTGCGGAGCAGCCCGAAGAGCAGGAGAATACCAATCATAAAATAGATAACGATGGTCTGGGCGCGGGTCGGAAGGCGTTTTCCTGTTTTCACATACCGGACCGCCATCTGCAGAGCGATTACAAGGCCCGCGGGAAGCAGCAGGAGTATAACCGGATTGGCCCGGAGTGCCGTTTTAAAGTCGAGACGGAAGAGGGCGAGGCACATGCGGCTTACACCGCAGCCGGGGCAGTAAAGCCCTGTGACTTCATGGAACAGGCAGGGGATCAGGGGACGTCCCGCCAGAGTGCATAAGAAGATATAAAACAGGCCGGCTCCGAGGAGCCAGCCGATTCCGATGCACAGTTTCCGCAAACGTTTATGCATTTGGAAGATATTTATTCAGCTCATTCTGTAAAAGAGCATAAGCTACGATGCTCAGTCCGAACAGGCTGAGAAGCAGATAAATCACCGGCGCGCTTCCCCTTGGTTCGCCGTGCTGGTCATGAATCATCTCAACGGCATTTCCCATCTGGTACATCCAGTAGTAGGCATAAATTCCGCAGGTCAGCAGGGAAAACAGAAAAACCATTCCTCCGCTTGTCCCCATTCTGCCGGAAAGGGCATTTGTCTCGTCATTCAGTACAATCATCCAGTAAATTCCATAGATGCCGCACGTTACAAACAGCAGTAAAATACATACCGCAATATTGCGCTGTTTCATAGTCCGTGTCCTCCTTTGTGTCGTGTCCTGTCTGGAGCGTGTTTCAAAATTCATTCCCGCCCTCTGCACGCTCCGGGCAGTTTTGATTCTACCACAGCGGGAACGGCCGATCAACAGGAACCTACAGTGTTTCCGCCCTCTGCTTGATATTCTGGTGGAAATTGATAATGTCATGCTCATATTCCTGATTCATCAGGCTGGATGTAATCATAAAATCCGCGGTTGCCTTATTATTGGCGATGGGAATATCATAAACCTGCGCAATTCTGAGCAGCGCCTTGACGTCCGGGTCGTGGGGCTGGGCGGTCAGGGGGTCGGAGAAGAAGATGATAAAATCAATCTGTCCCTCAACAATCTTGGCGCCAATCTGCTGGTCGCCACCGAGAGGGCCGCTGTTGTAGCCCTTCACCGGCAGGGCGGTACAGTCCGTGATCATCCTGGCGGTAGTGCCTGTCCCGCACAGGAAATGTTTTTTCAGGATCTCCTTATTCTCCTCGCACCAGTTGATAAGATCCTTCTTTTTATTGTCATGTGCGATTAAAGCTATATTTTTCTGTTTTCCGATTGTCATTGTTAAAAAATCCATATAAATCACTCTCCTTTTCACTGATTGTGTTACAGCATGGCAGTAACCTGATTCTTGCATAAAATGAAAGAAATGTCAAGAAAAGAGAAATTATACGGCATAAATCATCGTATTTTCTGTATCCGTACCTTGTTGTGATTACCATGTGAGGAGCATCGGGGGAGATTTCTGACATTACTATTCTATTTTAACATTTTAATGTAAAATTCTCTTCTTCTGCGTGTAAAGGTATGGTATAATGTGCGCGTAGCGAACATTATACCTGCGCATACCGTTTTCTGCGTCTACCGCAGAAATACGGGCGCTAAGTTCCGTCGGAGACACGTATTCACAAAGTGAATATAGTATAATGTGCGCGTAGCGAACATGATACCTGCGGGAACAATCAGATAATATAAAAAGGGGAGTTACAGTGGAGAAACCGGGCATCGGCAGAAGAGCAGCCCTGAGAACAATCATATCGGTAGCCTGTATTTTTGTATCGGGATTTCTTCTTTTCTATGCGTATAAAAATATTACAAGAAACATGAGCGCCAGCAACCTGAGGAGAGTGGCACAGCAGAACTGCATGGTGTATGATATGCGGTTTGCGGATAACAGGAGCATGCTGCGCAATGTCAGCGAGACACTCAGGATGTTTAACCAGATGAGTGCGGAGGAACTTTCCGTTTATCTGGGGAGAAGCGCGGCCGACAACAACCTGTTTGGAATTTACCTGATAGACGAAGAAGGATATGCAGCGGGAAAAGGCGGGAAAAGGGAAAAAATTCAAAAGTCCGCAGATCTGAAGCTCCTCCTGGAGAAAAAGGAAGAAATATTCAGGGTAGGGCTTTTTAATGATTCGGAGGATGCCGTTTTCGTGAGCATTCCGGTGGAACCGTATGAGGTGGCCGGTTTCAGGGTAGCAGCGCTGGCTATGGCCTACAGCAATACGTCGTTATATGACAGCCTGAATAAGGAACTCTATGACGGGGACGCAACAGTTGTCCTCGCGGATGGATATGGAAATACCTTTATGCATTTTGCGGGGAAAGAGACGGAAGAAAAGGATTACGGGACGGTGGAAGAATACTTTTCGGGCTTGAAGTTTTCCGATAAAAACAAGCTGCCGAAAATGACGGAGTCCGCCATACAGGGACACGGCACCACGACATGGGTGAAGGATGAGCACAGGGAATACTGTCTCAGCGTGCTGCCGTTTGAGAGCATGGACGGCTATCAGCTCTTTATGGTGCCGTCGGAGGTGATAGAGGCGTCGGTCAGAGGAAAACTGGACGAGGTACTGCTGCAGTGCGGTCTGAGCCTGGTGCTGGTGGCCCTGACGCTTATTTATTTCAATCTGTACACCTACAGGCTCGACAAGGCCCAGTATATGGAGATCGTCTCCGCCCGCGACGCCGCCGAGGCTGCGAACCGGGCTAAGAGCAGCTTTCTTTCCAACGTGTCCCATGATATCAGGACGCCGATGAATGCCATCACCGGAATGGCCAGAATCGCCCAGGAAAATATAAGTGACGGGAAGTGTGTGACGGACTGCCTGACGAAAATCGATGTGTCTTCCAGGCTGCTTCTGGGAATTATTAACGATGTCCTCGATATGTCCAAGATTGAGGCCCAGAAGATCGAGCTGGCAAGCCAGGCGGTTTCCTTGACGGAGCTGATTGAGTCCAACCGGATGCTGGTGGAAAAAAAGGCGGAAGAAAAGAGGCTGTCCCTGACGGTCCATTGTGAAAATATCACCCATGACACCGTTTTGGGAGATCCGGTCCGTATCAGCCAGATTATCATGAATATTCTGAGCAATGCGGTGAAATGCACTCCCGATGGCGGCAGAATCACGGTGGAGGCCTCAGAGCTGCCCTGTGACAGGGAGGGAAAAGGACGGTACCGGTTCGTGATATCCGATACGGGCGTGGGAATGTCGGAAGAGTTCCAGAAACATATTTTTGAACCATTTACCCAGGAAAATGATTCCGGCCGTTCCAGCTATAAGGGAACCGGTCTGGGAATGGCTATTACAAAGAACCTGGTGGAATTGATGGGAGGACATATCGGGGTGGAGAGCAGTCCCGGCAAGGGATCCGTATTCCGCGTGGAACTTGTGCTGCCCCTGACCTCCCGGACGATGGTGCTCCGTGAAAAAGAGGAGGGCACCGGCTCCGTATTCAAATCGGAGGAAATCATGAACTGCCTTTGTGGAAAACAGTGTCTGCTGGTGGAGGACAATGAATTAAACGCGGAAATAGCGGAAACGTTTTTATCCATGGCCGGAATGAAAAGCATGAAAGCCGTCAACGGCCGGGAGGCGGTGGAGCTGTACCTGAAGATGGAACCGGGATTTTTCGATATAATTCTGATGGATATTCTGATGCCGGTGATGAACGGCTACGACGCCTGCCGGGAGATTCGGGCATCCGGGCGTCCGGACAGCCTGACGGTGCCGATCGTGGCAATGACGGCAAATGCATTCAGCGAGGACGTTGAACGGGCCGAAGAGAGCGGAATGAACGCCCATATAGCAAAGCCGATTGACGCGGATCGGATGATGCATGTGCTGAAAGAGGCGCTGGATTGACAATAAAAAGCCGCAGCCGCTTTCCTCAGAAAATGAGGAAGGCGGCTGCGGCTTTTAGAGTGCAGTATAATTCCACATCTGCTGCAAAACATTTATTTATTTTCCTTTGCTTCTGCCAAATAGTGCACAATCAGAAGGCCGACAGCCGCCAGAACGAACATGGCCGTCAAAACAAAAAACGCCGTAGCATAATTGCCGTTGATGATGTAATTATAGGCATCCCCGCCGACATAAGCGTTCGCGGGTTCATAGGGGTAATGGTCCCCGTCGTTGTAGCGCATCATTTTGTCAATTCCCTTGTAGAGCGTAAAACAGCCGCATGCCAATGAGGCAATCGCCAGCCAGCACCATACGCTTAATTTGCGGGCGGCCGCGGCCGCTGAAAACTCGTCGTGCCTCTCTTCGCAGACGGTTGGCTGATCTGCCGGTGTGGAAGGATTTTCCGGGATGACCATCTGCTGGCCGCATTGCGGACACGTGCCTGCGCCTTCGGGCAGTTGTGCCCCACATCTTTTACAAAACATAATTACTCCCCCTTTTTCCTGATTCATGCAATTTGCAGTAAATGGCATTGTTGTACTCTGCATGTTAGCAGACACGATCATTATAGGTTCATAAATTGCAAATTGCATATACATATTATGCATCCTACCTCTAAGTGTACAACCTTTCGAGCGGATATGACAGAACATTTTAAAATAAGACAAAAATTTCCAGAAATCTGTTCCGGTTTTATCATCTGTTTAAACTGAAACATTTCTATATGAAATTCCAAACTTTTCAGCAAAACTACGGCTACATAGTGCCCGCGACAATACCCTCCCCACTTGACGAAAGAGACAATCAGCCCCTGTAAGCCGGCGGACGGGGCAACAACCTTCCCTGGGTCTTCAGTCCCGTCGACAACCTGCCCGGGGGAAGGAGGAGAAACACTTTCCGAAGGGTGACCTTGAAGCCCGCCGGTGCTTAGCGAGGTCCCTCACGAGCTTAGCATCCGCTGTGCGCTTCACAAGCGGGAGCGTGTCCCCGCAGGAAAGTGTTTCTCCGGATTCCCCCTCGCCACAACCTAAAAACCGGGACTGAAGACTCATATACACCCTCCCACTCCCCCGTCCGCCGTCTCACAGAGGCGTCCTCGCATCTCAACTAAATTTCCCTTAAGCTTTTTGACAGTATGAAAAAAGGGAAGAATATGTTATAATACAAACGATTATACGCATTTTTTGGAGGAAACAATGGCTGCAGAATACGCAATTGAAATAAAAGATGTAACAAAAATTTACCGGCTGTATGAAAAACCCATTGACCGTCTGAAGGAATCGCTGAATATCGGTCATAAGGAGTATCATAAGGACTTCTATGCCCTCAGCGACATTTCTTTTTCCGTGGAAAAGGGACAGACAATCGGAATCATCGGAACGAACGGTTCCGGTAAATCCACGATATTAAAAATTATAACCGGAGTCCTGACGCCGACGTCGGGCCAGGTGAAGGTGGATGGCACGATATCGGCCCTACTGGAACTGGGAGCCGGTTTTAACATGGATTATACCGGAATTGAAAACATCTATATGAACGGAACGATGATGGGATTTTCCAGAAAAGAGATGGAGGCCAAGCTTCAGGATATCCTGGAATTTGCCGACATCGGCGATTTCGTTTACCAGCCGGTAAAGACGTATTCCAGCGGTATGTTCGTGCGGCTGGCTTTTGCACTGGCGATTAACGTGGAGCCGGAGATTCTGATTGTGGACGAGGCCCTGTCGGTCGGCGATGTTTTCTTCCAGTCCAAGTGTTACCGGAGGATGGACGAGATCAGGAAAAACGGGACGACAATCGTCATGGTTACCCATGATATGGGCAGTATTATCAAATACTGTGATAAGGTAGTCCTGTTAAACAGAGGTGAATTTATCGCCGAGGGTTCCGCGGGCAAGATGGTGGATATGTACAAGAAAATCCTGGCAGGCCAGATGGAGGCGCTGCGGGAGGAACTTGCACAGATAAGCGATTTTTCCGGTGAAAAGGTTGTGCTGGCCGAGATGGGCGGCGGGGAAGCGGGAGAAGATTCGGCTTCCGCAGACAAGGCGTCCGGCCCTTCTCTTATGCGGAACAAACTGACGGTCAATTTAAACCGCGAGGAATACGGAGACGGAAGGGCGGAAATATTTGATATGGGCCTGATCGACCAGAGAGGCAATATCACAAACCTCCTTTTGAAGGGGGAATCGTTTACAATCAAGGAGAAGATCCGGTTTAACGATGCCATACAGGCTCCTATTTTTACCTATACGATCAAGGACAAGAAGGGCAACGACCTGACCGGCACCAATACCCTGTTTGAAGGAACCGATATAAAGCCGGTCAAAAAAGGCGATGTTTATGAGGTGGCGTTTACGCAGAAGATGACGCTTCAGGGCGGAGAGTATCTGCTGTCCATGAGCTGCACCGGTTTTGAAAACGGGGAGCACGTAGTGTACCACCGGCTTTACGACGTGGTGAACATCACTGTGATTTCCAATAAGAACACGGTTGGAGTCTACGATATGGAACCGGAAGTGGAAGCGGTGCTTGTGGACGCCGATGTGTAAGGAGACCCTTAAGATGGAGAATTTGAACAATAGTGCGAACATAACGAAAAACAGGAAAACGAAAAAGAGCCTGAACGGTGAGATCCTGAGTCTGATAGATAAATATACGACGGACACGGGCTTAGATATAAAGAGGGCTTTAAAGGAAAATAAACGTCTGGATTACCTCTATGCGCTGGCTCCGCTTCGGGAAAATCTCCTGGAGTGGTATGATTTTAAAGAGGGCGGACCGCTCCTTCAGGTGGGGGCCGATTTCGGCGCGCTGACCGGGCTGTTTTTAAAGAGGACGGGGAATGTGACGGTACTCGACGAGTCGGAGGAGAGCCTTTCCGTGGTAAAAACCAGATATCAGGAAAATTCAGGACTCAGGCTGGAATGCGGCAGTCTGGAGTCTTATGCCGAAAACCCTGAGAATCACGGCAGGTTTGCCTATGTGACGGTAATAGGTTCTCTGCACGCGGAAAGCCGGGCGGGAGAGAAAGATCCGCTCGACGGGCAGATTCGCGCGGCCAGACAGCTTCTGGCGCCGGGCGGAACACTGATTCTTGCGGCCTGCAACCAGTTTGGCCTCAAGTATTTTGCCGGTGCAGAGAGGGACGCGGTGAGCGTGACGAAGCGGAAACTGGAGAACTGTCTGGAGGGAGGAAGATTCTATTATCCAATGCCGGATTACCGTCTTCCCTCTTCCATCTATTCCGAATGGTATCTGCCGAAAAAGGGCGATTTGACCGGAATGCTGGCACTCTACGATTATCCGGAATATCTGCTGATGGACGTGGGAGCCGCATACGACGCCGTCTGTGAGGACGGCCAGTTTGAGAATTTCGCGAATTCTTTTCTCGTGATATGGACCGAGGGGAGCCGGCAGGTTCCTGTACACGGAGCAAACAGGAACGACGGCAGGATGCCGGGCACCCGTAACAATGAAAAAGGAGAATAGACACCGTGTCAGAGTTAAGGTTTGTTAAATACAACAGGACGAGGCAGGAGAAATTTCAGATCAAGACACAGATTCTGGAAGAGAACGGAACGCGCTTTGTCGAGAAGACCGCCCTCTGTGAGGAGGGAATTCCACATATCCGCTCGTTTGATGAAAAATATAATCTTTTGACCAGCCAGAATGGGAGCATGAAGCTGGTGAAGCCGGAGGTGTTCGAAGACGGATGGACCGCCCGCTTCGATTATCTGCAGGGCAGGACGATGGCGGAGATTCTGGGTGAAGAACTGGCCTCGGGCGATATCGTTGCCGCCGTGAAAAGAGGAATGGAACTGCTCTATGATATCAAGCCGGAATTCATCTCGGATTTCCATGTGACGCCGGAATTTAAAGAGGTGTTCGCATCGGCGGGCGAACCGGTGGAGGTGGAAGAGAAGGGACCGGCCTATGCCGCCTCCAACATTGACGCCCTGTTTGAAAATATGCTGGTGACGGAGGAGGGGGTCTATGCCCTTGACTATGAGTGGGTATTTCTGTTTCCGGTCCCGGCCGGTTTTGTGAAGTACAGGACGCTCCACTATTTTTACAGACAGTATCAGAGTATCATTCGTGAAAAATTTGGGGATCAGGCCTCATTTTTAAAAGAATTCGGCGTTGAGGAGAAGCTGCTTGTCCTTTATGAGAAGATGGAGCGCAGTTTCCAGGAGTACGTCCATGGGGAGAACCAGAGGACATACCAGGAAGATTTTATGGTGAAGACGAAGACGCTCACCGAGCTTAAGCAGGTGGATGGGGAACTGGAACGCGCCAGGGAACGGTTAAGCCAGCTTCGGGCGGAGATTTCCGAGAAGGACACCGCGCTTAAAAAAGTGCAGGAGGTTCAGCGCCTGACGAATAACCATGTGGCAAACCTGGAAGTGATCATCGCCGATCTGCGCCGTGAGATCGGAGAGATGGGGAAAACCCTGACCTATTTAAACCGCCACGAGGCAGTCATATTTAAAATCAGAAGAAAACTAGGACAGGCATTCAACAGAGCTTACCCGAAGGGAACCAGGAAACGCAAGATTCTGGGATACTGGAAAAATACGCTGCTTCATCCGGTCCGATCCATCGGAATGTATACGTCGGAGGAAGGGAAGAACAGAATTAAGGGAGATTTTGAAATCGGTGAGGAGTACCTTCAGTACGGAAAACTTAATTTTCCTGCGGAGGAAAACCCGGAGGTATCGATTATTATTCCGGTGTACAACCAGATCCACTATACCTATCTCTGTCTGGCCTCCATTCTGGAACATACGAAGGATGTGAGCTATGAAATCCTGATAGCCGATGACGTTTCAAGCGATGCTACGGAGCATCTGGGAGAGTTTGTCTCAAATATCACGATTTGCAGGAATGAAACCAATCAGGGATTTTTAAGGAACTGTAACAATGCGGCTAAATCGGCAAGAGGCCGTTATGTGATGTTTTTAAATAACGATACGCAGGTGACGGAGGGCTGGCTCAGTTCTCTCGTAAATCTGATTCAGTCGGATCCTTCCATCGGAATGGTCGGTTCCAAGCTGGTTTATCCAGACGGCCGCCTCCAGGAGGCCGGAGGGATTATCTGGAGTGACGGTTCCGGATGGAATTACGGCCGCCTGGACAATCCCGATAAGGCGGAATATAACTATGTGAAAGATGTGGATTATATTTCGGGCGCCGCCATCCTTCTGTCCAATGAACTGTGGAAACGGATTGGCGGTTTTGACGAGCGCTATGCACCGGCCTACTGTGAGGATTCGGATCTGGCCTTTGAGGTCAGAAAAGCCGGATACAGAGTGGTTTATCAGCCGCTCTCAAAGGTAATCCATTTTGAAGGAGTCAGCAATGGAACGGATGTAAACGGCGAGGGCCTGAAACGGTATCAGGTGGAAAACAGTGAGAAACTGAAGGAAAAATGGAAAGAGGAGTTTCAAAAACAGTGTGTCAACACCGGCAGCCCGAACCCATTCCGCGCGCGGGAGAGAAGTATGGGAAAACCCGTCATCCTGGTGGTGGATCACTATGTCCCGACGTTTGACAAGGACGCCGGTTCCAAAACCACATTCCAGTACCTGAAGATGTTTTTGAAAAAGGGGTACGTGGTGAAGTTCGTGGGGGACAATTACCTCCATGAAGAACCTTACACAACGGTCTTACAGCAGATGGGCATCGAGGTCCTTTACGGGCAGGAATATCTGACCGGTATCTGGGACTGGTTTAATAAGAATGGGAAAGAGATAAACGTCGCCTATCTGAACCGCCCCCATATTGCTACAAAATATGTGGATTATATTGCGGAACATACCGGTATCAAGATTATTTACTATGGCCACGATCTCCATTTTCTGAGAGAATTCAGGGAATATGAACTGACCGGTGACCTGCAGAAAAAGAGGGATTCCGAATACTGGAAATCCATCGAGTTCACGCTGATGCATAAGGCGGCCGTTTCCTATTACCCGTCGGTTGTGGAGGAAGAGGCCATCCACGACGTGGATGAGACAATTAATGTGAAGGCAATTACGGCTTATGTGTACGATACCTTCCTGGAAAACCTGAATATGGACTTTGCAAAGAGGGAAGGCCTTCTGTTTGTCGGAGGATTTGCCCACCCGCCGAATGCGGATGCGGTGCTGTGGTTTGCAAAAGAGGTTTTCCCGATGATAAGGGAAAAACTGGACGTGAATTTCTACGTTGTAGGCTCCCGGGTGACCGAGGAGATAAAGGCGCTGGAACAGCCGGGCAGCGGAATTATCGTTAAGGGATTTGTCTCCGAGGAAGAGCTGTCAGAGCTTTACCGGAACTGCCGGATCGTCGTTGTGCCGCTCCGGTACGGCGCGGGCGTGAAGGGCAAGGTGGTCGAGGCTATTTATAATGGAGCTCCCATTGTGACTACTTCCGTGGGCAGCGAGGGTATTCCGGGTGTGGAGGACGTGCTGCTTGTGGAAGACAAACCGGAGGATTTTGCGAAGGCGGTGACGGAGCTTTACGGCGATGAGAAGCGGCTTTGTGAACTTTGCGCGCGGACACAGGAGTATATTAAGGATCATTTCAGCGTGGATGCGGCGTGGGAAGTGGTTCGGGAAGATTTTGAAGAATAGCTGTTATCGTGAACAGTAATGAATAACTGGTTTTTACGGAAGACAGACGGAAAATAGACGGAAAACAGATACCGGGGAAGTTGTGGTATCTGTTTTCTTGATTTAACGGAGAAAGGTTTTCTATGCTCTTTTCCGCTGCGAACAGAGGCTGGGAGAAAAGTGCCGAAGAGGCGGAAGGAAAGGCGGCAAAAATAGTCGAGCCATATTTTTCTGTTTATCCTATAATGCACAAGTAAGGAGGTGAGAGACATGCAGGAACAGATTGAAGCGGTCCAGAGAATGCAGGATTATATCGGGGAGCATCTGACGGAGAATATCACACTGGCGGAGTTATCCCGTGTTTCCCTGTTTTCGCCGTGGTATTCCTACCGCCTGTTTACACAGCAGGTTGGAATCACACCGGCCGATTACATCCGCAGGATGCGTCTGTCGAGGTCGGCGTTTAAGCTCCGGGACGACTCATGCCGGATTGCAGATGTGGCTTTTGAGATGGGATTTGGCAGTGTGGACGGATACCAGAGGGCATTTCTGCGGGAGTTCGGCTGTAATCCGCGGGAATATGCATTAAATCCGGTTCCTTTGTATCTCTTTACTCCATATGGTGTGAAGTTCAGGAATATTGAAAGGAGAACGGATATGGAAAACTTAAAGAACGTATTCATCCAGGTAATTGAGAAACCGGCCCGTAAGGTCATCATTAAGAGGGGCGTCAAGGCAAATGATTATTTTGCCTACTGTGAGGAGGTTGGCTGTGATGTCTGGGGGCTGCTCCAGAGTATCAAATCAATCAGCGGAGAGCCTGTCTGCATGTGGCTGCCGCATCGGTTTATAAAACCGGGAACTTCGGAGTATGTACAGGGTGTGGAAGTGTCTTACGGTTATGATGGCATCGTTCCGGAGGGGTTTGAGGTACTTGATCTGCCCGCGGCAAAGTATATGATGTTCCAGGGGGAACCGTTTGCAGAGGAAGACTACTGTGTGGCCATCGATGAGGTTAAGGAGGCAATCAGAAGATATAATCTCTCTGTGACCGGATATGCGTGGGATGATGAAAATCCCAGAATCCAGCTGGAACCGATCGGCAGCAGGGGATATATTGAGATGCTGGCGGTTAAATAAAATCGGCTGTTATACGGATGCGATGATATAAAGGTGAAATGAGTCCCCGTCGGGGAACAGTGGGTTTGTCAAGTTAAAGGTGTAAATTTTGGATTTTTATGATACCGGCGGAGGGTTTCGCCGGTATCTTCTCTTTGCTTTTCTCATGGACTTACTATTGCTGATTTTGGGGCATTTAAAATAGACTTGCTGACTTAGTTGGCTGCTTTAGTGCTTAATGCTCGCTCATATTTTCCGATTTTTTATTACAAAATCCGCCTTATCGACGATACAGTAATGCCCATTGTGAATCCCTTCGATTATTTTTACCTCCAACGCATATTTCCCTTCTGTTTTTCTTACCCCTCAACTGTAAATTGAAAGGGCTGGATTTCAATTTACAGTCAGGACAAACGCATGAGTAAATAAAATGTGGACAAATCCCCTTTTTCTGATATGATTAAAAAAGGGGAAGTTGTCAATGAATGAACTGCTGGACTGGTAGCGAATATCGGCAGCTTTTAAATGACAACAAGTGCAAGCATTAAAAAGGGAAAAGTAACTGTAAAAACAAATTAGAAATAAAATAGCATTGTCATAATAGGCATACCAATTTTGGGTTTCTTCTGGTAGAAAGGATAGACAAATAATGAGTGTTTGGCAAGATATTATAATGATTCTCTTCGTTATCACAGCATTGATTACGGTATGCATATTCCGTTCAAAAATCATAACGATGGTATATCAGTATTTAAAAAAGAAAAGGTAAGCGGAATAAAATAAAGAGGATGTGGTAAAAGCTTTTGCAGAAGAGAAAAATACGCTAACCGGAAGTCATTGAGGAGGTTTTTATGAATAAAAAATTCCTTTCGTCTCTTGTGATTTGGCTTTTTTTTGCGGCTGTAATAACCATTACTGGCGTAAGAACTGCGATAACATGTGATTTGAATGGCCCTTATTTGGGGCTCTTTGCTATTGTAACTCTTTTTGCTTCTTATACATTAATAGCGAGCCTCATTAAAATATTTAAAAACCGGGGAGAGTGATTTTTTTAGATGAATAGTTGCAAAGTCCCGCTGAGAATCAAATCTTCAGCGGGGCTTTTTAGGCGTTAAAACCGAGTGAATTGTTTCTATTTCTTCTCCACTGCTTTCCAGAATTCTGTTCCGTTCCTTCCGGCAGTATTCTAACGGAATTCTATCCCCATCCCGTCCAGATACAGACTGATTTCCGGATCGTCCTCCGTAGTAGTGAGGCGCATCAGAAAATAGCCGTCCTCTGTCACCAGATCGCTCCCGCTGTACATATTGACAGTGATTTTCCGGCTGTCCCCGTTGGCCGTTTCCATGCTCCAGGGATAGCGTCCTCCTCCGTTATAATAGACATAGAAGGTGTTACCGTGCGATGACGGAACCTTCATCAGATAGGCGCCCTGGTTTTTATCACACTGTTGTATCCAGTCTTTGACATTTTCGCCAACGCTGTCTTTTCTTATATCGCTTCCTCTGATTCCGGCCGCGTCAAGTATCTGCGTGCCGTCCATTGTAATATAGGGGATTCCGTCACCGGGGCGTCCGGGGTAACCCGTATCTTCTTTCTCCCATTCCTTTTTGTCCCATCCGGGGGTGATGTCCTCCATATTGTCCAGCAGTTCATCTGCAATTGTTTTATCCAGCTCCCTTATTCCTGTAAGATTGCCGTTCTGGTCCCGGACGGCTTCGAGACACAGCATGCTGTCGGCGCCGCGATCGTGGTAGCATAAATCAAAGGAATAGGAATTCTTTTCATTTCCATGGTCCTGGAATGATACGAAAAGCTTTACCCTCCGGCCATTATAGTAAACTGCGTCCTGCTCCGGGTCATAGGTCACGCCGTAGGAGGCATACTGCCTGAAATTTTCCATCAGGCTGTCCGTGCGGCTCTTGTAGTTATAAGAGGTCTGTTTCACATCTTCACCAGGTTTCGGTTTTTCTAATGGAAGTGCGGCGCTGACCGGGCTTGTGACAAAGCCTGCGGTAAACAGCGCTGCCGCCAGGGTATAGGCTGCGGCAGCCATACGGGATGTCTTTTTAAAATTTAACACGTTCTTTATCCTCTCTTTCATATAGCGGATACTGCCGCCTCCAAAGGCAAGAGGACTTAAAAGTCCCGGCTTACGGGCGTACAGGCTGACGAGTGACGTGGAGTAAATCCGGCGGATATCGCTGTCCGCCGTGCGCAGGACAGCCTCGTCACATGACATTTCCATATCTTCTGACATAAGCCGGTAACTGACCCATACAAGAGGGTTAAACCAGTGAACGGTGAGTGCCAGAAAGGCAAGAAACTTTAACACGTAATCCCGCCGTCTGATATGCACCCGCTCATGCGCCAGGACACAGTCCAATTGTTCCTGCCCCAGTTCCGAGGGGACATAGATTCTGGGACGGATTAAGCCAAGCACAAAGGCGGTGGATATCTTATCCGTTTCAAAGATATTGTCATATACAAGGGTTGCATCGTAGATCCTGCGTTTCAGGCGGATATAGGCGGCAGCCGAATAAACCAGAATCACGGCAGTGCCAAAGAGCCAGACATATGCGGCTCCTGTAAGAACAGTCTGCAGCGGTGAAATGGCCCTGTCTGCTTCAGGTGCATTGGGAATATCCCCGGATTCAGGCCCGGTATGTCCGAGCAGCCGGTTTACCGTAGTGTCAATGGCCGTAAGTCCGCTGTTAATCTGTGGATTCCCCTCTGTGACCGTCACCGGCGGTATCAATTCGCGGTTGACCGGCATGAAACTGGCCGCGCTTTCAAAACTGAAGGGACAGAGGAGGCGCAGAAATACGACGGCCCACAGGGAATAGGAAAACAGTTTCGGTGCATTTTTCAGGAGAATCCGAACCAGCATGACGGCGATAGCAGCAATTCCGGCCGTAATGCTCATGTTGAGTACGGTAATCAGAAGATGATTCATTCTTTCGCCTCCTCTATCATTTTTAAAAGAACATCCGTCTCCTTATCGTTCAGGGATTTATCTTTCAGGAACGCCGCGACAAAAGAGGGGAGGGAGCCGCCAAACGCCTTTTCAAGCAGCATCTCGGCCTCGTATTTCTGCACCTGTTCCCTTTTCACAAGAGCTGTCACCGTGGCATTCTCATTTTTGATAAAACCGCGTTCGGAGAGTTTACGGATGACCGTGTAGGTAGTAGGCCGCTTCCATCCCAGTCGCTCCCCGCAGATAACGGAGAGCTCCCTGGAGTTAATAGGCTCCACCTCCCACACAATGTTCATAAACTTAAATTCTGCATCGTACAGTTTCAAATCCGTCATTTCCGGCCTCCTCAGTTTATTGTGATAAACTATTATAGGCTTAGTTTACTGCAATAAACTGGATAAGTCAATGGGGGATTTTAGTTGAGATGCGAGGACGCCTCTATAGGACGGCGGACGGGGAGTGGGAGGGTGTATATGAGTCTTCAGTCCCGGTTTATAGGTTGTGGTGAGGGGGAATCCAGGAGAAA
>NZ_URHZ01000085.1 GCF_900547735.1 uncultured Clostridium sp. | reverse complement strand
GAGCACTTAGCGAGGTCCTATCGAGCTTAGTGCAAAAGCGTGCGGTGGCAGGTTTTTTTGAATCTAGCATCCGTTTCGTATTCCACAAGCGGGAGCGAGTCCCCGAAGGAATTTTTTTCTCCGGATTCCCCTTCACGACACTTAATAAACCGGGACTGAAGACCCACCCACCAAAACCTCCCCACCCCGTCCGCCATCTTTCAGAGCCGTTCCCGCATCTCAACTGCAAGGCGGACCAGGCGGACCACACGGAAAAAGGTTGATTATTCCATTAAAAAGACGTATACTATTTTCGTATGTAGTAAATTTTGAATAATAGAAAAATACAAGGCAGAGGCTACATAAGAATTAGAGGTGTGACATGGTTAATGAGACAATACTGGCGGTAATTATCGCATTTGTAATCAGCGCGATTCTGTGTCCAATCGTGATACCGTTTCTTCACAAGCTGAAATTTGGGCAGCAGGTCAGGGATGACGGACCGCAGGCCCATTTGAAAAAACAGGGGACTCCGACGATGGGGGGACTGGTAATTCTTTCAAGCATTATCATAACTTCCCTGCTCTATCTGAAGGATTATCCGAAGATTATCCCCGTTCTGTTTGTCACGGCCGGTTTCGGCGTGATAGGTTTTCTGGACGACTATATCAAGATTGTTATGAAGCGCTCGGAAGGACTGAATCCGGGGCAGAAACTGATAGGTCAGATCATTATTACGGGAATTTTCGCGTATTATATTATTACATCCGATGAGATTGGAACGGGAATGATCATTCCGTTTACGGGGAAAGTTCTGGAGATGCCGGTCTGGCTTTTTGTTCCGGCCCTTTTCTTTATCGTCCTGGGAACGGATAACGGTGTGAATTTTACCGACGGTCTGGACGGTCTTTGTACCAGTGTGACGATTCTGGTGGCCACCTTCTTTACGATCGTAGCCATCGGTGAGAACAGCGGCATCAGCCCGATTACAGGCGCCGTAGTAGGCAGTCTTTTAGGCTTCCTGCTGTTCAATGTATATCCGGCCAGGGTGTTTATGGGTGACACCGGTTCCCTGGCTCTGGGAGGCTTTGTGGCGTCCAGCGCGTTTATGATGCAGATGCCTCTCTTTATCGCCGTTGTGGGCCTGATTTATCTGGTGGAGGTCCTGTCGGTCATCATCCAGGTGACCTATTTTAAAAAGTCCGGCGGCAAACGTGTTTTCAAGATGGCCCCGATCCATCACCACTTTGAGCTTTGCGGCTGGTCGGAGACGAGAGTCGTGGCTGTATTTTCGATTATAACGGCAATCCTTTGCCTTGTAGCTTACTTAGGATTATAGGAGGAATGGACGATGAGTCAAAAAGTATTAGTAGCAGGAACAGGAATCAGCGGTATTGCGGCCGCAAAACTTCTTCTTGCCAAGGGCGGGGAAGTAGTTCTTTATGATGGAAATGAGAAGCTGGATGCAGAGAAGATTAAGAAGAATTTCGACGAGGACGCAAAGGTGACGGTAGTTCTCGGAGAACTGAAGAGAACGGATCTGCTGGGAGTTGAACTTTCGGTTATCAGCCCGGGCATTCCGATGGACGCTCCGTTTGTGGCGGTTTTGGACGAGGCGGGAGTGCCGATCTGGAGTGAGATCCAGCTTGCATTCCACTGTGCCAAGGGCAAACTGGCCGCGATTACGGGAACCAACGGTAAGACGACGACGACGGCTCTGACAGGGGAGATTATGAAATCTTTCTACGAGAGCGTTTTTGTTGTGGGCAATATCGGGGAACCGTATACGGCGCATGCACTGGAGACGGTGGAGGACTCCGTGACCGTAGCGGAGGTTTCCAGTTTCCAGCTTGAGACGATTATGGACTTCCGTCCCAATGTCAGCGCTATTCTGAATATTACTCCGGATCATCTGGACCGCCATAAAACAATGGAATGCTACATCGAAGTCAAAGAGGGCATTACAAAGAACCAGAAAGAGGGCGATACATGCGTCCTTAATTATGAAGACTCCGTACTGAGAGAGTTCGGTGAGACGCTGAAAATCAACGTGGTATATTTCTCCAGCCGCCAGACCCTGAAGAAGGGATATTATCTGGACGACGGAAAGATTGTTTACAATGACGGAAGCAAGGTGGTGGAGATTGTGGATATCCATGATCTGAAGCTTCTCGGACGCCATAACCACGAGAATGTGATGGCGGCGGTTGCCATCAGCATGAATATGGGCGTTCCGCTGGAAAAGATTCAGGAAGTAATAAAGAATTTTGAGGCGGTGGAACACAGAATTGAGTATGTAACGGAGCGATTCGGCGTAAAATATTATAACGACTCCAAGGGTACGAACCCGGATGCCGCCATGCAGGCCATCAAGGCAATGCCGGGACCGACCATTTTAATTGCGGGCGGCTATGATAAGCATTCCGAGTTCGATGAGTGGATTGAAAGCTTTGATGGAAAAGTACGGTATCTCGTACTGATCGGACAGACCAGAGATAAGATTGCAGAATGTGCAAAACGTCACGGATTTACAGATATCATGTATGCGGAGGATCTGCTGGAGGCAGTCCAGGTATGTGCATCCTATGCGAATCCGGGCGACAACGTGCTCCTATCTCCTGCCTGTGCAAGCTGGGGACAATTTAAGAACTTTGAGGAGCGGGGAACCAAGTTTAAAGAATATGTAAGGGGCCTGTAACCGACTTTATCTCATAGGGAATAATGGTTTTGGCGTACCTTAGGGATGAGGAGTGGAATAATGCCTGGTACGGGGAAAAAGAAGAAAAAGAAAGCGCATCGCTTTTACGACTACAGTCTGCTGTTTACAATTATTTTCCTGACTGCGTTCGGACTTGTGATGATTTACAGCGCCAGCTCCTACAAGGCACAGTTGGACTACGATAACCCTGCGTACTTTGCGATCAGGCAGGCGGCGATTGCAGGCGGAAGCTTTGTGGCCATGTACATGGTCTCCAAGATTGATTACCACTGGTTTGCAAGATTTGCCATTCTGGGATATGCCCTGTCATGGATTACAATGCTGCTGACGATGTTCAGCCCCCTCGGCGTGGCTTCCCACGGTAAAAAGAGATGGCTGAAGCTGGGACCGAGCTTCCTTCAGTTCCAGCCGACGGAGCTTGTAAAGATATCCCTGATACTCTTTGTGGCCGTTTTCATAGCCGAGCTGGGAACGAGAATCAACAAACCGAAACCGGCCCTCGTGCTCATCGGTTTTTCCCTCCCGCTAGCCCTGCTCGTTACGGCAAACAACCTGAGTTCGGGTATCATTATCTGCGGCATCGTGTTCGTCATGATGTTTGTGGCCTGTAAGATCAAGTGGCCGTTTTTCGCCTGTATCGGAACGGGAGTCGGGCTTCTGGCGGCGGCTCCGTACATCGGGCATATTCTGGTGAATATGCATATCCTGAAGGATTACCAGCTGGGCCGAATCAACGTGTGGAAGAACCCCATCATGTACTCCCGGTCAGGCGGATACCAGGTACTGCAGGGACTATATGCGATTGGCTCCGGCGGCCTTTTTGGAAAAGGACTGGGAGAGAGCCTTCAGAAACTGGGCTTTGTGCCCGAGGCGCAGAACGACATGATTTTCTCTATCATTTGTGAGGAGCTGGGGCTTTTTGGAGCGATCTCCCTGATTCTGATCTTCATGTTTATGATTTACCGTTTTATGGTGATTGCAGGCAATGCCCCGGATCTTCTGGGCGCCATGATAGTGGTGGGAGTGATGTCCCATATCGCCATTCAGGTTATCCTGAATATTGCCGTAGTTACCAACTCCATTCCCAACACGGGAGTTACGCTTCCCTTTATCAGTTACGGAGGTACATCGGTTCTCTTTCTGATGCTGGAGATGGGGCTTGTGCTGAGCGTGTCGAACCAGATTAAGCTGGAACAGTAACGCGGCGGACAATACATATAAACAAAGGAAAACAGCGGTTTTATGCACATAATTTCATTTTTTTACATAGGATAGTATATAGAAGACAAACGGGAGGGGTTTTTCTTGTCTGCGATAGAGGTCCAGGGGCTGTGCCCGATAAAAGGTGAAATTATAGTGCAGGGTTCAAAGAACGCGGTTCTGCCGATGATGGCGGGAGCGGTTCTGAACAAGGGAATAACGGTCATTGATAATGTCCCCAGAATACAGGATGTGTTCTGTATGATGGGGATACTTGATTCTCTGGGATGCAGCTGCGTCCTGGATGGACACAGCCTTACGATCGATGCGGCAGGGCTGTCCCGTTTTTCCATACCCAGGGAAGAGATGGAGAAGATGCGTTCCTCCATCATGCTGCTTGGCGCTCTTCTGGGAAGATGTAAAGAGGCGGAAGTGTATTATCCGGGCGGCTGTATGATTGGGAAACGGCCCATTGATCTTCATCTGATGGCCCTTGAGAAAATGGGGGTCCTGATAGAGGAAGGGGAGGGGGATGAACCGCTCAGGGCCAATGTGCCGCGCCTTCGGGGGACGGTGGTGGATTTTCCGTTTCCAAGCGTCGGAGCCACGGAAAACGCAATTTTTGCGGCGGTGGCGGCTTCCGGGAAGACCGTATTAAAAGGCTGTGCGAAAGAGCCTGAGATTACGGAGCTGTGCCGTTTCATGAATAATATGGGGGCTTCCATCCGGGGAGCCGGGAGCGATGTGCTCGTAATCGAAGGCGGTCTGCCTCTCCATGATTCCAGATATACCGTATGCGGCGACAGGATTGCCGGAGGAACCTATCTTCTGGCCGCGGCCGGAGCCGGCGGAGAACTTCTCCTGACCGGTACCGAGAGCGCGGGACTTCTGACGGTTACCTCGGTATTAAAAAGGATGGGCGCCCTGGTCTATGCAGAAGATGAGCTCATTTACCTGAAAGCCCCGGAGAGGCTTCGGGCGGCATCCATAAAGACCGATCCTTATCCCGGATTTCCAACCGATCTTCAGTCCATTATGATGGCGGTGATGAGCAGGGCGGAAGGAACCAGTATCATAGAAGAAAAAATCTTTGAGAACCGGTTTAAAACGGCAGTGGAGCTTGAAAAACTGGGAGCCGAGATTATTGTCGAGGAAGATATTGCCCGGATTGTGGGGCACACCCGTTTAAAGGGAGCCCATGTCGAAGCAAAGGATCTGCGCGGAGGTGCGGCCCTGGTAGCTGCGGCCATGATGGCGGAAGGAACGACAATTGTCGGCAGTTGTGAATACATTATGCGGGGATATGAGGATATCTGCCGTGATTTGTCCGGGATGGGAGCCTGCATCCGCTATGCGGAGGAACCGGCCGGACGCTGAACTATGTCTGTGATCCCGATTCACAGAGTGAAATACGATAGAACCGCCGGGCGGGAAGTAAACAGGAGGTGCACAGTTGAGAAGAGTAAACAAAAACAGAAAAAAACTGGTAATTGCAGGGATTTTTCTGGCTGTGCTGCTGTTGCTTGCCGTCCTTCTCTCTGTCCGGATTAAAACGGTGAAAGTCAGCGGCAACGAGAGATATACGCAGGAACAGATTGAAGCGATGATTTTTGATACAAAATTAAGCAGAAATCCCGTTTACTGCTACTATCAGTATCGTTTCCGCCCACATAAGACAATTCCTTTTGTGGAAGACTATAAAATAGTATTCAGAAGTCCTGTCAATGTGGAAATCATCACCTATGAAAAAAGTGTGGTCGGCTACGTTTCCTATATGAACAGCCTGATGTATTTCGACAAGGACGGTATCATCGTGGAGAGCACCAACGAAAAGCTGACGGGCATTCCGATGATTACAGGCCTCAGATTCGGCCATATTGTCCTGCACAAACCTCTGCCGGTGGAGGATGTGAGAATATTCGACGAGATACTGAATCTGACCCAGGTGCTTGAGATGTATGACATCAAAGCGGACAGGATCGATTTCAACAGCCAGAAAGAGGCCACGCTGACCGTGGACAACCTGAAGGTGGAGCTGGGCGGCAATGCCCAGATAAACGGTAAAATTTCCGAGCTCAGGGATATCTTGAACACCTACACGGAGCTTTCCGGTACATTATATCTTGATACTTATGATGAAACGAACTCCAATCCATCATACCGCTTTGAGCAGGATGAATAAAGGGCGGCCTGAAAATCCCTATGGACCACTCCGTAGCGGAACTGCTGTGTAAAAAAACAAAATAAGTAATATTTTTATGAAATTCACAGTTGATTTTTTACCGAAAATCAAATATAGTATTAGGTAGACCGAAATCTAAAGAGTAAAAAAAATGGAAAGATAAACAAGATCAGATGGATAAGTGAAGGAGGAACTATCTTGTTAGAGATTA
The DNA here is from genome assembly GCF_900547735.1 of uncultured Clostridium sp. Lineage (GTDB taxonomy): Bacteria > Bacillota > Clostridia > Lachnospirales > Lachnospiraceae > Otoolea. Next base: position 16,332 of record NZ_URHZ01000085.1, on the reverse strand, counting down.
AGATAAATGAATCGGAGAATTCTGCCAGAATCATCGTTATAGGTGTAGGCGGAGCCGGAAACAATGCGGTTAACCGCATGATAGAAGAGAATATAGCAGGTGTGGAATTTATTGGAATTAATACGGACAAGCAGGCGCTGCAGTTTTGCAAGGCCTCTTCAGCCATGCAGATCGGCGAGAAGCTGACAAAGGGACTGGGAGCCGGGGCGAAGCCTGAGATCGGCGAGAAAGCCGCAGAGGAGAGCCAGGAAGAGCTTGCACAGGCACTGAAAGGCGCCGACATGGTATTCGTAACCTGTGGTATGGGCGGCGGCACCGGAACAGGTGCGGCACCGGTTATCGCAAGGATTGCCAAGGATATGGGCATTCTGACCGTAGGCGTTGTGACAAAGCCGTTCCGCTTTGAAGCCAAGACACGTATGGGCAATGCACTTTCTGGCATTGAGAAATTAAAAGCCAATGTAGACACTCTGATTGTAATCCCTAACGATAAACTCCTTGAGATCGTAGATCGCCGCACAACCATGCCGGATGCTCTTAAGAAGGCCGATGAAGTGCTTCAGCAGGCCGTACAGGGCATTACGGATCTTATCAATGTTCCGGGACTTATCAATCTGGACTTCGCGGACGTACAGACCGTAATGATAGACAAGGGCATCGCCCATATCGGTATCGGACATGCCAAGGGTGACGACAAGGCCATTGAAGCCGTTAAACAGGCTGTTGCCAGCCCTCTGTTAGAGACAACCATCGAAGGCGCAAGCCACGTTATTATCAATATTTCCGGTGACATCAGCCTGATCGAGGCCAATGACGCCGCAACTTATGTACAGGAACTGGCAGGAGACGATGCCAACATCATCTTCGGCGCCATGTTTGATGAGAATGCACAGGATGAAGCTACGATCACGGTTATTGCGACAGGACTGGATGCCCACGGCATCAATACGCCCGTATCCAAGGCCATGACCGAATTCACCACCCCATTCAAGGCAAAAGCGGCTCCAACGTTTGCACCTCAGGGAGCAGGCAGAGAGACGGCGGCTACATCTGCGCCTGCCTATAAGACACCGACCTACAGGGCTCCTTCCGCCGCAGTTCCTCAGCAGCCACAGCAGCCGAAGGTTCCGGTACAGCCTACCCCGGTGCAGCCATACCGCCCGATGCAGAGAGAGACACAGATCAATATCCCGGATTTTCTGAAGAATAAAAAATAATCAGGGATAGGGTTCAAGCGTAGACAGGAAACAAAGAAAAGCACGTTTACCGTACTTTTTATATCAGACGATATTAGCCGCAGTGCGTAAGCATTGCGGCTGTTTTGGTTGATGAAAACAGCGGCGGTATCTTAAACCCTGCTGTCCAAATCTAAATTGATTTTTCGACATTTTCAATCGTAATCCAACAAAATAAGAACGATATGGCCGGCCACCCGGACTTAAAATACAGGTGGCGGGCCATTATTTTACCCTTACGGCTGGTTTCACCGGTCAGGGCACAGGGGATGGGTCCCCCACAGCCAGAGGGAGCAGAGGGAAAATCAGGAACGATTCCCGTCATGGAAAAGCCTATCGCGCCGTCCGCATTTTGTTTCGAAATATGACGATCAAAAACAGGAATTAACTTTCCGTATTTGACAAAAAACACAAGCCCGGGAATTTATAATGACTACTGTCGTAACAGTTCAGGTCCGGTATGCCCTGACGGGCGGTATCACTTTTTATAAAAGTCCGGCGTTATTCTGCCGCAGGACCGAACTGTATCCTACTGTCAGACAGAGAGGTGAGAGAATTTCCGGTGACATACAACGTTTACGCGGATGTGGTGTTAGCCAATAATTTTACAATAGATTTTTTGCTTCTCACAGTAGTAAAAAAGGTGATGAAGCTGGAGACACGAAAGGGAGGAATATTTCTGGCCAGCATGGCGGGAGCTTTTTACGCGCTGGCTGTGACCATTTTTCCCTTTCCTGTTTTTTTTCTCCAGTCAATTGTTACATACTTCGCAGCCAGCGCCCTGATGGCGGCCCTGGCATTCAGAATCAAAGACCTGAACGCGCTTATAAAAGCCGTGGCGGGCCTGTATCTGGCGGCGGTTATGACGGCAGGCCTGATGGAGCTGTTCCGTGCAGGAGGCTTCTTTGGTTCTATCTATCTCTATGCGGCGGCAGCGGGATTCAGTATCTTTTTAACGCTGTACCTTTGGAGGACCGTGTCAAAGAGTGCGGCGGACAGCGGCCATCTCTACAGCGTCCTGATCGAATATCAGGGCAGGAAAGCCGGTTTTACCGGTTTTCTGGACACGGGGAACCGCCTGACGGAACCCTACACGGGAAGCCCGGTCAGCGTCATCTCAGCGGAAAGCTGCAGCGAACTGTTCGGCACCGTGAATGCGGTTCTGTTCGTCCCTTTCCGTTCGGTCGGGAAGGACAGCGGTATTTTACCGGCGGTGCGGGCCGACAGGATGGAGATAGAAAAAGAAGGTCAGAAGAAAGTAATAGAGAAACCGTATATTGCAATCTCGGAAGAAAAACTGTCACAGAACGGTTCTTACCAGATTTTGCTGAATGAAAAACTGTGGCTGTGAGAAGGCCGCAGTATTGATGGAAAGCTGTAATGAAAATAATGATAACCGTTCAGGATGCATACCCGGCAAGGCGGAACGCGCTGTTTTGCGAGGGGGTAAGGAATAAGGTTCCGGCGGTTACAGATATGGTTATTTAAGGAGGAAAGAAATTATGGTTATAAAATTAGCAATCCCGAATCAATTCCGTCTTAAGATGGTTCCGTCGTTTAAATCGGTTTTTCTTCAGAAGGAGGGGGAAGTCCATTATATCGGCGGTGCGGATATTCTCCCGGCGCCCTTAAACAGCAGGGAAGAGGCGGAGGTGTTAAAGGAGCTGGGAACGGAGAAGGATGCTCAGGCGAAATCGAGACTGATCGAGCACAACCTGCGTCTGGTAGTCTACATAGCGAAGAAATTCGACAACACCAGCGTCGGCGTGGAGGACCTGATTTCCATCGGTTCCATTGGACTTATCAAGGCAATCAACACCTTTAACATCGATAAAAACATCAAGCTTGCCACCTACGCCTCCCGGTGTATTGAAAATGAGATTCTGATGTATTTAAGACGCAACAATAAAACAAAAATGGAAGTCTCCATTGACGAACCGCTCAATGTGGACTGGGATGGAAATGAGCTTTTGCTTTCCGATATTCTGGGAACCGACGAGGACGTTATTTACCGGGATTTGGAAGATGAGATAGAAAAGAAACTGCTCAGTACGGCAATCAGCCGTCTGGGACCGAGAGAACAGAAAATCGTGGAACTGCGTTTCGGCCTGGGAACGGAGAATGAGGATGAGATGACGCAGAAGGAAGTCGCAGACCTTCTGGGCATATCCCAGTCCTACATCTCCAGGCTCGAGAAAAAGATTATGAAGCGGCTGAAAAAAGAAATCGTGAAATACGAGTAGAAATCCAGCCGATGAATGCGGGAATCAGGGTTCCGGCTACCAGGTAGACCGGCCACAGCTCATGGGAAAAACCGGTGGGGAACCCGGCCAGATTTTCGGGTACCGACCGGAGCCAGAGTTTTGCGTATAAGTAGTCCACCAGTTTAAAGACGGCAAAATGAACCGCCATAATCTCAAAGGAATAGCGTCCCAGGAACGAAAGAAAACGGGAAGCGGCTTTGAACCGTTCCATCAGAGTTCCGAGGGACAGACAGAAATAAATTCCAATCAGGGAGATGACGTAAAACCAGGCTCCGGGAATCACCATTCCGTCTAAAAGAATATAGATGCCCATCTTTGCATTGATAAAGTACAGGGCGGCGGCGCTGATGATGCAGCCGTACCAGGTGGTGTATTTCTTAAAATCGGGACAGTGAAGCCGAAGCAGGTAGGCAAAAAAATAAATCGGGACTACGACCAGGGATGCGTGAAGGTTGTAGGCAATCCCCACTTTCCTCATATTCAGGAACACACCGGCGGCGCCGATTGAGGCGCAGGCAAACCCAATCAGCCATACCTTAAGCCCTGGTTTTCCAATCCGTCTTGAAAAGGTGCGGCCGAACCATACGGCAGCGCCGAACAGACCGGATGCGGCCAGCCAGGCCGGAATGAACCAGAGCGCTCCCTGGGCCGGTTCGGCGCCGGTGAAAGAGATATTCGTACAAATCTGAGCCAGCATTTTCGTATGGTTATAAAGCTCCTGGCCGGAATAGAGCCCCCGCGTCACAAAGAAATTGTGGAGCAGGACGAAACAGGACGTATAAAAAACATAACGGGGCCATGTTCCTGCGAATCGGTTGCCAAAGAAGGCGAAGGGAGCATCCCCGTATTTTTTTTCGCTGTACAGATAGCCCGAGACAAAGAAAAACAGGGCCAGATGGAACAGATAGACAAAGCCTACGGCAAAGTAACAGCTGTGTCCCAGGACAATTGCAATAATACCAAGTCCCTTTACGATATCCCAGTAAGGGGAACGTGACGGTGCGGTTGGGTTCATAGTGGTAACTCCTTAAATATTTTTTCGATGTTATGTACGGTTTCACCCCGGCTTTTCACTGCAAGTGAGGGCCTTCGGGGAAACGCGCAGCGGATGTTTCCTGTATGATTGAAACATGGGCTGCGTTAAGATCTTATCATCAAGTATAGAATATGTGGGGAAATGTGTCAACTGAGGGAAACGGGACTGAAGACGCGAAGACTGGCGCCATCCCGGAGCCGGACCGCTTAGAGATGTGTTAAAGTTTTTAGGTAAAGATAATAGTGCCTTGTCTGATGAAGAAAGAGGATTTATTTGAAGAAATCAGTTCTTCTTAATGTCTTTCTTTATCTGGACAGGGCACTGTGTATTTGGAATGTTTATGGCGGCCCGGACGGCCCGTTTTTGGACAACCGTCTTTCCGAGACGGGAATCAGCTCAGGTAGTTGCGCATGCTTTTTAAGGCGCTTTTTTCGAGACGGCTGACCTGGGCCTGGCTGATGTGGATTTCTTCGGCTACCTCGGTTTGGGTTTTGCCCTCAAAGAAACGCATGTCGATGATATGACGCTCGCGTTCCGGGAGGCGTTTCATTGCTTCATTTAAAGAAATGTCCTCGATCCAGTGCTCCTCGGAACATTTTTTGTCACTGAGCTGATCCATGACATAGAGGGGATCACCGCCGTCGGTATAGACCGGTTCGTAGAGGCTGACCGGGCTCTGGATTGCGTCCAGGGCATAGGTGATGCTTTCCTTGCTGACTCCGATTTCATCCGCGATTTCACAGATGGTCGGTTCCTTCAGATTCCTTTTCATCAGTCCTTCCCGGGCATAAATCGCCTTGTAGGCGGTGTCGCGCAGGGAGCGGCTGACACGGATTGAATTATTATCTCTCAGGTAACGTTTGACTTCTCCGAGGATCATCGGAACTGCATAGGTGGAGAACCGCACGTTCTGTGTTATATCAAAATTATCTATCGCTTTTATCAGTCCGATGCAGCCGATCTGAAAAAGATCGTCCACATTTTCGCTGCTGTTTGAAAAACGCTGGATGACGCTTAAGACAAGACGCAAATTTCCTTTAATGTATTGTTCTCTGGCATCCATATCCCCATCAAGAATCCGTTTAAACAACGCTTCCTTCTCATCGTTGCTGAGAAGCGGCAGTTTGGAAGTGTTGACTCCGCAGATTTCCACTTTGTATACAGGCATGTACTTTACCTCCGCATCTTTCATTAATTATCTCGGCGGAATTTATTGTAAGGGATATTTTCCACCGAATTCTTATAAATGAATGATGTACGAATTTGGATCGATTTATACGATTGGAGGGATGAAAAAATTTTCCTTTTCAGAGAGTTGATTGATTGTTGCCCCTGTCTGTGTTAGAATAGTACAATAACTTTTGATGCATACAGATGGAGGAAAAGAATGAAAACCATAAACGAACTGATTAAATCCTATCTTGAGAATGAAGATAAAGCAGTTTTCGGAGAAATTCTGGAAGTAATTAAGACGGGAGAAGCCCTGTTTGCGGTTGCAGCCAGAGCTACCAACAACTTTTTCATGGGGGCAGAGAATGAGAAGCCGGCAGCTTATATCTTTTCCAGCAAAGCATTTGCAGATGAATTTGTAAAGGAATTAAAGTGGGAAGGATACGAGGTGAAGAGCCTTGAGATCAGACCGGCCCAGAGAATCGGATTTTTTAACGATCTTTACCGCAGCGGCTTTGAGGCCGTCATGGTAGACAAGGGCCAGGAATCCCTTGCAATGTCGTTATTCAGCATTGTAGAGAAACCGGAAGAGACCGCGGACATGGTGATTAATCCGTCCCTGATGCGTGCCGCAGCCCAGTTCTATCAGGAGCTTTCCAGAAAAAGAGCGGTTAAACCGATGCAGGACCTGATGTGTTCCGAGATATACAATGCAAAGTTCCTGATCCCGGCAGAGGATGTGAATGAGCATGTTTATCCGATGATTGCCGACAATAAGGGCCTTAAGTTCTATCCCGTATTCACCGATCTTATCGAGTTTGGAAAATTTGACAAGAAGCAGAAATACCAGCCGGTCGTTGTGAAGTTCCGCGATCTGAAAAAGCTGGTGAGGAAGGTGGACGGAATGGTGGTCAATCCGTTTGGCTTCGGACTGAGACTGGACAGAGAGAAGATTGATAATATTGAGAGAGACTGTTCTACTTTGAAGGTTGTAAAATAGGAAGATAACGGAGGCTGCCAATTTCTGGCGTTCTACCGGAAGATATTGAGAAGAGAAAACACCCCGTATGTGAGATTTCAGGTCTGCCTGTATCCTGCATATGGGGTGTTTTCTTTGGCGGAGGAGAACTTTCGATGGAACGTACTGTAAAATATTTGAAGGAAAATGAAAGGCTGTATCGTTGAATAGAGTATAAGAGCTGTTAAACAGGCCTTTACCGGCCGGTGTACGGTGTAATCGGACCGCTTTTGGCAGTTGTCTGCGGTGACGGTGGAACGAACTGACAACAGGAGGAAAATAATATGAAAAAGATGGCTGTAATTACAGCGGTTATAGGTATCTGTATGAATCTCACAGCATGCGGCGGAAGAACGGAAGCATCCGTGGGTGTAATCGGTAAGACGGAGCCGGAAGTAAAGACGGCCGGAGCTGAGACGAGCCGGCCATTCTTCAATTCCCGTACAAGTGAATTTAATACACTCACAGGCGATACCGGGGAAGGTGTCTCTGCCGAATTTGACGTATTCCTGTCGGAGACGGAAGCCGGTTTTTTATTCATCGAGGTATCTGAGGACACGGAGGCCACACTGAGATACACCTACAGTACCGGGGATGAGGGCGGAGTGAAGATGGGGTATTATGAGACGAAATCCGGAAAGAGGACGGAGGACGAACTTCCCGCCGCGACGGATGATGCCTACGGTGTCCTTTGGACGGAGGAGAAGATAACGCTTAAAAAGGGAACGAATGAAGTTTATCTTGCAGGAGAAAACAAGACCGTCAAAATGCGCTGTGAGATAGGCGGACTGGATGAGAGTAAAGTGCTCTATAAAGGCGTCTTCCCGAAGGAGGCAGCGCCGGAGGAGCTTACCGAAAAAAATTAAAAGAGACGTTCAATATAAAAATTAATTTTCATAGGCCTCAGTGCCGGTAAACGAAAAAGCCGGAAAAGAATCCGCATATCAAATGGCTTCGTGTCATCTGATATGCCGTCCCTTTTCCGGCTTTTTTATCTGTTTTTCTCATACAGCGCCAGCAGCCCCTTCAGCAGCAGCGCCCCATCATAAATAATCGTATGGCTGCAGAGCGGCAGCACCGCCTTTGCAATACCGCCGGTGGCGATAACGGTGGCGGGTTCTCCCAGTTCTTCCTCAATTTTTGTAATCATCCCGTCTATCATAGCGGCATTTCCGAAAATAACCCCGCTTCTCATACAATCCACGGTATTTTTCCCAATGACTCTTTTTGGCGTGTCCAGGCTGATTCGCGGCAGCTGGGCCGTACTTGCGCTCATACTGTCTAAAGATACGCGGAGACCGGGGAGAATAGCGCCTCCGATATAACGGCTGTTCTTGTCAATGACCGACATTGTGGTGGCGGTTCCCATCTCCATGATAATAATGGGCGGCTCATGCTCACCAAGGGCTCCGATGGAGTTGACAATCATATCGCTGCCCACGGATTTCGGATTATCCATCAGGATATTGAGTCCGGTTTTCATGCCGGAGCCGACGAGCTTGGGCGAGATTCCGGTGATTTTTCTGACAGCGGACATAAGCGTCCTGTTTAACGGCGGGACGACCGAGGAAATAATGGCGCCCTCAATCTCTTTTGGCTCAATATGATAGATTTCCAGAATACTTTTCAGCGTAATGGCATATTCCAGATTGGTTTTGCCAATAGTAGTTGTGATACGCTCTACAAAATAAGTTTTTTTACTGTCAATGGCCCCAATGAAAATATTCGTGTTGCCGATATCGATTGCCAGAATCATGCGGATGCTCCTTATGTTTAATATACTGAAAGTATACAATATTTTTGTCGGAAAAACAATCGTGCAAACATGTGAATTGTTACGATAAATACATTTTGTACTATAGTCTGGTTCTGCGGCTGAATATTATTCGTTATTGTCCACCGGCAATATCCCGTGAAGCGTGTTATTGTTCGCAGCACGCTGTTTTTATATCATAGGAAAATGCTCTGGACTCTTTCTTGAATGGGTGGTAACAGTAACTGCTAGTCTTTGGGCTTTCTCATTATAGAAGGCGTTTTTACTTTACCGGGGACAAACGGCGGTGTACAATGGTGATATCTTTTTTTGTGCAGGAGTGAATGGGAGCGTGATGGGATGATTTTTAAAAAGTTTTTGATAGAAACCGGAACGGGGGAAACAGGATTCCGGATAAAAGGCGAACCGGTGGAGACAGAAGAGGACGGCGGCGGTGACAGCGGCGGTAATATCGACGGAAGCATTGAAGGAAGCATTGAAGGAAGCAGTGGTGGAAATGCCAGCGGTGGAAACGACAGCAGTGAAAACGCCAGCGGTGGAAATACCGGTGTACGGAAGAACCGCAAACGGCGCAGCGGAGGCGCGCTTCTCACCTGTTTTCTGAAGGATAACACGGACGGAAAACCGGATGCCAGGAGAAAAGCGGTCATTATCTGTCCGGGCGGCGGTTATGAATTCTGTTCCACCAGGGAAGGGGAGCCGGCGGCTTTCCAGTTTCTTGCCATGGACTGTCAGGCATTTGTGCTCCACTACAGCACGGATCCCGGCATCTTTCCCGAGGCGCTCTGTGAGCTGGCGGCCGCCGTGGCATTGATACGGAGACGGGCCGGTGAATGGCATATTGAGCCAAACGGAATCTGCGTGTGCGGCTTTTCGGCGGGCGGTCATCTGGCGGCTTCGCTGGGAGTGTTCTGGAACAGGGATTTCTTGAAGGAACGGCTGGGCCTTAAACCGGAGCAAATGCGTCCGAACGGGCTGATTCTTTCCTACCCCGTCATCTCATCGGGGGAATTCGGGCATGCGGCATCCTTTGACAATCTGACGGGAAGGGGCATATCGGAATTTTCACGGGAGTTTCTGTCTTTGGAGAACCAGGTGGGAGAACAGGTTCCGCCGGTTTTCATGTGGCATACGGATACCGATGGAACCGTGCCGGTGGAAAATTCCCTGCTTTTTGCCTGGGCGCTTAAAAAGGCAAAGGTCAGTTTGGAGCTTCATATCTATCCGCAGGGAAGACACGGTCTGGCTTTGGCAAATGAGGAGACGGATAAGGTGACAGATGACGGGAGAGGCGGTTATGTGGTGCCGTGCTGCCAGTCCTGGACAGAGCTTGTAAAAAAGTGGATCATATCGCTTTGAAAAAATACCCGGTACGGGATAGACAAGGGTAACAGTTCATGCTGTCTGAACTGTTACAGATAAGGCAGGTTACTGTTCACGGGCAGTATTCCGCGAGGTGTTTTTTGTGAGTGGAGCAAAGCGAAAGTCACAGAAAACCCGAGGGTTACGGCGCGAAACGGCGCTTTTTGCCGTTTCTGTGCATCGCGAAGCGTGTTGCTGGGCACGGAGTGAACAGTAACTAAGGCAGATTATAGAAAAGTTCTGTCAAGACTTTTTATTGACTTTCCTTATATTTCATAATAGAATAAAGTAGACATCTTCCACGGATGTCTATTTTTTCGACAGGAAACAGAGACTGTTTATGGAGAGGCGGTATGTGCCATATTCAGCTTGGAACATTAGAGAATCATTGATTTTGGAGGAAAAACTCTTGGAGAATATAACAGAGCAGATTAAAAAACGACGCACCTTTGCCATCATTTCCCACCCCGATGCAGGTAAGACCACATTGACCGAGAAGTTCCTGCTTTACGGAGGAGCGATCAACCTGGCCGGAACGGTCAAGGGAAGGAAGGCGGCTAAGCACGCCGTTTCCGACTGGATGGAGATTGAGAAGGAGAGAGGTATCTCCGTCACTTCATCCGTACTGCAGTTTAACTACGAAGGATACTGCATCAACATCCTGGATACACCGGGACATCAGGATTTCTCGGAGGATACGTACCGTACTTTGATGGCGGCAGATTCCGCCGTCATGGTAATCGACGCATCAAAGGGTGTCGAGGCACAGACGATCAAACTGTTTAAGGTCTGCCTGCTCAGGAATATCCCAATTTTCACATTTATCAACAAGATGGACCGTGAAGCCAGGGATCCCTTTGAACTGATGGATGAGATTGAGAGCGTGCTTGGAATTAAGACATGCCCGGTCAACTGGCCGATCGGCTGCGGAAAGAATTTCAAGGGCGTATATGACAGAAATACAAAGAAGATTACCACATTCACGGCTGCCATGGGAGGGCAGAAGGAAGTCGCTTCCCAGGAATTCGATTTGGAGAGCGGTGACGTGGACGGCATCATCGGGCCGGATTACCATGGACAGCTTCTGGAAGACATCGAGCTTTTAGACGGCGCCAGCGATGAATTTGATATGGATCTGGTAAGCCAGGGCAAGCTTTCACCGGCATTTTTCGGTTCCGCCCTGACTAATTTCGGAGTGGAGACGTTCCTGGAGCATTTCCTCCAGATGACGACGTCACCTCTTCCGAGAAAGACGACGACGGGCATTGTGGATCCGTTTGACAACCAGTTCAGCGCCTTTGTATTTAAAATCCAGGCCAACATGAATAAGGCCCACAGGGACAGAATCGCATTTATGAGAATCTGTTCCGGCAAATTCCAGGCCGGAATGGAGGTTAACCATGTACAGGGCGGCCGTAAAATCCGTCTGTCCCAGCCGCAGCAGATGATGGCACAGGACAGGAAGATCGTGGAGGAGGCATATGCCGGTGATATTATCGGTGTTTTCGATCCGGGCATTTTCTCCATCGGGGATACGCTCTGCACGGCTTCCGATAAGATAGAGTTTGAAGGAATTCCCACATTTGCGCCGGAGCATTTTGCCAGAGTCCGCCAGATGGATACGATGAAACGGAAACAGTTTATCAAGGGAATCAACCAGATTGCCCAGGAGGGCGCGATCCAGATTTTCCAGGAGTTTAATACCGGAATGGAAGAGATTATCGTCGGCGTTGTGGGAGAGCTGCAGTTTGAGGTCCTCACCTACAGACTGGAAAATGAATACAACGTGGAGGTCAGGTTAGATAAGCTTCCATATGAATATATCCGCTGGATCGAGAATAAGGATGAGGTGGATGTGGCGAAGCTCCAGGGTACATCCGATATGAAGCGGATTAAAGACCTTAAAGACAATCCACTGCTGATATTTATCAACAGCTGGAGCGTGGGAATGGTCCTGGACCGTAACCCGGGCTTAAAGCTCAGTGAGTTTGGACGCAATAATTAAAGGGGAACCGCTAAGGATATGGTTTCACATCATTTCATATACATCATTTCATATAATTCACAGGAGGTAAGAAGATGAGTAAGATTGATGTTGTACGTGCAGCTATGGTAGAGGCTATGAAGGCAAAGGACAAGGCGAGAAAAGATTCTCTTTCCATGCTTCTTTCCGCTCTTAAGAATGCAGAGATAGATAAAAGGGAGCCGCTCACCGAGGCGGAGGCCGATGCTATCGTGAAGAAAGAACTGAAACAGACGAAGGAGACCTATGAGCTGGCTCCCGCAGACAGGGATGATATCCGTGCCGAGGCTGAGGCCAGGATGGCGGTTTACAAAGAGTTTGCCCCGGAGGACATGAACGAGGAGCAGATTGCCGCGGTAATCAAAGAGGTGCTGGCGGAACTCGGAATTGAGAAGGCGGCTCCGTCCGACAAGGGAAAGATTATGAAAGTCCTGATGCCGAAGGTAAAGGGAAAAGCTGACGGAAAAGTGGTAAACCAGGTATTGGCAGAGTTGCTTAAATAGCGGAAAGGACCGGTTATGTACAGAGAAGAAATAGAAAAATATATCGATTCCCACAGACAGGAAATGATAGATGATATCTGCCTGCTGTGCAGAATTAACAGTGAGAAAACATCTTATCAGGAGGGAAAACCATACGGCGACGGAGCGAGCAAGGCTCTGGCACTGGCTCTTTCCATGGCTGAAAAGTACGGATTTTCAATTAATAATTACGACAACTATGTAGGAACCGCAGACCTCAATGACAAGGAAAAGCAGCTCGACATCCTGGCTCACCTCGATGTGGTTCCGGCCGGAGAGGGCTGGACCGTGACGGAGCCGTTTGAGCCCGTTGAAAAGGACGGCAAACTTTACGGACGCGGGACGGCGGATGATAAGGGACCGGCTGTGGCCGCCCTCTATGCCATGCGCGCCATCAGGGAGCTGGGAATCCCGGTTTCTAAAAATGTCCGTCTGATTCTGGGAACCGATGAAGAGTGCGGCAGCTCCGATATCCGCCACTATTACGATGTGGAGGAGGAAGCGCCGATGACATTTTCACCGGACGGCTCATTCCCGGTTGTTAACATAGAAAAAGGAAGTCTGGCCGGTCATTTTACGGCGGAATTTGAACCTTCCGAAGCGCTTCCAAGAGTGATTTCCATCCATGCGGGCACGAAGGTAAACGTAGTTCCCGGAAAGGCATTTGCCGTATTTGAAGGACTGGACGACGATCTGGTACGTGAGGTATCGGAAGGAGTGGAGAAGGAGACGGGAGTATCCTTTGAAATCCAGGGCAGAAACCACACGCTGGAGATCACGGCCGTTGGCGTGGGAGCCCATGCGTCCCTCCCGACAGAAGGTAAAAATGCGCTGACGGCGCTGCTGCTTCTGATCAGCCGCCTTCCTTTTGCAGAGTGCGGACAGATTGAAGCTCTTCATAACCTTGTAAAACTTTTCCCATGCCATGACACCGCCGGAGAAGCGTTGGGAGTTGCCATGGAAGATGAACTTTCCGGTGCGCTGACCCTGGCTTTCGATCTTCTGGAAGTGGACGGCGGCAGCCTGGATGCCACATTTGACAGCCGCTGCCCAATCTGCTCCAACGAAGAAAATGTACTGGAGCCTGCAAGGCGGAGACTGGCAGAGCACGGATTCACCCTGACCAACGAATCCATGACGCCGCCTCACCATGTGGACGGCAATTCCGATTTTGTGAAAACACTGCTGAGCGCATATGAAACCTATACGGGAAGAAAAGGAACATGTGAGTCCATGGGCGGGGGCACCTATGTGCACACGCTTAAGAACGGAGTGGCATTTGGAGCAGCCATGCCGGAGACCGATAATAAGATGCACGGCGCAGACGAATTTGCCGTGATTGATGAACTGCTCGTAAGCGCGAAAATATTTGCACAGGTGATTGCGGACCTCTGCGCGTAGGGCAGACGGGGCTTTTGCTCCGGGCAGAAGAAGTTTATGTCCGTACCGTGCCCGGCGGCATGCTGTGCGATGAATGGAAACGGTAAAAAGAACTGTTTTCTGCTGTATCTTTGGGTTTTGGACAATCAATAAAGTGAGTGAAAACAGAAAATGCTTTCACTCACTTTATTTAATTGACCTGTTCGAAATGATTTGTCTATTGCCATTTATCTCACGGTTTGTTTTCTTCTAACTTTTTAATTCGTTTTTCCAGTTCTTCTATTTTATCTTTCTGTGAAATAAAGACGTTGATAAGGATTGCAATGATAAATGCGATCGCCGCCGCCGCGCGGTAGACGTTTCCGCTCATGTCAAATAATAGAAAGCCACCAAAAAAGAAAAATACTGCCAAACATATGAAACATATAAAATAAATTTGAATAAACCGTTTCATACGACACCTCCAAACTTCGGTTAATCGCCCGTCTCTGCATCCTGGACTGCGGGTATCCTACTTATAACTTTAAGCTTAAACGCCGAGCCTGTCAAGATTTATCACGGTCTGTCATCTAAAATGCTATCATTTCCACTGCTGTTAGCAGGCAGCATTCGATGAGGTGTTTTCGTATGAATTCTGCATAAAAATCCCAGGTTACAAGGCGCAAAACGGCGTTTGGTTCCCGATTTTATAAATATTTAATAAAGAATTTTATTTTTCCAAATAGAATTAAAAAAAGCTCAATTGATTTGCGGCCGATAATATGCTAGACTTTAATACTGGTACAGCCGGAAGTCAGCAGGTTTAAACGCCTGAACATCCGTTCCCGGCTGGTGGCCATGGAAATGCAGATACCAACAGGACTGCAAAAGAGAGGAGAATGCTACATGAAGAAAAGAACACTTGCCCTGTTTTCGGCAGCAGTGATGGCTGCAGCGGTGATGACAGGATGCAGCAATAATACCACAAAGACACCATCCACAGAAGGCACGACGGAGGCTCAGACAACTCCGGAAACAACGGAGGCTGCCACAGAGGCGGCAGCAAAGGAGAGTAAACCTCAGCTTGTGATTCTCGGAGGAGACGGCGCAGGGCTGACAGCGGCTATCCAGGCCGTAGCCGATGGAATGAGTCCGACCAAGATTCTGATTCTGAGCGGCACCGATGAACTGGCGGCCGACGTCAAAGAGAAGGAAGACTTCATCAACGCGTCCGATACGGCGGAGCAGTTTGAGGCAGAGATCGAGGATTCCTATGAGTTATACCTTGCCGACACGATGAAAGCAGGTAAGAATACGAACAATGCCGAGATGGCGGAATTCCTCGTTGAGGGCGCCGAGGAGGCCAAGAGCTGGATCGAAGGCCTTGGCATCGAATTAAAAGGCGTGGAGAAGAAAGACGGCTCCTCAGTAGCCAGAAGCTATACACTGGCCAACGGCGGCAGCCTTGCAGAAGCAGTATCCGACGCTCTTGTAAAAAAAGTAGAAGAACTGAAGATTCCTGTTAAGACAGGCGTGACGGTCAAAGAAATAATCATGAACGAAGACGGCGTGGTAACCGGAGTGAAAGCAGTAGTGGATGGAGAAGAAAAAACCATCAACAGTATCGCTCTTGTAGCCACAGACAAAGAACTGCTTCCGATTATATCCAAACTTGATATCCAGCTTTCCAAGGCTTCCGATGAGAAAGTGACAGGCGTTATCGTCAATACATGTGCGGAAGCAATCGATGCAAAGGGAGAAACCGTTCCGGGACTCTATGCAGCAGGAGAACTGATCAGCGCAGGCGTCCACGGCGACGCGGTCCTGGCAGGAAACGACCTGACGGCCACAATCGTATTTGGTGAGACCGCAGGCGTGGAATCCGCAATTTACGTATCCGACAACCAGGAACAGTAAGACGCCCGCACACTCCGTGCACCGGCCGCATCACCCATAAAAGGAAACCGCCAGCCCCGAATCCCGGGACTTGCGGTTTCCTTTTTTAGCTCATAGGAAAGTGCTCTATACTCTAAAAAGTCCTCGGGGCAGCCTCCCAGCCTCCCATTCCGGAAAGAACCCATCTTCAAATCATGCATATACTAACAGTAACCAACATTCCGGAGGCCATAAAAATGAGAATCTGTGACCTGAAACAAAAAGAGGTAATCAATATCTGCGACTGCAAGCGGCTTGGCTTTGTAGGAGACGTAGACTTTGACATCTGCACGGGAAGAATGCTAGCGATCATCGTCCCAGGCCAATGCTGTGTCTGGGGCTTTCTGGGACATGAGAAAGAATACGTAATCCCCTTCTGTGACATCCAACAGATAGGAGACGACATCATCCTGGTAGAACTGCGTGAAAAAAAGGAATAATCCTATCCATACGGCTTACATACCCCATCCCCCTATCCCCCATCCACCCCCAAGAAAGAGACCTCTCAGCCGGAGCCCCATGGCGCGCTGGTGTTATGGCGAAAACCTTCGCGTCTTCAGTCCCGGTCCATAACCTTCCTGTGGGGAATCCGGGAGAAAAAGATTCCGCAGGGAACCTGGGAGTTCATCGGCACT
>NZ_URHZ01000084.1 GCF_900547735.1 uncultured Clostridium sp. | reverse complement strand
CCTCCCTCTCACCATCCCGCCCCCCGACCGTCCCGGCGGCGTTCTCATTCCTCAACCAAATCCCTATTTTATTGTAACAATCACTTTATTCGGAAGGCAGGTAATCGCCTCGCCTTTCTGCCTTTTCTCCCCTTCCTGCACACAGATTTTATCAGGGCAGGAGGCCTCAAAGATGGTAACGGCGCCATTTTTAATAATCATATGGTTTGTCCCGCCGTCAACGCCTTCAATCATGAAATCGGCATCCTGGTCGAGTGGAAATTCACGGACTGTTTTCCCGTTTACGCTGACCACAACCACCGACGCATCCCCTCTGTTCAGGAAACGGTATCCTGCGAAGAAAATCACGGCGGCGGCGAGGAGGCCGCAGACGAGTAAGATTTCATTTTTCTTTTTTCTGCTGTCATTGTTTAAACTGCTGTCTCTTAAGCCGTCATCTTTCATAATGAGCCTCCTTTTTTCGTTAACCGGCATCGGGGAGAGGAAGAACAAGCTGTTCCGCTCCGTCCGAATAGTGAATTTCATAATCGTCCGTTATAAAATAAGCGTAAATGCCATCCATTGAATTGACAAGCTCAAGCCCTTTTTCCAGCCCCAGTGAAAAACAGGTGGTGCTCAGAGCGTCGCCGTCCACCGAGCGCGGCGAGACGATTGTGACGGCAATCAGGCCGTTGTCATAGGGATAGCCGGTGGAAGGATTTAATAGGTGGTGATAATTTTTCCCATCCACAACAAAATGGCGTTCATAGACCCCGGAGGAGACGACGGAGAGGCCGTCAATGCTCAGGTTTGCGATAATCTCATTGCGCCCCTCAAACGGTTTCTGCAGTCCGATTTTAAACGGCTCGCCGTCCGGCTTTTCACCGACGCAGAGCACATTGCCTCCCAGATTAATAATCGCACTCTTCACATTTCGGCTTATCAGATACTCCTTCAGCCGGTCTGCGATAAACCCTTTTGCAATAGAGCCGAGATCGATTGTTGTGTCCGGTGAGTGAAACGTGAGCACATCGCCATCCAGGCTTACATTCTTCCAGTCCACGCGTACCGCTGCGGCCTGAATTTCATCCGCCGGGGGAATTATCTGCTTCCCATCCGTGAAATTCCACAGGGAACTCAGCGGTTCAATCGTGATATCAAAAGCGCCGTCCGAAATCCGGCTGTACTGGAGCCCTTCGCGGATCAGGGCCGCCGTATCCTTTGTGAGCGTAAATGTATCTTCTCCGGGAGCACGGTGATTCAGC
Source organism: uncultured Clostridium sp. (assembly GCF_900547735.1). GTDB lineage: Bacteria > Bacillota > Clostridia > Lachnospirales > Lachnospiraceae > Otoolea. Next base: position 21,836 of record NZ_URHZ01000084.1, on the reverse strand, counting down.
CGGTAAACTTCACTGGTTGTTATCGTTTTGCTGAGCCGGTTTTCATACTCGCGGCACAGCGCCATACACTGTTCCAATATCTCCTCATCATCGCTGTCATACAGGGTAACCGTGACAAACGTATTGAGAAGAAAGTCCGAACGGGTAATTGGCTCCGTCTGCCTGGGCCGGAGCGTTAAAACGGCGGCAACGACCAGAAACAGCACACCCAGCGCGGATAGAAAGATCTGAAATTGTTTTTTTTCCATCGTATAGGGATTCCTTTGTGAAAGTATTTGTGATTTGAAACATAACTGTTCTGTACCGTCATAGTTACTGCTTTGCGATGCACAAAAACAACAGTAAAACGCTGTTTCGAGCTGGTTAAACTCGGGATTTTCATGCGAAACATATGAAAATACCTCGCGGAATACTACCTTTTTAACAGTTACTTTGAAACATACCAATCTTAGCAAAGAGGGAAATCAAAGTCAAGGGGATGAACCGGCGGAATAGAGGTTACTGTTCACTCGGGATGTATTCCGCGTGTTATTGTTCACAGCGCAATGCGGTGTGGAACAGTAATGAACTAAGGACACGCCCATCTCCAATTAAACCCTCCCTCTTTACAAACCCTCCATATTCCGATAAAATAATAACAAAACTTGCACTTCCCGGAAACCCGTCGACCCGACATCCCATTTTCAAGTATAAAACAGAAAGAGGACACCCTCTATGAACTATAGAAAAGAAACACGCAGAGGAGACCGTAAAGCGGTAAAAGTGGCGCTCTATGGAATCCTGCTCTCGCTTGCCATGCTGCTCGGCTATGTGGAAACCCTGATTCCGATCAGTCTCGGCGTTCCCGGTGTCAAGCTGGGGCTTGCCAATCTTGTCAGCATCGTATCTCTTTACATTATAGGAACAGGGGGAACGATTGCCATTGCACTCTGCCGGATCGTCCTGCTGACCGGTTTTGCATACGGCAATATGGCCATGATGATGTACAGTCTCGCAGGAGGGGCGCTCAGTCTCGCTTTGATGATTTTCTGCAGAAAGAGGGATTTATTCGGTCAGGTGGGAGTCAGCATTATCGGCGGCGTGGGGCACAACGTAGGGCAGATTCTGGTGGCCGCGGCCGTGTTGGAAAACACCGGTGTATTTTACTATCTTCCCTTCCTTTTGGCGGCCGGAACCGTGGCAGGGGCAGTGATAGGACTGCTCGGCGGAATTGTGACAAAACGTCTGGAATCGTACCTGTGAATGTGCTATACTAATAAACCGGGCATAACGCAGATTCTGCCCGCAGGCGGCACCACTAAGAAGACAAGAAATAAAGCAGATTGCGCGAAGTGCATTAAAATATAAGGAGGCGTGGTATGGTATACGAAGCAATTAAAAAACTGGTTAAATATGGTCTTACGGCAGGACTGATTGAGGAAGAAGACCGGATTTATGCGACGAATCAGATCCTGGATGTACTGAAACTGGACGAGTATGAAGAACCGGAGACGGAGTTCGGGGAAGTGAATCTGGAAGAAACGCTGAAAGAGCTGATGGATTTTGCCCATGAGTCCGGAGTACTGCCGGAAGACAGTGTGGTCTATAGAGATTTATTCGACACGAGGCTGATGAACTGCCTGATGCCGAGACCGTCCGAGGTCGTGCGGAAATTCTTTGGCCTTTATAACCATCAGTCGCCTCAGGCCGCCACGGAATATTACTATAAGTTAAGCCAGGACTCCGATTACATCAGAAGATACCGCGTTTGTAAAGACATGAAATGGGTGACGGAGACAAAGTACGGTGATTTGGACATTACGGTAAATCTCTCAAAGCCGGAGAAGGATCCGAAGGCAATTGCCGCCGCCAAGCTTGCAAAACAGAGCGGTTATCCCAAATGCCTGCTCTGCCGCGAAAATGAGGGGTATGCGGGCCGCATAAACCATCCGGCCAGGAACAACCACCGCACGATTCCGATCACGGTAAACGACAGCCGGTGGGGTTTCCAGTATTCGCCCTATGTTTATTATAATGAGCATTGCATCGTATTTAACGGACAGCATATACCGATGAAAATCGAGAAGGCTACCTTTATTAAGCTCTTTGATTTTGTTAAAATGTTTCCTCATTATTTCCTGGGCTCCAACGCGGATCTGCCGATTGTCGGCGGTTCCATTTTAAGCCATGATCATTTCCAGGGCGGCCATTATACTTTTGCCATGGCGAAAGCGCCGATTGAAAAATATTTTACATTCGAGGGGTTTGAGGATGTGGAGGCCGGCATTGTATACTGGCCGATGTCGGTGCTGCGTACACGCGCCAAAGATCCGGAGCGCCTGATTGAGCTGGGGGATAAAGTCCTCACGGCCTGGAGAAACTATACGGATGAGGCTGCATTTGTCTTTGCCGAGACGGATGGGGAACCGCACAACACGATCACTCCGATCGCCAGAAAGAACGGCGAAATGTTTGAGCTGGATCTGGTGCTGAGGAACAATATAACAACGGAGGAGTTTCCTCTGGGACTTTATCATCCCCATCAGGAACTTCACCATATTAAGAAAGAAAATATCGGATTAATTGAGGTGATGGGCCTGGCGGTGCTCCCGTCCAGACTGAAAGACGAGCTGGCAAAACTGGGAGAGTACATTACCGAAGGCAAAGATATAAGGGGCAGCGAGGAACTTGAAAAGCATGCCGACTGGGTGGACGCTTTCCTTCCCAAATATGAAAAAATTACAAAGGATAATGTGGAAGAAATCCTGAAAGACGAGGTGGGCCTCGTATTCGAGAGAGTACTGGAAGATGCCGGAGTCTATAAATGCACGGAGGAGGGCAGGGCGGCTTTTGCCGGATTCCTGAATTCCGTTGGTGCCGGAGAGGTATAGAGATCGAATGCTGGACATAAAAGAATTTTTTGAGAAGTACAACATGGAATACGGTGACTATGAGTCGTCAGGCATTGACTGGGAAGAGCTTCAGGCAATCCACGATCACTACGGGAACATCGAGCAGAAACTGCGCGGGATAGGAAAAGATTTTGTGGATGAGTACCTCTATGACATTGAGAAAGCCGGAATCCATTCCTACCGCTACAGGACAAAGGAGCCGGGGCATCTGGTTGAGAAGATTATAAGGAAACGGAATGAGCTGCCGGAGAAATTTGCACGTATTGACCGCACCAATTACTGGAAATATGTAACGGATCTGATCGGCATCCGGGTGTTTTTCCTGTACCGGGAAGACTGGAGACATTTTCACGAATATATTACATCCGTGTTTGAGAACGACCCGGAGCAGTATGTCGGGGACCGGGAGGCGGATTTTGACGGGAATGTGAATCATTATTATATTGCCGAGCGTCCGAAGGTTTACAGGAGAACCGGTGACAGCCGTATCTATGACGAGGATCTCATTGACATTAAATCGGACGGAATTTACCGCTCTCTGCATTACATCGTGAAATACAAGGGATATTATGTGGAGATCCAGGCCAGAACCCTGTTTGAGGAGGGATGGAGCGAGGTGGATCATGATATTGTCTATCCTTATTTCCAGGACGACGAGATGCTTAAAGATTTTTCCACTCTGTTAAACCGTCTGTCGGGAATGGCGGATGAGATGAGTTCTTATTTCCGGAGAATGAAGCAGAAAAAGGAAGGCATGGGCAGACCGGAAGAGCATATGGAGCTGCGGGCGGCGGAAATAAAGGAAGAACCATGAAAGCGGGCGGAGTAAAAGCATAAAAAAGCATCTGTCGGGGAATCAATTTTCCTGCGGCAGATGCTTTTTTATATATAGGAAAGTGCTCTCATATAATTACAAATCCAGTTTCAAATCCCCTTCTTTAATCCAGCCTGCTTTCCGGCACATGAGACCGAAGAGAGGAGTCAGGACAGCCGGGAGGATAAAGCAGACAAGCAGGATGCCGAGCCACATATTGGTTCCGCCCGTTTCCTGCATGGCGGTGTAGATTCCGATAGGGCCTACCAGTCCGCAGGTTCCCATACCGGAACCCGTCGGAATATTTTCCAGTTTAAATACCATGGTGGATATGGGACCCGTCACCATGGAGGCCAAAGTCGGCGGTATCCAGATTCTCGGGTTCCGGACAATATTGCCCATCTGGAGCATGGAAGTTCCAAGGCCCTGTGCCAGAAGGCCGCCCCATTTATTTTCACGGAAACTCAGGATGGCAAAACCGACCATCTGCGCGCAGCAGCCGGCTGTGGCGGCGCCTCCGGCCAGGCCGTCCAGGCTGAGCATGATACAGATTGCGGCGCTGCTGATGGGAAGCGTCAGGGCAATGCCGATGAGGGCGGAAACCAGGATGCCCATAAAAAGGGGCTGCATCACGGTAGCTGTTTTTACAAGGTTGCCAAACGCGGTCATGAAAGCGGAGACACCGGGACCTACAAACTGCGAGGCCAGAACACCGGAGATAATGGTGACTCCGGGAGTGACGAGGATGTCCACCGGCGTTTCTTTGGAAACGATCTTTCCAAGCTCCGTGGCGATAATCGTGGCAACCAGGGCGCCTACGGGACCGCCCAGTTCGTTGCCGGCAATACCGACGGTGGCGGCGGAAAAAAGTACAAGCGGCGGCGCTTTCAGGGCAAATGCGATAGAGACGCCGAGGGCGGCGCCGGTAGCGCTTTTGGCATAGGCTGATATGGTGGTAAAGATTTCGATATGGGTTTTATCGCCAAGTGTAGCGAAGATAGTACCGATGAGCAGAGAAGCGAAAAGACCGAAGGCCATTGCGCCCAGTGCATCGATGAGGTAAGTCTGAACGGAGACATTGACCTGCTTCCGTTTCAGGAAATCCTTAAATGTGCTTTGACTCATAATAAATCCCCCTGTTGTAATACTGTATTTTTATAGTTACTGTATTCTAGCATATTTTCCAGTAAATTCAAGCTTATTACAGAATTTAACAGGAATTCGTTAAAATAATAACGGGAAAGCGGATAAGAAAAGAGGCGGGCGGCCGCCGCCCATAACTGATTGCAGATGTACCGGGGAGCATGGTATAATGTTCACAAAGTGGACATTATACCATGCGCATACCGATTTCTGCGTCCACCGCAGAAATTCGGGCGCTGAATTCCGTCGGAGACACGTGTTCACGAAGTGAATATGGTATAATGTTCACAAAGTGGACATTATACCTGCGCATGCCGGTTTCTGCGTTCGCCGCAGAAATTCGGGCGCTGAATTCCGTCGGAGACACGTGTTCACGAAGTGAACATGTTATAATGTCCATAAAGCAGTATTTAATTGCGCATCATGATTTCTGCATAAATCTCAGAAATACAAGCGCTTAATTCCGTTCAGAAAGGAGAGGAGCGGCATGGCAAAAAGAATATGTCCTGTTTGTGATCAGAGGATGAAGAGTGCACATTACTGTTCTGTCTGCAGGAGTTTTGTGAGGCATCCAAGAATTGAGGAAGGGAATTTTTATCTGAATGAACGTCATCCTTCATCGGAAGGAAACTGTGAATACCATAATCCGTCGTTTATGAAGGAGAACCCTAAAAAGCAGGGAATTCCGGCTTCCGGCTGGAAGGGAGGAACGGGGACTTCTGCTCCGAAGTATGGGACCGGCCGTCCGGCTGGAGGCCGGGGCGGTTCCGTAAAATATGGAGGGCAGACCTATGGGACCGGTCAAAAAGGATATTACGCCGGGAAGAATAGTAGCAGCCCGGTAACCTCGGCAATTATTATTATTTTTGTGATTATGTTTCTGATTGTGCTTTTATCAACCATTATTCCTGTTCTGATGTTTGCCATATAAAGAATGGGGATCGGAATGAAAGACCACATTTTCGGGAATATTGGCAAATAATTGACAGAGGGAGACAGATGGAGCGCAATGATAAGATAGAAGTAAAACGATCCGAGGTATACAGATACCTTGGATTTGGGCATAATCTGCCCGATGAGAAGACGGTAAGTCTGGTAGAAGACAGTATCAGAGAGCTGGAACGCGTTGTTTCGCCCCGGTTTTTTTCGAGATCCTTTCCGCTCAAACACCTTGAGGACGGCCGGCTGGATTTCACCTGCTTTCAGGTGGAGAGCTTCGACCTCTCAAAGAATTTAAAAGATTGTGAAAGGGTTATCCTGTTTGCGGCGACTCTGGGAGCGGGACCCGATTTATTGGCGCGCCGTTACGGCCGCCTTGAAATGAGCCGTGCCGTTGTGCTGCAGGCAGCCTCCGCCGCCATGATTGAGGCGTGGTGCGACAGGAAGAATGACGAACTGAAAGAGGAAGCGCTCAGGCAGGGAGAGTACCTGCGGCCAAGGTTCAGCCCGGGGTACGGTGATTTTTCTCTTGAATATCAGAAGATTCTGACGAAGGTGCTGGAAACGGGAAAGACGGTGGGGGTTACCCTCACGGACAGTCTTCTGATGGTGCCCTCCAAGTCGGTGACGGCTGTGATAGGCGCCGGCAGAAGAGAAGAGCAGGACGAAAAGAAAGACTGCGGGGTGTGCGGCAAGCCGGACTGTCCCTACCGGAAAGGTTAAGAAATGAAGGTACTGGAAGAATTAAAAACTAAAATACTGCTGTTTGACGGAGGCACCGGCAGTCTTTTGCAGGAGGCAGGCCTGAAACCGGGAGAACTTCCGGAAACATGGAATATCATCCGCCCCGATTTCATGATGAAGCTTCACAGGGACTATCTGGAAGCAGGATGTGATATTATCAAAACGAACACTTTCGGAGCCAACCGTTTTAAATATAGCAGCAGTTCCGAATACGGCCTGAAGGAAATCGTCACCGCGGCCATGGATAATGCAAAGCGGGCGGTTGAGGAGGCCGGAAGGGGATATATTGCCCTGGATCTCGGCCCTACTGGAAAACTTCTAAAACCCATGGGCCAGCTCGATTTTGAGGAGGCCGTCTCCGTTTACCGTGAGGTTGTGGAAATTGGGGCGTCACAGGGGGCCGATCTGATTCTGATCGAGACGATGAGCGACACCTATGAATTAAAGGCGGCTGTGCTTGCTGCCAGGGAAAACAGCGCGCTCCCGGTCTTTGCAACGGTAATCTTCGATGAAAAAGGGAAAATGCTGACGGGCGGCACCCCGAAAGCAGTCATTGGAATGCTGGAAGGCCTGAGAGTGGATGCAATCGGAATGAACTGCGGCCTTGGACCCGTCCAGATGAAACCTCTGGCAGCCGAATTTTTAAAATATGCCTCGGTTCCCGTGATAGTCAACCCCAACGCAGGCCTTCCGAGAAGCGAAGGCGGAAGAACCGTTTACGACATAGGACCCGATGAATTTGAGACGGCAATGAAGGAGATACTGGATCTGGGGGTTAACGTGGCAGGCGGCTGCTGTGGGACCACGCCGGAGCATATAAAACGGCTGGACCGCCTGCGGACGGGAAGAGAACAGAGACTTCCGGAGGAAAAGCAGTTTACGGTTGCCACCTCTTATGCCTCGGCGGTGGAGTTTGGCGCCGATCCCGTGATTATCGGCGAGCGTATCAATCCGACGGGCAAGGCAAAATATAAACAGGCCCTGATGGAAAAAAACATGGAGTTTATCCTGGAGGAAGGGATTGCGCAGCAGGAAAGCGGAGCCCATGTCCTGGATATCAATGTGGGACTGCCTGAGATAGATGAACCGGAGATTATGGCTCTGGCGGTGCGGGAGCTTCAGGGAATCACAGAGCTGCCGCTTCAGATAGACACCACGAATACGGAGGCGATGGCCCGCGCCATGCGGATTTACAACGGAAAGATTATGGTCAATTCCGTCAATGGAAAACAGGAGATGATGGATGCCGTTTTTCCGCTTGTGAAGCGCTATGGCGGTGTCGTAGTCGCACTGACACTGGACGAGGAGGGAATTCCCGGGACGTCCGAAGGACGGATTGGGATAGCCAAAAAAATCTACCGGGAAGCGGAGAAATACGGGATCGGGAAAAAAGATATTTTGATAGACGCCCTCTGTATGACCGTCAGCTCCGACCCGCTTGGCGCCCTGACCACGCTAGAGACCGTGAGGCGGATTCGGGACGAACTGGGAGGAAAGACGATACTGGGCGTCTCCAATATTTCTTTCGGACTTCCGGTGAGGGAGAACATCAATGCCAATTTCTTTACAATGGCTCTTTACAGCGGCCTGAATGCGGCGATTATCAATCCCGGTTCCGAGCCGATGATGTGTTCCTACCACAGCTTCCGCGCGCTGGCAGCCCTGGATGAGAACTGTGCCGGTTATATTGCCGCTTACAGGTATGCCGGGCAGCCCTCGGCGGCAGGGGCAGGACTGATGTCAGGAGACATGTATCCTAAGTCTCCGGAGTCGCCTGAGATTACCGGGCCCTCTGACACTTCAGAGACTCCGGGCGGCGTACTTTCTGGTGAAAGCGGTGAAGCCCGCCTGTTCCTCAGTGTCTTAAAGGGTCTTAAGGAACAGGCTGCCAGGGCGGCGGGAGAGCTGCTCAGCGAGAAAGAACCATTAGACGTCATCGATACCTGCATGATTCCGGCCCTCGACCGCGTGGGGAAGGGATATGAGGCGGGAACGGTGTTCCTCCCCCAGCTTCTGATGAGCGCGGAGGCGGCCAAAGCGGCTTTTGATGTGATTCGGGAGAAGCTCGACGAAACGGGCCGTACCGGCGAGAAAAAAGGGAAAATCATTCTGGCCACGGTGAAGGGCGATATTCACGATATTGGAAAGAATATTGTCAGAGTGCTTCTTGAAAATTACGGCTATGAAGTAATTGATCTGGGAAAGGATGTGCCGCCGGAAAGGATTGTCCGGGAGGCGGAGGAAAAGCGCGTGCCTCTTGTGGGACTCAGCGCCCTTATGACGACGACGGTGCCGGCGATGCAGAGGACGATCGCAGAACTGAAAGAAAAGGCCCCCTGGGTGAAAGTGATGGTGGGAGGCGCCGTCCTGACGCCGGATTATGCGGAAATGATCGGTGCGGATGCGTACTGCAGCGATGCGATGGCATCGGTCTCATACGCCAGGAAAATTATCGGTTAATAAATTGCTATTGTTCACAGCGCAATGCGGTGCGAACAGTAACAATAAATTGATAAATCTATGTCATTTACACGAAAATACCATTGTAAATCTCGATATGCTGTGATATAATCACGTCATGAAATAAAATTACATGTATAAGAGGAATGGTGAAATATGGACGAGGCGAAGAGTGTAATCGGCGTGATTTGTTCCTCCTATGATTCGTTTTTTGATTCTGAAAAGAAAATTGCAAACTGCATCATGGAACGCAGGCGCGAAGTCGTGGATATGACCGTTGCCGAGCTGGCCCGGGCCAGCGGGGCCAGCGATGCATCCGTGTCGCGTTTTTGCAGAAGATGCGGTTTCAAGGGATTTCATCAGCTTAAAATGACACTGGCCGGGGAACTGGCGGAAGAATCCCAGGGAGCGGTCGGCAACGACATCAGCCGCAGGGATATCGGACAGTCGCTTCAGAATATCCTGGCGAATAAGACGGAGGAGCTGAAACAGACGGTGGCAATGATGGAGCCTGAGAATCTGGATCGGATTCTGGAGGTAATACAGAAAGCGGGAACGGTTCAGTTTGTGGCTGTGGGCAATACCATCCCGGTGGCGATGGATGCGGCTTTTAAGTTCAACCAGCTGGGCATACCGTCCGTGACGGGCACGGTACTTGAAACACAGACAGCCTACGCCTTTAACCTCGGAAAGAAGGACGTCATTATTGCGATTTCCAATTCGGGGGTATCCAGGAGACTTATCAGGTTACTTGAAGGAGCTGCGGGGAACGGGGTTACGATTATTTCCATTACAAACAGTCCCGATTCACCTGTGGCCAAGCTTTCAGGCTATCATATCACGACGGCAACAAGGGAGAAACTGCTGAGAGAGGATTTCCTCTTTTCCAGAGTTCCGGCAACAATGGTAATAGAGATACTTTATCTTCTTTTATCTGTCAGCATCAGGGGTGCGACGGAGAGTGTAAGGAGGCATGAGACTGCCATCATGGAGGACAAGCTAATCCGCTGATATGATTGGCCGTGCCGTTAGGGAGGGACTGTCGGTCACCGTTTATCACATAAAAAGCAGTGATGGCACTTGACAGTCAATACAACTTATACTAGAATTTATATAAACTCAGATAAAAGAACGTAAAGCACTATAAATAAAGACAATAATAGTGAAGGAGAAGAAAATATGTTATCTAAAAAATTAACAATCATGAATCCATCAGGTCTCCACTTAAGACCGGCAGGTATCTTATCCCAGACGACAATGAAGTTCAAGAGTGACACAACAATCGAATGCGGAGAGAAGAAAATTACTGCAAAGAGTGTTTTAAATGTTATGGCGGCAGGAATTAAGTGCGGTACAGAGATTACTCTCATCTGTGAAGGTCCGGATGAGGAAGAAGCTTTAAAGACGATTTCCGAGGCAATTGAGACCGGACTCGGCGAATAGTGACTGAGAACAGTAAGAGATCCGCAGAGAGTATTGCACATTGGGCGATACTCTCTTTTGCGCTATAATCAAAGGAGAAAGGAGAATTATATTATGAAATTCGATGTTTACGAACATAAAACACAGTATTACGAAACGGATCAGATGGGAATTATCCACCACGCCAATTATCTTCACTGGTTTGAAGAGGCGAGAATCGATATCATGGAACAGATGGGCATGGGCTACGACATGATGGAGAAACAGGGAATTATATGCCCGGTTCTGGCCGTCCGCTGTGACTATAAGAGCATGTCACGCTTCGGGGAAACCGTCCAGGTATTGACCAGCCTGAAGGAGTACAACGGGATCCGTATGGCATTGGAGTATACGGTTATCGATAAAGAAACGGCGCAGGTGCGCTGCGTGGGGGAAAGCCGCCACTGTTTCCTGACGAGGGACGGAAAACCCGTTTCACTGAAACGCAACTACATTGAGATGGACAAGGCATTCCGGGAGTATACGGACGCCCAGGCAGAGGAAACGTAATTTATGGCCTTTTTGGAACTGGAGTTTTCAATTCTTTACTTTTTACAGGAGCTTCATACGCCGTTTCTGGACCGTTTTATGACGGCCGTTACATCACTCGGTGATAAGGGATGGTTTTTTATCCTCCTGGGAGTAGTGCTTTTCTGCATCAGGAAGACGAGGAAGGTAGGGCTGGCGGTTTTACTGTCATTGGCAGCAGGGGGATTAATCGGCAATGTGTTCATAAAAAACATTGTGATGCGCGACCGGCCATGCTGGATTGATGAGAGCGTTCAACTGCTGATACACAATCCGAAGGATTTTTCCTTTCCCTCCGGACATACCCTGGCCTCTTTTGAAGCGGCGGTCAGCGTCTTTCTTTACAACCGGAAATGGGGGATTCCACTGCTCATTCTGGCGTCGCTTATTGCACTTTCCAGATTGTATCTCTTCGTGCATTTTCCGACGGATGTGTTAAGCGGAATGGCCCTGGGAATTTTTATTGGATGGTTTATTCACAGAACTATTGAAAAGTATGATTTAAATGATATACTGAGGCTATAAAAAAATAAGAACGCAGAGTAGGTATGCAGGCGTCAAGTGTCGGATGAACAGGGAGTTGACATCCGGACGAAGGGGATTTCCCCGCGGCCTGTATCCCGCATCCCGCTGCATCGCTGATATCATATATCTCCTGATGTGGACCGAGAGTTCTGCAAAAGGAGGTATTTTTTATGAAGAAATTTGTAACTGTTTACCGTGATTCCTACCGTGAGCTTAAAAAGGTCAGGACAATCACGACTGCCGCCATGTTCATGGCCGTCGCCGTAGTGCTCGGATATTTTACAATCGAGGCCGGCCCGTATCTGAAAATCGGATTCGGTGCCGTAGTCAACCAGTTTGTATATTTCATGTTCGGACCGGTAGTGGGCGGATTTTACGGCGGTGTCCTGGATTTGATTAAATATATTATTAAACCGACAGGCGCGTTTTTTCCCGGCTTTACGTTAAATGCAATCCTTGCCGGAATTATCTACGGAACGTTTCTGTACCAGAGGCCGCTTACGTTTAAGAGAACCCTGGCCGTCCATTTTATCGTAATCATGGTCTGCAACGTGTTTCTTAACACGGTATGGCTCAGCATGATGTCGGGCAAGGGGATTCTGGCGCTGATTCCGATGCGTTTTGTAAAGAATATTATTATGTGGCCGATCGACACGGCTATCTTCTACCTGATAGCAAAAAAGATGGAAGAAGCGGGAATCGTGAAGGCAATCAGGCAGTTCAAGCTGCCGGGTGCAAGAGCCTGAGAACAGGAAATATCAGCAACAGATGAAACGGCACTGCCGGCAAACTTCTCACGTTGGAAGTCTGCCGGCAGTATCCGATCCATGATTGTTCCGGGCGGCATTGTACGAAGCGGGATCAAGTTCACGCCGTTCTGCCGCCATAAGGGGGGATGCTGCCCGGGGAACCGATGAAATTTCTGCTCACTGAATAGAACAAGACAAAAATAAAAGAATGTGCTAATATAATAGTCAGGCATTGGGAAAACTCAAAACTGGGCGTGCCTTTTATCTGCCCGGGAGAGAATTCCCGAAGAATTATTATAAAAATTATCAGGTAAGGAGATAAGGCAATGAGCGAGAATTGTAACCATAACTGCAGCAGCTGCAGCGAAAATTGTGAAAGCCGGTCGGCGGAGAGCTTTTTAGAGCCGTTAAATCCACAAAGCACCGTTAAAAAAGTCATAGGCGTAGTCAGTGGTAAAGGCGGAGTAGGCAAGTCACTTGTAACATCCCTGATGGCATGCAAGATGAGAGCCAGAAATTATCGTACGGCCATTCTGGATGCTGATATAACAGGTCCCTCCATCCCCAAGGCCTTCGGCCTCCATGAAATGGTAAAGGTGACGGAAGACAGCCTGATGCTGCCGGGCGTGAGTGCAACGGGCGTTGAGATCCTGTCTGCAAATATGATCCTGGAACATGAGACGGATCCGGTTATCTGGAGAGGCCCGATTGTGGGAGGCGTGATTAAACAGTTCTGGGGCGAAGCGCTTTGGAAGGATATTGATTATATGTTTGTCGATATGCCTCCGGGAACGGGAGATGTTCCGCTGACCGTATTCCAGTCACTTCCTCTTGCAGGAATCATCATTGTGACGTCACCGCAGGAACTGGTTTCCATGATTGTAGCGAAAGCGGTTAACATGGCGAAAAAGATGGATATTCCGATTTTGGGACTGGTGGAAAACATGAGTTATCTGGAATGTCCCGACTGCGGAAAGAGAATTTCCGTGTTTGGTGAGAGCCATATTGAGGAGACGGCCAAAGAGTACGGCATCCCGGTTCTGGCCCAGATCCCGATCGACCCGCAGATTGCAAACAGCGTTGACCAGGGAGTTGTTGAGTATATTAAGACGCCGTGGCTTGAAAAGGCGGCGGATGTAATAGAGAATGCGTAGAATAAACAATTGAAAGACGGCGGCAGCCGGACCGGAATTCCAAGTCACTTTCCTATGGAATCCGAGCCGGCTGCCGCCGTCTTTCGGTTACGGGCGCGCTTTTTACTGTTACAGAGCGGTTGCCTCGTCAAAACGCTCAAAATAGGAGGACTGCACTTTTTTCCAAAGCTCGGTCGCTTTACCTCCGACGGGCTGTCCGTCGATCTCGCTGGCAATGAGGCCAAGTCTGGAAGAACTGGAAACGATAACCTCGTCGGCCTCCATAAGCTCTTTTACGGTGAAGGGACGCTCATCTACCGGTATTCCCAGCTTTTTACACTGCTGGATCAGATGCATCCTGGAGATGCCGGGAAGGATGTAATGGTCGGTCGGATGGGTGATGAATACGCCGTCCTTCAGGATGGAAATGTTGCAGGAACTGCATTCGGTGACAATATCGCCGCGGTGGAAGACACATTCGTCACAGCCGGCCTCATGCGCTTTCTGGTAAGCCATGACATTGGGAATCAGGTTCAGGGTCTTGATATTGCAGTGAAGGAACCTTGTATCCTCCTCTGTGATGAGCTTCATGGTCTTCGAAGGAGAGGCAGGCGCACCGGGTTTCATCGTGATCCAGAGGTTCGGCTTAACGGGAGCTTCGGGGAAGGAATGAATCCGGATGGCTGTCCCTCTTGTAAGCTGCCAGTATACGAAAATTTCCGGATCATCCATCTCTTTCAAAAGAGAGGTGAGGATTTCCGTCAGTTCCTCCCTTGTATAGGGAACCTCCATGCGGAGCAGGCCTGCGCTGTTGTAAAAACGATCCAGATGCTCCTCCAGGGCAAAGATTTTACCGTTTCTGGCCAGAGTGGCTTCGTATACCCCGTCACCGAAGTAGCAGGCGCGGTCATTCATTGGGACTTTCATTTCTTCCAGCGGTCCGTAAGTTCCGTTATAGTATCCGAGATATTTCATAGTAACCTCCTGTATTAATGTATTTTTGAACACTTGCGAGGTATTGCACGAGCAAAACTTCTGTTTTGAGCATACCACAGAGACCTTATATTTGTAAATGAACAGGGAAGGTTTTTAGGAAAATTTAAGGATTCTTTCATTGTTTATGCGACTGCTTTCGGGTATAATGAAATAAGATTACGACCATGAAAAACTATTGGGGTGTTGACAATGAATATTAACTTGAATCCAAACAGCGAACTGACCCAGTTTGCTGTGAATGCACCGAAGGAAGTCGAAGTTCCGGACACTTTAATCGGTGTGGCGAAGCAGTTCCAGGAATGCATGATGCAGTATACCTGTGCGATCAGAGAGGTGAAGACAAAGCTGGAAGTTCTCAATGACGAGCTTTCCGTCAGGAATTCCAGAAATCCGATAGAGATGATTAAGTCACGCGTGAAGAAACCGCACAGTATCATTGAGAAGCTGCAGAGAAGGGGCCTCCCGGTATCGGTGGAATCGATGATGCAGAACCTGGACGACATTGCCGGTATCCGCGTGATCTGCTCCTTTATTGACGATATCTATGAGATCAGTAAGATGCTGGCGCGCCAGGATGATGTGAAGGTGATTGCCATCAAGGATTACATCCGGTGCCCGAAGGAGAACGGATACAGGAGCTATCATATGATTATCGAAGTGCCGGTTTTCTTTTCGGACAGCAAGAAGCAGATACGGGTAGAGGTTCAGATCAGGACGATCGCCATGGACTTCTGGGCCAGCCTGGATCACCAGCTTAAGTACAAGAAGGATCTGGAGGAAGAGGACGCGGCGGAGATTGGACAGGAGCTTAGAAACTGTGCCGAGATCATTGCGGAGACGGACTGGAAGATGCTGGAAGTCAGACAGCGGATCGAGGAGAAGGGAATCATCATCCAGAGATGATGTGCGATAACCTGCGTGATCTAAATACAGGCCACCGCCATCAATACAGATAATAGGACAGGGTTTCGGTGATCCGGAATCCTGTCTTTTTATAAAGATTCACGGCAGCGTTGTTATCGCCCGATACATGGAGGAAGACAACAGAGTTCCCCTGTCTGCGCAGGATTTCGATAACAGATAAAAGCGCTTCTTCCCCCAGGCCCCGGCCGCGGTAGTCCTCCTCCACCAGGAAGGAATAGAGGCAGACATTGGCGCCGAACGAAGCCGTCCGGCAGACTGCAATGGGACGGGATTCATCAGCCGCCGGCGAGAAGGAGTAGGAGACGGAGGAATCGGGGCCGTTTACGGAGCGGCAGACGAGCCGCCTGCCGGACAGTGCAGTGGGTTCATTTGGGCCGGAGAGAGCGAGTTCCATTCTGTATTCGCAGGAGTCATACTCCGCACCGATCGCTTCCAGAACGGGAAGGACGGCGGGATCCTGCCCGTCGACCGGAATCAGAAGGCTGATTTCTTCAAACTCAGCCCCGGCTTCGTCAAAGACAGCGGAAAAGTATCCTTTTTTTCTGAAAGACGGATGGGTGAAAGCCAGACATTCGGCTGTCTCATCAAAATCGTCTGTTTCGGGCATAATAAGTGCAAGGGCACAGACCAGAACCGGAATGGAAGAAGTACATTCTTCATAAGCCAGAAAGAATACGGAACCATCCTCAAAGGGAAAGCTGGTTCTTATTGGGTGAAGGGAGCGGCATTCATCAACGAGATGCCCGATTTCCTTTTCCTGCTGCACGGTAAGCCTGTCTGTTTTAATAATCTGCATATGATATCTCCTGTCATGCCTGCTGCGGGAGAAAATCCCTGTGTGCGGCGATGGTATGTGTCCATCTGTTTTGTGGTAAAAAAGTCTTCAATTAAAAACCGGCGGCTTTCTGACAACGTTTTATTAAGTATAGTACATAAAAGGCAAAATTTTCAACAAATTTTCTCTGAATTTATTGTACTTTTCATATTGTCCTATAAAAAATGGAGTGATAAAATTAAAACGTTCAGACGAGAGGAGATATGACAGAATGAAGTACCTGAAAGAAGCTACAATTATTTTCGGCATAACGATGGTGGGAGAAATCTTGAATCACCTGCTTCCGCTTCCGGTGCCGGCCGGCGTATACGGCCTTTTTATCCTTCTGGTCCTGCTGTGCGCGGGGACGCTGAAGGTAGAGGATGTGTCGGGAGTCGGTGATTTTTTCCTGGATACGATGCCGCTTATGTTTATCCCGGCAGGAGCCGGTCTTTTAAACAGTGTGCAGGAAGTGAAAGACATCCTGATACCACTCACCGTGATATCGGTGGTTTCCACGATATTTGTCATGGTGGTGACGGGCAGGATGGCCCAGCGCATCATACGGGGAACAGGAAATAGAAAGGGAAGGGAATAACGCTCATGAATCAGTTAGTCGAATCGTCACTTTATTTCGGAATGCTGATCAGCGTGGGAGCCTACCTTTTCGGAGTGTGGCTGAGGAAGAAGACGGGACTTGCCATCCTGAATCCTCTGCTGGTTGCGATTATACTTGTAATTGCATTTTTAGCGGTATTTCATGTAAACTATGAAGAATATAATAAAGGAGCGGGCTTTTTGAGCTATCTGCTCACCCCGGCCACGGTCTGTCTTGCCATTCCGCTTTACAGGCAGCTTGAACTTCTTAAGAAGAACCTGGTGGCCGTAGCAGCGGCAATCGTGACGGGAGTAATCGGCAGCGCCGGAAGTATCTTTGTCATGGCGAGGGCATTTGGCCTGGAGCACACTCATTACGTATCCCTTCTTCCCAAGTCCATCACAACGGCAATCGGCATGGGCGTCAGTGAGGAAGCGGGGGGTATTGTGACACTTACAATCGTCAGCATAATAATCACGGGAATACTGGGGAATATTATTGCGGACTGGCTGTTTGGAATATTTAAAATTGAAGAGCCTATGGCTAAAGGCCTGGCGCTTGGGACAGCAGCCCACGCCATCGGAACAGCCAGGGCTTTGGAACTGGGAGAAATAGAGGGCGCCATGGGCAGCCTGGCCATTGCGGTGGCCGGACTTCTTACCGTGCTTGTGGTGCCTCTTGTGTCGGGGCTTATCTAGTTTTGCCCCGTTTCTGTGAAGCAAACCTGGCTGAACAGGAACGGGACCGGATGCCGGCTCTGACTTCGGCGATAGAAAAAGGGGGAAACCAGGATGAACCTGTACGAGGCAATCGGAAGCAGACATTCCGTTAGAAAATATGCGGACCGGGAAGTTCCGGAGAGGCTGCAGGCGCAGATTCTTGCATACTTTGAAAAAACCTCCAGACTGAATGATAGGATTCGGACGGAGCTGGAGATTCTTGACAATACGAAAAAGAAAGCAGAGGTCAAGGGTCTGTGGAAAGCAGACGCGCCTTATTACTTGGCTTTTTACTCCGAACCGGAAGACGGCTATGAGAGAAACGGCGGTTATATAATGGAACAGTTAATTCTTTATATGACGGTCAAGGGCCTGGGAACATGTTACCTGGGCGGAAGCCGGCTGAAACAGCCAATCAGGAACGGAAAACGCCTCGTAATGCTCGTAGCCTTCGGCTGGCCCGAGGGAAAACTTTACAGGGAAAGCCCCCTTGCCAAGAGACTGCCGTTAAATGAACTCTGCGTCTTCAAGGAGGAGGCCGGAGAACAGATTAAGACGGTACTGAAGGCGGCCCGCCTGGCGCCGTCCGCCTTCAACGCCCAGCCCTGGCGTTTCATCGTATATGCAGACCGGATTTATGTCTTTGCCAAAAAGAGCAGGTTTGCCCTGAATGCAGCCGAGAGTATGAAGGAGTTCAGCATCGGAATTATGCTCTCGCACATCATGCTGGCCGCCGAAGAACTGTGGATGGAACTGGAAACAGTGACGGAAGAGCAGTTTGCGGCGAAGGTTTACAAAAATGGAGATTATGTGGCGACCCTGTCCTTACATTAAGGGGTTGAAAAATGAGGCCGCCGGTACGGCCGGGTACCGGGATGGCAAGTGAGGATTTTGAGGCATCAATTCCGGGCTATGATCAGTGGTGGGTGGGAAATTCAGAAGATAGAAATCTCCTTCCCCACCGGAACGTTTTCGGCCGGAACTGATGCCGCGCAGGTTATCACCCACCATCCGGCCCCTGTAGAAGTTGTTGTAAACGAAATTTTCTGGACAAGATAATAAGAAGCGGGAATGACCGAAAAGCTATATCTTAGAGAAAAATTTCATTTGCGGCAGCTTCTTTTTTTCGTTTTTTACATATAGTCCTATGAATATAAAAAATTTAAGGCAATTCATAAAGCATTAGTTCTTGATAGACTAAGTAGTGGCTGTGATAAACCCCTTATCCAACTTGACGAAAGGGACAATGAGCCGATGTTGGGATGGCGGCGGGGGCGATCCGTTCCCTGTCTTCAGTCCCGTCGATCCCTGCCCGGGGAAGAAGGGTGGAAACCTTCCGCAGGGGACATTGGAATCCGACGGCGCTTGATGAGGTTTCTCACGAATCTAGCACCGTTTCGCATTCCACAAGCGGGAGCGGGTCCCCGTAGGAATGTTTCCGGCCCGGATTCCCCCTTCACGACAATCTCCGGCCGGGACTGAAGACCCACCAATCCATCTACCACCCCGCTCCCCCCACTACAGGCGTCCCGCATCTCAATTTGCCTTGAAACCATTTTGGACTTATGATAAAATAAGAAAGATTATAACACCAAAAGCATCACCAAACACAAGAAAAACGCAAAGCAACAGTAACCTGAAGGAGGAAATAATGGTTAGCAAATTAATCGAAAAGATACAGAAGACAAAGGCACCAATCTGTGTGGGACTTGATCCGATGTTAAGCTATATACCGGAGCATGTGACAAAGAAAGCGTATGAGCAGTATGGAGAGACTCTGGAGGGAGCGGCGGAGGCCATCTGGCAGTTTAATAAGGAGATTGTGGATGCGACTGCCGATCTGATTCCTTCCGTGAAACCCCAGATTGCCATGTATGAGCAGTTCGGGATCGAGGGACTGAAGGCTTACGATAAGACTGTAAAATACTGTCAGCAGAAGGGCTTGGTAGTTATTGGAGATGTAAAGCGCGGTGATATTGGTTCCACCTCCACTGCGTATGCAACGGGCCATATCGGCAAGGTGCAGGTGGGAAATACGGTTTGCACCGGTTTTGATACAGAATATATTACGGTGAATCCTTATCTGGGCACGGACGGGGTGAAACCTTTTGTAGATGTCTGCAATGAATATGACAGAGGCATCTTTGTGCTGGTTAAGACATCCAATCCTTCCAGCGGTGAATTCCAGGACCGCCTGATTGACGGCAGGCCGCTCTATGAACTGGTGGCAGAGAAGGTGGTAGAGTGGGGAGATGCATCCATGGACGGCGCGTACAGCAATGTGGGCGCAGTAGTTGGAGCAACCTATCCCGAGATGAGCAGAGTGCTCAGAAAACTGATGCCGAAGACGTATTTCCTGGTGCCGGGATACGGTGCCCAGGGCGGAACGGCTGAAGATTTGAAATACTGCTTCAATGAGGATGGACTGGGGGCGGTTGTCAACTCCTCCAGAGGAATCATTGCGGCTTACAAGAAAGAACCGTATGCGAAATTTGGTGCAGAGCATTTTGCAGAGGCATCCAGACAGGCTGTCATAGATATGATTGCCGATATCAACAGCGTATTATAGGAGGAACCAATGGCACAGGTGAAAGAAACAGCAGTTGTCTACAGCCAGGAAGAACTGGCTCCTGAGATTTACAGTATGTGGATTACGACGGAGGCTGCCAGGGAAGCCAGACCCGGACAGTTTATCTCCGTATACAGCAAAGATGGTTCCAGACTGCTTCCGCGTCCTATCAGTATCTGTGAAGCGGATGCCGATGAGGGAAGACTGCGCATTGTATACAGGATTGCAGGGGCCGGTACAAAGGAATTTTCCTCCTTTGAATCGGGCGACGCTATCGATATTATGGGACCGCTTGGAAACGGTTTTCCGCAGGAGGGAGAGAACGTATTCCTGATTGGCGGAGGAATCGGAATCCCACCGATGCTGGAACTGGCAAAGAACTTAAACTGTGAAAAACAGATGGTGCTAGGCTACCGCGATGAAAACCTCTTTCTTAAGGATGAATTCGAGGCGTATGGGGAAGTGTTTGTGGCTACCGAGGACGGCAGTGTGGGAACGAAAGGCAATGTGCTGGACGCTATCCGGGAAAACGGGCTGACTGCCGATGTCATGTACGCCTGCGGCCCGACTCCGATGCTGCGTGCGCTGAAGCAGTATGCAGAGGAGCATAACATCCGCTGCTATATCTCCCTGGAGGAGAAGATGGCCTGCGGAATCGGAGCATGTCTTGCCTGTGTCTGCCAGAGTAAAGAGGTAGATCACCACAGCAATGTACACAATAAACGGATCTGTAAGGACGGTCCCGTTTTTCTGGCACAGGAGGTGGATTTATAATGAATACAAAAGTAAATCTGGCTGGTGTGGAGCTTAAAAATCCGGTCATGACGGCCTCGGGCACCTTTGGTTCCGGTGCGGAATACGGCGAGATGGTGGATCTGAACAGGCTGGGAGCCGTTGTCACCAAAGGGGTGGCGAACATCCCCTGGCCGGGCAACCCGACACCGAGGATTGCCGAGACTTACGGCGGCATGATAAACGCCATCGGCCTGCAGAATCCGGGATACGATGTATTTGCAAAGAGGGACATTCCTTATTTAACCAAGTTTGACACAAAAATCATTGTCAATGTCTGCGGTAAGACGACGGAGGATTACATCGATGTGGTGGAGAAACTTTCCGATCAGTCGGTGGACATGCTGGAGATCAATATCTCCTGCCCTAATGTGAAAGAAGGCGGTATCGCATTCGGACAGGATCCGAGGGCGGTGGAAGCCATCACGCGGGAAGTGAAAAAACATGCAAAACAGCCTGTTATCATGAAGCTGAGCCCCAACGTGACGGATATCACCGTCATGGCAAAGGCGGCCGAAGCCGGTGGAGCCGACGTCCTTTCACTGATTAACACACTGACGGGAATGAAGATCGACATAAACAAACGTGCCTTTGCCGTAGCCAACAAGACAGGAGGCCTTTCAGGCCCTGCCATCAAGCCGGTGGCTGTCAGAATGGTTTACCAGGTGGCAAACGCTGTCAAACTCCCCATTATCGGCATGGGAGGAATCATGACGGCCGACGATGCGATAGAGTTTATTCTGGCCGGTGCGACGGCGGTATCCGTAGGCACGGCGAACTTCCATAATCCTTATGCAACCGTTGAGATTGTAGAGGGAATCGTGGCTTATATGAAGAAATACCATGTGGACGATATTAATGAGCTGGTTGGGGCTGTAAAATAAGGATTTAGTTGAGATGCGAGGATGCCTCTGTAAGACGGCGGACGGGGTAGTGGGAGGGTGTATATGAGTCTTCAGTCCCGGTGGATGGTTTTGGTGAAGGGGAATCCGGAGAAAAAAATTCCTGCGGGGACGCGCTCCCGCTTGTGAAGCGCA
>NZ_URHZ01000083.1 GCF_900547735.1 uncultured Clostridium sp. | reverse complement strand
CAAGCGTTTCCCGAAGGAACTTTTTCTGCCCGGATTCCCCACCCGCGACAACCTACGCCCCGGGACTGAAGACTCACAACCTCCCTCTCACCATCCCGCCCCCCGACCGTCCCGGCGGCGTTCTCACTACTTCACCCTTATAATCTCATTTCTTCCAGGTCCATTCGACACCATCGTAATCGGAACTCCGATTTCCTTCTGTATTTCCTCGATGTATGCGCGGCACTCTGCCGGAAGTTCACTGTATTCACGGATTCCCCTGATATCGCATTTCCAGCCCGGCATTTTTTTATAGACGGGTTTTGCTTTCTCCAGTTTATAGGTTACAGGGAAGTCTTTGACGATTTCTCCGTCTATCTCATAGCCGGTACAGATTGTGAGCTCGTCAAGGTAGCCGAGCACGTCTAATACGGTCAGGGCGGCTTCTGTTGTTCCCTGGATGCGGCAGCCGTATCTGCTGGCAACAGCGTCGAACCAGCCCACGCGTCTCGGACGGCCAGTTGTAGCGCCGAATTCTCCCTTGTCTCCGCCGCGGCGTCTCAGCTCGTCGGCTTCCTCACCGAAGATTTCGCTTACAAATGCTCCGCCGCCGACCGCGCTTGAGTATGCCTTTACGACCGTCGTGATATTTTTAATCTCATAGGGAGGAATGCCCGCTCCGATGGCGCCGTATGCCGCCAGGGTGGAGGAAGAGGTAACCATCGGGTAAATGCCGTGGTCCGGATCTTTTAATGAGCCTAACTGGCCTTCCAGCAGGATGTTCTTTCCTTCCCTGATTGCATGGTAGAGATAGGAAGATACGTCGCAGACATACGGCTCCACCATCTCTTTATATTTCATCATTTCTTCAAAAAGCTGTTCCGGATCAAGGAGCGGTTTGTGGTAAAGATGCTCAAGAAGCACGTTCTTTGTCTCGCAAACCCGGTAAATTTTCTCCTTCAGGCCCGCCGCGTCGAAAAGCTCGCTGACCTGGAAACCGATTTTTGCATATTTATCTGAATAAAACGGCGCAATACCGGATTTTGTGGAACCGAAGGACTTTCCTCCGAGACGCTCCTCCTCGTATTCGTCAAACTGAACATGGTAAGGCATCAGAATCTGGGCCCGGTCGGATACCAGGATTCTGGGTTTTGGCACGCCTTTTGAGACAAGGTCGTTGATCTCATTGACAAGATAGGGGATATTTAATGCCACACCGTTGCCGATGATGCTGGTTGTGTGATTGTAAAATACGCCGGACGGCAGCAGATGAAGGGCGAAACGGCCGTAATCGTTGATAATTGTGTGGCCCGCATTGCTTCCTCCCTGGAAACGGATGATGATATCCGACTCTTCGGCCAGCATATCCGTAATTTTACCCTTGCCCTCGTCTCCCCAGTTTGCTCCTACTATTGCTCTTACCATGAATATTTTCCTCCCAGGAATCGTTGTTGTCGTTTTTTATCAATCAGCCTGCGGCTGATCTTTAACCTGTTGTTTACATGCTTAGAATACACGAATTTTCTTCATAAGTAAAATCAATATTATTTATATTTGACATAACCCACGCTTATCTAAGTTCGGTCAAAAGTCTTGCCGCAGCCGGAGAAATATAAGATTTTTTCGATGTTACCAGGCAAAACTGCCTGTGAGGCATCTCCTCCCCGAATTCCAGCCTGAAAACTTCCCCAAGCTCAAGGGCCTCTTTCGCAAAATCGGACATCAGGCACCCGATTCCCAGGTTTCTTTTGGCAAACTGGACAATCATATCGCTGGTGGCCAACTCAAATTCCGGTTCCAGCGTTATTCCTTTCGCTTCCAGGAACAAATCCATAAACCGCCTGGTGCTTGTCTTCTTTTCGAGGAAGATGCATGGATAATCCAAAAGCTCACTGTATTTCAACCGGCGCCCCTGAAGCTCTTTCCCAAACTTCGGACCGGCAATAAAGATATTTTCCACCTCTTTTACGGGGATGCTTTCTACGCCCGGCCGCGCCTCAAACGGTGTGCTGACGATCCCGAAGTCAATTTTTCCCTCGTTTAAAAACTCCAATGTCTCGGGCGTCGGTCCATTTGACACGTTCACCTTAATCTTCGGATATCGTTCATGAAATTTTTCCAGATATGGCAGCAGATAGAACTGAAGGGTCATATCGCTGGCCCCGATCCGGATCTCTCCCGTATCCAGATCCTGTATCCTTTTCAGAGTATCTTCCCCATCATAGATTGATTCAATACCTCTTTTTATATAAGAATGGAGCACTTCTCCCTCTCTGGTGAGTTTCACGCCCTTTGACGTGCGCAGGAACAGGCTGCATCCGAGCGCCGCCTCCAGCTGGTGCACCGCCTGGCTAACGGCAGGCTGGGAAATACAGAGTTCCTCCGCGGCAGCCGTAATTCCTCCGCTTCTGCAAACATAATAAAATACTTTATAATACTCCAGATTGATTTTTCCGTGTTTATCCATGGCATGATTCCCTTCGGTATGTCTCTATCGGTATGTCTTTATCGATACGCCTTTATTTTTGACTATTACAGTGTATTCGATTCTTAGCCTTTCGTCAATCGTGGTTTCTTCGGCGTCCGGTCCGGCAATCATCACCGGCAGACAGCAACGAAAAAGCACACTTCGCGTAATTTTCATTGCCGCTCAACAACGAAAAGCACGCTTCGCGAACTTTTCATTGCCACCAATAAAAATGAGACTCCCCTCCCTGCACTTCCAGTGCGGGCGTAAAGGGAATCTCATTATAAAGTTAATCTCGGCTTACACGTTAATCTCGGCTTTCACGCCCAGTTCTTCTTTATTGGCATCCAGCACAGGCTGAATCACTTCCTCAAGGAATTCCTCCACCTGCTCTTTGGCGCGGCCCGTATACCTGGAAGGATCCATGGCCTGTTTCAGTTCGTCGATCGTCAGGTTGAACGCAGGATCGGCCGCGATCAGTTCCAGAAGGTTGTTGTCGAGGCCTTGTTCCTTTACGTTACGGCCTGCTTCCATGGAGAGCGTGCGGATCTTCTCATGCAGCTCCTGTCTGTCCCCGCCTGCCTTTACGGCATCCATCATGATGTTCTCCGTCGCCATGAACGGAAGCTCGGACATCAGGCGTTTCTCGATTACTTTCGGGTATACCACAAGTCCGTCCACCACATTCAGATAGAGATCCAGGATTCCGTCGATTGCCAGGAATCCCTCCGGAATGCTTAAGCGCTTATTGGCGGAGTCGTCCAGTGTTCTCTCGAACCACTGGGTGGAGGCAACCATCATCGGGTTCATCATATCGGCCATCACGTAGTTGGCCAGAGACGCCATACGCTCGCTTCTCATCGGGTTTCTCTTGTATGCCATCGCGGAGGAACCAATCTGGTTCTTCTCAAAAGGCTCTTCCACTTCCTTCAGATGCTGAAGAAGGCGGATGTCGTTGGAGAATTTGTGGGCGCTCTGTGCGATTCCGGCAAGGACGCTCATCACGCGGCTGTCGATTTTTCTCGAATAGGTCTGGCCCGATACCGGATAGCAGCCCTCGAATCCCATCTTCTCCGCAATCATCTGGTCCAGTTTTCTGCACTTTGCATGGTCGCCGTCGAACAGCTCCAGGAAGCTGGCCTGGGTTCCCGTCGTTCCCTTGGAACCTAAAAGGCGCAGGGAGTGGATGAGGTAATCGAGATCATCCAGATCCAGCTTCAGCTCCATCATCCAAAGTGTGGCTCTCTTGCCCACCGTCGTCGGCTGGGCCGGCTGGAAATGGGTAAATGCAAGCGTTGGCTGAGCCTTGTACCGCCCGGCAAACTTTGCCATCTCATCAAGTACGTTAATCAGCTTCTTCCGTACCAAAGAAAGAGCCTCGGCCATGATAATAATGTCCGTATTATCTCCCACATAACAGGAGGTCGCTCCGAGATGGATAATGCCTTTTGCCTTGGGACACTGAACGCCGTATGCGTATACATGGGACATGACATCGTGGCGCACCAGCTTCTCGCGCTCCTTTGCCACCTCAAAATTAATCTCGTCCTGATGTGCTTTTAATTCGTCGATCTGCTCCTGGGTAATTGAAAGGCCCAGCTCCTTCTCCGTCTCGGCAAGTGCGATCCAGAGTTTTCTCCAGGTCCTGAACTTTTTCTCCGGTGAGAAAATATACTGCATTTCTTTACTGGCATAACGCTCTGAAAGGGGGCTAACATATCTGTCGTACATGATTTTACCTCGATTTCTTTTTTCTGTAATAAGTTAAAAACCGGCTTCCACCATTCATTATAGCGGAAGCCGTAAGTTTTCTCAATCGTCAGCGGATATTACTTTCTGTCGGCAATTCCAAGACGTCTGAACACTTCATTGTATGCGTCCTCTACATTGCCCATATCGCGTCTGAAACGGTCTTTGTCAAGTTTTTCGTGGGTTTCTTTATCCCAGAGACGGCATGTATCAGGAGATACCTCATCAGCCAGGATAATCTGTCCATGGTAACGGCCGAATTCGATCTTGAAGTCGATTAATTCGATTCCAAGACTGCCGAAATAGCTGCGCATTACTTCATTTACCTTGAATGCATATTTTGTAATGGCATCAATCTCTTCCTCTGTAGCCAGTTCAAGGGACAGTGCATAGTATTTATTGATAAACGGATCGCCTAAGTCGTCGTTCTTGTAGCTGAATTCCAGGGTTGGGCACTTGAATTCGATTCCCTCTTCCATACCCATCTTCTTTGCAAAGCTGCCTGCGGAGAAGTTTCTGATGATAACCTCAAGCGGTACGATTTCAACCTTCTTTACAGCGGTCTCTCTGTCGCTCAGCTCTTCTACTAAATGGGTCGGTACGCCTTCGGCTTCAAGCAGCCTGAAAATATGATTTGTCATACGGTTGTTGATTGCGCCTTTGCCTACGATTGTTCCCTTTTTGAGTCCGTTGAATGCGGTTGCATCATCTTTATAATCTACAATTAAGATGTCCGGATCTTCCGTTGTGTAAACTTTCTTTGCTTTTCCTTCGTATAACAAATCTACTTTTTTCATCTGCATCCACCTGTCCTTTTTATTTATAAGTTATTAATATAAACGAGCTTTCTTTCAGTAGAAATTATAATACACTGTCTGGGTAAAATCAATAGCGTGTTTTATTAAAATAATTAATAAGCATTCAGGGGCGGTTATTATCAATCGTTTCCCCGCTTTTCTCCGTCCTCTCACGATAGAAAAGAATCTCACCGCTTTTTAAACGGATGGAGATACGGAATACGTCCATAACACCGTCCGTCTCCGCACTGCGTTCCAAAACGGCGCCCGTCTCCCGAAGCTCTTTTACCGTCAGGAACAAATCCCTGTAGGCTCCGATCATCATCAGATAAATCACGGCCGCAGACAGCACAAGCAGACCCGCCGCTCTCTTTCTGCGGTTTCTCCCGAGGCGGACTCTTTTGAAAAAACGTCTGAGACTCCTGCGCCTCTTCTTCCTGTCCACTTCACGGCGCCGTTCCATGCGGCCGTTCCTCAGCGAGCCGCGTCTTCGCCGCGTCTCCCAGCACGTTTGTCCTGTTTCTCTCTTACCATGTCCCGGCAACTGCATCGTCTCCTTTGCTGCTGCCTCTCCCTGTTTCCTTATGTCTCCTTTTCAACTATAGCGGATTTGCCCCCAATTGTAAAGAAGAAATGTGCAGGGTTTTAGACCTCTGCACATTCACCGTTTTTCACAAATTTTTCTTCGAATTCTTCCACCGGCATCGGTCTGTAGAACACGTAGCCCTGTATGTAATCGCAGTCCAGCTCCTTCAGAAATTCCACATATCCCCTGGTCTCAACACCCTCGGCAACCACCTTCATGTTAAGTTCCTTCGCCACCTCCACTATGTGGCGTATCAGGATTTTCTCCCTTGGGTCCGTCTCATTCTGGAACAGGGAACGGTCAATCTTCAGCGCGTCCAGCTCCGCGTTCGTGAGAACGCTGAAAGAGGAAAAGCCGCTTCCGAAGTCATCCAGGGAACAGCCGCACCCAAACTCCCTGATCTGTTCTACCACCCGGCTTACACGCTCCACCTGATTTAAGACGATGCTTTCCAAAAGTTCAAACTCTATGCATTCTTTCGGGCAGGGTACCTTGTCGTAAACCTGTTTGTAGTGATCCAGAAAATACCGGTAGTTAAACATATTGCTTGAAAGGTTTACACTAATTTTAATCTTCTTTCCGTAAAGCTCAATCCACTTGTTGATATTCCTGCAAACTTTCTCAAACAGATAGAGATCCAGCTCACTGATCAGCCCGTTTTTATCCAGTTCCGGCAGGAAATCACTGACCGGAATCATGCCGCGTTCGGGATCAATCCAGCGCACCAGAGCCTCTGCCTCACAGACTTCCCCCGTCTTCAGATTTACTTTGGGCTGCAGGTAGAGCTTAAAGTCACCGTTGTCCATAGCCGGCCGGATCATCCGTTCAAAATCATAGCTTTCCAGGTTCTTATCATAATAGGTCATTCCAAAGATTTCAAAATGAGAGTTCCGAAGGGGAACCTCCGGGCACTCGGCGCGGCATATATCCGCATTATACAGGGCCACATAAAAATCCACCGGCTCCTCTGACAGCAGATAGACTCCCATTCCCGTATATACTTTTCCCTTTTCCTCCGACCCCGGCATATCACGCACCCAGGCATTTAAATCAATGATATAGTGAAAGATATCGTCGTAATCCCTGGACATTTTAACAAGCAGGCAGAAGGAATCCACACCAAGTCTGGCCGCATGCTCGCCTTCCTTCACCCACCCCTGAAGAGAATGATATACCCTCTCTGCCAGTTCATCTCCCGCCTCTCTTCCGAAAAGACGGTTAAAAATACGGAACCGTTTAATTTTAAGGCTGATCAGGGCATATTCTTCGGGGGCTGTTCTGCAGATTTCTTCATAGCGTTCCCTGATCCACTGCTCATTTTTCATAACTGTCATGCTCTTTATCCTCTGTCCTGAATAATGAATACTCTGTAACTGTCGGTACCTCCCCGGACACCGCCGCGCAAAATGCTGCCTTCTGAACCGTTACAATACTCTTTCTTCATTCTATCATCAAACCGTCCGTTTAACAATGATAATCATTTTGGGGCAAAACTTCTTTTACACATTTGAAACACGCGGCGGCCTGCATATGCCTGAGAAAAAAGAAAAACAGCCCGGTCTGAAGGTTAAACCTTTCATGACCAGACTGCCTGTTCTTTTTTCGGTCGTTTTAATGACCCACTGAACTTTCCATTGTGGAGGAAACCGTGCCGTCGTCAACTGCATGCTCCACTCCGTTCTTTATGTCCTCTGCACCGTCTTTGATGTCGTCCGCAAGTCCGTCGAGCACACCGGTGCTCTCCCTTGCGTCAGTTCCGTTGGTTGGTCCGTTTGCGGTTCCGCCTTCCGTGCTTTCAGCGCTGATGGCAGACTGGGACTGTCTTGTGGATTCTGTGGCCTTCGTATTATTACGTCCGTCACCGCATCCTGATGCTAAAGCCATGACAAAAATTAACATAATGCCTAAAACGATCTGTCTAGATTTTTTCATAATAATATCTCCTTTCTACCACATAGTATGTACAGTGAAGAAAGGTTTTATTTTGGTAAAAATTGGACATTTCCGCGGCGTTATCCTATTACGTCCGCCATTGTATAAAGCCCCGGCTCTTTACCGGCCAGGAATTTGGCAGCCTGGACCGCCCCTTTGGCAAAGATCGCTTTTGAATACGCCGTATGTGAGAATGTCACCACTTCATCCCTGCCCGCGAAAATCACATCGTGTTCGCCGACGATAGAACCGCCGCGGACCGCCTGGATTCCAATCTCTTTCTTATCGCGTTTCACACGCTCGGCGGATCTGTCATACTTATAGTGGTATGCGTGATCCATAGCCTCGTTGATGGAGTCCGCCAGGGCAATGGCCGTGCCGCTCGGCGCGTCCACCTTCTGGTTATGGTGTTTTTCCACAATCTCCATGTCAAAGTCTGCCGCAGCCAGAACCTGGGCCGCTTCTTTGACCAGTTTTAAAAGCACGTTCACTCCCAGGGACATGTTGGCCGAACGGAGAACCGCCGTCTTTTCGGAAACCTCGGACACCCGTTTAATCTGCTCATCGGAAAGGCCGGTTGTGCATACTACCACAGGCATTCCCGTCTCAGCACACCAGTCGAGCATTGCGTCAGCCGCTTTTGCAATTGAAAAATCAATCACCACGTCGGCTTCCGCCGTACACTCCCGAAGCGACGGAAAGACCGGAAATGAATTGTTCTTATTATCTGCAATATCGATACCGGCTACAATGGTAATTTCTTCGTCGTTCTGGGCAATTCCTGCTATCACCTGTCCCATGGCTCCGTTGCAGCCATGCATAATCGCTCTTATCATTTATATGTACCTCCGGTTTAACGTTTAAAGAAGACCGTAATTTACCATTTCTCTTCTCAGTCTCTCTCTGTTCTGCGGCTCCATCTCCACGAGCGGCTTGCGGAACGGGCCGACTCCCTTGCCCATCATGTTCATCGCTTCTTTTACCGGAATCGGATTCACTTCACAGAAAAGCGCTTCGATCAGCGGGATTGCATCCAGCTGCATCCTGGAGCTCTTCTCCACTTCCCCTTTGAAATAAAGCTCGCACATGTCATGGACCTGACGTGGCGCCACATTGGATAATACGGAGATAACGCCCTTGCCTCCCAGGGAGAGAAGGGGAACGATCTGGTCGTCATTGCCTGAGTAGATGTCAACCCAGCCGTTCGACAGGCTTGCAATCTTTGCAATGGCGGAGAAATTGCCGCTTGCCTCTTTTACGCCGACGATGTTCTCAACATTCTTACACAGATCCACGATTGTCTCGGGATTAATGTTCACTCCCGTTCTTCCCGGAATATTATAAAGGAGGATTGGGATCTTAACCGCTTCCGCCACATCGGTGAAATGGATCCGGATGCCCTTCTGAGTGGACTTATTATAGTATGGAGATACGAGAAGAAGTCCGTCCGCTCCCGCTTCTTCCGCACATTTGGAAAGATAAACCGATGTGGCCGTACAGTTGGAGCCTGTGCCCGCGATTACCGGAATCCGGTTATTCACTATGTCACAGACAAATTTGATCTCCCTGATATGCTCATCATGGGTCAGCGTCGCCGCCTCTCCCGTTGTTCCGCAGACAATAATACTGTCGGTTCCACCCGCTATCTGCTCCTCCACCAGTTCTTCGAGCTTGGAATAATTGATCTCCCCGCTCTCCTTAAACGGCGTTACTAACGCAACTCCTGCACCTTCGAAAATTGACATTCTGATATCCTCCTTCAATCTGTATTCAGACTTCCTGGTTTATCCGGGATCCCCAAAAGCAATGACAAAAAATACGTTCTGCGAACTTTTCATTGCTAATCAGTAAAAATAAAGCTGGCACGTCGGCCAGCTCATAATGTACACAAATTATCCCGTAGCTCCCCATCGTTCCTGATGACAGTCATATGATTCTTCACCATATGCCCAGAACCGCACTCACAGTGGTACTGCTCTTCGGCGTCTTTCCCTTTCAACGGTCATCTACTGTGTCTGCCACATCCGGCCGCTTACTGATGATTGACGCAACCTCTACCTCAATATATTTGTTCCTATATTATCATTACTTTCTATTCTTGTCAACCGTGTGTCTGCTATTACGTCTCAGCAATCCACGTCGTTGTCAATGCGTGTAACCGTGTCCGCGTATCCGTACAACTCCGGCGGGCACACCTTTCCAGTCAGTATCAGGCTTGCGTTCTCTTCCCTGAGGGCAAGCACGCCCGTAAAGTCTTCCATTGTCATCAGACCCAAATCCAGGATACCGAGGAATTCATCCAGTATCAGCAAATCGCATTCACCGGTTGACAGGACTTTCCTTGCAAAATTGATGCCGTTGCAGATATTAATCCGCTCTTCCTGCTTCTGAGCTTCGTTCAGCGTGCAAAAATGGCAGCTCTGTTTTTCAAAACGGAACACCTTCATATCCGGTTCCAGCCGTTTAAGCCACTCTGACGTTTCAGGACTTAAGGCTCCTTTTAAGAACTGGATCATAATGACCCTTTTATTCTTTGTCATCGCTCCGATACCCTTGCCCAGAGCCATGGATGACTTGCCGTTCCCATCGCCGCAGATTATCTGAACAATTCCCTTATCCATATTCAGCACCTCTTTATATGTGTTTTACCGTTACTTTTACCAGGCCGACTTATTCTAGCACATTTTTACCGGTTTTGCAAGTATCTTACCTATTCCTGCTCCACACACTCCAGTTTGCTTACGGACACTTCATATGCCACTCTCTTCTCACAATCCACGTCGCTCAGCTTCTTCGTATACTCCCTGCTCTGCACACGGCCCCATACGCAGACCCTGCTGCCAACCTCAAATCCCGAAGCATATCTGGCATTTCTTCCCCACGCGATGCAGGGTATGTAATCTGATTTTCCGTAAGGGCGGTTGACGGCCAGAAGGAGGTCCGCAATTTCCCTGCCAAGCGGTGTTTTCCTGTAAATCGGCTCTTTACAGATATAGCCGTCCAGGAAAATCTGATTTGTTTTTGTATAATCCGTGAACTCTTCCAGGAAGTTTACCTCACGGACGAAAATGGAAAGCACCAGCCTGTTTTTAGTACCCTCATGGCGGTTATAGGAGCGAAACTGTCCGATGGCTTCCACCGTACAGCCCTGGTAATCCTTTGTTATATCCATAAGGCGTTCCGATATCATCAGAGGAATGATATCCACCTGATCACTCAGCCTGCTGACAGCCATATCAACTACATAGAAACCTTCCCCGAATACCTCATGGCTGAACTTGAATTCTGAAACCACTTCACCAATTACGCTTACCCTGTTGTTTTCAATCACTTTTTCTGACATAGTACTTCTCTCCTCTTTCTTTCCACTATATTTCTTTTCTATTCTTTTATCTTGCAATCCTCTGTTTAAAAACAGAGCTAATCCAATTGCTAATATTATGTTTATGCGGATATTTCTCTTTTAGAAGAAAAAGAAGAAGTAAAATTTCTACAGAAAAAGACAGCGGGGATGTCGAATCGGAGAGTAAAAAAACGTCTTGTTTGCAATATGATGCACCCTGTCGGATAAACGTGGTTTTTTTAAGAAATGCGCCGGTATACGACACCACAAAAAGACGCCCCGGGAGGCCGCAAAACGGACTTCCCTGAGCGTCTTTTCTGTTTTTAATAATTTATTTTTCACCGGTTCCGGCTTTATGCCTATACCAGTCTCCCGACCGGTTCCGGCCTCTTCTACTGGCCCTTGTCTTTTCTGCTGATTGCGGATCTCTTCCTCATGGTCGGATCCAGAATCTTTTTGCGGATTCTGAGGCTGGTAGGCGTTACCTCTAAAAGTTCATCGGTATCAATGAAATCAAGGCACTGCTCCAGGCTCATTTCCTTCGGAGTGGTCAGTCTTAACGCTTCGTCGGCGCTGGAAGAACGTGTGTTGGTCAGTTTCTTCGTCTTGCAGACATTCAGCTCGATATCCTCGGGTTTGGCACTCTGGCCGATGATCATTCCGGAATATACCTTTACGCCTGCGCCGATAAAGAGCGTTCCTCTCTCCTGGGCATTGTAAAGTCCGTAGGTGATGGACTCTCCGGCCTCAAATGCGATAAGGGAACCCTGCTTGCGGTAGTTTAATTCTCCCTTGAAAGGTCCGTATCCGTCAAAGCTGGTGTTCAGGATTCCGTTCCCCTTTGTGTCCGTCATAAATTCGCCGCGGTATCCGATCAGTCCTCTGGACGGGATGGCAAACTCAAGGCGTGTATATCCGCCTCCAATCGGGCTCATACCCTGAAGTTCTCCCTTCCTGCTGGTCAGTTTCTGGATTACCGCACCCGTGAATTCCTCCGGCACATCAATATAGGCAACCTCCATCGGCTCCAGCTTCCTGTTTCTCTCATCGTAATGGTAGAGAACCTCAGCCTTGCTGACGGCGAACTCAAAACCTTCTCTTCTCATATTCTCAATCAGAACGGACAGATGAAGCTCTCCTCTTCCGGATACTTTGAAGCAGTCCGGGGAATCCGTCTCCTCCACCCTGAGGCTGACGTCCGTGTTAAGCTCCCTGAACAGTCTTTCCCTGATATGGCGGGAGGTGATGTATTTGCCCTCCTGGCCTGCCAGCGGGCTGTCGTTTACCATAAAATCTATGGCAATGGTCGGCTCTGAAATCTTCTGGAACGGGATGGCATCCGGGTTCTCAGGGGAACAGATCGTATCTCCGATATGGATATCGGAAATACCGGAAATCGCAACGATGGAACCGATCTTCGCCTCCGTCACCTCAACCTTGTTCAGGCCTTCAAACTCATAGAGTTTTCCGATTTTTACCCTGCGGAATTTATCAGGCTCGTGATGGTTGACTATCACGCATTCCTGGTTTACTTTCAGGGTGCCGTTGTCAATCTTGCCGACACCGATTCTGCCTACGTATTCATTATAATCGATGGTGCTGATCAGCACCTGGGTCTCCGCCTCCGGATCTCCTTCCGGCGCCGGGATGTACTCAAGGATTGTCTCAAAAAGCGGGGACATATCCTCTTCCGGATCGTTTACGTCCTTCTTTGCAAATCCGGCTCTGGCCGATGCATAGATGAACGGACAGTCGAGCTGCTCGTCGGATGCGTCCAGATCCATGAACAGTTCCAGGATCTCATCCACAACATCATCCGGTCTTGCCTCCGGACGGTCAATTTTATTGATGCAGACAATAACCGGAAGATCCAGATCCAGTGCCTTTCTCAGAACGAATTTAGTCTGCGGCATGGCACCCTCGTAGGCATCCACCACCAGGACAACTCCGTTCACCATCTTTAACACACGCTCTACTTCGCCGCCGAAATCGGCGTGGCCTGGGGTATCGATGATATTGATCTTCGTGCCGTTATAGTTGACGGCCGTGTTCTTGGACAAAATCGTAATACCGCGCTCCCGCTCAATATCATTGGAGTCCATCACGCGGTCTACCATCTCCTGATTGGCGCGGAATATTCCGCTCTGTCTCAAAAGCTGGTCAACCAGTGTTGTTTTACCATGATCGACGTGTGCTATTATTGCAATGTTTCTGACATCTTCACGCTTTGTTTTCATATTCTAATCTATCTCTCTTTCCTGCCAAACAGTAACTGTGCTAATTTTACATATTTTTACACAGTTACTCATTGTAACATTAAATATAGAAGAGTTCAAGGGGAATCTGAACGTTTTTTTAACAAAAACACCATATTTATTAAGGTTATACCTGCATTCGACAGCTGCGGCTATGGTTTAAAGCCTGCGGGAAGCGGCAAAAGGCGCCTTTTCGCGCCGAACAACCCGGGCGTTTTTGCATTGCCATTCCGGCGGCTTTGCAATATAATTCAGTTATGGCAATTATGGCAAAAAAATCGTTCTTACAGGAGGCGGCATATGGGTCGTATCAATAACGAAAATAAGTGTTATCTTTTCATCATAGTATGTGAAATTGTTACGGCCGTCATCTATGCAGAGTGGATTGCCCCCGATCTGGCCGCCATGCATAATGATATGCAGGTCTTTATTCCCATGGCGCTGCTGTTTATCACCGCTCTCTGTTTCTTATCGGTGCTGCTCCTGTGCGGAGTGTATCTGCTGCGCAGCCGGCGAAAGAAAATAACGTATGAGTGGAACGGCCCCGTGACTCTTCTTTTAATTCTTGCAACCCTGATGCTCTGGGCTATGGTCCTTCTTATCATATCCGGCCATACGGACTGCTGTACGGGAGGGTGAGCCCATTTAGAAGATGACGGTCTCGCCCCCGGTTACCCCGAAGTACACCTTGTCGAGAAGCTCGATAAGGCATCGGCCTCCGGTTCCTTCCGTCAGCTTTTTCTTAAGTCCCTGCGCCTCGGAAAGCGGCGCCAGCGCGGTGAGAACCACCTTGTCGCTGTATTCGCTTCCCAGCACCGTAATGCCCTGTTCCGCAAGGATATACTGTATTTTCCCAAGATCGCTGTAATCTGTCTTAAGTTCCAGTTTCTCAGCCAGTTTCTTCTCCAGGATCACGCAGTTTTTAAGCCCTTCCTGGACCGCTCCGGAGTAGGCCCGCACCAGGCCGCCCGTCCCCAGGAGTGTTCCGCCGAAATACCGCGTTACGACGGCGCAGACGTTATGGATCTCCTCCCCCAGAAACACGTCGAGCATCGGCCTTCCCGCCGTCTGGGCAGGTTCCCCGTCGTCGCTGCACCTGGAAATCTCAAAGTTCTCCCCCACCGTAAAAGCGGAGCAGTTGTGGATCGCGTCCCAATATTTTTTCTTCATTTCCGCTATGAAGGAGACGGCCTCGTCCTCGGATTCCACCGGGCGGATTGTGGCAATAAAACGTGACTTTTTCTCCACAACCTCACCCTCTCCTCCCTTATAAAGGATTCTGTAATTTTCTTTCATCTGTTTCCTCCTGCATCCCGTCTTTTCATTCCGGAAACCGGTCTTTTCCGCTCGGAAATATCGCAATTCCGCGCTTTTCCCCTCACTTCCCCGTCGTTAAAGCGCTACGGTCCACTCCGTACCCGGTAACGCGCTTTGCGATGCATGGAATACTGTCTGTGAACTGTAACGTAAAAGCCTCTCTATTCATAATAACGTAAAAAAAATTTCATGACAATAGTATTTATTTATCAGGTAACTTTTGCTATAATGATAGCTTATAAAGGAGGCTCCTATGAATTATGGCAGAAAATCAACTAAACGAAGAATAAAGGCAGCCAGCTCCCGGAAGAAAAAATATACAAATAAGGTATTCTTATCTTTTTTTAAAACGGTTTTTGTCCTGTTTCTCTTCATCACCGCGGCGGGAATCAGCACAGGGATCGGTATGCTGAAAGGTATCATCGACAGTTCACCGGACTTTAATCCGGACAGCTTCGCACCCAGCGGTTATTTTTCCACTATTTATAACGCGAACGGCGAGGTAACCGATACGCTGATAGGCACCGATTCCAACCGTATTGAAGCTACCTATGACGAGTTGCCCCAGGATCTCATCGACGCCTTTGTGGCAATCGAGGACTCCCGTTTCTGGCAGCACAACGGAATCGACCTCCGCTCCATCACCAGGGCCGCAGTCGGCGTCCTGACCCACAATTACAGCGGCGGCGCCAGCACCCTGACTCAGCAGCTCATCAAGAACACCGTGTTTAACGGCGGTATGGAGACCAGTGACGGAGCAAAGATTGAGCGAAAGATACAGGAACAGTATCTGGCCTTACAGCTCACAAAGAATGTAGACCGGAAAATTATTCTTACCAACTACTTAAACACGATCAACCTCGGAAAGAATACGCTCGGCGTCAAGGCCGCGGCCCTGCGGTATTTTAATAAGGATGTCTCGGAGCTGACACTGTCCGAATGCGCCGTTATCGCAGGCATCACGAAGAACCCGGCCCGTTTGAATCCGGTATCCGGCCCCGAGGACAACGCGGAGCGCAGGGAGGTCATCCTCCAGGAGATGTACAACCAGGGATATATTACAAAAGAAGAACAGGAGGAGGCTCTGGCCGACGACGTTTATTCCCGTATCCAGAACGTGGATCTCGCAATCAAGGAGAATACCACCCCTTACTCCTATTATACGGACGAGCTCATTGAGCAGGTGACGGAAGCCCTGAAAGAGGAGTTCGGCTATACGAACACCCAGGCCTACAATCTGCTGTACAGCGGCGGACTCCAGATTGAAACTCCCCAGGATCCGGCCATACAGGCCATCGTGGACGAGGAAATCAACAATCCAGAAAACTACGACGCAGCCCGTCTTTCCGTGGAATACCGTCTCTCCGTCACACATACGGACGGGACGACGGAGCACTTCTCCCAGGAGACGATGAAGACCTATTTCCGTCAGGTCAAGGGACAGACAAGCTATGAAGGCCTGTTTGACAGCGAGGCCGAGATACAGGCGGCAATCGATGAATACAAGGCGTATCTGCTGAAGGAAGGCGATCAGGTGATCGGGGAATCCTCCCATATCACGCTTCAGCCTCAGGCATCCTTTGTCCTGATCGAGCAGTCCACCGGCTATGTCAAGGCAATCAGCGGCGGACGCGGCGAGAAGACGGCCAACCGTACCTTAAACAGAGCCACCAACACGCCGAGGCAGCCGGGATCGACCTTTAAGGTCATCACATCCTTTGCACCGGCCATCGACACCTGCGGAGCGACGCTTGCCTCCGTATACTACGATGCCCCTTATACGGTAGGCACCAAAACATTCAGGAACTGGTGGGGAAGCGACTACAAGGGTTACCACTCCATCCGTGACGGTATCATTTATTCTATGAACATTATCGCCCTGCGGTGCATGGCTGAGACGGTAACGCCCCAGCTCGGCGTGGAATATGCGGAGAAGCTCGGCATTACGACTCTCGTCTCCTCTGATCTGAACCTGTCGACCGCCCTCGGCGGTATTACAAAGGGTGTTACAAACCTGGAACTGACCAATGCGTTTGCTTCCATTGCCAACAACGGCACCTATACAAAACCGATATTCTTTACAAGGATTCTGGACCGCAACGGCAAGGTCCTGATTGAAAATGTACCTGAGACAAGACAGGTGTTAAAAGACTCCACCGCCTTCCTGCTGACCGATGCGATGACGGATGTTATGCAGAGCAATGTCCTCTATTCAAGACCCGGAGCCGGCGTCAATGCAACCGGAACCGCGGCTGCCGTCCCGGGCATGACGACTGCCGGAAAGAGCGGAACTACAACGGATAATAAAGATATCTGGTTTGTCGGCTATTCCCCTTACTATACCGCAGGTATCTGGGGCGGATGCGACAACAACCAGAAACTGAAGGATTCACGCGGCAACATAAACGGCGGCACCAGCTTTACGAAGCGTATCTGGCGCAAGATTATGACCAGGGTCCACGACGGACTCTCCGATCCCGGCTTCCCGGTGCCCGACAGTATTGAGACGGCCCAGGTGTGCAGGAAATCAGGCAAGCTGGCCGTATCCGGTGTCTGCAGCAGCGACCCGAGGGGCAATGCCGTTTACACCGAGTATTTCGCCAAGGGAACCGTCCCGACCGAGGCCTGTGACCACCATGTGAGAGTCACGGTCTGCACGGCGTCAGGCGGACGTCCTACCGCATTCTGTCCGGAGGACCAGCAGGAGGCGCGCACCTTTATGGCCGTTCCGGCGGATGAGGGCATCACCGACGACTCCTACTACGCAATGCCGGATTACTGTACCGTACATAACGGCTCTTCCACAATTATCGATCCTTCGGGAGCGGAGGGAAGCGACATCCCGTACGGCCCCGGCTATGTTCCGGAAACTACGGCCCCAAACTCACGGGCGGCCAATGAATATTATACTTACCCGCATTCCTCCGGAGACGGCAATACTATTCCGATCGTCCCGGCGGGACCCAACGGTTAAAGGCGGCATAGAATCAGCCCGGGCCGTGAAAGACAAAGGTTTATATCTGTCTTTCACGGCCCGGGCCATTTTTTTATCTGGTTCCGATAATTTCCTCCAGAAAATACCCGAATGCGGTGAAGTCTTCCTGTCCCGGATGGGATAAGGCCGCATGGTAATTTTCTATCATCCGCCTGGCCCTGCTATCTCCGGGATCGGCCTCCAGCATGGCCTGGTAGCGTTCCAGCACGGTGGAAGCCATCCTGCCCTGGCACATGAAATACGCGGCCGGATTCACGGTTTCGGACAGTTCCTGAGTGATGTTGTGGATCACTCTGTCATAATATGTCCGGTCGGAGCCAAAACCGGCCGTGCCGAAGAGAATCAGCTTTCCCGGAACCGGAACCCTTTCTCCCAGCATCTTTAGAAAGGCAAGGGCATCGGCGTCCGCATTCCCCTTGTCGGTCCAGAAACCAACGCAGAGAATATCGGCACGTTCCGCACTTTTCCCGCTCTTTTGTCCTTCCTGCAAAGCGGTCTGCGCGTCCCCGTAAAAGAGACAATTCCCCTCCCCTGTATTCCTGAATACTTCCAGCGCCTGATCCGCCAGCATCTTTGTGTTTCCCGTCCTGCTGCTGTATACAATTGCATATTTCATCTTTTTTCCTCCTGTCTTCCGTCGTAAATACAATGAACTCCCCTGTGTTCCATCATTCCTCCCAGACATTCCCTGTTACACCGGACGCAGGTTCTTATTTTCTCCCGGTTCTCTCCCGCCGTCTTTGCCGGCCACTGCGGATCGGCGATCAACTGGCGGCTCATTGCGGCATAATCGATTCTGGATTTTTGAAGCTGTTCTTCTATAAAGTCCGGACTGGTCAGTCCGCCAACCCCGCAGACCGGAAGGGCGGTATATTTCCTCACCTCGTCGCAGTATTTCAGGAAACAGCCTTCCTCTGAAAAATACGGATGGGATTTCGGCGGTATCGTATCCGACAGCGAAGTGTGATCCGCCAGGGCTACATGATAGCAGTCCACACCGGCTGCCTGAAGAAGCGGCAGAAAGACCGGCAGTTCTTCCAGCAGGATTCCCGCATTGCCGTAGTGGGGATTCTCCTGGCGCACAGCCAGCTTATACTCAATGGGCATATCCGGAAGCGCCCGTCTCACGGCCGCAACGGCCTCAGATGCGAATCTGGCGCGGTTTTCGGCAGAACCGCCGTAACTGTCCGTCCTGCAGTTAAAAATGGCGGAACTGAAGCTGCCGCACATTCTGTCGCCGTGAATCTGTATCATGTCAAAACCGGCCTTTTCAGCCAGTCTTGCCGCCTCCGAAAAGGATGACGTGATCTCCTTCACCCTTTTTTCGGGGATTTTACTGACATATGGGCCGGTTCTCTCATTCATCAGGGTCCTCAGCCGGTCGGGCGTAATTTTCTTCGTCAGGACTCCCGGTATATAGCGGAGCATTCCCTTTAAGTCGGAATCCGACACATGAAGCTGGGCGCAGGCCTTTGCCCCGTTTTTATGTATGGTGTCGGTCACCCTGCCGTAGAATTCATATCCCTTCCTGCTGTACAGCGACTTTTCAAACAGGCTGTGCCTCAGGACGGGAACATCCCCGATTGTCAGCATCGCCGCGCCTCCCGCGGCTATCCGCCCCATCCGTTCCAGATACTCCTCCTCTTTCAGCCCCATCGTAGTCGGAGCAAATACAATCCTGTTTTTGAGCGTCAGGCCGCGGATTGTGAATGGGGAATTGATTATTTCGTACATCCCGTTCCCTCCTCTGCTCCCTTTATCTTTTTAAACATGGCAAAAAGCTGCTCTTTTTCATTCTCGTCCAGGGCGGACAGCACCTTTTCATCCCACTCTTTAAAGAGTGAGTGGGCCTTTTCAAAGGTCTGCTCCCCTTTCTCCGTAAGCGTCAAAAGAACCATCCTCCTGTCCTTCTCATGGCGTCTGCGCTCAATAAAACCGTCCTGCAGAAGCTTCTCCACCGATCTGGCCGCATAACCTTCATCCGAGCGGACGGCCGCCGCCATCTCCCGCTGTGAACAGCCCGGTTTCTTTCCGATGTAAATTAAAAAATATAAGAGTCCCAGGGATATCCCCTCCTTCTGAAGTTCTCCTTTACAGAATGATGTAAAATCTTCCCTGAAAACCGAAGTGTAATAGGCAAATGTCTGGTACATGATATCCTCCGTCTAATTTATTTGATAATGTCAAGTATATCAGAATATATGATTTTGTCAAGTATTATTTATCTGTTCCCAAAACTCGGTGTTACCGTACAGAGAGCAGCAGGTCCCGGCGTTTGCTGCGGGCGTCCCCACGGCAACGCAGCAAACGCCGACAAGAGGACAGACCGCGACGGTGTGATGCGGACATTCAAAGAGAGACAGACCGCAGCGCCGTCTGTGCCGCAGCACATGGGCTTTTCTGAGTTCTGTCTCTCCATCCGTTTCTAACCGGCTCCCTGCCGTGACCCGTCTTTTTTTAATCCTTCAGCTTGGGCTTAAAAATCAGGGACGCAAAATACCCGAAGATCAGCGCCCCGGATATTCCTGCGGAGCCTGCCGTAAAACCGCCCTTGAACAGACCCAGCAGGCCATCCTTGCCGATCGCTTCGCTGACGCCCTTCCAAAGGCTGTTTCCAAAGCCCAGGAGCGGTATTGTGGCTCCCGCCCCGGCCCACTCGGCAAACGGCTCGTAAATTCCAATCCAGCCCAGAATAGAACCTGTCACTACGAGCAGCACCATAATACGGCCCGGCAGAAGTTTTGTTTTATCCATCAGAATCTGCACCGCCGCGCAAATCAGTCCGCCCACGATAAACGCCTTTACATAATCCATAAGTTTATTCCTCCATTCCGGTTCTTCTCCCCGGATCCGACATTCAGCCCCCGATGTGCTCCAAAATCACCCCATGGGCGATTCCCGGGACATTCTGCCCCTCGTTGAAGCTGATCTGGGAAAGAAGGGCTCCGGTAGGCACAAAGAGCACCCGCTTCCACTCTCCGCTCCTGATCTTCGGCAGGATATAACCGCACAGCGTCACGGCTGAACAGCCGCAGCCGCTTCCGCCCGAATGGGTATCCTGAGTGGCCGAATCAAAGATTGTCATACCGCAGTCCATGTGGATTCCCTTCACATCGTACCCGGCCTGATCCATGAAATCAAACAGGATATTCTGTCCGACGGCCCCCAGGTCTCCGGTGATAATTCTGTCGTAATAGTTCTGATCCACATTAAAATCGCGGAAGTTCTGCAGGATTGTGTCAACCGCCGCCATCGCCATGGCCGCTCCCATATTCATGGAATCCCTTGACTGCATATCCACAATCTTTCCCGTCGTGGCTCCCGCTATTTTGGCATACGCCTTTTCCTGCGCCGCAGGGCTTCCCTTTCCGTCCTTTCCTATGACGACGGAACCGCAGCCCGTGACGGTCCAGGTCGTGGAAAACGGCCTCTGGTTGCCGTAGGCGAGCGGAAAGCGGAATTGACGCTCAGCGGATGCAAAGTGACTGGATGCCAGCGACATGACGCGGTCGGCATAGCCTGCATTCACGATCATGGACCCCAGCATCATCGCCTCACCCATGGTTGAGCAGGCGCCGTAGAGGCCGAACATCGGAATTCCAAGATCCTGGACACCAAAGGAGGTGGCCACAATCTGGCCTAACAGATCGCCGGCAAAAAGATATCGGATATCACTTTCGCGAAGCCCCGATTTTTCCAGGCATTTGAGGGCGGTCTGCCTCTGGAATTCACTCTCCGCCGCCTCCCAGTTATCCTGTCCGTACATGGGATCCGGCTCTATCCTGTCAAAACAGGTGCCAAGCGGCCCATCGCCTTCCTTTTCTCCCACGATTGAAGCCGCTCCCAGTATCACCGGCTGGTTTTCGTATTTTACACTGGCTTTTCCTTTCTGCATCTCAACTGCTCCTTTCCCTTTACTTTTAAATCCCAAAGCCGAATATCATGCTGATAACTCCAAGCGCCCAGGAAACCAGTACGCCGTAGAGGATGACGGGGCCCGCAATTGTAAATATCTTGCAGCCCACTCCAAAGACCTGTCCCTCCGCCTTGTACTCGATTGCCGGAGCCGCTACTGAGTTGGCAAATCCGGTGATGGGAACAAGCGCTCCGGCTCCGCCGAACTTTGCGATTTTCTGGAATATGTTTAAGCCCGTCAGGATGACGCTTAATAATATTAGAATGAGCAGCGTCCATGCTGCGGCAGCATCTTTCTCCAGTCCGTTTTCTTTAAAAAGGTTCAGAAGAATCTGCCCTATCGTACAGATAGCGCCTCCCGTTACAAACGCCGTCAGCACGTTTTTAAAGGTGCTGT
Source organism: uncultured Clostridium sp. (assembly GCF_900547735.1). Taxonomy (GTDB): domain Bacteria; phylum Bacillota; class Clostridia; order Lachnospirales; family Lachnospiraceae; genus Otoolea. The sequence goes on along the minus strand of NZ_URHZ01000083.1, from coordinate 1,593 downwards.
GAACGGGTGTTATCTGTTTTACGTAATCACCATATTGTTTTTTATCTACTTCCATCTGTTATGCCTCCTGTCTTATCTGTTCACTTTTTCCCGCCGTACCGTGCCGCTTTGTTCCGAGGCTTACTTCCCCATGCCTCCGAGAAAATACACGAGGCAGCCGAAGAGTTTTCCAAGGGCAACGGACAGGATCACGTACTGCAGCCCGACGGCCAGCCTGATCCTCCTGCTGATTACAGGCAGCGCCTTCAGCGTCTCCGCCAGGGACATTACAAGACATCCGACAAAGATGCCGCTTCCAAGCCCGAAAATTCCCAGCACGAGATGTCCGAGCAGAGGTATTCCCAGCCCTCTGGCTCCAAACAGCATCGGAAACTCAAAAATATCCAGCACGTTGCCGAACACACCGCCGATAATAATTATCGTTTCATAAAGCAGGATATGCCTGCTTGTTCCCGTCTTCCCGATCACACGCGGAAACACTCCGATGATGGCCAAAAAAGCAAAAACGCCGGCCGCTATGACGCCGCCGGCGCAAAGACCGATAAAAGCCAGAAGAGACTGTCTAAGAAACATCTACGCCAGACTCCTTTCTTCCGTCATTCTGAATCAGGGTTTTATTGATATTATCCTCGTAAAGACGCATCTCCACCTCCAGCGGCGTCGGATCCGTATTCAGCTTGATTTTTGCAAAATGGTTAAAGAAAACGACGATGCCAAGTGCCAGGCCGACCGAGTAAGAAGTCTCCAAAATCGTAAGCCCGTCCGACTCTTTTCCCATGACGAGGCGATATAATTCCTTGAACACATCCAACACGCTTGCGTCGTTATTAAACGTCATAATTGCAAAAGCCGCTCCCGAAAAACATACGAGGCAGACAAAAATCGTTTTGAGCCACTGCCATGTATACATCGGTTTTTTAGACGGCTGGTAATCGATAATAAAATCAGTTTCCCCTACACTGTTCACTTCCGCTTCCGGAACGTTCTCCGAAATCTTCTGGACAACATCCACAATACTCCCCATATACCGCTTTTCCTGATCGGAATGGATCGTCTGCACCTTCACCGCTTTGCACCGGCTGGCCGTGCTCTTATCACTGCAGTAGACCTCTGCAATATCGCTCAGAAAAATATCCTTCTTATGGACCTGGGTAATCTGGCTGAGTTTTACATATACTGTCTGTGTCATGCCGCCATCTCCATTTCTTCCCGTATCTCAATATTCTTAACAAAAGTCCCGTCAATATGGGAAGAATTTCGGCCAACAGTCAGAAGGCAATACCACACTACCGCCACAATGGCGACCATACAGCAAAGCAATATAATAATCCCTGTTTTTTTCCTAAGATTCATGTCACTTCACATCCTTTTCCTATGAACTGTTTACGGATAGTATGGTTCAAACAGAAATTTTTATTCCTGTCGGAATCAAAAATTTCTGTTCAATAATTTATAAACAAGTGGGGGGAAATTTGAGAAATGAGAACGCCGCCGGGACGGCCGGGGGGCGGGATGGTGAGAGGGAGGGGATGAGTCTTCAGTCCCGGGCTGTAGGTTGTCGCGGGTGGGGAATCCGGGCAGAAAAAGTTCCTG
>NZ_URHZ01000082.1 GCF_900547735.1 uncultured Clostridium sp. | reverse complement strand
GTGGTCATGATTGTGCTCGTGGTCATGATTGTGCTCGTGGTCATGATTGTGCTCGTAGTCATGATTGTGCCCATCACCGTGATCATGCCCGTGGTCATGACCTTCTTCTCCATGTCCATGCTCCGCTTCATCCTCCAGATGCACATCAAAGTCATAGGCATCGATACCGCATTTCAGTTTTCTCCCAAAATGCAGATGATATCCCTCCACTCCCAAACTCGCAAGCGTATCCTCAAGAACGTTTCTGCTGGCTCCAAGATCCAGAAGAGCCCCTACCGTCATATCCCCGCTGATACCGGAATAGCATTCCAGGTACAGCCATTTTTCCTCTTTATTCTGGTTTGTATTTCCGCTCATTCTTCTCCATCCTTCCTTCGTCAAATCCCGCCTTCGTGTCCGTTTCCCACTGCCAGTCGGTTAATTTGCGCCGCAAGGTATCCGGCGCCGTAACCATTGTCAATATTCACTGTAGATATCCCGTTGGCACAGGAATTGAGCATGGTCAGTAATGCCGACAGACCGTGGAAGCTGGCTCCGTAACCGACCGATGTCGGAACTGCGATCACCGGATTCTCCACCAGCCCGGCCACCACGGTTCCCAGAGCGCCCTCCATGCCCGCAATGGTAATGACACAGTTCGCCTTTGTAATCTGCTCCCGTTTAGAAAGAATTCTGTGTATTCCGGCAACGCCGACATCATAAATTCTGTCCACTTGGCATCCAAAGAATTCCGCCGTCTGGGCCGCCTCCTCCGCCACGGGAATATCGGCCGTTCCGCCTGTACAGACGGCAACACAGCCTTTTCTCACTTTGCCCTCCGGTTCCGCCTTCAGCACGCGGGATATCGGGTCATAGACAATCCCGGGGATTTTCTCCCTTACCAGTTCATACTGTTCCGCCGTGGCCCTTGTACCCATCACCTCGCCGTTTTCACGGTACAGCGCGGCAAATATCTCCGCCAGGTACTGATCCGGTTTTCCCTGGCAGAATACGGTCTCCGGAAATCCGGAGCGGAGCTTTCTGTGCAGATCCAACTTTGCATAGCCTAAATCTTCGTATGGAAGGTTTTTAAGCATCTCCTCCGCCTCAAAGGTGGACAGTGTGCCCGCCTTCACCTGTTCCAACATCATTTTTACGTCCATTTGTTCCTCCTGTATGAAGCGTGCCGCCGCCTATCTCACTACACTAAATTCATCTTTCTCGTACAGACTCTGTCCGTCAGGCTGTCGGAGTGGCTGACCACCAGCATTCCGATTCCCCTCTTTTCCGTCTCTTCTATCAGTGCATGCCAGATGGCGCTCTGAGTCACCATATCAAGCATCGTTGTTATCTCATCCGCCAGCAGAATTTTCGTTCCCTCTCCGAGCGCTCTTGCAATGCAGAAACGCTGCAGCTCGCCGCCCGAAAGCTCCGAGGGAAAACGGTCAAGCCATTCCTGCCTTATTCCCAGTTTATCCAGTAATTCCGAAGAAATCCGGCCTCCCTCTTTTAAAGCGTGCGCCATCTTCCAGCGCGGGTTCACCGACTGCTCCGGGTGCTGCCATATCATCTGGACCGGCAGTCTTCCTCTGAAATTTGCAAATTCCGTTCCGTCAAGCAGAACCTTCCCCGAGTCCGGCTTCTCATAGCCTGCCAGGATCTTGCAGAATGTGGTCTTCCCGAATCCGCTGGGCGCCGCAATTCCGACGCGCTCCCCGCTCTCAACCGAGATAGATACCCTGTTTAAAATCTGACGGCTTCCGGTATCATAACGGAATGAAATGTCTTTTGCTTCCAGTTTCACCGCATCACCTCCGAACGCGTCATTTCCACAGCTCTATCCGGCGCCTGGACTCCATTCCCCGACACTGCGTCTCCGTATTCGGGCACTGTGAATCCGTGTTCCGGCATCGCATAATATAGCGCCTTTGTGTAGGGATGTGTGAGTCTCTCCGGGCTGCCAAAATCCTCCGGCGTTACTTCCTCTATAATCTCACCCTCATAGAATACCATAATTCTGTCCGCTGTTTCCAGTGCCAGTTCCAGATCATGGGTAATAAACAGGACCGCAGCGCCCTCGCCGGCAATTTCCCTGAAATGTCCCATGACGCGTCTGGCCGTATTCAGTTCCAGGCCCGGTGTCGGCTCGTCCGCTATCACCAGGCGCGGATTCTCCATCAAGGCCGACGCTATCAGGACCCGCCTTGCCATTCCTCCCGACAGTTCAAAGGGATAGAGTTCTTCCGTCGCTTCATCCAGGCCGAACCGCGAAAGCAGCTCTCTGCATCTTTCCCTGGAAACGCCGTCTTTTTTCCCTTTTCTTATCTGTTCTCCGACCCTCATCAGAGGATCCAGATAGGATACGCCCTGCGGTACCAGGGCAATCTCGTCCCCGCGCAGTGATTCCAGCCTCTTTTCAGTGAGGCGCTCACCTCTGTACAGGATCTCGCCGGTAACCCGGCAGTTATACGGCATGATGCCGAGAATCGCATGAGCCAGCAGGCTTTTTCCGGAACCGCTGGCTCCCACGACCGCCGTCATCTCCCCTTCGCGCAGAGTGAGGTTCAGATTTTTAACCGGGGTAAGCGTCCGGCGGCTGAGTCCCTTCCCATACTGGGTAAATGAAATCCCCAGCCGATGGACTTCCAGTATTGTTTCATTCGGCATATTACTTCCTCCCTGTCACGATTTATGTTCGCACCTTACGTGATAATACCTGTGGACAGCAACATCACGATTTCCATTACCGGCCGGTCCGCACCCGCCTGCCCGCGCTACTCATGGGCGCTCCCCGGATCCAGCAGGCCGCTTATGCTCTGTCCCAGCCCCTGGAAAATGAGGACCGTCGCCACCAGGGCCGCACCGGGAAATACGGCCAGCCACCATTTCCCGGTGATCAGATACTTCATACTCTCCGAAAGAATAATGCCGATAGCCGGTTTCTCCGGCGGAAGGCCAAAGCCCAAAAAGGTGATGGACGCCTCATGCAGAATGGCGTGGGGAAACATGAGGACCAGGCCGGTGAGAAACTGCGGAATTAAATGCGGCAGCATATGTTCGGCCGCTATCCTCCATCTGCCCATTCCAAGCCGTTCCGAAATCTTAACATACTGGCTGGCCTTAAGCTGAAGGACCTCGGCCCTGATAAGTCTTGCCAGGGAAGGCCAGTGTGTCAGCGCAATGCCGATGGCCACCCCGGTAAAACCTTTGCCGCAGGCAAATGAAATCAAAATCAATAAAAGCATATGGGGAATTCCCATCATCGTATCAATCATTCCGGACACCGCCATATCGGCCGCTTTTCCGAGAACCGCAGCCGCCGTTCCCAGAACCAGGGCAATTACCGCGCTGGACGCAGCCGTCACGACGCCGAGGCGGATGCTCATGGAAAGACCGGCCACCGTCCTCTTCAGCATATCCCGCCCCAGCCAGTCGGTGCCGAAGAGGTAATCGGCGCACGGTTTTAAGTTCTTTCTGGAAAAATCGGTCACCAGCGCGTCACCCTCCCAGATATGCCCAAGGACTGCAACCAGAAAGAGAATCAGGGAAAAGACGAAAACGGCGGTCAAAGTTCTGGCTCTCCTGTTATTCATAGAACCTCCCCCCTTCCTGCCGCTCTCTTCCTGTCCCGCTTCATTCTCGGATCCACGGCGTAATAGAGCAGATCGGCCGTAAAGTTGCCAAGAAATACAACGGCCGCACTGATCAGGGTAATCCCTAAGAGCAGAGGCACATCACTCCCCAGACCGGCCGTAATGGCAGCCTGACCGAGTCCCGGGTAAGAGAAGACCTGCTCCACGAGAACGGAGCCGCCGAATATCTCACTGATGGAGGCAAATTGAAGCGTAATGACGGGCAGAAGGATATTTCTGAGTCCGTGGCGCCTCACGGTCTGCCACTGGGACTCTCCTCTCGCCCTGGCATAAAAAATATAGTCGCTCTCTAAGACTTCTATCATTTTACTCCTGGTGTGCATGGCAATATTGGAAACCCCGGTCAGGCCGAGCGTCAGCGCGGGCAGCGCGGCATGAATAAGCCGGTCGCCAAGCGTCACCTCCGATGCGGCGACTCCCACGGGAACGCTGAAACCGATGGGGAAAATGGGAAACCGGATGGCAAAGACCAAAAGAAGCACCAGAGCCAGCCAGAAGGCAGGCGTACCTGCGATTACCATACAGTATGCCGTCACCGCCTTATCCTGCCACTTTCCCTTTTTCATACCGGCCACAACGCCGAGGGCTGTTCCGACGACGCCCGAAAAAATCCAGGCGGACACCATCAGCCAGGCGGAATTTGCGAATTTCTCCCCGATGACCTCTAAAACCGGCCTGCGGTAGAGCAGGGAAGTGCCGAAGTCACCGCGGCAGATACCGGAAAACCAGTTTGCAAACCGTTCACCGGCAGGCACCGTGACACCCCAGTATTCTTCCAGCCTCTCAATCTGTTCCTCCGACATGGAACCGAGCGCCGCCTGTCCCACATTTGTTTTCAATGGATCCACGGGCGAGATGGAAATCAAAAAAAACGCCGCCGCACTCACAGCCAGCAGTAGTATTACCATCCGTATCACGTTTTTTGCCAAAAATGCACCATACCGTCCAGTCACTGTTTTCTTCCTTCTTCCTGATCATCCCGGCAGGGAATTCTGTAAGACGGCCCGCTGCTCCGCCGTCTTCGGCAAAGCAGGGAGCGCCATTCTGAATTCCCGCGCCGGGATGGATGTCTTATCACTCTTTTTTCTTATTCCCAGCTCCACTGATCCACATTGTTTACAATAGACCAGCCGTGGCCGTGGGGATGAAGTTTCTGCTCGGCCACATGAAGGCCGTCCCTCTCCCAGTAAAGATGGTCGATATTCACAAGCCAGATCCACGGAATATCACCTTCCTGCGTAATGCCTGTGGTTCCGTCCCACTGCGCTTTTTTCCAGAGTTCCAGAGAACCTTCCAGATCCGTGCTTGCCAGCGCCTCATCCATATACCGGTCAACCGTCTCACTGGCATAAGGTGAATAGGATGCGAGCCCCGTATCTTTCATCGTGTGGTAGATGTTGTAAAGTTCCATCGGAGTATGCGCTCCCCAACCCCATAAAAGCGGCTGTGACTGCGCCTCGTCATAGGCCGTATCCCAGCCCGTTCCCCGGGAGGCAGCCTGAATGCCCAGCTCCTTTAACTGATTGGCCGTATCCGCAGCCAGGGCCTGTCTGACGGAATCATCCGCCGGATAGATAAATTCGATCTCCGCCTTCACTCCATCCTTTTCCCTGATTCCGTCCGCGCCTGTCACCCATCCCGCTTCATCCAGCAGTCTGGCCGCCGCTTCGGGATCGTATGAAATCTGAGCATCACTGTTATACCAGGGCATTTTATCGCAGACGCTGAATGCGGGGCTGCCGTATCCGTTTAAAACGTTTCCTATCATCTCTTCCCTGTCGATTGCCAGGTTGATTGCCCTGCGGACCTTTACATCGGCCGTAAAATCATTGCCCACCGTGAGGCCGTCCAGTTCCGTCTTCGGTATTGCCGGAAGGTTGAAACCTCTGTTGTCAACCGTCTCGCAGGAAAGCAGGTTATATCCCGCCGTCTCCTGGTCGGTGTAGGACGCGGCCGTGTAGGCCAAATCCACCTGTCCCGCTTTTACCGCTGCAAAGGCGGCATCCTCATCCATAAAGAGGACGGTCACCTGTTTCATCTTCGGCGCCTCCCCATAGTAGTCCGGATTGGCCTCCAGGATGACCTGTTGCCCCCTGTCCCACTGTTTCAGGATATACCGCCCGGAGCCAATCGGATTGCTTCCGTAGTCGGAACCGTAGGCATGTTCCGGCACAATTCCGGTTATGGCCATCGTATAAGGCCAGATGGAATACGGACGCTCCATATGGAAGGCAACCGTAGTCCCATCCACCGCCTCGGCGCTCTCAAGCATGGTAAAATCGTTGACGGAACTTGTTTTCTTAAGCGTATTATAGGTAAATGCAACATCCTCCGCCGTCAGGGGCTCCCCGTCCGTAAATTTCACATCGTCGCGGATCGTGACGGTCCACGTCATTCCGTCGTCCGAGGCCTCCATGGAGGTTGCAAGGTCGTATCCAATCCCCAGATCCGGTGTGGTCACGGTGAGGGTGCTCTGGATCAGCGGCTCATGGACGTGCTCTCCCGCTCCCCAGCCATACGCCGGATCAAATCCTGATTCCGGCTCGGAATTCGTCGTCATCACCACTACGACGGAATCCTTCTTCGCTTCAGTTCCCTGTGCCTGCGTTCCGGACTCATTCGTCTCCGCTGCGGTTCCGGAGCTTTTCTCAGAACCGCCGGAGCAGCCCGTAAGCAGCAGCCCGGCCATGGCGGCAGCGGCAAAAAATGCAGTAATCTTTATTTTTTTCATTACATGTTTCCCCTTTCAATCCATTTCATTTTGAGCCTGACAACTCAACCGTTAAAGATAATTTTCCAGAAAAAAATACCAGAAAAGACTCTGCCCCTTGAGGACAAAAATACCTTCCTGGTATAATTTCATATTTTAATGTCACCCCATCTGCAGGCGACCTTTCAGTTATCACTTTTTTCTTACTATTTATCCCGCTTGTGCAGGAATCATGCCGGGCCTGGAGCGTGTTTGAAAGTTGCTTTCCGCCGGAACATTGAAACAGCTTGTGCTGCCGGTTGAGACTATTATAATCTGACAGTCCCGCCCCGTCAATCCCAATTTACCGCGTTCTGTTACGGTTTAACTGTTGCCGTCTTCCTTACATTACTCTCCAGCAGACGGTTAAAGCCGAGCCATTCATTATTGTCGCCCGCTTTTTTGAGAAGCTCCGTCATTGTCTCCAGTTTTGCGTCGGTATTGTCTGCAAATGCCAGAGCCAAAGCTTCCATTAAAGCCGGTTTTTTCGGAGAACCGTATTCCAGCTCACCGTGGTGGGACAGAATGCAGTGTTTTAATTCCGATGCCGTCTTTTCCGGGAATCCGGCGATAGTGCGGATTCTCTCGCCCACCATCTCGGTACCGATTATGATGTGGCCCAGGAGCTGGCCGTCATCCGTGTAATCATTCTCCGGAAATGCAGACAGTTCTTTTGTCTTGCCGATATCGTGGAACAGCGCCGCCGTCAGAAGCAGATCGCGGTTGATCATCGGATAGGTTCCCGAATAGTAATCACACAGCTTCATCACGCTCAGCGTATGCTCCAGCAGTCCGCCTACAAAACCGTGGTGAACGCTCTTGGCCGCCGAGTGGAAGCAGAATTGTTTCACAAAATCCTTGTCATCGATAAAATAGCTGCCTGCCAGCTGTTTCAGCCACGGATTCTTCATGGACAGGATGAGCGCGGTAAGATCCCGGTACATCTCTTTAATATCTTTGGAGCTGACCGGCAGATAATCGCTCTCTATGTACTCTCCCTCATCGGCCTTCCGGATTCTCTTCACGTTCAACTGGTTGGAACCCTGGAATACGGTCACATCCCCGTCGATAAACACGTACTGCATCACTTCAAAGTTGCCGATTCCCGGGGAACTCAAATCCCAGATCTTGGAGTCAATGGTTCCTGTCTTATCCTGAAGCGTCATGGACACATACTCTTTTCCATTCTTCGTCAGAAGGATCTGTTTTGTCTTACACAGATACACATCCGAGATGCGCATCCCCTCGCGGAACTGCTCGATATATTTCATACTTTTCCTCTCTCTCCTCGTTAACAGAGAGCCTGACAAGTCAGGCTCCCACATTTTACTTTTGCATTACCCTCTTCATTTACGCCAGCCTTCTATCGTCTATCTGGCTCTTATTTCCACTTCAAACGGATCCAGCTCCTTGTAGCCGTCCGGGCCTTTTCTCATGATTTTCACCTTGACCCTGGTGCCGCAATGGGCGTTTTCTATCTGCATCTGGAGTTCCTTGAATGTGGTTATCTCTTTCTCACCGAACAGCGTTATGATATCGCCGTTCTGAATTCCTGCATCATAGGCAGGTCCTCCGGCCACCGCTTCTACCACGTAGACACCCTGCGGAAAACCGTTCTCCACCATGGTTTCGTTGACCTCCTGGCCTCTGACGCCGAAATAAGGCACCTGGAACCCGTTGGTCATCTTCTCAATTACCGGCTTATAGTCGGATATTCCGACGGCCGCCGTCATCTTCTGGCTCTCCTCCGTCTTATAATCCTCGGAAGTCCATCCGATAATCTCTCCCGCCGTGTTGAGCAGAAATGTACCCATGTTGGAATTACTGCTGATATCGGCATATAAAATCCTGGTAATGCCGTCCGTCATCTGAACGTTTCTTGCTATATAGGAAATGGTTCCATATGTCACGGAGTGTACCTGTCCCGACGGACCGCCTGCTCCGATTATCATATCGCCCGCTTTCACCGAGTAGGAATTACCCAGAACCAGCACCTTTACATCTTTTCTGAGATCTTCTCCCAGTTCTCCGCTCTTCACGCTGATGACCGCCATGTCCAGAACTTCGTCAATCTGTTTTGTCTGTCCCGAAACCCTGGTTCCGTCAAAAAACGTCACGGAGATCGAATCCGCCTGTCTGACCGCATCCGCGCTGGTAAATATCATATACTCACCGCTTGTCCTGGCAATTACCGCGCCGGCATACTCACCGGTACTCTCAACCGGATTGCCGAAGAGATCGGTCTGCTGTTTCCCCGAGCTGATTTTTACAATTCCTTTATCCGCCTGAACCGCCACATCGCGAAGGGAACTGTAAAATGAATTCAGGTTCTCCGGCGTAAAGCTGTAGCGGGTAAGCGCTTCTTCAATCGCCATCCGAAGCTCTTCCTCCTCGACCTTCAGGGGAACCGTCTCCTCCTCGGCCGTACTGACGGCAGTTGCCTCCGGATCATCCTTGGTAAATACAATTGAAGTGCTTTCTTCCGTCTCTTCTTTACCCAGATAACGGTCCGCCAAAGGTTTGGCCAGCACAAAACTGACAGCCGAGATCACGCCAAACAACACCGCAAGGCACATAAGAATGAGGATGCGCTTTGCAATCTGTTTTTTAGACAACGGCTGTTTCACAATCTTTTCCCTCATAAATTCCCGGTTAACGGGATTTTTTTTCTCAGGTCCTTCCGTATCCGGCATATCTTTTCTCCTTTGAACAACATAACACTATTATACTTTTCTTCGTGGCGTTATGCAAGAAAATTTTCCCGGCTCAAAATATTACCATTTCAGAAAGCATCTTTCCAACACAAAGCGGCGCCGGACTCCCGTCCGTACGCCGCTTTTAACTGATTCACAGTGGAAAGTGCGCAGAGCGTACTTCCCGCTGTCATTTTGCTGAATATAGTACTAAGTATCGTTTTGATAATAAGTAATGCAGTATTGGCTATTAATTTTCTGCCGCTCCTCCGGCTGCGCATAGGCCTTCGGCTTCCGCCGGTGCACCTTTCGCCTTATTCGGCTTTTCGGGGGCGACTCTCTTGATGCTGATGCCCGTAATTGCATAGAAGATGGCAAACAGGAATCCCGTATAGTTCATGATGGCCCACGGCAGATAGTCAAGCGTTGCAACGCCCAGAGTGGCCGCCATGTATACGGCGCCGCCCGTCCATGGAACGAGCGCGGTGATTACGGTGCCGGAATCTTCCAGCGTACGCGACAGGTTGCAGGAGGCAAGTCCCCGCTCCTTGTACACATCACCGAATAACTCTGCGGATACGATAATTGTCAGGTAGGAAACTCCTCCGATTAAGCTTGTGAGCAGGCTGGCCGCTACGGTACTGCAGATGATGCCTGAATCGGATTTAACCTTGGTCTGAAGTTTCTGAAGCAGTACGTCGAGACAGCCCGCGCAGGAGATAATTCCTCCGAAAATATAGGCACAGTATGTAATTAATACCATTTCCATCATACTGCTGATGCCGCCCCTGTTGACCAGTTTCAGCACCTCCGGTATTACCGCCGTGGCATCGAAGCCGGCTTTGTTAACCATAGTAACCTTAAAACCGGTTGCACAGGAATTGAAGACGTCTATAAAAGAGAATCCCTGGATTCCCATGGCCAGAATACAGGCCACAATACTGGATATAAACATAACGGGCGCAGTCGGGTACTTCATGGCGCTGCCTATCAGAACGATGGCTAACGGAAGAAGCAGCAGGATGTGCCAGTTGTAAATCTGGCTGAACTGTGACATCATCGTGGTGACGAGTTCGGAGTCTACAGCTCCGCCGGGGCTGTTAAAGCCCGCAATCAGGTACACAACAAGACCCAGAAGGCTGGCCGGAAGCGTCGTCCACAGCATATGTTTAATATGGTCGTAAATATTTGTGTTTGTTACGGTGGATGCAAGTACCGTCGTGTCCGACAGAGGGCTCAGCTTATCACCGAAATAGGCTCCGGCAACAGCGGCTCCGGCCGTAATCGGCAGTGACATGTTCAGCGTGGCGGCGATACTCATAACAACGACACCCATGGTGCCCGCCGCTCCGTAAGACGTTCCCGACATTACGGCTACAATCGCCGTAGCTAAAAAGGCAGTGACATATAAAAACTTGGTGTTGATAATCTGGATTCCGTAATAAATCATCATCGGTAAAGTGCCGGAAATCATCCAGGAGCCGATCAGCATTCCAACCGCCATCAGAATCATGATGGCACCGGTGGAACGTCCTACTTTTTCAGAAATCGCTTCCTGCATATCCTCCCAGGTACAGCCGAGATAGAGAGCCACAAGGCCTGCGGCCGCGCCCGACATTAAAAGTACCATGGTCAGCGGCAGCTTAAGGACCGAGAAACCAATGCCGATAATAAACAGCATCAGAACAATGGGTAAAAGAGCAACAAACAGACTTGGCTGACGTTTTTCACGTGGTTTTGGTTTATCTTTTTTCATAGACGTTTCCCCTCTTTCAGATTTTAAACCCATTTTTCCCAGTCAAATTTCTCGGGTTTATTGACGGCAGGTGTGAATGTCATAATATCATCGCAGCAGGCCAGCGGTATGGTATGGCTGATGGCCCCGAATTTACATTCCAGCGCGCACACGCCGCAGTGGCTGCACTCGTCGGGATATGCTATAAAAGGGGCATTCTTTTTATCATCCCAGCCAATCACATCGTTTGGACATTGATTATAGCATGCCTTACATTTTTTGCAATTGTCGTGAATAATTCTAACGCTCATAAATTATGCCTCCTTTAATTCCGGAATTTCGCTTGTGCTGAGCTCCATCTCGTTGTTCTCGCCTTTTTCCACAACCACCCACTTCTCCCACTTCGGATCGGTGTCCGGATAGTCGGCGCGGTAGTGCACATAATTGGCCAGATGGCGGAACCTCGTTTCCTTGCGGTAAAGAGATGCCCTGATATGCATTTCCGCATAATCAATAATACTTTTGACTTCACAGCAGCGCATCAGCTCATGAGGATTTGACGCCGTCATTTTGTCCGTAAAATTATTCTTGAGATCCAGGAGTTTTTCCAGTGCATACTCCATCATTTTTTCATCCTTAAAGTATCCCACGTATTCCGTAATCAGCCCTCTTGCGGCCAATTCCAGCTCCTTCGGATCAATGCCTTCCTCCCTGCCGAGCGGAGCCAGGATCGTGTTTTCGAGTTCTTTCAGATATTCGGTCGTAACTTCCGGTTCTCCTGCCGTTTCCGCAAAAATGGATGCCTGTTCACCGGCGATATCACCGGTTACGCTGGCTCCAACAATCGCTCTCGCAAATGCCGTTGTCGCACCGGCTGCATACAGGCCCGGAACCGAGGTTTGCAGTGTTTCATCTACTAACGGGCCTCCCATGATACAGCAGGGATCCAGTTTCATCGGTATCAGATCTTTTCTCAGATCCAGTTTTCTCTGTTTAAACCACTGTTTTGTGATTGGATATTCGTTGGACATCTCCCTCTCGTGCATCTTTATGACGTCTTCGGGAAGGTCGCGCAAATCCCAGTACAGCGGGCCGCGGCCCTCAATCAGTTCTTTCTGCATCAGGAAGCAGCGCATGACGCTCTCTTCCGGTGTATTAAGAATGACGTCGCCGTTGCGGTTTACAAGCTTTGCCATCTTGTCAAAGGGCTTCACCCCCACGATTCCGCCTCCGGCTCTCACCAGCACGTAGTCCCAGTAAAGGAATTCCATGTTGACCATCTTTGCGCCCGCCCTGTAAGCCATTGCCTCGGCGTCGCCGGTGTTGGTCGGTGAAAAGTAGGTATTATAGGGGCCGTCCGGGGCAATGTACTGCCTTGTCGTCTCCCCGGTTGAAAGTATCGTCGCTTTTGCAAGGAACGCCGTGAGTTCTCCTGTCCTTGTGTTCATTCCGATTGCTCCGACCACCCGGCCGTCTTTTTTCAGGAGTTCCACTCCCATTGTTCTCTCAAAAACCTGTGCATTTGTCTTTTCAACCGCCTGCCCCAGCTTTACCTTTGTATCCACGCCTCTGTATGAAACGCAGCAGTAATGGCGCTCCGGTATTCTCCAGATAAAATAGCTTCCGTCATCTTCCCTGACGGGAATGCCGAATTCCTCCATATCCTGTACACGCTCATAAGCATGAACGTCTACCGCCAGCGTGACGTTTGGGTCTACCAGTTCTTTTTTGGATGTGGAAGCATATTTTCTGGCTTCTTCATAGCTGATAGAATCCGGATGTACTCCGATGGACACATGATCCATACCCGGTCCCACACTGCCTCCCCGCCGGAGTGTGGCTTTGTCAAGAATTGCTACGCTTTTTCCCATTTTCGCCGCTCTGATTGCAGCGAAACAGCCTGCGATTCCCCCGCCGATGACAAGTATGTCAGTTTTAACTACCTGCATAACCTTACCTCCCTGATTTACTTGTGTTATCAATTCACTTTCATTCATATCAAGCATGCTTTCGTCAGTAATCTGACTCTTTTCCGGACAAGCAAGCCAACATTTTCAGGCGCCAATCTATTTACTAATGCCGGCTTATTCTGTGCTTTAATTATCTAACACTGCGCCTTAGAAATCCAACAGTTATAAAGAGTCGGAGCCACAAATAAAATTTGTATCACTTCCACCTTTTTCCCTCCTCCGGCGCCGCTTTTCCCAGAGTCCGGTAAGATAGGGAGTCAAAAGACATGACAGCGTCATTGCCAGGGCAAGCTGGGCCACCGCCGCCTCTGCAAAGGGGGCATGGACCGGCAGCGCCTTTCCGACAATGGCCGGAATCGCCACGGCAGTCCCTCCTATGGTACACGACGACAGCGCCGCGTATCCCGGCCGCCCCGCAAGCAGCCTGTCGGCGGCGAGCTGGGGAACCATTGTCACGACGGTGTAAATGAGCAGAATCAGAAGTCCGGCTCCCACCGACTCAAACGCTCTGAAGAGGTTTACGGATGCCCCGAAACAAAAACCGATAAAGGGCAGCATAACGGCAGTCCCTCCGGCCGTCAGTTCCGCTATCTTATTATCCAGATTCGCCAGCACAATTCCAAGTAGAAAGGGCACCAGAAGCGTAATGATTTCCCTGATGTCAAAGCCCCCTCCGCTCAGCCCCAGCACCGCAATGGGCAGGACCGGCATGGAAATCAGACACAGAAGACCAAATACGGAGGCGTCGATATCATCACCGTATTTCTTCACGAGGGCAAGATAAACGGCGGGATTGTTGTTGGATACGGCCGTGACCAGGGCCAGTGTGGAAATACCCAGGAATCCCTCCGGCCCAAAGAATTTCATCATAAAAAGTCCGGCTGCAAAGGCCACCAGAATTTTGACTCCGACTAAAATGCCGCCTCTCCTGAGCGCCGTTCCCAGGCTGGAAAGTTTGAGCTGGCTTCCCGAAAAGAACAAAAGCATGCCTATAATTGCCAGCGTCCCGTCCTTAAACAGCGCCGTAGTCACTCCCCCTATTTCAAGCGCCCGCGGAAACAGCGTATTCACAAGCGCCGTGGCAAACATCGGTATCACCACCATCCCTCCCGGGAATTTCTCCATACGATCCAGTATTCTCATTTCTTCTGCCTTTCCGCCCCTCCTCTGAAACAGGAGGGGCGATTTTTTTACTGTACTGCAACTGGTTCTATCATAATCTGTGGATTCTTATCTGTAAAATCCATAGATTGAGTGCATATCACAAGTAAAATTTGTTACTCCCGGCGTCAAGGTTCCTTTTCAGAGGTAATCAATATATGGCAATTCGGGAAAAAGAACGTGCCGTATCTGCAAAAACAACGAAAAGCACGCTTCGCGAACTTTTCATTGCCACTCAAGAAAAAGGGAGAGCGCAGCCGGAATCTTCCGTCTGCACTCTCCCCTCATGGATTAGCAATCAAATACCGCACAGCATGCTTTTATTATTTCGGACGCTTCTCATTTCCGGACTCTTACAATTCAATCTGCTCAGGAAACGCATCGTGCCGCCTGCAGTACTCCTCCGTTGAAAATGTATTGATTTTAAACTGTTCCCGGAGCAGGGTTGTGGCCGAGCATCCGAATCCCAGAAAGTTATCCCGCGTGATTGGCCCCGCTTTCATTTGGCCCTCCATAAAACTGCCCGGCGGCCTTCTCCCGGCTGTCGGGCAGTTACCGGCATCCGCTTACAGATGCCGGTGTGAATTATTGTTTACAAAATCGATAAATACCTTGGCGCTGTGATCCAGTTTTTTCCCCTTCTTATAGACAATTCCGTACTGCCATACAAAATTGTCATCGGCAATGGGTACTCTGACACAACTGTTTTTATCCATATCCTCGGCAATATGATCCATACATATAAATACATACGTATCCATCTTTACCATACTGAGCAGAATGCTGATTTCCCCTGATTCCACCGCAAAGTCGGGAACCAGCCCGTGCAGGCGGTACCAGTCCAGGATTTTATAATAAATCTGATAATATTTGTTGAGGGAAACGAGCTTCTCCTCTTTCAGGTCTTCCACTCCCAGCGCAGCCAGAGAGGCCAGCGGGCTGTTCCTGTTGATCACCGCGCAGAGCTTTTCTTCTCTCAGGGGAAGATACTCTATCTCCGATTCATCGTGGGGCCGCGGACAGAAAGCCAGATCAACGGCTCCGTTCAGGACGTTATCGACGCAGGTCGTATCGGGACTTTCAATGGCCCTGAAATCAAAATTGGGATAAGCATAGCGGAACCGCAGAAGCATGTCCGGGGAACTCGCCTGCAAAACTCCCGGGGCCAGGCCGATCACCAGATGCCCCCTCTCATTGTTAAAACGCCGGTTGAGTTCCAGTGTCATATCATCGAAACTCTGAACCAGAGGGGTACAGAGTTCCTTCAGTACCTTCCCCTCTTTTGTCAAAATGACGCCCTTGGAGGTGCGTTTAAACAGCATCCTTCCCAATTCTTCCTCCAGAATATTCATGGAGGTGCTGAGCGCCTGCTGTGAAAGGAACATGTTTTCCGCCGTTCTGGTAAAACTGCCTGTCTCACACAAATCCAGGAAACGTTTCAGTTGCTTGATATCCATATACTCCCCACCCCTTGCCGCTCCATATGCAGCCTGCCGTATTACCTTGTATTTTACTACTCCTGCAACATCTGAGTCAAGGCGAATAAGGCAATGCCGGCTTTATTGGTTAGTGTTCACTCCGTGACCGTGCGTATGCTTCTCCATGCACAGAAACGGCAAAATACGAATCACAGAGCAGCGAGCTGTTCCTTCAGCACCTCGATGAACTCTCTTGTATAATTCGGCAGATAGTGATCCTTCCGGTAAATAATAAAATAATCTGCCGTCTCATTGGGATTGCCCGTATAAAAATAGCGGAACGCCTTTGGATAGGAGAAACGTCTGATATAACTTTCAAAGTTAAAGGCCACTCCAAGCCCCTCCGCCGCAATCTGACAGCCGCTCTCCAGATTCTCTATAAAAAAAGTCTGTCCGGGAACGGCTCCTGAATAGGCAATGGCCTTATCGGCATAGACACGTACCGACTGCTCCGGGAAGGGAAGAATAAAGCGCCGGCCGCTGAAAACCGACAGGTCGATCCACTGGACCGTTTTGTCTGCCGCCTTTGGAATTTTCACAGCCGCCGGATGATCCTCGGAAACAACCGCCACCAGCCGGTCCTGATAAAATGGGATGTACGAGAGTGAAGGGTCGGGATGATAGCGGTTATTGATTATAAAATCCAGCTCCCCGTCCAGAAGAAGGCGGAACATCTCATCGGAAAGCCCCTCAAAGGTCGAGATCTGCACTTCGGGATGAAGCGGAGTGAACTTCGCCAGGCTCTCCGCCAGAAGAAACAGGGTGCGTCTCGGATGTATTCCAAGTCGGATTACCCCCTTCGTACCCTTTTTTAAATCATTCATCTGAAATTCATACCGATCCCGGATCCGCATCATTTCCCTGGCATTCTCAATATAAAGACGGCCCGCCGCCGTGGGTACAAAGCGCTTACCCAGACGGTCAAACATCCGCACTCCCGTCGTCTCCTCCAGATTACTCAAAAACACGCTCAGGGTAGGGGACGCGATGTGCAGGTATTCCGCCGCTTTCTTAATGCTGCCAAACTGGCTGATCGCAAGCATATACGACTGTTCTCTCATTTCCATGGCAAACTTTCCTTTCTTCGTAAAAACGGATTTCTCCCACTGTGTCCGCTCGCCGCAAACACTTTTTACATTCGTCCAGTGATTAGTTAAAAACTAATATTATATTAAAAATAACCAGTTTGACTTAAATTTGCAAGTCTTTTACAATAATTATCAGAAGTTACATAATTTTTCTATAACAGCTCGGACAGCGGGAAAGCCGGAGGTCTGATCTGTTACATTTTTCTAAGGAGGAGCAGGAGTATGAGCGAAGACACAAACAAAAAGGCCGGTCAAACGAATCAGGACACCGCTGAAGCCGGAACGGGGAAAAAGAAATTCCATATTTCAGAGTTCCGGGTGCCGCACACTTATGTCATCTTATTTACCATGATAATTCTGGCAGCGGTTTTGACCCACATTGTACCGGCGGGGGAATACACACGGTATGAAAATGCCAACGGAACTACGGTAGTGGATCCGAATTCCTATCATGCGGTCGAGTCGGCCGGGGCCGGTATCATGGACGTGCTGAACGCGGCGCCCGATGGAATGAAGAGCGCGGCCAGCCTCATTTTCTTCGTCTTTATCATAGGCGGAGCATTTCAAATCATCAATGGAACCGGGGCCATCGACGTGGTAATCGGAAAACTGATGCGCTCCCTGAAGGGAAAAGAACTTTTCATTATACCTATTTTTCTGTTTACCTTTTCCCTGGGCGGCGCGCTGATGGGCATGTCCAATGAGGTGCTTGCGTTTGTGCCGATTGGAATTGTCGTAGCCAGAAAGGCGGGTTATGATGCGGCCATCGGAACCTCCATGGTGACGCTGGGAGCTGCGGCGGGGTTTTCAGCGGGAACCATGAATCCCTTTAACGTGGGAGTGGCTCAGGAAATCGCGGAGCTTCCCATTTACTCCGGAATTGGTCTTCGAATTGCGCTGCACATTACTTTCTTAGCTATCGCCAGCTTTTATATGATGCGCTATGCGGCCAGAGTAAAAGCCGATCCGTCCAAGAGCATTGTCTGTAACCTGGAGACCGAGGCGGACGGCGAGGGGCTGCTGGATAACTGCGGCGAGCCGACGGCCCGCCATTACCTGGTTCTTGCTGCATTTGCCTGCGGCCTGGGCTGGATTGTCTGGGGAGTAATCAACCACGGATGGGGTACGACGGAAATGCAGCCCGTCTTTATCGCAGTCGGAGCTGCCTGCGGTTTTATCGGCGGCCTGGGCCCCAGTAAAATCGCCAAAGAATTCGTGGAGGGAGCAAAGGCTCTGACTTTCGGAGCGCTGGTGATTGGTATTGCAAAGGGAATCCTGGTAGTTCTGCAGAACGGCATGATACTGGATACCATGGTTTTCAGCTTTGGAGAAATGTTAAAACACCTGCCCAGGGCCTTTACGCCAATCGGAATGTATCTGGTACATATCGTACTAAACATTTTTATTCCATCCGGATCCGGCCAGGCGGCGGCCACCATGCCATTATTTGTTCCGCTCGCGGACGTTACGGGAATTTCCAGGCAGTTGGCCGTGCTGGCATTCCAGCTCGGAGACGGAATCACTAATTCCATCAACCCGACCTCCTCCAACATGAACACTTATCTGTCCATTTCCAAGATTAATTACGCCCAGTGGGTACGCTATGCTGGCCCTATTATATTGAGCTGGCTGCTGGCCGGAGGCGTGTTTATTGTGATTGGATATATCATCGGATATGGTCCGTTCTAATGAGGTTACGTTCTAATGGGGTTACGTTCTAACGAGGTTACGTACCAAAGAAATTACGCTCTAAAAGGGTTACGTTCTAAATAAGGGTTCGGTTAAAAGAGTTATATCCCCGGCAGCCCAGCCGCCGGGACAATATGAGAAAAGAGGATTGGATTAATAATATGACTGACAGCACCAGACAAATCAATACTTATATTGATTCAAAAAGAGATACTTACTGCTCCATGGCCGACGAAATCTTCGATCACCCGGAGTCCGGCTTCGAAGAGACGTTTGCCTGCGGGCTTTTGACCGGTTACCTGGAAAAAGAAGGTTTTCAGGTGGAACGGGGAATTGCCGGAATCCCCACCGCATTCCGGGCAGTATACGGCAGCGGCCAGGGAGGACCTTCCATCGGTCTTCTCTGCGAATACGACGCCATCATGGGGATGGGGCATGCCTGCGGCCATCATGCGCAGGGACCGGCCGTTCTGGCCGCTGCGGACGCGGTTAAAACGCTCTGCAAAGACAAACCGTACCGCCTTGTAATCTACGGCACACCGGCGGAAGAAACGGACGGAGGTAAAATTCTGATGAAGGAACGCGGCTGTTTCCAGGATATCGACGTTGCCCTGATGATGCATCCCAGCCCGACGACAACAACAGATATCAAATGCATGGCCTTAATTCCTTATCAGGTTACTTTTTACGGAAAAGCCTCCCATGCGGCAATGGCGCCGGAAAAAGGACGGAGTGCACTGGACGCAATCCTGCTCGCCGCCCATGGGATCGAGTGTCTGCGTGAGCATGTGAAGGAAGATACCAGACTTCACTACACCATTCTGGATGCGGGCGGTCCAAGCAATGCGGTTCCATCCAAGGCATCCGCGGAATTCTGTATCCGAAGCTATAATACCGATTATCTGCTGACCGTGGCGGAACGCGTAAAGAAAATTATGGAGGGAGCTGCCCTGATGACGGAAACCCGGTATGAAATCATCGAAAAACCGGTTTTCCAGGCTAAAATACCGGTGCTTTCCCTTAACCGCACGCTGATGAGCCGGGCAGAGGAATTCAATGCCCCCTCCATCCGCCCGCCCAGGGAAAAAACCGGCTCAACGGACTTCGGAAATATCATGTATGATATCCCCGGCTCCTGCATCCGGGTGGCCTTTGTCCCGGAAGGAACCTCCGCTCATTCCCAGGAATATCTGGACGCCGGAAAGAGCGAAGCGGCACACCTCTGTACCACCACTGCCGCCAAGATTCTGGCCGGAACCTGCATAGACCTCATTGAGAAGGGAGAACTTCTTGAAGAGGTAAAGAAGGAATTTCACGACAAGAAAGAGGCGATGGGGAAAGAGGGAATATAACGGCTCGGATTCTCCATACTGCATTTTCAATACTGCATTTTCAATGCCGCATTCTCAATGCTGCATCCTGAATTCCGCCTTCTGAATGCCACGTTCTTTATAACCGCAGGATTTAATTCATCACACGGAAATTCAACGAATCAATCAAGAACACAGTCACCCGGTATCGGTCCGCGCTTCTTTTAAAGGGGGCGCTTCTGCTGCCGGGTTTCTATATTTTTGCTATAATTCCCCGGCGCAATCACTCTCGTTCCCCAGCCGGACGGCCAAGTTTTTTTCCTCTTTCATAAAAATCGGCATAAATTTGCATCAAACGACACGTTTTTCCCCTATCTTAAGAAAAAGGACGGAATTAAGGGGTGGCATAACAGAAACTGGATATGATATAATGTGTGCGTAGCAGACATTATATCTGCGCATATTCGGTTTCTGCGCCCGCCGCAGAAATCCGGGCGCTAATTTCCGTCGGAGACATCAAGTCCATGAAATGGATTTGGTATAATGTGTGCGTAGCAGACATTATATCCAGGACCGAATGGCAGCCAACCTGTGACGGCTGTCATTATTTCAGCTCAGCAAATATTGAACCCCTAACTCAATTTTTTTATACAAGGTGAATTAAAATGAATCAAAAAGCACTTAAAACTTTAGAATACAATAAAATTATCAGCCAGCTTGAGGAATATGCATCGACCGAGATGGGTAAGACCTTCTGCCGTGAGCTGATTCCGTCATGCAGCCTGGAGGAGATATGTCGGAACCAGACTGAGACTACGGATGCGGTATCCCGCGTCCGCATGAAGGGCGGCCTTTCCTTCGGAGGCGTAAGGGACGTGCGCGGTTCTTTAAAACGTCTGGAGATCGGCAGTTCCTTAAATATCATCGAACTGCTCGCCATAAGCTCCCTCCTGACCGTGACCGCCAGGGCCAAGGCCTACGGCCGTCACGAGGAGTCGGAGCTTACGGATGATTCCCTGGATGAGATGTTCCGGACTCTGGAACCGTTAACTCCGGTCAATGCGGAGATTAAACGCTGTATCGTCTCTGAGGATGAAGTCAGTGACGAAGCCAGCCCGGGACTTTCCAAAGTCCGTAAATCCATGAAGATTATTGCAGGCCGCGTCCACACACAGTTAAACTCTATCCTGAATTCCAGCAGAGCTTACCTTCAGGAGGCCGTAATTACAATGCGTGACGGCCGTTACTGCCTTCCGGTTAAATCTGAATATAAGAATCAGGTTGCCGGCATGGTGCACGACCAGTCCTCCACCGGTTCCACAATCTTCATTGAGCCTATGGCCATAGTGAAACTGAACAACGAACTGCGCGAACTGGAAATACAGGAAAAACGCGAGATTGAATTTGTACTGGCCGCCCTCTCAAGCGAACTGGTTCCCTATACCGAAACAATCGCCGTTAACCTGGAAATCCTGGCAAAACTGGACTTTATTTTTGCCAAAGCCGCCCTGTCCAGGCATTTTAACTGTACAGAACCTAAGTTTAATAACAGGCGGTACCTCAATATCAAGGACGGACGCCATCCGCTGCTGGATCCGAAGCAGGTTGTCCCCATCAATATTTATTTGGGAGACCAGTTCGATCTTTTAATTGTAACCGGTCCCAACACCGGCGGTAAAACCGTTTCTCTAAAGACAGTTGGCCTCTTCACCCTGATGGGTCAGGCAGGCCTCCACATACCGGCGTTCGACGGTTCGGAACTGGCCGTTTTCGACGAAGTGTTTGCCGACATCGGCGACGAGCAGAGCATTGAGCAGAGTCTCAGTACTTTCTCCGCCCATATGACCAATATCGTCTCAATCCTGGAGCAGGCGGATTCCAATTCCCTCTGTCTCTTCGACGAGCTGGGCGCCGGAACCGATCCGACGGAAGGAGCCGCACTGGCTATCGCCGTGTTAAATTTCCTTCACAATATGACGTGCCGGACTATGGCAACTACCCATTACAGTGAGCTCAAAGTCTTTGCCCTGACCACCCCCGGCGTTGAAAACGCCTGCTGTGAGTTCAGCCTTGAAACGCTCCGTCCAACCTACCGACTGCTGATCGGTATTCCCGGCAAGAGCAACGCATTTGCGATCTCCAAAAAGCTGGGACTCCCCGATTACATTATAGAAGATGCGAAAAAGCATATTGAGAAGGAGGATGAATCCTTCGAAGACCTGCTGGCCGATTTGGAGGACAACCGTGTCACGATCGAAAAAGAGCGTGCGGAAATCGCCTCCTATAAAGATCAGGTGGCAATTTTAAAGAAACGCCTGGAACAGAAAGAGGAACGTTTTTCAGAGCAGAAGGAAAAGATGCTTGCAAAGGCCCGTGAGGAGGCTCAAGCTATACTCCAGGATGCCAAGGATACTGCGGATCAGACAATCCGCAGCATCAATAAGCTGTCCAGGGAATCCGGCGTAAGCAAAGAACTGGAGGCGGAACGCACCAAGCTGAGAAGCAAACTGAACGACGTGGATAAGAAACTTGCAATAAAACCCGCGGCTCCGAAAAAGGCGGTTTCCCCGAAGTCACTCAGGCTCGGAGACACTGTGAGGGTGCTCTCGATGAACCTCAAGGGTACGGTTAGTTCCCTTCCCAACGCCAAGGGCGATCTCTACGTCCAGATGGGAATCCTCCGCTCGATGGTCAATATCAGGGATCTGGAGATGGTGGATGACAATTCCATCAGCGGCCCGGGAATCCCACAGGGCGGCCCGCGCAGCTCCGGAAGCAAAAGCGGCAGCGGCAGCAGCAAGATCAAGATGTCCAAATCCTATTCCGTTTCTCCTGAGATCAATCTGATCGGGATGACCGTCGACGAGGCGGTGCCGGCGCTTGACAAATACCTGGATGACGCCTATCTGGCCCATCTACCGCAGGTCAGAGTCGTACACGGACGCGGAACCGGCGCACTGAAAGCAGGCGTCCACAGACATCTGAAGAATTTAAAATATGTTAAAGATTACCGCCTTGGTGAATTCGGTGAAGGCGATACCGGTGTTACTATCGTTACATTTAAGTAGGGGGGTACAGAAATGGCAGAAAAACAGCGGATCCTCATCGTAGATGATGATTACAACATCGCAGAATTAATTTCACTTTATCTGACAAAAGAATGTTTTGAGACAAGAATTGTCGGAGACGGGGAGGAAGCTCTGAAGCTTTTCCCTGTCTTCGGGCCAAACCTGGTGCTTTTGGACCTGATGCTTCCCGGAATCGACGGGTATCAGGTCTGCCGGGAGCTTCGGGCCTCCTCACAAGTCCCTATCATCATGCTGTCGGCCAAGGGTGAGATTTTTGACAAAGTGCTTGGTTTGGAACTAGGTGCGGACGATTACATGATCAAACCCTTTGACTCTAAAGAACTGGTTGCAAGGGTCAAGGCCGTACTCCGCCGTTACCAGGCTGCTCCGCCTGCGGCGGCCCCGCAGCCCACGGATCAGCACGGCGATTTCGTCGAATACCCGGATTTAATCGTGAACCTGACCAATTACTCCGTCATTTACAACGGGCATTCTATCGAGATGCCTCCGAAAGAACTGGAGCTTTTATACTTCCTGGCCTCTTCACCCAATCAGGTCTTCACGAGGGAACAGCTCCTGGATCACATATGGGGGTATGAATATATCGGAGATACCAGAACGGTTGACGTACATATTAAACGTCTGCGCGAGAAGATCAAGGATCATGACAAATGGGCTTTGACAACGGTATGGGGCATTGGATATAAGTTTGAAGTGAAGCGGTGAGGGGGGAGTTGAGATGCGGGGACGCTTCTGTAAGATGGCGGACGGGGGAGTGGGAGGTTGTATATGAGTCTTCAGTCCCGGTTTATAGGTTGTGGTGAGGGGGAATCCGGAGAAAA
>NZ_URHZ01000081.1 GCF_900547735.1 uncultured Clostridium sp. | reverse complement strand
CTCAGCGAAGGTGTTGCCCCGTCCGCCGGCTTCAGGGGCTGATTGTCTCTTTCGTCAAGTAAGGGGGAGGTATTGTCGTAGCCACTATGTAGTCGTGAACCTTTTACCTTAAGAAGGTATTTCGGGCAGGATTCAGAGAAAAATCCAAAGCTGAATTTATTGATGAATTATAAAATTCAATGGATATTTAAGGATAGGTCAGGCGTCAAAGCTCAGATTCATCAATTGGATAGCATACAGGAAAATCATTTGACAATATAGGGAGGAATTCCCCTGAAATTCGGGGAAACGTAGTGGCAGCGACAGTACCTCCCCCCTGAAGAATAAGAACAAATCAGCGGCCGCAGGCCGGGGCTCGGGATGGCGAAAACCTTCGCGTCTTCAGTCCCGGGGCATAACTGCCTGTGAGGAAGATGGCATATGTTCACGTTGAATCCGGTTGTATTCCGCGAGGTGTTTTGTGTGAGTGTAGCGCAGCGTAAGTCACACAAAACCCGAGGGCTGCGGCGCGAAACGGTGCTTTTTACCGTTTCTGTGCATCGCGTAGCGTGTTCCTGGACATGAAGTGGACAGGAGCCAAAAAGATTCCGAAGGGAACCTGGGAGTTCATCAGCACTTAGGCGGCGTTTCTCAGGCGCCTTAGTACTGTTATGTACTCCAAAGAGCGCAAGCGTTTCCCGGAGGAACTTTTTCTGCCCGGATTCTCCACCCGCGATTAAACTCAAGCCGGGACTGAAGACTCACATCCCCCCTCTCACCATCCCGCCCCCCGACCGTCCCGGCGGCGTTCTCATTCCTCCATTAAAATTTTGTCGGAAAGAAAAGAACACTTCCTGTAACACAATGGCATAAGTACATGCATTCTGTCCATATCCTGATTAAAGAAGGAAATAGATGCGGAGAAAAGGTATGAAACGATTAACGGCGGTTATTTTGACGATTATGATGGTCCTGCAGGCGGGGCTTTGCAGCGTGTATGCTTCAGTTCCGGAGATTCCGGCCGCGGCGGCTTCGGCGATGGTCCAGGCTGCGGACGGGCCGGAAATTCAGGCTCCGGAGGCAATCCTCATAGAGGCGTCCACCGGAACGGTGATTTATGAAAAGAATGCCGATGAGGCCAGGAACCCGGCCAGCGTTACGAAAATCATGACGCTGCTTCTGACATTTGACGCCCTGAAGTCCGGAAAGATCCATCTGGACGACGAAGTTGTCACCAGCGCCCACGCAAAATCCATGGGAGGTTCCCAGGTATTCCTGGAGGAGGGCGAAGTCCAGACCGTAGAGACACTGATCAAGTGCATTGTCATTGCGTCCGGCAACGATGCCAGCGTGGCAATGGCGGAATACATAGGCGGAGATGAGGCCACATTTGTAAAAATGATGAACGAGCGGGCAAAAGGTCTTGGAATGGAAAACGCAAACTTTGAGGACTGCTGCGGACTGACCGATTCCACGACCCATGCAATGTCGGCCCGTGATATAGCGTTAATGTCGAGGGAGCTTATCACAAAATATCCCGAGATATTCAATTACTCCACGATATGGATGGAAAACATCACCCACGTGACAAAACAGGGTACAAAAGAATTCGGTCTTTCCAATACCAACAAGCTGCTCAAAATGGCTACCAATTTTGAGGTGACCGGCCTGAAAACGGGTTCGACCTCCCTGGCAAAATACTGCCTGTCGGCAACGGCAAAAAAAGACGGTGTAGAGCTAATCGCAGTCATTCTTGCGGCGCCCGATTTTAAAGCCAGGTTCGGCGATGCCCTGACGCTCTTAAATTACGGCTATGCCAACTGCCGGATGTACCGCGACGAAGATCCGGGCACAGTGCCGCCGGCCGCGCTGATAAACGGAATTCAGGACACCGTGCAGGGAAGGCTGAACGGAACATTTTCTTATCTGACAATGAAGGGGGAGGACTTCGGAGGCATTGAGAAAGAATGGGTATTTGAAGAAGGAATCAAAGCTCCCGTGGGCGAGGGCGATATCCTGGGCCGTCTCGTTTACCGGTTAAACGGGCAGGAACTTGGAAGCGTGGATATCGTAGCGGCGGAGGATGTGAGAAAGGCTAATTTCTTTGATTATCTGAAACGGGCCGCATCCAGCTTCTGCGTATAGGAACTATGCGCTAAAGTGAGCCGCCGCAGGCGGGGAATTCCGCAGGATGGATTTTTTATGCATATAAAAACAACCATAAAAAATTTCCTTTATCTGGAATACGATATAATATACCGTTAAAACTAAACAGGGATTTGTCACTGCCAGCCAGATTTTTGGCGCTATTACATAGTGACAAATCCTTGTTTCTTCATGTTGAAATATTTCCCTCAGGGCGGGTATAATAAAACTATCAAAAGGAACGACCGGCCGGTCACTTTTATCAAATTGGAAATACACGAACGGAAATTGGAAGATAGAACATAAAAGTGGAAAGAGGGTATCAGTATGAAAGAAAAAGTTCAGTTATTTGGGCGGTTTTTGAGCGGTATGGTTATGCCGAATATCGGCGCATTTATCGCATGGGGCTTAATTACGGCATTGTTTATCCCGACGGGATGGATGCCGAATGAGGCACTGGCCACGCTTGTAACACCAATGTCAACCGTGCTTCTGCCGTTGTTAATTGCCTACACGGGCGGCGCTGCCGTACACGGACAGCGGGGCGGCGTAATCGGCGCCATCGCAACCATGGGCGTAATCGTAGGTTCCGATATTCCAATGTTTATCGGCGCCATGATTGTAGGTCCTCTGGCTGCCTGGATTATGAAAAAGATAGACAATGTAATAGAAGGTAAAATTCCGGCAGGTTTTGAAATGCTGGTCAATAACTTCTCACTCGGTATCGTAGGCGCAATCCTTACGCTCCTTACCTTAAAGGGCGTTACGCCGCTCGTAGAATCGTTAAATGAGGCAATGAGGGCAGGCGTTGGTTTCTTCGTTGACAACAAACTCCTCCCAATGGCAAGTATTTTCATCGAGCCTGCAAAGGTTCTGTTCCTGAATAACGCAATCAATCACGGAATTTTCTCCCCAATGGGAATCCAGCAGGTGGAGGAGACGGGAAAATCCATTTTCTTCCTGCTTGAGGCTAACCCGGGTCCGGGACTCGGCGTGCTGCTGGCATACTGCCTGGCGGGCAAGGGTTCTGCCAAGAGCTCCGCACCGGGCGCCGTAATCATTCATTTCCTCGGCGGTATCCATGAGATTTATTTCCCATATATCCTGATGAATCCGCTTTTACTTCTCTCCGTTATTGCAGGCGGAGCCAGCGGTATCTTTGTAGAGCAGATGCTGGGCGCTGGACTTTCCGCACCGGCTTCACCG
The DNA here is from genome assembly GCF_900547735.1 of uncultured Clostridium sp. GTDB lineage: Bacteria > Bacillota > Clostridia > Lachnospirales > Lachnospiraceae > Otoolea. The sequence continues at coordinate 20,326 of NZ_URHZ01000081.1, read as the reverse complement.
GGAAGTATCATCGCAATTCTCGGAATGACACCGCGCGGCGGCTATATTCCGGTTCTGGCAGGCGTTCTCGTAGCTACGGCGGTATCCTTCTTCATCTCCATGCCGATTCTCAAATTCGCCGGCAAGGATGAGGACCTGGAAGCTTCCAAGAACAAGATGAAAGAAATGAAGAATGCGGCAAAGGGAATTGCCGAAGAGCATAAAACAGTTAATACAGTTAATTCAAAAGATATCAGAAAAATCGTGTTTGCCTGTGATGCCGGAATGGGATCCAGCGCAATGGGAGCGACGGTGCTCAAGAAGAAGCTGGCGGCGGCAGGCCTTGGAAACATTGAGGTTATGCATTCACCCGTATCCTCCATCCCGGCCGATGCTCAGATTGTGGTAACGCATCAGGAACTGGGAGAGAGAGCCGGGCACAGCAATCCGGACGCGCAGCTTATCCTTATCACCAACTTCCTGGCCGCGCCGGAGTATGATGAACTGATTCAGGAATTACTGAACCGATAGGAGAAATGCCCCGGACCCGTCACATCGGCCGGTCGGGCGCATATAGAAAATTGTTAAGACAGAAACCGGGTGTGCCCCCACACCCTGTTCTGTCTTTCTATCGTATAAATACACCGGGCGGGGAAAAGGCCCGGAGGACAAAAAGCCCGAAGGACAAAAGCCGGATAAGGGCGGTCAAGTACCGGAAAACGGGAGAGGGAACGGTAAATATATGGATTTTACACCGAGAATGCAGCAGATACTTCTGCTCATGCTGAATGAAGATAAAGTCATATCCGTCAAAAATCTGGCGGAACAGATGAACCTGAGCAAGCGCACGGTCCAGAGGGAACTGGAATACCTGGGAAAAGCGCTGAAAGAATATAATGTGACGTTCTGTTCCAAGACGGGAACCGGAGTGTGGCTGGAGGGGGAACCGGAAGACAAGGAGAGGCTGTTCAGGCAGCTAAGTGAGAAAGATACGCTGGACGTCTCAGACAGGACGGAGCGCCGCAAAAGGCTGATCCTGGAAATACTGAAAGATAAAACACTGAAAAAACTTTACTACTACAGCGATCTGTTCGGAGTCAGCGAAGCGACCATCAGCGCAGATCTGGAGGCTGCGGAGGAGTGGTTTGCCCCGTTTAATCTGAAAATCAACCGGAAACCCGGTTACGGGATATCCATAGAGGGCAGGGAGAAGGATTTCCGCCTGGCTCTCAGGGCTTTTATCGATGAGAATATCGACACGCGCTTTATACGGGATATTTATGAGGAAAAAGACCAGGCGCTGTTTGAACTGGTGGAAAATAAAAATGATAAAAACATCTACAAGATTTTAAATAATGACCTCCTGCTGCGGGTCATTGCGTGCATCCAGAGGGTGAAGGACCGAAGACTTTTAAATCTGACCGAGAATTCCTATGTGGGGCTCGTTCTGCACGTGACAATCGCGGTAAACAGGATTCTGGGGAAAGAGATACTGGAAGAGAATGAAGCTATGGTCAAATCCCTGCGCGGCGACGAAGATTTCCGCCTGGCGGGCAGAATCGTGGAGGAGCTTAGAAAGGAATTTGAGATCGAGATCCCGGAGATCGAGGTCGCTTATGTCTGTCTTCACATCAAAGGGGCCAAGGTGCAGCAGATAGAACTGGACGAGGACTCAAAGGCCAGGGTGAGCGGCCAGAGGGAACTGCTGTCGGTGGTAAACGCGATGATCGACCGGTTTGATCCGGCCGTCGCCTGGCAGCTCAAGCAGGATGAGGAATTCGTCGTGCAGGGGCTGGCCGCCCATCTGCAGCCGACGTTAGTGCGCCTCGCCAACAATATGAAGATTGAGAATCCGCTGCTGGAACAGATAAAGAACGATTATGCCGCCATTTTCGAGCGGTGCCGCGATGTTGCCGAAGTAATTGAGGAACATTACGGTTTCACGGTGCCGGAGCCTGAGATAGGCTATCTGGCCATCCATTTCGGGGCGGCGATGGTGCGCCTGGAAAGCCGGAAGGAAGTAAAAAGAAAAGTGAACATGGGCGTAGTTTGTGCCAGCGGCATTGGAATATCACGTCTGATGTGCTCCAGGATCAACAAGTTTTTCAAGGACCGCATCGAACTTACGGCATACGGGGTCAATGATTTGAACCCGTTCGCACTGGAGCATACCGATTTCTTTGTATCCACGCTTCCCATCAGGGAGAATGCGGATATCCTTTACGTAAGCCCCCTTCTGACGTCGCAGGAGATGGAGCAGATTGCCGCCAGGGTGCGTGAATACGAACGCATGCCTGCGGCCGGGAAAGAGAACGAGGCGTTTACAAGACAGCTTGAGGAAGTCAACTATATGGCGACCCAGATTAAATCGCTGATAAAACGTTTCAGACGCACAAAGATTGGGACGGCTGCTGCATTCGGGGAATTGCTTTTAAAGGCGGGGGAGGAGCAGACGCCCTACGCGGATCGGCAGACCATGATTGTAGAGGCCTTAAAGAGAAGGGAAACAATGGGCTCCCAGTTTTTCCCGGATTTCTCATTCGCCCTTCTCCACGCGCGGACGGCAGGGGTCACAAAACCGGTATTTACGGTCTTTGTACCGGAGTCGGGAGAACGTTTTACCGCCCCGGATATGAAGGGAATCAGGGCCGCCATTGTGATGCTGATGCCGGAGGAAGGCCACACGCAGGAGAACGCGGACATGCTGGGCTATTTAAGCCAGATGCTGGTGGAAGAGGATGAATTCCTGAACGCCATCATAACAAAGGAAGAGGAGAGCGTCCGGGATCTGCTGTCGCGGTATCTCAAAAAATACTTTGACCAGTATCTGGACAGGATGTAGACACAGAAATTTCCGCCTTCAGCTTTTGTCACTATCTGATGATGCCAAATGCATTTTTGTTTCGGTTGAATTCTACGGTGTGCCGGGGCTATAATTGAGATATAAAAGGGAACAAAAAGAAATACCGGAACGGGAAAACCTGTAGATAATGAGGAGGAATAAGAGAATGTTTGGTTTTGGAAAGAAAAAAGAACAGGCTGAAAAAATTCAGAAACCGGAGCTTTTAGAGAAGAAAAATATCCGTTTAAACTGCAGCCCGATGCCGAAGGATGACGTAATCCGGGCGGTGGGACAGCTCCTTTGCGACAGCGGGTATGTAAACGAAGGTTATATCGATGCAATGATAAAAAGGGAGCTTTCATTCCCTACCAATATAGGAAACGGAATTGCGCTTCCTCATGGAGTTGAAGAAGCAAAGAAAGAGATTAAACAGTCCGGAATCGCAGTGATGGTATTCCCGGAAGGCACCGACTGGGGAACCGAGAAGGTCAACCTTGTAATCGGAATCGCCGGAGTAGGGGAGGAGCATCTGGAAATCCTCTCAACCATTGCAGAAAAGATGGCGACGCCGGAGGCTGTCGAGGAACTGATTAAGGGCAGCGAGGATGATATCTACGCTACATTTACAACAAAAGCGTGATGGAATAATTTTCAGGATGATAAAAATTAAAGCTGGTAATCATAGATAACAGAATGATATCAAACAGAAAAATAAGCGGAGGTTGAAAACATGAAAACAAAAGCAGTGAGAATGTATGGGCTCGACGACTTAAGATTAGAAGAATTTGAATTACCGGAGATAAAGGATGATGAAATCCTTGTAAAGGTGATGAGCGACAGTATCTGCATGTCCACCTACAAGCTTGTTAAGCAGGGTAAAAAACATAAACGCGCTCCACAGAACATCGATACCAACCCGATTATCGTCGGCCATGAATTTGCCGGAGATATCGTACAGGTCGGAAAAAAATGGCAGGATCAGTTCAAACCGGGACAGAAATTTTCCATCCAGCCGGCCATCAACTATCAGGGAAAACTGGACTCCCCGGGATATTCCTATGAGTTTTGCGGCGGAGCCGCCACATACTGCATTATCCCTCACGAGGTAATGGAGATGGGCTGCCTCTTAAATTACGACGGCGAAAGCTACTTCCAGGCATCCCTCGGTGAGCCGATGAGCTGTATTATCGGCGGATACCATGCTAATTACCACACCAACAAAAAGAATTACGAGCATGCCATGGGAACAAAAGTGGACGGCAATATTTTAATCATGGGAGGCTGCGGCCCGATGGGATTAGGAGCCGTAAGCTACGGTATCCAGTTTGAAAATAAACCGAAACGGATTGTTGTAACCGATGTCAACGAGGACAGAATCAACCGTGCAAGAGAAGTAATTTCCGAGGCTCACGCCAGGGAGATGGGAGTGGAACTCCACTATGTAAACACGGCGGCAATGGCAGATCCGATTGCAGAGCTCATGGCTATAACGGAGGGACTCGGATACGACGACGTATTTGTATACGCTCCAATCAGACAGGTAGCCGAGATGGGAGATAAACTGCTGGCATTTGACGGCTGCATGAACTTCTTTGCAGGCCCGACCGACAGCCAGTTTTCGGCAGAGATCAATCTCTATAACTGCCACTATACAAGCACCCATATCATGGGAACCACAGGCGGCAACACGGATGATCTGATTGAGGCCAACGCCCTTTCTGCAAAAGGCGTGATTGAGCCGGCCGTTATGGTAACCCACGTAGGCGGAATCGACAGCATCGCAGAGGCGACAAAGAACCTTCCAACCATTCCGGGAGGAAAGAAGCTGACCTACACACAGTTTGAGATGCCGCTGACGGCCATTGACGACTTCGCAAAGCTGGGTGAGACGGATCCGCTTTATAAGAAGCTGGATGAGTGTTGCAAGGCCCACAAAGGCCTCTGGAATGCCGAGGCGGAGAAAGTCCTGTTTGAACATTTCGGAGTAAGATAGAGGATAAATAACGTTAGATAAAAAAGAAAGCAGTTTTCAGATACATGGCCTGGAACTGCTTTCTTTTTACTGTTGTTTGATTCAGTGAATAATTTAAAAAAAGATATGTGCAATTACCGAAGCTAATATAATTGATAGTACTGTTCTTTCTAACCAAATAAGTATTATATCCTTTAATTTAATTGGAATCTCCGTTGCCATAAGTGAGGGGATGGAGGCAGAAAAGAATAATACTGCCGACACGCTTGTAACTGCAATAGTGAATTTTGTAATAAGAGATGCCTGAACAACCAGCATAGCAGGTAAAAACATTTCAGCTATTTCAATAGCTGCTGCCTTCGCCGCCAATAAAGGTTCTGGTATTTGCATAATCAACATAAAAGGATAAAAAAGGTAACCGATGATGTCAAACAATGGGGTCATATTTGCGAGAATAATGCCAAGCAGGCCTATAGACAGGATACTTGCGGAGACAGAGGAAACCATTTTTACGGCATCATTCAAAAAATATTCTTTAAAATAAGTACTCAACGGTTTTGCTTCTCCCGCTGTTTTTATTCCCTGGTGCCATGCACGAAGGAATACATTCCCTTCTTCTAATTCAGGCTGTTCTGCTCGACTGCTGTAATAAGTATCGGGAATTTTTGTAATTGGATAAATTCTTGCCGTTACAGCAGTAACTGCAAAAGTAACGAAAAGGCAGGACATAAAATACAGATTCCAATATTCGGAGAGCCCTAATACTTTTGAAACTATAAGCAGGAATGATACGGCTACTGTGGAAAAACCTGTAGCTATAATCGCACTTTCACGAGCGGTATATATCCCTTTCTTATAAAAACTGTTTGTCACCATCATAGCCATTGTATAGCCACTCGTAAAAGATACTATGGCATCTACAGAACTTTCACCCGGTGTTTTGAAAAAAGTCCGCATCAATTTGTGCATAAGTGTCCCTAAAAATTCAGCCAGTCCGAAATTCATTAGAAAAACAAAACCAAACCCAGAGACCTGAATTAGAACCGTTATTGACATAACCAAGTCCTCATAAAGAAATGGAAGATAGTTATCCTCCAGAAAAAGTGAGGGACCAATTTTGAAAACAGCCATTATTCCTAGGATGGCTCCCGCTACTTTAAGTCCCGTAAATACGAAATTAAATGTAGAACAACGGTAAGTTTTATTAACAATGGGCAACACGGCACCTAATATAACAAAAAATAATGAATAATAGGGAATGAATGGTTTAAAAGTAAGATTTACAAAGTTCACTATATGTTGAATGGGAATTGCTTTTGAACCATTAAGAGTAAACTCGCAAAAAAACATGATTAGTCCAAAACAGGAATATACTACAAATTTAAAACTTGATACTATAGGATGACATTCATTTTTGTTATTATTAATAGATTTCTGTTGATTCATCATTGTTGTTCCCCCTTTTCTTTTTACCCTTCTACACTATGAAAAGTGCCTATTCCCATATCCATCAGCCGTTTTTGAAATGCTTCTGTCGTTTGAGGAAGAGGAGGCATTTGGTCAAATATAGGAGCAGTCTCTACTTTTCCTGCGAATGGATAATCTATATGAAAAGTCCTCATGGAATTTAAATGCTGATCAATACCCGCATATCGCTTTCTGGTCACAGCATCCAAATCAATTGTTTTTGTTACAAGAGCAGGCTGTTCACCGCATTTATATACCACCTCTCCTTCGGGGCCTGCAATAATTGAACCGCCACAATATGTAATTTTAGGCCCAATACCAGTACTACATGTCCATACGAAATAACACTCATTTTCTAAGGCTCTGACTCTGGGAATAATATCGGGTATATAGTGAAATTCCATTGGTTCCAGTGCAGGACACAATATTATTTCTGCTCCCATCAATGACAAGGTTCTCGAAATTTCAGGAAAGAATTGGTCATAACAAATTATGAGGCCAATTTTGGCGTTTTTTTCAGGTATTTCAAAGATACAGTATTGTTTATCCCCTGCAACCGATTTTTCAGCCGGACGGAACGGCACCTGTTTTCTATATTTTGCTACAATGCTTCCATCAGGACCAAAGACACAGCAAGTATTATAGAATTTTCCATCGGGAAGTTCGGGGGCCGCTTCTGCCATCGTGCAGGGAATAAAATAAATACCATGCTCCTTTGCAATCGCACTAAAATATTCGGTTAATTTACCAGGTATCAGTTCTGGCTTTAACGCGAGGCCAAATTCTGCACCAATTACAATTTCAGGTTTTATATAATTGGCCATTAGAGTTTCAACTGCTTTTTTTAAGTAAATTAGTGCTTCGTCTGCTGGAAGTACCGGCATTTGTAATAATGAAATATTCAAGTTTCTGTTCATGTTTTCTCTCCTTTTTAACCTTTTCTCTTTGGCTTTTACTGCTGTGATTGAAGTATAATCGATATTCCAGCTACACGTTCAAGATATACTTTTCAAACAACTGAAAGGAATTCCCTTTAATAGCAATGGGAAAACGTTATAGTAGGTATACACTTTCTATGTAAAAACTAAATTAATACGGTGAGAATGTGCTTAAGGGAGATCATAAAAAATGATAAAAAGAATTAAAGAAAATCAGGGGAGATAATTAAACCCGAGAAAACACGGTGTTAATTATCTGCCCTGATTTTCATTCTGTATGTTTTTTCGAACAGGAATTTGAATTTCTGTGATAAATTCATTTGGGTTAGTCGTAAAAGTAATGTTGGTTACTGAGATTTCAGTTGAACTGCCGGTAATCACATAACCCTCATTGTAAATATACTGGCATAGCTTTTTATAGGTCTGATGAATTTTTTTATAATCTCCAATATGAATCGTGGTCGCATATAGCCCTTCTTCAATAATTTTCGACTTTTTATCCTGATATATTTTGTCAAAAAGCAACCCAATCCCGGTATATGTTTTGAATTCTCGCTTATTCAAATGCTCAGGCTCGATAAAGAGAACTACATGGCCATGTTCTCTTGGCAATTTTCCTGAATATGCAGCACTGTAGGAACGATGAAGAAGTTCGATATATTCTCTTAAATCATCGGTTACAAAGCTGATGTTAAGAAAATAAACACAGCGCTTTTTGACCGTTTTTATTTCATATTTATTTTTTTGATATACTCGTTTTGCCTGGCTTAAAGCTTTTATATAGAAGTCTGTATTGTTTTTTTGCCGGTTTAATATGAAAATTTGTTCTTCCAGGTTCTTTTTATTCTTTTTTAAAAGGCATTCTAGCTTAGTAATATCTTTTTCATCACAGTAAGCTTTTATTTCTGAAAGAGACAGACCGGACGCTTTTAATTCTCTTATTAGGGCGAATTGATTTAATTCATTTTGGCTGTATAGTCTGTAATTTGAGCCTTCTTGGTGGACAGCCGGCTTAACAAGACCAATTTTATCATAATAGCGTACAGTCTGTTTTGATATGTTAAACAGGGTTGCCACTTCGGAGATTGTATAATGGTTTGTCAATTCAGTTCCTTTCTCAGATATTCGTTCTTGATATGTAAGCAGAATCCTATTTAGTATATCATATTTCTATATGAATATCACTTGTTTTTGAGTTTGCTGTTTTATATAGACTATAAAAGTAATCTATACCAAAATTTACATTTAAGGAAATAATAGATTTAAAATATGAGAGCCCAGTCGTCAGATGATTAAAAAACTGTCGACCAGGCTCTCTTTATCGGATTCAAAGTTGTAGATAACTGGGGGATTATTTCTCCTGTGTCACAGGGCCGTAGAAGCCGATGAGATATAATCCGCAGATTCCCACCAGGGCGTAAATGACTTTGGACAGCATGGAAGCGGAACCAAAGAGATAGGAAACGAGGTTAAAGTTAAAGAACCCGATCAGTCCCCAGTTGATTGCACCAATAATGGCTATGGTGAGAGCAATTACATTTATAGTTTTCTGCATATTCTACCATCCTTTCCTGTATGCGGATTTCTCCGTTTTGCTTATTATTGTCCGGAGAGGTGAAAAATATACGGACCTTCCAGGAAATTTTTAGCAATTGCACAAAAAATTAAGAAAATCGGTTCGATTTTAGGGCAAAAAGCAGAGAATCAGCTTGAAGTAAGATCCCATTTATTGTAAGATAGAACGAGGGGCTGTGAAGCCGAAAAATGAGAATCTTACAGTCAAAGGACGTTGCCCTAAGCTGCAGGAGAATGTACCGGGAGGAACTGGGGATGAAGAACTTTAAGGTAGGGAAGAAACTGGCGATATCATACATAATTATTATGCTGTTGCTGATACTGGGCAGCGTGGTCAGCGTGGCAAATATTGTCAGGGTGGGGGAGAAGATGGAAACGTTCTACGAAGGTCCCTTTACCGTGAGGAGGTCCGTCAGTTCCATAAGAGCCAACTTCGAATCAATGCAGAAATCGGTTTACCGCACTATTGCATATGATGATATGGATATAATGGAAACTTCCATCAGCGATGTCAGCGCGGCACAGAAGAATATTGAGAATGAACTGCTTACGATAAAGGAGCATTTTACAGGCGATAAGCAGATGATAGAGACTTTGGCGGAACATCTTGAGTCGGTGTATCCAATAGATGCCGAAGTACTTGATATGGCTGTACAGTTTCGGAACCAGGAAGCCCTTAAGTATAAGGAGGACAACACCAGGGCGACAAATACGAAAATCCGGGAAGAGCTGGATAACATCAGCAGTTACACCGATGAAACGGGAGTGAACCTGATCACGGAGGTGAGGAATGCGCAGCAGAATTCCATCATCATCCTGGTTCTTCTGGGAGGACTCAGCGTCGGCATCAGCGTTGCCTTTGCATTTTATATCACGCACAGCATCACCCGCCCGATCTCTGAGCTTGAAAAGGCGGCTGAACATATAGCAGAGGGAAACCTGAAAGAGGTATCGGTTACCTATCGGTCGGAGGACGAGATGGGAGGCCTGGCCGAGAGTATGAGAGTTACGATCTCGCGGTTTTCCTTCCTGATCAACGATTTGACTTACCTTCTTGGGCAGGTGTCGGAAGGGAATTTCGATATCGTAAGCCGGGGCAGGGAGAATTATGTGGGAGAATTCTATCCGCTGCTGACCTCGATTCAGCAGACAATAGCGGATTTGAGCAACACGGTAAAACAGATTAACAGTTCGTCGGAACAGGTTGCAGGAGGCGCGGAGCAGGTTTCTTACGGCGCGCAGGCGCTTGCGGTCGGCTCGTCTGAGCAGGCAACTACAATAGAAACACTGGCTGATACGATAAGCAGCCTTGCAGATAAGATTGGAAGCAATGCATATGACGCTTCAAACGCCAGTAAAAAGGCGGGAGCGGTTGGACGGGAAATGGAGGAGAGCAACGGGAGAATGAAGCGGATGCTGTCCGCTATGGATGATATCAGCGACAGTTCCACCAGAATTAAGAGAATCATAGATACGATTGAAGAGATCACATCCCAGACCAATATTCTTGCGTTAAATGCCAAAGTGGAGGCGGCCAGGGCCGGAGCCAGCGGCAAAGGATTTGCCGTCATTGCGGATGAGGTGCAGCAGCTTTCCGCCAAGAGCAAAGAGGCGACAAGGGATACATCCGAGCTGGTTGACGAATCTCTCAGGGCGGTTGAGAATGGTCTTGTCATTGCAAATGAGACGGCCGGGTCACTGCAGAACGTTGTGAGCGGCGTAAAAGAAATCGTGTCTGCAGTCGGGAGCATCTCCGATGCAACATCGGAACAGGCCGAATCGGTGGAGCAAATCACGCGGAATATTACACAGATATCCAATATTGTGCAGAGCAATTCGGCAACGGCTGAGGAAAGCGCCGCAGCCAGTGAAGAGCTTTCAGGTCAGGCGGAGACGCTTAAGAGCCTGGTCAGTACATTTAAATTAAAAGTAAATTAGAAAAACTGAGAAGAGGAGGGGCTTTATGAAAAAAACATTTTTGTGTTTTGAATTGGAAGCCGCTCTTTTTTTGATTCCTCTTGAGCTTGTAAAACATATTCTTCCGGGGAAAGACGACAGCGGCCGGGTTATCTACGGCGGCAGTGAAGTGTGCCTCTTCGATCTGTGCCGTCTGTGGGGAGGACGTACCGGAAACTGTGGAAAATATATGATACTCCTGAACCGGGAGGAAACTCTCTATGGGTTCCGGGTGGATGAAATCATGGGGATTTTTGAACTTGACCCCACCGCCCTGAAAGAAATACCACAGGAGGCGCTGGGCAGGGACAGTTCCGGCCTTAAGAGAGCGGCATATATGGAACGACTGGATTCATGGGCGTTTGTCATAGAGCCCGGCCCATTTTTGTGACGGAGGCAGTGAGGATGGAAGAAGAAGAGAAAAAAGAGATTCTTAAATTATATTCCGGCGGCGGTTATGCGGAAGTATTGATGGAACAGATCGGGAGAATCCTGCCGGCCCCCCGGATTATTAAAGTACCGGGAGCGCCGGACGGCATTGCGGGCATGGTTTATTTCCATAACCGGCTTATTGCAGTGAAGTATCTGGATGGAGCGCAGCACAAGGATGATTTTGGGTGTGCCGTACTGGTAGTCGGGGAAGATGGCAGTCTCTGCGGCCTGCTGGCAGATGATTTGTCAGGAGGTGAGCCGCATGATACGGTTTACGGGTAAGGAGTTTGAGCTCCTGACCAAGTATATGAATGAACACTATGGAATCGATCTTTCGAAAAAGAGGGTCATTGCAGAGTGCAGAATGAGCCAGGAGATGGAAAAAAGGGGAGTTACCTCCCTGAAACAATATATGGACATGATGGAGGCGGACAGAACCGGAAGAATGAGGGCAACGTTGTTGAACCGCCTTACTACGAACTACACATATTTTATGAGGGAACCAAAACATTTTGAATTTCTCGAACAGAAGATACTCCCGGAAATCCGGCCGGAAACGGCAAAAGCCCCGTTCAGGGTCTGGTCTGCCGGCTGCTCCAGCGGGGAGGAGTGCTATACGCTGGCGATGCTGCTTCAGAATTATACCGACGGAGGGGGATGGCTCCCTTCTTTTGAAATCCTCGGCACGGATCTTTCGGAGAACGTGATAGGAAAGGCCAAAGACGGACGGTATCCGCTCAGCGAGCTGGATGCGATACCGCCGTTCTGGCAGCAGAAGTACTGCAGGAAAGACAAGGAGAGGGGCGATTTTACAATCATTCCCCAGCTCAGGGAGAAGGTCAGGTTCCAGTTGATGAATCTCCTGAGGCCCAACGCAGGGATCGATCGCTTTGATCTGATTTTGTGCCGCAACGTCATGATCTATTTTGACGATGCCTCACGCAAAAAATTAATAGAAAATTTATACCGGGCTCTGAAGCCGGGCGGCTATCTGTTTGTGGGCCATACCGAGCTGCTTCCCAGAGATCATGAGCTGCTTACTTATGTGTGTCCGGCTATATACAGAAAATAGAGGGAAATGCTTATGGAAGAAATCAGGGTTGCAATTGTAGCGGAGACCGTCGGAATACAGGAAACGATCAGGGCCGCGCTGCAGTGTGATGGAATATCGGCCTCGGTCTTAAGAACCAGTGCGTGGCGGAAGGGAATTCAGCCCGCCGCGGAGTACGATGCGGTAATACTGGGATGTGAAACGGCCGCTTTTTTTGAGAGAGAATATATGTCTCTCCATACATTCGGAAAGCAGGATAACCATCTGATCGCTGTATGGGAGGACGGAAGCGGAGAAAACTGTGTCCGCAAAAGCGGCTGCGACTTTCTCAGAATGACGGCCATGGATACGGAACGCGGCAGAAACCTTTTTTCCAGAGAACTTATCATCAGGATTAAAGTGGGAAACCCGAAAGCAGGCAGAAATCTGCCGGGCGTCCGGGAAGATAAAAACAGCCGTTTTTTAGTGGGAATCGGTTCATCGGCAGGTGGTCCCAAGGCGCTTCTCAGAGTTTTAAAAGATTTGCCCGAGGATACCTGCGGAATACTGCTCGTACAGCACCTCAGCAGGGGATTTGCAAAGACATTTGCACAATATATGGATTTACAGATTAAAATGAAGGTAAAAGAGGCTGAGACGGGAGAGATAGTTCAGGACGGGACGGTTTATATGGCGTCCGACGGCTGTCAGATGAGCGTCGGCAGGAGCGGTATGGGTTATATAGTCAGAAATATGCCGGGAGCGAAAGTAAACGGTTTTGCTCCCTCGGTCAATTATTTATTTTCTTCCCTGGCCGGTGCGGCGGGGGAAAATGCGATGGGAATGATTCTGACCGGTATGGGAGATGACGGGGCCAAAGGCCTGCTGGAAATGAAGAATGCCGGAGCCTATACCGTGGTCCAGGACAGGAAGACAAGTGAAATTTACAATATGCCCTCGGCAGCGTTTGAACTGGGAGGCGCGCAGAAGCAGCTCCCGTTAGACAGTATGGCCGGAGAGATAAGACGATTTTGTATACAGATGCGGGGTAAAGGAAGGAGATAAAACCGGATGGAATCAAAGATAATGATTGTAGATGATGCAATGTTTATGAGAATGGTAATTAAACGGACGCTTAAGGCGGCGGGATATGAGAATTTCACAGAGGTTGGCGATGGAAGAGAGGCGCTGGAGCGCTATAAAGAAATCCGGCCGGATCTGGTGCTCCTCGATATTACGATGCCGGAGCGTTCCGGATTGGAGGTCCTGGATGATATCTTAAGCGAGGATCCGAAGGCAAGAGTCATCATGTGCTCCGCCCTGGGCCAGGAAGCGGTGATTGCCCAGGCAATTCAGAGGGGCGCCAGGGATTTTATCGTAAAGCCGTTTAAAGACGAAATGCTGGTACAAATGGTAAAAGCCAATTTAAAGGCATAAAGTAAGACCGAAAAGGGATATAGCAAGCCGGAGACTGGAAAGGAAGGCTGAAAACAGCGTCCGAAACGGCCCGGTGGAAGGGGATAGACAGAAGAAATGAAAAAGCTGAAGTTTAAGGATCTTAAGATTGGAAATAAATTACTGGTTTCGTATATGTCGATTATTGTGCTGTATATCGTTACGGTAATGGCTGCGCTGTTTGGTATTTCTGAGACATCCAGAACATTGGACACGTTCTATAAGAAGGCATTTGCCATATCGTACACGGCCCAGGATATGAAGTCCTCCGTCCAGGGGATTGGAAGATGCATACTGGATGTGGCCACGAAAGTGACAGAGCAGGAAAAAATTGAAAAGATAAAAGAAGCCAAGGATATGGAGTCGGTGCTGCTTACCGGATATGCTTATCTGGAGCAGAATCTGGAGAGTGACGAGCTGCTTATCGGGCTGAAGGGGCAGATGGACATAATCAATCCAATCAGAACGAAAGCGGTCGAGCTTCTTGAGGAAAGCCGTTATCAGGAGGCAATGGATCTTTACGATGACGAATATGAACCGAACACCAAGGTGGAGAGGGAGTACCTGCAGAAAATTGCGGACAAATCCCTGGAGCGGGCGCAGAGATACCTGGATAACGGGCATGATGTAAAACGCCGGATGAACAGCATTATCCTGGGACTTGCTGCAATTGTCCTGATTATCTCGACCTTCCTGTGGATTCGCATCACAAAAGGGATTACAGGCCCGGTTAAGGAGATACGGGAGGCCGCCAGGCAGATGGCGGAAGGAAACCTGGAGGCGCACATTGTTTATGAATCAGAAGATGAATTAGGCGCCCTGTCCGGCAGCATGAGGGAAACTCTTGGGACGCTTAAAACTTATGTTTCCGAGATAGAGAAGGGCTTATACGCTATTGGAAACGGAAAACTTACCTACCGTTCCGGGATTACATACAAAGGGGATTTCGTTGCGGTCGGCCTGGCTATGGAGCAGATTACGGAGCTTTTGAACAGGGCGATCCTCCAGATTGCCAATACGTCCGAACAGGTGGCGGGAGGTTCGGAACAGGTGGCGGGCGGTGCGCAGATGCTGTCCCAGGGGTCTGTGGAACAGGCGGCCGTAATGCAGGAGCTGGCGGCCAGTATCAATGAGATTTCCGACAGGGTAAAACACAATGCCGATGATGCCGTAAGGGCCAGCCGTAAGGTCGAAGAGGTGAACGGAATCGTCGCCGAGGGAGACCGGCAGAAGGCGGCCATGCTGGATGCAATCGGTGAAATCAGTGAGAATTCAAAGACAATTGGAAAAATTGTGGAAGAGATTGAGGATATTGCGTTCCAGACCAATCTGCTGTCCCTGAATGCGTCGGTGGAAGCAGCCAGGGCAGGGGAAGCAGGCCGCGGATTTGCAGTTGTTGCCGCAGAGGTGCGCAATCTGGCCGTCAAGACGGCGGAGGCGTCCAGAATGATGGCGGAACTGGCGGATCAGACCGGGGATAAAGTGGACAAGGGCGCGGGCGCGGCAGGAAAGACGGCGGAAGCCTTCGACCGGGTGGTGCATGGAACCGGAGAAATCCTGACCATGATTGACCGGATTTCGGATGCCTCCGTGCAGCAGGCGGATTCAGTTCTTCAAATCCGGGAGAGTATCGAGCAGGTAATCTCCATTGTGCAGGATAACTCAGCGACGGCCGAGGAGAGCGCCGCGGCAAGTGAAGAATTGTCGGCACAGGCCCAGATTATGAAACAGCTTGTGGAGGAATTTGAATTATAGAAAGCGGGATGACCAAAATGGAAGAAATATATCTGTCTTTCAGGAATGTTTTTCGGGGAAGACGGAGAAGAGAGGTAGCAGATGGGGAAATATTACAGTTTGAATGAAAGTATGAGCGATATACTCAGGGAGCTTGGTAATATAGGAAGCGGAAAGGCGGCGACTGCCCTGTCGGGCCTGATGGGCCACGCAATCGGGATGGAGATTCCGGCGGTTAATATCAGGGGCTTTGAACAGGTTTCCAATATACTGGGAGGAACCGAGAATACCGCAGCCGGTGTACTGATGGATTTGACCGGCGATATCCGCGGCATGTTCATGTTCCTGTGCAGTGAATCTTTTTTGAAAAGTGTTATGAAAGGGATGCTGGGGAGCGAGACGGAAAATATTTACGAGCTGGATGAGATGAGTCTGTCCGCATTCAAGGAGATTGGCAATATCATGTGCTGCTGTTATATCAGCGCCCTGGCGGAAATGCTGGATATTACGATCGATGTGTCGGTACCGGATGTCAATGTGGATATGGTGGGAGCGCTGTTAAGCGTTCCGATGATACGTATTGCAAATGTCAGTGATGAATTTTTGTTTATAGAAACCGAGATCAGCACCGGCGGGCTGTCGGAACAGGGCTATGTCCTGTTCTTTCCGGAGCAGGAATCTCTGGAGAAGATCGCTGTGATACTAGAGGAGAAATATGAAAAATAGTCTGGTTAATGTGGGGATTGCCTGTGCGCTTGTAGTGAAGGAGCCGGGGGCGCTGATTACGTATGCGCTGGGCTCCTGTGTAGGCGTCTGCCTTTTTGACAGTAAAAAGCATATCGCAGGCATGGCCCATATCATGCTGCCTTCGTACAGGGATGCAGTAGACCGGCAGAATTTATATAAATTTGCAGACAGTGGTTGTGAACTCCTGCTCCATTCCATGTACCGGCAGGGAGCCGGGCGTGACGATATCACTGCAAGGCTGGTGGGCGGAGCCAAAATGTTCCGCACCGGAGGCTCGATGGAGGGAATCGGTGAGCGGAATATCCATGCGGTCAGAGAGACACTGCACCGTCTGGGAATTCGGATCACTGCGGAGGACACAGGAAAAGATTACGGAAGAACGGTGACATTAGATTCTTTAACAGGAGAGGTGACCGTGAAAGCCGTCAACGGAGAGATAAAAAAAATTTGACAGGCGGGAGCCGGCCGGATGGAAGGAGAAAAAGGACATGGGAAGCGGACAGACAATATTAGCGATTGATGACAGCCTGTTAATTTGTCAGCAGATAGAAAAGGTTTTAAAGAGTGATGAGGTGGCGATCCACAAGGCCCATTCGGCAAAGGAAACAATGGAGATGCTGGATCAGATTCAGCCGGATTTGATTCTGTTAGACGTGGTGCTTCCTGATATGGAGGGGTATGACCTGTTCCAGAAAATCAGGGATCATGAAAACGGCCGTGCACCGGTTATTTTTATCACATCAAAGGACAGTGAACAGGATATTACAAGGGGATTTTCACTTGGCGCCTGTGATTATATAAGAAAACCGTTCCTTCCGGAGGAACTGAGATCCAGAGTCAAGGCCCATCTCCACGACAAACAGGAGAAGGATGAGCTCCGCTCCCTGAATGAGACGCTCAAGGCAAATATGGAGAAACTGAACCGGGCGGCATTCCGTGATGAATTGACGGGGCTTTACAACCGCCGTTTTATCGTGGAGAAGCTGGCAAAGGATTTGAAAGAGGAAGGCCGCGACGACGCCCTGGTCATGGTGGATGTGGACAATTTCAAGCGGATCAACGACACTTACGGCCATTCGGTGGGGGACATGGTTCTCGTCTGTATTGCCAATATCATGGAAAGTATCTGCAGAAGACATAAGGTGGTGCGCTGGGGCGGGGAGGAATTTCTCCTGATCCTGATGGCGGTCACAAAACAGGAAGTGCTTGAAATATGTGAGGAAATCCGCAAGGAGATTGCTGAATTTCCGTTCATGTTCGGGGACACGAATTTTACATGCACAGTTACACTTGGGATCGCACTTTATGATAAATCAAAAGACTTTGATGATAACACGAACTGTGCCGACAAGGCTCTCTATTATGGCAAGACGTCGGGAAAAAACCGGGCGGTGCTGTTCGGATCGGAGAAGGAAACAGGGGTGTGATGTAGATGGGATTTTTTGATACAGATATGGAAGATATGCTGGATATCTATCTTCTTGAGACGAACCAGCTTCTCGACCAGGCAGATGAGATTCTGCTGAATGCGGAACAGGAAAAGGCGCTTACAAAAGACGAAATTAACGGGATCTTCCGCGTAATGCATACGATTAAGAGTTCTTCGGCCATGATGGGGCTGACCGCACTGTCGGTGCTGGCCCACCGTCTGGAGGATATTTTTGCCGTATTCCGGGAAGGGCCGTTCAGGCTCGGGGGCTTTGAGCAGGAGACCTTTGACCTTGTCTTTGCCGCCGCCGATTTTATCAGGGGCGAACTGGGGCGGATGAATGATGAGACATTCCAGCCCAACGACCCGGCAGGGTTTGACGAAAAGATAGATGCCCTTGTCTCAAAAGTAAAAGACAAAAAGGATTTTACCGCTCATATACGGTTTGAAGCAGATTGTAAAATGGAAAATATCCGCGCTTATATGGTGGCGCGCCAGATAAAAGAGGAATGCACCGAAATGCAGACCTACCCGGAAAATGTGGAGTCCAATCCGGGTACGGCGGACTATATCCGGGAAAACGGTTTTTACATCCATTTTCTCTCAGAAAATCCGGGCCTGGTGTTTGATAAACTGTCCGAGGCTCTGTTTGTTTCCCGCGTGACCGCATCGGAGGAAATGCCGGAGCAGGCCGGCCAGACAGAAACATCCGCCGGAAGAGAGGAGACTGGTCAGGCAGAATCGTCCGGGACGGCAGCAATATCCGCTGGGGGAGGGGCGTCCAGACAAGCAGAATTATCGGAGACGGCAGAAACATCCGCCGGGAGAGACGGGATAGGTCAGGTGGAATCATCCGGCCAGGCAGAAATATCCACCGGGAGAGAGGAGACTGTTCAGGCAGAACAATCCGGCCAGGCAGAATCATCCGCCGGGAGAGAAAAGTCCGGGCAGGCGGATCATCAGGAGAAGAGAGAAACGGATAAACCGGCAAGACCGGCGGGGCAGAATGGTGCGGCGCAGACCGGGAGCGAATTCATTCACGTGAAGGTGGAGCGCCTGGACGAGCTTCAGAATCTGACGGGAGAGCTTATGATAGCGGCCCAGGCCGCCGATTTATACGGAAGCACCGCGGGAGCGGGAGTGCGGGAAGACAACCAGAAACGCCAGTTGGAACGTCTTTTAAGGGAATTGGAGGAACTTGTGATTTCCATCCGTATGATTCCTTTTTCCAGTGTTGTTCCGCAGATTAGCCGCGTTGTCAGGGATATCAGCCGGAAAGAGAATAAGAAAATAACGTTTACCGTGACAGGCCAGGACGTGGAGGTAGATAAAAAGATTGCGGACAGTATTCTGGAACCGCTGCTTCATCTGATCCGCAATGCCGTGGATCACGGTATTGAGACACCGGAAGAGAGGGCGGCGGCAGGAAAAAGCCAGACCGGGCAGATTACGCTGAGTTTTGAAAACATGGGCGGAGAGATCTGTGTATCGGTCCAGGATGACGGCTGTGGAATCGACACGGAAAAAGTGCTTAAAAAGGCGAAAGATAAAAAACTTTTTACGGGAAATGAAGCGGATTATTCTGAGACGGAACTGATGGAACTCTGTCTCCTTCCCGGCTTTTCAACAAGAGAGCAGGCCAATGAGTTTTCGGGCAGAGGCGTTGGTCTGGATGTGGTCCGGCAGATGGTGGAAAAATTTGGCGGCCATCTCCATCTGGAGAGCAGGAAGGGAAGCGGAAGCCGCTTTATACTCCATCTGCCGCTGACATTGACGATCATTGACAGTATACGCCTGTTGGCCGGTGACAATTGTTTTGCCGTTCCGGCCAGACAGGTAATGCAGTTTTTCCCATATCCTCCGGCAGAGACGGAGCTTGTAAGGCGCGGAGAAAAAGAATTCTGGCTGCATGAGGGACGCTATATTCCGATCATATCCCTGCGGCAGTTTTATGACATGGATCAGGGAACAACGGGACGCCGCGTGATGGCGTATGTGAAAGGCAGCTCCCGGGAGGCGTGTATTCTGGCCGATAAAATTGTCGATCAGATGAGTCTTGTGGAAAAACCGCTTCCACAGATATTTGGCCCCCATTTCAGGTATTACACGGGAATTTCGGGCTGCAGCCTTCTTGGAGACGGCTCGATCTGTATGCTGCTCGATATAGAAGATTTAATCCGCGTAGCGGGAGGTGCAAAATCGTATGAGTGATTTAAGCGGGCTGAGCGCCCAGATGGCTTTTTTTGACGAAGGATCGGAAACAGCCGTACAGTTCCGGGAGAATCTGGAATTTATGGCAGTCGACATGGGGAATTTTTACTATGGAATAGAGCTTAACTATGTCAAAGAACTGGTCCGTGATCCGCATATCACACCGGTTCCCTGTCTGCCCTCCTATTATGAGGGGGTATGCAACTGGAAGGGCAATATTATTCCCGTAGTATCCATGCGCGCCGCCGGAGGACTTCCCCGGGAGGAGGTTTCCCAGAAACTGGTGCTGATCGCAAAAGCGGGAGGGCTCGAATGCGGTTTTCTGGTAGCAGGGGAGCCCGCAATCGTAGGCATTGCCCCCGACCGTGAGCTGACCGGGGAACTGCCGGAAGACGGCGGGATTATGCTGGCCGTCAAGCAGGCATTCGAGGGGGAAGATAAGATTATTTCAGTGGTTGATGTGGACAAATCCCTCAAAAAGATGGTGGTGTTTGAGTAGAAAAATGAGGACGCGGGCGGGACGGCTCGGGGAGGGGGATGGTGGGAGGGGGTGAGTCTT
>NZ_URHZ01000080.1 GCF_900547735.1 uncultured Clostridium sp. | reverse complement strand
TACCTGCGCATGCCGAGTTCTGCGTCCACCGCAGAAATTCGGGCGCTAAATTCCGTCGGAGACACCGTATTCACGAAGTGAATATGGTATAATTTACACAAAGTGGACATTATACCTGCGCATGCCGAGTTCTGCGTCCACCGCAGAAAACAGCTTAAAATCACCCAGATGCTTATTTCAACAACACCCGCCAAATACATAAAGGAACTTATACCATGATTACAAAAAAGATAAATAACTTCGACCTGCAGCAAATCGCCGAATCCGGCCAATGTTTCCGCATGAACTGCCTGGAACCCGGCAGATACAAGACGGTGAGCGGCGGCCGCTATGTAGAAGTCGTCCAGGAGGGACAGACTTTCTATTTTCACTGCTCCGATGAGGATTTTCCGTTCTGGAGCCGTTACTTTGATCTTGAAACCGACTACGGCGCCATCATTTCCTCCGTCAGGAAACGCGATGTTTACCTTCAGGAGGCCGCCTGCGCGGGCAGCGGTATCCGCATTTTGAATCAGGATGTCTGGGAAATGATTATCACCTTCATTATCTCCCAGCAGCGCACCATCCCCAAGATTAGGGAGGCTGTGGAAAACTTAAGCCGTCTGTACGGGGAGGAGAGACGGGCTCTTTCAGCCTGCGGTGAAACCGTCCTTTACCACACGTTTCCCACTCCATCCCAATTAAAAAAGGCCTCCTTAGAGGACCTTCAGTCATTGAAGCTGGGCTACCGGGCCAAGTATATCCACCGCATCTGCCGCGACGCGGATGACAAAAATCTGGATCTTTCACTTCTCTCGGCAATGGATTATAAAAAAGCCATGGAATACCTGATCGGTTTCTATGGCATCGGAACTAAGGTGGCCAACTGCATCTGCCTTTTCGGACTGCACCACGTGGAGGCTTTTCCCGTGGACACCTGGATTCAGCAGATTCTAATGAACCATTATTACAGAAAAAAATATGACTCGGCTCCCAAAAAACACCTGTACGAGATGATGGTGCAGGATAACTTTGGGAAATACAAGGGGTGCGCCGGAGTAATGCAGCAATATATATTTTACTATGAACGCACAGTGTTAAATGGGCGCAGTTCCTAAATACCGCTCCTTCTCTTTACAAATTCAGCAGAACCAGAGCCAGAAGTATCATCCCGCACCCATATACCTGCCGCCTCGTCATCTTATCCTTCAAAACCAGAACGCTCACAAAGCAGACAATCAGGATTGTACCCACGCTGAAGCAAGGGTAGGCAAGGTACGCGGGCAGCCTGGTGACCGCTGCCAAAAGCAGGGAGGTTGAAAAATAGTTGGGGATTCCGACAAAGATGCCGCTGATAAAATCCACCGCCTTCAGTCTCTTCTTCTCCCGGATTACCTCACGGAGCATTGGAATCAGGCACAGAAGCAGGGCGGTCAAAAACGTGTAAAATAAAAACAGAGCGTCAAACCTGCGTTCCCCGATATGTTCAAATACCTTTGACATCCCGTCTCCTGCTCCGCTGAATAGAAACAGCACAAGGAGGGCCATCTTTGCAGATGCCCCTCCTTTTCCTTTTTCCAGGTTAATCACAAGAATCGCCGCCACAACGAGAGCCATCCCCGCCGTCTGAAGAACCGTCGGCCTCTCGTTCAAAAAGAGAATACTGGCTGCCACGGGAATCATGATTCCCAGTTTTGCAAAGGCGGAAGACAGGACGGCTCCGTTCTTCCTGATGCTGTACTGTAAAAACAGAAGCGACCCCAGAAAGAAGATTCCATTCAGGATTCCGGCGGCCATGGCCGTCATCATCGCCGATTTCAGTCCCTGGTCCCCGGAAGATGCCGTCATCAGAAACTTCGCAGTTGGAATGATCTGTTTCTCCGGGAGCATCAGGAACGCAACCGCGGTGCAGGTCACGTAGTTTCCCATCAGGATTGCATATTTATTGCTGCTGTACTCTTCGCTCAGGCGCAGCGCCACAGCCATGGATGCGCTGCAGAGTACTGCCAGTATCAGATAAATCATTTATAATAAATCCCCTGTCTCTCTGAATCTTCTGTAATGCTGGCTTTCTTTCGCCCTTTCAAGGGTTTCAAGCATTTCAGGAATATCTTCGTTCATATTCCCGGCCAAAACGACATAGTTGGACGCATGGTTGGTACGGAACACGGTTCCCGGAGAATCCACATTTTCCAGGAATATCTTCATCTCATCCATAATCTCATCCGCCGTGATGCGCTCAAAGCGCCCCTCCACGACATCGTCGTACATCGGTGTGCCCTCGTAGAGACGGAGCGTCAGGAAAGAAGCGAATTCCGGATTCATCTCGGAAATGAGCTTTGCACAGGAAAGCGCGTGCTCTTTTACCTTTTTCCGGCCACCAAGACCCGAAATAAGCGTTACCGAGGTGGCGATTCCGCACCGTTTTAATTTCTGTCCCGCATCAATTACCTCCCGGGCCGTCACTCCCTTGTGGATGTATTCGAGAATTTCATCGTCTCCCGTCTCGGCGCCGACATAGACAATGCCAAGGCCGGCTTCCTTAAGCTGTCTCAGTTCATCCTCGGATTTTCGAAGAATATCCTGCGCCGTTCCATAGGAGGCAACTCTTGTCACATTGGGGAACAGGCGTCTGACTGCATCCAGTATCGTAAGCAGATCTTCCGTCTTCATAATCAGGGCGTCCCCGTCGGCAAGAAAAACTTTCTTTACATAGGCCGCATAGGCGTCATGGGCCTCCTGAAGGTCCGCCATGATCTCATCCATCTTGCGGACGCGGAACTGTTTTTCCTTGTACATATTGCAGAATGTACAGGTATTGTGCGCACAGCCGATCGTCACCTGGACAATCAGGCTCCTGGCCTCACTCGGTGGTCTGTATACAACGCCTTCATATATCATAATTCCATCACTCCTTATCCATTACTGTCCGGTAACGATTCCGTACCCGTCATTTCCGTTCATATTCGATTGCTGCATTTTCTTCGTCCGTATTTCTTCTCTCACATTTTACTTACCCGTATTTTGCCCATCTGCATTGTCCTCATCTGCATTGCCACCATCTGCATTGCCATCATCCGCATTGCCACCATCTGCATCTTCCTCCTCCGGAATCCATTCCGGAAAGTCTTTTCCTGCGGTGAGGCTCAGGGAATTGTGATCTTTTTTCGTGTCTCTTAGTATCGCGCTGAGGCGGTCAAACCATTTACTGGATCCCAGATAGCGTTCCCAGTAAAAATAAGTTCTGCTGTTCTTCACTTTGGACGCGCTGATCGGAGTTCCCGAGCAGTAGGCGCTGTTCAGAGTGCCGTAAAGCTCCGCCATCTCCAGTTTTCGCTCCTCGGGTATGGTTTCCAGCCCCTTAAAGGTCTGGTTGCTGATTGTCTCTATCAAAAACCGGCTGCTGTATTCTTTAAAATTGAGCAGGTTCGGATCTTCCTCCTGATAGCGCTCCGCCCAGCCGGAGATATCCACTTCTTTTGTATGATAACGGAAACTGCCGTCTTCTGTCCAGTTAATAATTCCATACTGGCAGGGCGGAATGGCAAGGGAAGAGGAAACAATCTCATAAATTCCGTATTTTCCCTCGTCCAGCGGACTTTCCACATTCTTTTTCACTCTCTGCAGGTGAAGATGGCCGCTTATGTAGACAGGAAGCTTATATTCTTCCAGAAGCCGTACGACATCCCTGTAGTTTTCCAGCGTACACTCCTCCGGATAGAGGGTGCTCTCCTTCAGCAGGTTATGATGGGCCACGGGGATTACCATGGCCCCGGCCTCCTTTGCCGCCTCAAGCTGCTCCCTCATCCAGACAAGGGTCGTATCCTTAATTCTGCCTCCCGTCTCATGGACGGGTTCGTAGATGCATGAATCCAGCATCATCATCCAGTAATGTTCATCCAGCCTGTAAAGGTAACTCAAAGAATCTTTATCCCTGGATGACGCCTGATCATAGCCAAACTCATGGTAAATATCGTAAAAGCCCTTGGCATCGACGCCCTCGGCCGTTTCTTTCTTATCGTCAAAATAGGTGGCTGCCCATGGGTGGTTGATATCGTGGTTGCCCGGTATGACAAGCACCGGGATTCCAGCATCCTGCACCCTCTTGAGCTTTTTCGCCAGCTCCTGGTGGTTCACCTTCTCACCGTTCTGGGAAATATCCCCGCTCAGGATCAGGACGGACGGTTTCTGCTTCAGGACCTCTTCCAAAAAAGCATCGGCAATCACATCCAGATACGGCACCACCGTTCCGTCGTTCCATTCCGTGTAGGTATCCAGGGATTCCCTGAAATCCGTCATTTTAGGAGACTGGTAGTGTAAATCCGAGGCAACAATCATCGTAGGCGGACGGTACGGCTCTTCCTCCGCCTCCGTCTCCTGACCGGCCGTATCTCCTCCGGAGGGACGCCCCTTTTTTCTTCCGGCGCCGGTCCCACGGTGTTCCGAATCCGCCCCGGCCTCCATACTCTCCGGCGTTTCTCCGGTTTCCGCGCTCTCCTTTTCGCCTGCCGTATTTTCCGTACTATCTTCTATCTGCTCTCCGCTGCTTCCGTATATGGTGTGTTCTTCCCCTTTTTTACCGAAATCGGGTACAAACTTTACCACCAGTACGAGAACCGCAAGAAGCAGTAACAGTTCTGCCGCATAGACGAGCAGAGACATCTTTCTCCATTTTCTCATTCTGTATTAAGTCCTCTGTGCCAGTCTTTTTCTGATGTCACTCTCTCTGTCCTCAAACAGGAGATTTTTATTGTATTCATAATAACGCTCACATCTATTTTCCCTTAAAAAATTCACACTGTAATAATTTGTATTCAGCTCCGTCACAAAAATGACCATCTCCTGGCCCGCGGCGAAGGCTGCCTCCATAAAATCAAAGCCGTGTTCCAGCATTGTAAGGGCCTTCTCCGACATCGTGTCGTATTCGCGTGCTTCTTCCCCGAACAGCTCCCGGACTTTTGCAAAACCGGCTTCAGGGGAAACGATATGCTCTTTTTCCAGTGTCAGTGCGTAGTCCTGCAGTTTATCCGCTGCGTCCCGGTTAAGATGCTCTTCTCTTCTGCTGATTAATCCTGCCTTATGCCTCTTTTCCAGGTCGGAAACCATCTCCGCAGCCAGATTTTCAAGCAGCCCCGCGGCGCTCTCCGTCGTCTTTGTTTCCACAGTCTTTGTTTCTACCGTCTTTGCTTCTACTGTCTTTGCTTCTACTGTCTTTGCTTCCACCGTCTTTGTTCCCGCCTCTGTTACCGGTGTTTCATCGGCCATCTGCCTAAACATACCCAGTTCTTCTCTCAGAATCTCCAGATACCGTCCCTTCAGGTAAATATCCCTGAACCTCCCGTTTAAATGGGACAGGACGAGGCTCACAACACTGAATCTCTCATCAAAAGGCGCGGCCGCCACACGGCGCACCATCTCCGTATCCGGTTCACCGGAAAGGATCCGTTCGATCTGATAATCTGTTTTATACTTGCTGTAAAGCTCCAGGTAATTGGCGAAATCCTTTGCTATACCCGGATGTTCAATATACTGATATATGACGTCCCTGTCAACCGTTTTTCCGAGTTTTTCATATATTTCCAGAAAACGGGCGAGATCTTCCCAGCCCCGCGGCGTCGCAAAGCGTTTGCCGTCCACGGTTGTTTCTATCCTGTAAAAATGTTCGGGCCTGGCTTCCAGATAAGCGGTTACCGCCGGATGGATATCGGTCATAACCGCATATTCCTTCCAAACTTTGTAATCCGCCTCCACATCGATTTTCTTAATCCGGTCCAGGGTCGCAATATCAAACTCCCTGACGGATTTATTATACTCCGGCGGGTTTCCGGCCGTCACAATGATCCAGCCGTCGGGAATCCTGTGGTTCCCAAATGTCTTGCACTGCAGAAACTGGAGCATCATCGGCGCCAGCGTCTCGGACACACAGTTGATCTCGTCGATAAAAAGAATCCCTTCCTTAAGTCCCGTCTCCTCCATCCTGTCGTAAATAGAGGCCACGATCTCACTCATCGTGTACTCCGTCACGGAGCATGGCCGTCCGGCGTATTCTTTCTCCACAATATAAGGTAGGCCGATGGCGCTCTGCCTTGTATGGTGCGTAATGGTATAGGAAACCAGTCCCACCTGGCATTCCCTGGCAATCTGCTCCATAATCTGTGTTTTTCCGATTCCGGGAGGTCCCATTAAAAGAACCGGCCTCTGGCGGACGGCAGGGAGCAGATACTCCCCGCGGCCATCCTTCAAAAGATACGCTTCGATGCAGTTTTTAATTTCTTGCTTTGCCCGCTTGATATTCATGTCACATCACCTGTTTTTCGGTCTATTTGTCTTTCCTGTCATGTCTTCTACTTCGAGTTTAAAAACGGCTGTTTTTTCCACAACCCTGGCGTCAAATTCAAATGCCCCGCTCTCTCTGTCATACTGGCGCATGATCAGATTCAGCGCCTCATACTTTTCTTCCATATCTTCAACAACGGACGCTCTTCCCGTGCCGCAAACGCTCTCATATAGCATTGTCGTCTTGCAGGCAGGCTCTTTTAAGACCAGTTCCTCCTCCGCATACATGGAGAATGCGGTTCTGTTATCGCATTTGATCCGGTCAAACTTGGTGCCTTCCCCGGCTCCGTGGAAATAGAAAACAGTTTTTCCGTCCTTAACGCCAACTCCAAAGTTGATGGGAATCACATAGGGATAGTCCTCTCCGGAAAATGCGAGGCTGCACACACGGCATCTCTTTATTATTTCCATAATTTCATTTTGATTCTCAATTCCCCTGTCTTTTCTTCTCATTGTTCGTTTCTCCTTTCATCCTGAATGTCACCGGTGCAGGCGGAGGTCCTTATCAATCCAGGTCTTCCCCTTCATTCTCAAACTCTTCCGGGTCCAGAATCAGCTTGATCGCCCAGGGCGGAACATCCGCGTCGCTGTAGTCATCCCGCATAAATACAAATGCCGTATCATAGGCCGGCCTGTGGACCGGAAACATCCCGTAACCGTCCGTAAAATAGATGAGGCCCTTAAGCCCGGTAAATACCTTTTTCTGCACCAGAGAGTCCACATACTGGAACGCAGGCCTGAAATCGGTGCCTCCGCCTCCGGCAATCTCCATATGCTCCATATAATCCTTAAGCTCCAGGGCCAATTCGATTTTCCGGTCACTCTGAATCTTTTCATCACATTGTATCACATGTACGTTCACCTTTGTAAAAAAACTTTCCGCTTCCGAGAGCACGGCATATGTCTGTTCCAGAAACTGTTTTACAAGCTCGCCGGAGCATGACATGGAAGTATCGATCACAATGGCGAATTCCTCGATCTTTTTTACCTCCTTTGTCTCCAGAGGTTCAATCAGAGGCATATTTCCATAGGTTCTCAGTCCGTAATCATAGTAAATGTAATCGAAAGCGTCGGTGTCGATCTGAACCGTCTCCTTCATCACCGAAAATTTCCTTAAGAATTCCCTGTAATCATACCGCTCCCGGTTCTCGATCTTCACCTGGCGGGACAGCTCCCCGGCCTCCTCCGACGCCTTTTTGGAAAAGGATTCCATCTCCGTCTCCATTGATTCGCGCAGATTATCCCACTTGTTCTTTCTCTCCCGGGGCATCTCCGGTCTGTCATTTTTATCATTCCAGCGGGAGTGATCATCCCTGTAAAATTCTGCCATAAGCGAAAGATACCGCCCCTCCGGCAGATTTTCTTCCTGGAGGCAGCGGTAAATACTCTGGGCATTCATAACCTTTGTTTTCTCTTTCAGACGCAGATAACACTCTCTCCTCACGGGAGACTGAGGGCGGTGGAGGCACTTTATCTCCATCCCATCTATCATATATTCCACGGCAATATCACATGCCAGGTTCCACAGTTCTTCGGCCCTCTTTCCTCTTGTGTCCATATGGACAAAGATACAGTGGAGGATGGAGTGGAAATACAGCCGGTTTACATAAACACGCCCGTCCATATATTTTCCCGCCAGAAACTCGGGCTGGTACGTATAGCAAAAGCCGTCCGTCCCTGCCCCCCTGGCGGTAAAATCCGGTACAAACATAAGGGAACTGAGCGCCGCGTCCATAAAACGCAGATGCAGGTATAGCTCGTTTCTCGTATTTATCAGTATATCACGGCAGATAGCAGCAAGCTCTTCGGCCTTTTCCTGTTCAAATACCACCGGCGTTTTTCGTTCCATTGCGCTTCTCCTGATTCTTCTTTTCCTGGTTTATCTTTTCCTGGCTTTTCTTTTCCTGGTTTTCTTTTTCCCTGGCTTCCCTTACCTTCTGGAACCCCTCGTCGCCTACGGCCACGCGGATAAATTCTTCCATCGTTTTGGTCAGGTATTTGTTGCGCTTCTTGTAAAAATAGACCTGTCTGACGGAAAGTGATTCATCCATCTTATAATAACACAGGGGGACCTCATAGGACAGGCTGGCTACGAGGCCGTCGGGAATAAAGGTTGCCCCGATTCCCTTTCCCGCCATATTAAATGCCGATACGACCTGATCCGGCTTCAGAATGATATTCGGCGTATAGTTCTGGCGGCTGCACATCTTCACGCCCCGCTTATAGATGCTGTTCTCTTCCTTGACGAAAATAAACGGCGCATTCTTAAGCAGAGGAAGAGGCAGTGCAGGAAATTCCTCGTCACTGTGACGTTTTGCCGTAATATCGGCTGCGGTAAGCTGATACTCCATCAGCTCCCTGTTAATCTCAAATTCCCTGGGGACGGCCAGAATAATCCGCTCCGTATTATAATAATATTTTTCGTAATTTTTATCATCCAGTTCCGAATTGTCGATAATCAGATCGAGTTCCTCTCCCATCAGCTTATCGGTAAGCTGGGAAGTTGTTCCTTCGATCAGTTCAATCTTAATCTGAGGGTATTTTCTGGAAAATTCACCGAGCAGGCCCGGCAGGATAAAGGAGGTGAAGAAGATGGTTCCTCCGATTGCCAGTTTTCCGGTCAGAAGGCCGTTCAGGTTATTCAGTTGGTTAATTGTATTCTGCTCCAGGGCAAATAACTTTTCAATGGCATCGATGTACACCTCGCCGCTGGGAGTGAGACCAATAGGTGAAGTGCTCCTGTCGAAGATCGGACTGCCGATCTTTTTCTCCACCTTCTTAATCGCCGTACTTAACGCAGGCTGGGTGATATACAGCTTTTGCGCCGCTTTTGAAAAGCTTTTCTCTTCGTATACCGCATATACGTATTCTTTACCGTCGAACATCTTTCCTCCTGTTTTTCCGCTCTGTTTTGATTGGTTTCCCGGTTCCGCCCTCTATAACGAAAAATTAATAACTATTATTTTATTATATAAATTTGATTATATACGAACCATGTTATATAATCAAGTTAAAGAACAAAAATGATACATTTTTTTCGGCTTTATAACTCAAATTTTTTCCTCTCAGGAGGATAGGCCCGGTAAGAGGCGTTCATAAGAAAACTTATGACATCCGTACGGCCGGCCCGGTTTGAGGCATGAATCAGTTTATCAAAGCCGGTTTTCCCCAAAGCCGGTTTCTTTATATCGGAATATTCCTCGCGAGCACGCACTGCATAACCCTCGTTCCCCAAACAACCCGCAGTCGCGTGCTCAACCTTTATCTTTTTTTCATCATTTTCCCCTTCAGACGGTAAAAATTCACCGACAAACCACTTCCATTCGTCCATGCTGTCCTTTTTCAGAAGACAGGCTGCCGCCTCTTCGGGATGAAGGATCAGGTATTCCCGGTACATCAGAGAGGCTTTTTCCGTCAGTTCCAATGGAAAACGGAGACGTCCCATTGCAAGGGCCGCCGCTCTCGCGGGCGGTTCCTGGATCTTTGCATGGATAAACAGACTGTCATATTCACGGAACTTAAACTCCGTCCCGTCGAACGCGTAACGGTAACGGTGCCCGCACCCGTGCACATGGGTTTCCAGAATCCTGGCCGGCGTGTTCTCCACCGCCTCCTCATAAAATACAGGGAAAAAGAGACTGGCGCGCCCCGTGCACCCAAGCTGCCCGTCCGCGTCTTTCTCAAGCTGCCTGTAATCTACGGTCAGTGATTCATTCAGCTCCGTCAGAACCTCTTTCAGGCACGAGCGTTCCCCCTTCACAACACCGATTTCCAGCTCCTCGATCTTCCGGCAGCCGTTAAAGGCCCCGGCCCCGATGTCTGAAATTGTGGAATACATCGAAAGCTTTTTAAGGCCGTAACAGTTATAGAATGCATAACGGCCGATTTTGCGTATACCGGAAGGGAGACTGATTTCCTTAAGGCGCTCACCGCAGGCTGCCTGAAGTTCGGCCGTATCGATACCCGCGCGTCCTCCACTGCCGCCTGAACCGGCTGCAGTGACACTTCCCGGCAGTCCGTCTGATCCGGCTCCTGCCTCTCTTCCCGGCAGTCCGTCTGCCCCGTTTCCCGGCTCCTCATCCTCCTCCCACAGTTTCCCTGCGGGCGTTCCGCGCATATCCCCGGAAAAGATGTAATCTCCCAATTCCGTCACCTTCCTGCCGGAAATAGTTTCAGGGAGCACAATCTGGCTGCACTCCCCGTAACATCTGAGTATTTTGACGGAATCTCCGTTTTCTTCATAAAGGCATTTCAGTCCCATTCTTATATTCTCCGTTCCAGGAAGGCAATCACTCCTTCCAGTGTTACCGGCTTCGCCGCCAGCTTCAGTAAAAGCTCCTGCGTGGGCTGCATCAGATCCGGCACCATGACCGGAATGAATCCTCCGTCTATGGCCGCCCTGATTCCGTTGAAGCTGTCCTCCAGGACAACGCATTCCGACGGAGGAACTCCCGCCGCGTCGGCCGCTCTCAGGAAAATCTCGGGATCCGGTTTCGCGTGTTCCACCATATCCCCGCAGATAAAGCCGTCGAAATAATCCTTCACCCCGGCCGACTCCACATACCGCAGCGCCCTGCTGCTCTCGGTGGACGTGGTCAGCCAGATCTTATAATGATGTTTCTTAAGCCATTCAAGAAGTGTATAAAGTCCCGGTTTGACCGGTATCTCATGCGTATCCAGATAGTGGATAAGAAGCTCTCTCTTCCGTCTTCGTATCCCCTTAAAATCCGTATGTTCACCGTGACAGCGGTAGAACAGCCGCTCCATCTCCTGGCTGCGGCTGCCGCGGCTGTAGATCAGGAACTCCTCGCTGATGGCGACTCCCGCCTCGGCTCCGGCCTGTTTCCAGAAATCCGACGCCAGGCATTCCGTGTCAAACATCAGCCCATCCATATCAAAAAGTACCGCTTTTACCTGCGCCATCTTCCCGTCCTCCGTTCAGAACCCACTCCTTCAGTTCATCCCCATCATACTTAAGCTTCAGCGAGAAAAAGTCGTCTCTCTCCAGAAGGAGCCTGTGGAAGATTTTGTCTCCCTCCCAAAGGTTCAGTTTAAGTACATCTTCTTTCTTTACCCACTCAAGCGTACCCTCATCGCACGCCTTAAGTTCTCCGGTAAAACCGTCGGCCGTGAACAGGCAGATATATTCCGTCGGCCACCCTTCTGCGATGAAGGTCAGGATTCCCCTGAATTTCCATGAGGTCAGGGTCAGGCCCGTCTCCTCCTTCGCTTCGCGCAGAATACACTCCTCCGGACTCTCATCCTTTTCAAAATGGCCGCCTACGCCGATCCATTTATCCTTATTGACATCCTTCTCTTTTTTTACACGGTGCAGCATCAAATAGCAGCCGTCTTTTTCAATATAACAGAGCGTAGTCAGCTCCGATTTCCTTTTTTCCTGCATAATTACTTCCGTCCTTTTTCTGCTGTAATCCGCCCTGCGGGGACAGCAGCTTAATAATGAACCGTGAGATGTGAAAAATCCTTCGCCTCATCCTCCAGGATATTCCTCAGGAAGTCACTTAAGTCGCTGACATAGTCAATCTCATTCCAATACTGGTATGCCTTCTCATTCTTAACCTGATCCGCGATCTCAAACATTCTGCCGCCATAGTAATAAACACAGAGCCTTGCATAGAATCTGGCCATCTCGTCTATCTTCTCATCGCTGAAGAACAGTTTGCGCTCCAGCGTATGTTTTCTGAGATCCAGGACCGCATTCCTGTATGTAACCTGGTTTAAAAAGTTTTCACTGAAAGTTTTAAAATCCGACAAATCCCGGTTTTTATAGGAATTTCTCTTTGCCCAGCCGTCCACATCCACCGATTTTGCATCATACTGGATGTCGCCGCTGTTCCAGATTTTCATCACGCCGTACTGGCACGGGGCCATCACAAGGGACCCGGTCACTATCTCACTGATTCCGCTGTCCTCATCCTCTTTATAATGCTGCAGATGAAGATGGCCGCTGAGATGGAGGCGCACATCGTAATCATAGAGCATGCTTACCAGCTCTTCATTGTGCTCTATCGTACAGTTGTCATAGAATTCACGGCTCACACCGCTCTGATCAAACAGGTTATGGTGGCTCACCGTAATGACCTGAGCGCCTTCCTCCCAGGCGGCCTCCAACTGCTTTTCCATCCATTCATATGTCTCCCTGCGGATCATTCCGCCGACCTGGTTGACCGGATCGTACTGGCAGGAATCCAGCATCAGAAGCCAATAGTAATCATCCAGCTTATACAGGTAGCTGAGGGAAGCCGGATCCCGGTTGTCCGCCGCCACATAACCATAGTCTGCGTAGATGCTGCTGAATTCATCCGCAGTAATTACATCTGTTTTCACGGTACCGTCCGAGGTGAACTTTCTTGCGTAATGATTATTAATATCATGGTTTCCCGGAATTACGGCCACCTCTATGCCATGCTTTGAAAGCACCTCCAGTTTATCGGCCAGCTCCTCATGGCTCTCCTTCTCTCCATTCAGCGTCAGGTCTCCGGTGAGGATGACCAAATCCGGATCCTCCTCGATTACATCGTCGAGGAATGCATCGAGAATCTCCCAGCCGTACTGTAGTACACGGCCGTCGCTCGATTCCACGGCCGTCATAAAGCTCTGGCATCTGTTTCCGGCCAGTTTTTCCGCCAAATAATGAAGGTCGGTTGCAACAATCACCTTCTGCTGCACAAAAGTATCGCCGTCTCCGGGCAGGGTCTCTTTCGTCTCCTCTTCCCGGCTCCCGGCCTCTGTTTCCTCATGTTCCCAAGACTCAAAACTTTCCGTCTCTTCCTGAGACTCTTCCGTCGTCTTCTCTGCTTCCGCGCCCGACGGTTCCTGGACACTTCCGCTCTCCTCCGATACGGAAGGCGTGTCCGAAGTCCGTGAGCCGCAGCCTGCCGCCGTTCCGGCAACACACAGGGCAGCCAGGACAGCCATCCATTTTCTGTATTTCATCGTCTTGTCCTTTTCCTTTCGTGAATCGTAACGGCAGGTCTACAGCACATAACTGTGGTCAATCTCGATCACCGCGTAATAGTTTTCCCACTTTTCACGGACTCTTCTTGTGATTTCATCGGTCACCTCCCGATCCGACAGCTTTAACTGGAACGGAACCACCACGTCGAAAATCAGGTTCGTATGGGTGGGACCCTTGACCATCCTGAAATCGTGGATGGATAAGTCCCCGTTTATTTCTTTAACCAGCTCCGCCACACACTGTTTGACGCTTTTTACCTCATCGTCGTTGGTGGCAATAGGATCCATATGGATTACGGCGTCGCAGCCCAGCTTCTCTTTTAACTCTTTTTCCGCCTGGTCTATTACATCGTGAAGTTCAAAAATATTTCCGTCTCCCGGAACCTCGCCGTGGAAGGAAATCATCAGCCTGCCCGGGCCGTAATCGTGCACCACCAGATCGTGGATTCCCACGATCTCGCTGTGGGACAGCGCAATGTCCCGGATCTGGTTAATCAGCTCCTCCTCCGGCGGCTGGCCGAGCAGCGGACTCAGCGTATCCTTTGCCGCGCTGTAGCCTGCATAGAGGATGAACAGAGCCACCATGGCTCCGCACCAGCCATCCACATTCACGCCGGTAAATTTGAGCACCAGCATAGCCAGGAGCACGACGGAGGTAGCCACCGCGTCGCTCAGGCTGTCCGTGGCCGTCGCCTTCATCGCGGCGGAGTCTATCTTCCTGCCGATAAACCGGTTATAGCCGCACATATAAAGCTTCACGCACACGGAAACCACCAGAATCACGATTGCCGTCAGATTCATCTCGACAGGGGAAGGTGACAGGATTTTGGAAACAGACGATTTGGCCAGCTCCACGCCCATCAGGATGATTGCAGCCGAGACGGCGAGTCCCGATATGTACTCAATCCTCCCATGGCCGAAGGGGTGCTCGGCGTCCGGCTTCATTCCCGCAAACTTGAACCCAATCAGTGTGATGAGGGAGGATCCCGCATCCGAAAGGTTATTAAAGGCATCGGCCATAATGGCGATGGAACCGCTCAAAACGCCCGCCAGATATTTTCCGATAAACAGGCAGATATTGAGCCCGATACCCACGGAACTGCAAAGCGAGCCGTACATACGTCTCACCGCGGGGTCTTTTATGTTATCGGAATCCTTTATAAATCGTTTAATCAGAAATTTAATCATTGCTCAACCTCGTTCTTTAAAAATACGAACCGGCTCCCATCGGACAATTCCGGTGCATAGGAAAAACCGAGGCGGTCAAACTGTTTCACCGTCTCAAATCCCATGGCATTCTGTTCTGCCAGAAAGCGGACCATCTCACCTCTGGCCATCTTTGCCTCCGTCGCCTTCACTTTAACCTTCCCGGCTTTCATGGTTCCGAATATACAGGTGGCAAACTCATCCTCCGGCTTCAGCCACGGTTCCACGGCGCTGCTGTACTCTTTCGACGCCAGATTGAGGACTTTCACGCGTCCCGCGCCCTTCTCCGCGCGGTACAGCTCCCTGTAAAGCTCATCCTTCCAGTAGCCGTAAAGGTCCTTTGCTCCCCCCGCCGGGAGTTTTGCCTGCATCTCCAGGCGGTACGGCACAACCGCGTCGTCGGCCCTCAGAATGCCGTAAAAACCGCTCAGGATACGCAGATGACGGCATATGTACTCCCACTGGGCCTCGGAAAATATCTGAGGCGCCATATACTGATACTGGATTCCCACATAGGAGAGCGCCGCCGGCGTCATATTCCTTCTCAGGTCCATATCACGGTAGCGAAGATAGTTCTGATGGGTGATTGCGTCATTAGCCGCAAACAGTTTCTTAAGCTCAGGCTCCGTAAAGGACTGCAGCTTCTCTTTCAGCGCCTCCGTCTTCTCTATCAGCACAGGCATATTTTTCCAGGGCAGCTCATCCGCCTTAACCTGCATTTTCTTTGCCGGAGATATAATAATGCGAAGCTCTGCAGCCAGAGCTTCTTTTTCTCTCTTTGTCATCTTTTTAATTGCCGCCTCCCGCTTCATGGCTTCCTCTTTTGTTTCCCAGGCCTCATAATAGGCCAGCGTGACCGGCCGCCTGCTCTTCGTATATTTGGCACCTTTTCCCGCGTTATGCGTCTTCAGCCGCTCCTCCAGATGGTTTGTCCACCCGCAGTAGAGCGACGAATCGGAACATCGCAGAAGGTATGTGTAATTCATCGTCTTCCTCCAAGGGGGTATGTAAACGGTAACAACACCTTGCAATGTGCCGTTACCGTCCAAAGCCCCGGGGTGCCTTTCGGCAGTTCCACATTAGAGCCTTGTATCTATCTAAAGCATCGGCCGGATGCGCTACTCTCTTCCTCTGCTTTGGCTATAATCTATTATATGGATTTTCTCCTGAAATGCAACTTTCATTCCGGCATTTTTTTCCGGCTGTCAAAATAGAGGAAGTTGTCAATGCTGTCCAGGATGTCGGAAAACTCCTCCCTGGGAGCCAGTTCGATATACTGTTTCAGCGTCTGTTTTTCCTTCTTCTTATAGCGTCCGTAGAAAATGTCGTAGAGGTTGTGGCCTCTCATATGAATTTTAAAAAGCTCCATATTATTTTTTAAGTCTTCTTCCGATTCCGGAGTCCGTCCCAGCGCACTGACAAACTTTCTGCCCGAACGAAGCCGACCGAGATATTCTGTCCACTTCTGCCAAAGAATATGATAAAAATCTTCCTCTGATTTCACGATTCCGATCTTTGCCATGATTTCCGGATTAAGGAAGTAATTTTCAAAGGAATAATATTTAAGAATCAGGACGTTTTTCCGTCTTACCCTCGGCAGGCGGTCCACATCCCTCAGGTTCTGCTCGTCATAATAACGGCACAGTTCTCCGGCCAGCTCCTCCGGATCCTTTCCGTCCCCGTCCCGGATCATCAGGAACTGATCTTTTAAATAAACCTGGTTCATATATTTTAAATTGGCATAAGTCTTAATATTGGTACAGCTGTTTGTCGTTATGATGGCAATCCTCGAAAGGTTCCCCTCCCTGTCGTGAACCTCGGAATAGTATTTTTCCAAAAGCAGCGGAAGGCGGCTCTTATCCTGTTTCCCCTCCACGATAAAGACAAAGTCCACATTCAGCGCATCGGCCGCCCCGTATCCGAGATCATCCAGGATTTCCCCGATGTCCGTATTGTGCCGGAGCACGGAGTAATACTCGCGATCCAGCACCACCTGCCGGATCTGGCCGTTGGTGAAATTCAGCAGCAACTGGGGAGAATGGGTACTGAACACGACCTGATTTTTCTTGGACAGCCTGTAAAGTATTTCACTCGATACCTTCTGGAGCTGCGGGTGCAGAAACAGTTCGGGATATTCCACAATGACAATGCTCGGTATCCGGTTCTCACCCTCGATATAAGTCTCCAGCAGGGACAGCATATAAATGCTGCGCATACCTTTTCCCATATGTTCAACCGTATCCACCTCGCCGCGCTCGCTGTTGTAGGTTTTCACCTCAATCTGGAACAGCCGGTCGATATCACAGCGCAGTTCATAGAGGATATCGTCGTATCCTCCGTTTTTGTGGAAATTGTCATTAATCCGCTCCACGAGATCTCCCATATTGGACTGGTAGAGCTTATATTCAAGAAGTTTTCTCGTCTCGGCGGCATCGAGTTCCTCGGGTTTCTTCTTATTAATCAGGCCAATGCACTGGAAACAGTGCCTGCATTCCTTGGCTCCGTCGAACAGGCAGCGGCCGGAGCGGAGCTGGTTCATCATCCTGTTGTCCTGGAACAGCAGAAGGTCGTTCTGAAACATCTGCAAATCTCTTGCCGTGTTGATATAGTGGAGCCTCGGAAGGACTTCCCGGATGCAGGGATTATCCTTTTTAAATCCGTCCGTATACCGGACTTTCCCCTCATAATTGGCGGTGTAGGTAAATTCCAGCAAATCTCCTTGGCAGGACGGCAGTTTTCTGTAAAATTCCTTCTCCCACACCTCATAGCGCTTATAGCGGCTCACGATACCGGCCTGGTGCATCATCCTGCGGTCTTCATCCGTAATCTGCAGGGTCACTTCGATTTCCACATTCTGCTTTGCCTCATTAAAATCAGCTTTTAAAAGCTCCTCCACTCCCGCCATGACCCGGATTGCGTCCAGGACGGAGGTTTTCCCCGTATTGTTCTTTCCCACCAGAATCAGGGCGTTTTCCATGTCCCGGATCTCCATATCCCGGATCACTTTATAGTTTTTGATTCTGAGACGTACAAACTGCATGATCTGCCTCCTTTCGGCCGTTTTTCCGTTATTGTCCACGGCCCGGTGCCGTATGGACAGTAACGTTTTTCCGCTGCCGTGCAGCCTCCCAAACATATAAACAGTTATGCTTTAGTATACTCTAAGCCGGGCAGGTTCGCAATGTGCTTTGAACAGAAAAAGGCGGAGGAACCTTCCCGGTCCCTGCCGCCCGCCCGGTTTTTACCGGGAGTCCTGCTACTAAACTTCTTTTATAAGCACCAGCTTTTCCCCTGGCCGGATCTCATCCTCCGTCAAACCGTTCGTCTCCTTGATGTTTTCCACAGTGGTATGGAATTTCTTCGCAATTTTCCACAGTGAATCCCCCGGCTGCACAATGTAGCCCACAATGCCCGGCATCTGCTGAAGCTTCTTCATATCCAGCGGCTCCACCTTCACGCCCGTGACCACAGGCTCGCACACCGGCTGCAGCACCAGCAGATCGGCGGCAATCACCGCCTTCACTTCCACAGAATCCCCTCCCAGCATCACGGCCGTAAGCTGTTCAAGTCCAAGGTTCATCTGCCAGATACTGTCCGCGTTAATGCCGTCGGCCTCCGCCACACAGTGGAACGGCACAATCTCCGTCGTAGCCCCTACCGGCTCCGTGTCGTCGTCGGTCAGGTACAGAAGGCTCACTTCCAGAACACCTTCTATATGAAGTCCGTCCTCCCTCGGTTCCGCCTCATCCAGCTTCACGCTGCCGCTGCTGTGGCAGATTTGGAGAATCCGGTCCGGCTTGCTGATTTTAAGCTGCTCCGCAACCTTGCATTTGCAGATGTTCCTTGTCAGCAGACGGTCGAAACAGGCCTCCCCGCCATCCAGCATCAGTTCCCGGTTGGTGGCGTAGAGATCGCTTAAAAGCTCCACATTTTCTTCCATGTAGAGTTTCATATCCAGCTCCAGGACGGCATCGAGCTCAAAATCGCGCATTTCCCCGTCGTAGTCCGGCTTCATCTCGATTCCCCGGTGCAGGATCCTGACGCCGATGGCCGGAACCATATTCTCCTCCGCCTCCGCAAGCTCCACATCGCCCGAAAACGGGATACACTCCTCCAGCCACTGAACCGGCGTATGCTCCCCTTCCCCGGCATAGATGATAAATACCATCAGTTCCCCTTCCAGATGGATATTTCCGTCCATGGGGCGGCAGGTGACGCCTCTTAACCGCATCTCATTCCACAGGATGCTCTCGATGTTCGGCTTATTGCCCGAAACCTGGATATCCTCCTTGATCCGGTATGTATCCTTTCTCCTGACCGCAATTGCCGCCACGTCGATACTTCTCTTTAATACCTCCACCTCTTCATCATCCGTCTCAATGTCCACGGCTGCTTCCGCATCGTACAGATTCTCCACCCGCACTTCCAGAGTCACGACTGCCTTGATGCTCAGCTTTCTGGAATTGATCATACTGGTGTTCAGATCCTCAAGCGTCCAGGATACCTGGGTATAATCATGCTCATTCAGATCCGGCACATTGATCGTCTCATCGAACGGCACCTCTCCTCCCAGCGCCTGAAGCCCTCCTTCTGCTTTTCTGTACAGCACACGGAAAGCCAGTTTTCCCTTAATCAGAACCTTATCGCCCTGGGTTCTCGATGATTCAATCTGGATCTCGCCGTTATCCAGAAGGACCTGGGATACGTCGTCCATGGTGTCCGGAACGATAAAATCGTCATCCAGAGTGATCTGGGATACCGCGCTTCCTTTCTGTCTGTTCATATGTATATTTTTCTTAATCAGCTCCATCATTAATGATCGCACCTGCCCTTTCCATATCTACAACTTTATGAAAGTTTATGCGGACAGACGTGACATTATTCCAAACAACGAAAACCGCCATAACTTGAATTTCATACGGACTTATCATATAATGGACAGGACAAGGCCCGGAACGATAAAGATAAGGTGGAGAGAATATGAGTTACAGAATTATGCTGCTTTTAAAGCCGTATATCAGGCAGTATTGTGAAAAAATATTAGGTGCTTCCCAGGAAGACGTGGAATTCACCTACAGGGAATATAATGAGTTCAGCGAACTCTTCTCCATATTTCAGCAGGAAAAAACACATTATGACGGTTTCATCACCAGCGGATATATTCCCCTGATTGCAGTAAGGCGTTTTATCGGGGCAGGGGAGGAGATCCCGACGGCCTGTTTCAATATCGAGGTGGAGCATATCTATCAGCTTATGCTTAAAATGATGCTTCTGAAAGAAAAGTCCAACGTCAACCGGGTCGGGATTGATTTTCTGGAAGACGGATATACCCTCAGGCAGGCCCTGATTGAGGAAAAACTGCCCGCTATGGCCGTAAATTTTGTACAGGAACTAATCGATTATCCGGCTGAAAACATAGAGACAAAGGAGAACGAGCTGATTGAGGCGTACCGGAAAAAGCTGGAGCATAATGAGCTGGATCTGATCCTCACGCAGTTTTATACTGTATACAAGTTAGGTGAATCCTACGGAATTCCCTCTTATTATGTTAACCCAAGTGTAAATGAACTGAAGCGCACCTTTTCCTCTCTCAAACAGCAGATGGAGATAAAAAGAATAAGGGGAAATATCTCCGGCGCCATTGTGATTCTTCCAAGGGAAAAGGAGACGTGGAGCATCACAAATGAGGAGAGGGAGCAATGCCTGCTCGAACTGAAACAGGCGGTCATGGTTCTGAATAAGAAATATATGAACAGCCTGATACTTAAGGAAAGTTACAGCGGCTATGAAATTTATACCAACTCCATGCTGATAAAGGACATGACAGACAATTACAGCTCCTGCGGCATCCAGACCCTTCTGAAACATGAGATGAATTTTGACGGTGTCATCAGCTACGGTATCGGAGCCACCCTGAACCAGGCCCGTATGAATGCCTGGGAAGCGGCCGCCTACGGTAAGAAGGTCCTTGGAAAGGAACAGGGCAGTTTTCTGATGGATGAGAACGAAACGGTATATCTGCTGGATGCGTCACCGGAAGAAAAAGCCGCCCAGCCTGCGGAAACCAGCAAATACCTGCGTGAAGTGGCCAGCAGTGTCCGTCTGTCCGTCGAGACAATCTCCAAACTGTCCTCCATGATGAGGCTGGAGGGTTCCAATGAAGTCACCGCGGCCCAAATCGTAAAAAGCCTCGGAATTTCACCCCGGACGGCAAGTAAAATACTCAACAACCTCCTGCAGTACGGTTACGCTGAAATGATCGGTCAGGAAAGTCTCGGAGGAAAAGGGCGTCCGGTCAAACATTACCGGCTGAAATTCAAGGAGTAATGCCGGACTGAGCCTGTATTCCGATCATAACGGCTATTATAATAAACATCACTGGTAACAACGAAAAGTACGCTTCGCGAACTTTTCATTGCGCCTAAAAAAGAAGAAGTGTACCGCTGACGCGGCGCACTTCTTCTTTTTTACTTCTCTTCAGCACTTCTCTGCAATTTCGGACCATAATCTGCAACCATTAAAAACATTGCAAATCCTATAGGAGGTTCCCTTGCAGTTCCGTTTTCACATCCAGTGGGAGCGGACAGTGATAACTTCCTCCGTGCTCAGAGTTAAATTCATTCCCGGCGCCACAACACCGTTCTGGGGGAACGGGGTGACAATACCGGCTTAAGCCTGGTCTTTCAATTCCACATTATCGGCATTCGCCTGTCTGCGGATGGATACCGGCACGTTTTCCTCTGTGTACTCAGGGGGAGTACCTGATCTCTTCAGCAAAGCCTGTATTCTCAGGTGAACAGGGTGGGGGCCCTGCCTGTTCAGGCTTTTTCTAAAGCAAGCCGCCGATAATCCGGTACAGCGTTGGGTGCGCTATTGCCGGAATTCGTGACAGCATAACAGCCCCGGAGTTCCGGGATGATACACTCCCTAAAGCAGTTGCAGACGGCCTTTATAAGCTCCGCCGCATCCGGGCACCCCTTGAGAGGTTCCCGCTTTGTGGAACCTGCAGTCTTGTCAGGTGTAGCCCTTTTATTATTTACCATTTAATGAGTACTCACTAACAAAAGAATATCATTCGTTTTAGCAAATGTCAATCAGCAAAAGCACGATTCAAAAAGATCAGTAAAAAGTCACAAAAAAAGTTTAGGGTAAACAGATAAATGTCCTGTTATTTCACTCCCCGGATGTTAAAAATGCCAAAACAAAAACATGGAACCGAATCCGCTTATCCTCCGTATGCCCTTCCTGTAAAGTCCGCAGGAGACACATGTCTTTTCTGCTATCGATTGTCGGAGTGTCCAATTCCGTTATCAGAAAGCATACTTCTCCGCGGAATATCTTTATTGCTCTCTGTCCGCACACGTCTCATATTCTTCTAAGAAGTGATGTCTCTGCCCATTCTTCACATACCCGATACAGGCATCCAGATTGACATTTTCCACACTTTTGAAAATGTTCGTCTCGATATGCGGATTGATCCGGCGGAAACGGTTAATCAGTTCTTTCATCTCCTGCCGCTTGGACAGATGGTTTTCATCCCGTCCGGCCACTGCCTCCGCCGCTTCGGTAAACCGGCAGGCACACTGGAGAAAATGAAGGCTGTTAAAGTCCTTCCAGGCCAGTATATCAGCCTCCTTCACCAGGTAAAGAGGCCTGATAAGCTCCATTCCCTCAAAGTTGGTACTGTGGAGCTTCGGCATCATCGTATTGACCTGAGCGCCATAGAGCATGCTCATCAAAATTGTTTCTATTACATCATCGAAATGATGTCCGAGGGCAATCTTGTTGCAGCCGAGCTTCTTCGCATTGGCATACAAAAAGCCCCTCCTCATCCTGGCGCACAGGTAACAGGGGGACTGGTCCACGTCCACCACCACGTCAAAAATATCCGATTCGAAGATGGTGACCGGAATATTCATAATTCTGGCATTCTCCTCAATCATCCTGCGGTTGGCCGGATTATATCCCGGATCCATGACCAGGAAATGGAGACCGAACTTCATCTTCCCATGCCTTAAAATCTCCTGCATGCATTTGGCCAGAAGCATGGAGTCCTTTCCTCCGGAGATACAGACGGCGATATTGTCGCCCTCTTTAATCATATCGTATTCATTAAGCGCCCTGACAAAAGGGCGCCATATCTCTTTTCTGAACTGCTTGATAATACTCTTTTCTATCTCACGGCAGCGGTCCGGCGCTTTTTCTTTCTTTTGTTCCGCTGCCATGGCTGCTTCTTTTTCTGCACGCTGTACCGGTTCTGTACCTTTTACCATCTCCGTATCCTGTACTGCCGCTGCACTTTGTGTTGTCTCTTCATTCTGCATATATTGTTATTTCCTCTATTCCGTCGCGTCACTTCCGCTCCCGGGCGCTGTTTCCGCCTGAGCCGGCTGTTTATTTCCTTCCTCCAGGATTACAGCGGGAACCGGCTTTCCGGTCGCCTCCTCCAGAGCCTTTCTAAGGACTTCAACTTCTTTCTGAAGCTTTTCCATCTGATCCATCATCATACGGTTATGCTCACTGATAATGGTTTTCTGCTTCTTCTGAATCGGCACGCCGTCCTTCTTAACAGGTCGGGCCGGAATTCCCACCGCGGTGATATTCTCATCCAGTTGACGGAGCAGTACGGCATTGGCCGCGATGGAACAGTTGTCACCGACTTCAAATGAACCGAGGATTTTCGCCCCCGCTCCAACCGTCACATTATTTCCCAGCGTTGGATGCCGCTTTCCCTTCTGGGTGCCCACGCCTCCCAGCGTCACGCCCTGATAAATCGTACAGTTGTCACCGACCACCGTTGTCTCTCCGATTACCACGCCACAGCCATGGTCGATCAGAATCCCGTGTCCCAGTTGGGCTCCCGGATGTATCTCAATCAATGTAAAAAATCTTGCGAGCTGAGAAATCAGCCTGGCAACAAAAAACATGTGATGTCTGTAAAACCAGTGGGCAACCCTGTGCCAAATCAGCGCATGGACTCCCTGATATAAAAGCAGCACTTCAAGTGCATTCCTCGCCGCCGGATCCCTCTCCTTCACGGCTTTCACGTCCAGCCAGATATCCTTAAGAATCATTCTCTCCTACCTCTTTTTTCATTATGTCTTCACAAATGTCCACCAATAAGTATCTATGGGGTGAAGTATATCTTATTTTATTCTATGCTGTCAAGCAAAGTGTGATAATCAGTTGAGGAATGAGAACGCCGCCGGGACGGTCGGGGTTCGGGATGGTGAGAGGGGGGTATGAGTCTTCAGTCCCGGTTTGCAGAGTGTGGTGAGGGGGAATCCAGGAGAAAAAA
>NZ_URHZ01000079.1 GCF_900547735.1 uncultured Clostridium sp. | reverse complement strand
AGCGTTTCCCGCAGGAACTTTTTCTGCCCGGATTCCCCACCCGCGACAACCTACAGCCCGGGACTGGAGACTCATCCCTTCCCTCTCACCATCCCGAACCCCGACCGTCCCGGCGGCGTTCTCCTTCCTCAACCAAATCCCTATCTTGCATCCCG
Source organism: uncultured Clostridium sp. (assembly GCF_900547735.1). GTDB lineage: Bacteria > Bacillota > Clostridia > Lachnospirales > Lachnospiraceae > Otoolea. The sequence goes on along the minus strand of NZ_URHZ01000079.1, from coordinate 23,666 downwards.
CCGCAAATTGTTGTAGGATAGTATCATCAGCCGTAACGGTTCAGCAGGCGCAAAACCGTTATCATTGGTCTATTTTACACAGGAAAAGGGGAAAATACATGCTCAACGAAAGCTACGCAGAATGTCTTGTAAAAAAGAAAACGCCGGGTTCCTCCGTTATTGTAAAGATACTTCTGGCTGCGGGAATCCTTTTCACAGCGGTTTCTATCTTATGGATCGGCCTGTTCGGCTTCCTTGCCTTTATTGCAATGTGCGCATTTGCGTATCATATGATCCAGAATATGAATGTGGAGTTTGAATATCTCCTGGTGGACCGGACATTTTCTGTGGACCGGATCTTTTCAAAGACGAGAAGAAAGAAAGCGGCGGAATATACACTGGAGGACATCCAGGTCATCGCCCCGGTAACTTCCGGTCATATTAAAGAGTACGAGCATCAGGTGAAAAAGGTCATCGACTACACATCGGGAGATCCGGAAGCCGTCCGATACGCTTTTATTTACACGAAGAGCGGGGCGGGTGAGAAAGTGCTCTTTGAGCCGGATGAAAAGATGGTGCGCTGTTTCAGGCAGATGGCGCCGAGAAAGATGCATGAAATTTGAGCTTAGATTAATTAAAAAGCCCTCCGGGCAGGAGCGCATTGCGGCAGAGAGGAATTATGCCGCTAAAGCGACCCGCCGCAGGCGGAGAATCCCACTAGCGGGATTCATTCTTATATTTTTTGACAAAATTCTCCTTATTTCGTACTGGAAAATTCGTAAAAGTGCGTGGTTGACATCAACCCTCAAATTTGATAGTATTAGATACTAATAACTCCGGAAAACATCGAGAGTCTACTTATAATAATACAAATAATACGAAAGTGAGGAAGAATTAATGGGTAAGATTATTGGCGATGGCATTACATTTGATGATGTACTGCTCGTACCGTCATATTCAGAAATCATTCCTAACCAGGTTGATTTAAGCACGTATCTGACGAAAAAAATTAAACTGAATATTCCCTTAATGAGCGCCGGTATGGACACGGTTACCGAGCACAGAATGGCGATTGCCATGGCAAGACAGGGCGGTATCGGCATTATCCACAAGAATATGTCGATTGAAGAGCAGGCTGAGGAAGTCGATAAGGTAAAACGTTCAGAGAACGGTGTCATCACAGACCCATTTTATTTATCCCCGGAACATACACTGAAAGATGCCGATGAGCTGATGGGCAAGTTCCGCATTTCCGGCGTTCCGATTACGGAAGGAAGAAAGCTGGTCGGTATTATCACAAACCGTGACTTAAAGTTTGAGGAAGATTTCTCCAGAAAGATCAAAGAGTGCATGACCTCCAAAAACCTGGTGACGGCAAAGGAAGGAATCAACCTGACGGAAGCCAAGAAGATTCTTGCAAAGGCCAGGGTGGAGAAGCTCCCGATCGTGGACGACGACTTCAATTTAAAAGGACTTATCACAATCAAAGATATCGAGAAGCAGATCAAATATCCGTTCTCGGCCAAGGATGAGCAGGGCAGACTTCTCTGCGGCGCAGGCGTCGGCATCACGGCCAATGTGCTGGATCGCGTAGAGGCTCTTGTGAAGGCAAAGGTGGATGTGATTGTACTGGATTCCGCGCACGGCCATTCCGAGAATGTGCTCCGCTGCGTTAAGATGATTAAAGAAGCATATCCGGATGTCCAGGTAATTGCCGGCAACGTGGCTACCGGCGCGGCTACAAAGGCCCTCATCGAAGCGGGCGTGGATGCCGTTAAGGTGGGGATCGGACCGGGTTCCATCTGTACCACCCGCGTGGTTGCAGGTATCGGCGTGCCTCAGGTTACCGCCGTTATGGACTGCTACGAAGCGGCGAAAGAATACGGTATTCCGATTATTGCAGACGGAGGAATCAAGTATTCGGGAGACGTTACAAAGGCAATTGCAGCAGGTGGAAGCGTATGTATGCTGGGGTCCATGTTTGCAGGCTGTGACGAGAGCCCGGGTACCTTTGAATTATATCAGGGCAGAAAGTATAAGGTTTACCGGGGCATGGGTTCCATTGCCGCGATGGAGAACGGAAGTAAAGACCGCTATTTCCAGAACGATGCAAAGAAACTGGTTCCGGAGGGCGTGGAAGGCCGCGTCGCATACAAGGGAATGGTGGAAGACACGGTATTCCAGCTTCTCGGCGGTTTACGCGCCGGTATGGGATACTGCGGAGCGCAGGATATCAAGACACTTCAGGAGACGGGAAGCTTCATCAAGATTTCCGCTGCTTCCCTGAAAGAGAGCCATCCTCACGATATTCATATCACGAAGGAAGCTCCAAACTACAGCATTGAATAACTAAATAATGTCAGCCGGGAAACCGGCTTTAAAAGATAGCCGTCCGGCTTGATAATAACAGGTGATGTCCCTCACGGGGTGTCGCCTGTTTATTTTTTGAAAGTGAGAACCTGCCCGCGAAGCGTTCGGATTTCCATTCACTATGAGGCCGCGCCCGGCGTATGAGTTCCGCGTGTGAAATTTTTAGCAACGATTCGGCAATGATATTCCGGGGAGTGGATATACCGTCATTTGAAGATACTTTATATTTTTTATTATTTTGGGGAAAATGGTAAGAGGAAGGTGTGTGGAGATGGAAAAACTTCGTGAAAAGATTTCTTTTAAAGATATGGGGCTTTTGTTAGTGGGGGCGGTCATTTACAGTATTGGGACGCATGCGTTTATGGTTCCGGCCAATATAGCTCCGGGAGGCGCTTCCGGTATTGCGCTGATGGTCAATTATCTGACCGATCTGCCGGTGGGTGCCCTGACCCTGGTTCTCAATATACCGCTTTTAATTCTGGCCTGGTTTTATTTAAGCCACCGTTTTGCGATTACAACGGCTGTAGCCAGTACCGTGTGCTCCTTAATCCTTGATATGGCGGTGGCGCCGTTCTGTCCTGTCTACAACGGCGACAGAATGCTGTGCAGCCTTTACGGCGGGGTAATCGTAGGAGTTGGAATGGCCATGATATTTATGACGGGGACGACGACAGGGGGAACGGATATCGTCGGCTATCTGCTCCAGAAGAAACGGCCCCACATGTCCATTGGAAGGGCGCTTCTGATTGTGGACAGTGTTATTCTGGTATTTTCCATCTTTGTTTTCGGCAATATTGAGGCGGCTCTCTTTGGACTGATTGCTCTGTATGCCCAGACAAAAGTGATTGATTCTATTATCTACGGCGGAGATGCGGGAAGTATGGCGACCGTTGTGACGAAGAAACCGGACGGCATTGCGGCGAAGATTATTTACGAGCTGGACCGCTCGGCCACCCTGCTCCCTGCGAGGGGCGCATACAGTAAACAGGATACCAGTGTCCTTTTATGTACGGTCAGGAAGTCCCAGTTTGCAAAACTCAAGAAAATCGTGTATGACGAGGATCCCGATGCATTTGTTATGGTGACGGAGACGTCGGAAGTGCTGGGACAGGGATTCCGAGAATTTAAAGATTCCATCTGATAGAAATTTAGTGATGTTTTTACCGTTACTGTTCACAGGCAGTATTCCGCGAGGTGTTTTTTGTGAGTGGAGCAAAGCGAAAGTCACAGAAAACCCGAGGGTTACGGCGCGACGCAACGAAAAGTGCGCGATGCGGACTTTTCATTACAATCAACGGCGCTTTTTGCCGTTTCTGTGCATCGCGAAGCGTGTTATTGTTCACAGCGCAATGCGGTGTGAACGGTAACTTTTTACCAAAACAATCGGGCTAAATACGTGATTAACCCTGTTACCCGGACCAATTCTGTGTTATAATATGTACACTTAGTGAAGGGCTTGTGTATCTGATGCAAGCCATGTATGAAAGCGGAGATGTTTTAGCTGTGTCCTGCATTCATGATATAATCTAAGTAACTTTGCATGGTATTTCCAAACCTGGTGCGGCTATACCGGCAAAGGCATTTAAGGGAAATAATTCCGGATGCGGAGATGGGAAAGATGAAAAAGGGTAATGAAAAGGTACTGAAGATCTGTATGCTGGGCGGTTTTACTCTGGATTATGACGGTAAAGAGATTATTCTGGGGAGAAACAGTACGGCAAAGTTTGTTCAGCTTTTACAGATTGTGTGGATTCACGGTACAAAGGGAATTGCCAAGGAACAGCTTATGCAGATGCTCTATGACAGACTCAATGTGACAAATTTAAATAACAGCCTGAATAACCTGTTGTACCGGATGCGGAAACAGATGGTCCAGGCGGGGCTGCCGGAGGGCGATTATATCACCAACCGGGATGGACTGTATATTAACGACGAGAATATATCCATAGAAGTAGATACGATAGAGTTTGAACGTTATATTGCGGAGGCGGAGAACGCGGCCGACAGGAAGGAAAAGTACCGTTGTTATGAGAATGCGGCGCTGCTTTACAGGGGAGAACTTCTTCCGGCAATCTCAAGTGAGACATGGGTAACCCTGGAGAGCCTGGCCTATAAGCGGAAATTCAGCGAATGTGTGGAGTGGCTGGGAAGCTACATGGAAGAGCAGAAGGATTATGAGGCAATGTACAGGCTTTACAGCCAGGCCGCAGAGATTTATCCTTTTGATGACTGGCAGATTCACCAGATAGAAAGCCTGCTGTATAAGGAGGATTATAAAGAGGCCTATCGTCTTTACGACAAGACGGTCCGGATGTATTCCGATGAGATGGGGCTGCCCCCGTCGACTCAGATGCTGGAATGTTACCGGAAGATGGGAGAGAAGATCAAAAGCTGTCCCAACAATCTGGATGAAATCCGGGATGAACTGAAGGAGGGGCATGAGGAAGATGAATTAACGGCGGAAGGCGCATTTTATTGTTCCTACCCGAGTTTTATTGATACATACCGCCTTCTGAGCCGGATTATGGAGCGGAGCGGCCAATCCGTGTTCCTGATGCTCTGTACGTTGGTTGATTATGAAGGAAAAGTCATCCGGAACCAGGAAAAACTGAAGAAACGTTCCGAGGATCTCCGGGAGGCAATCCGTCTGACACTCAGACGCGGTGATGCCTATACAAGGTACAGCAATTCCCAGTACCTGATTCTGCTTTCAGGGACAAAGCAGGAGGACTGTTCCATAGTCTATAACAGAATTAATAAGAAATTAAAGGAATTAGCCGGTATCCGGGCGGAGATCAGTTACAATGTGACGTCGCTGGCGGAATTGGGAGCCTGACGTCCAGGTACGGTGAAAACAAGATTTGTTTGTAACTGATTAGATATATTTATTATAGAAGATACTCCACGGAGACCTGTATATGTGCACGGGTCTCTTTTTTTATTGGAGGCGGCAGCCGGCCCGCGGAGAGCTCGTGTTATTGTTAGTTGATTTGGCAATAAAAAACATTACGGAGCGGGTTTTTCGCTGTTTTGCAGTAAAGCGTGCACGGATAGTGTTTTAAATGATGGAGCATAGAGGCCATGAGAAAGTGTTTACATTTTTTCATGGCTTCTTTTTGATGTAAAAAGACGTATCCATTCTGTCCTTCACGCTGTAAAACCTGTCCTGGCAGTGGGGAACTTCATGCTTTCATTAGAAAAGGTTAATAAAAATGTAAATAAAGTAAGAAAAAAGCAAAAAAAAGCCTTTCCGTGATTAATTGCGTGATTGCCTTTTTGATAAAGTATCATTAACGAAGGGAGAGGTCGGAATGATGGAAGGCATGATTTCAGCGCCTAATCTTATGACAATATGTGTAGACAGTACCGCACAGGGAGATTATTCAGGAAGCATCTGGAATCTGTATCAGAAAAGACCGATTCCATACGCCAATACGATGGATTTGCTGAGAAAGATGGATTCGTTTTTCAATGATCTTGATTTTCCGCAGAATTCCACGGTCGGCAGAAGCTTCCGAAAAGATAGAGGCGCAGTAAGGCAGAAGAAAGAGGAGGCCGTGGCACTGATGGACGAAAGAGAGTTAAGAAAGAAAAAAGGTGAAGAAACCACATTTATTGTCCATGTGAAATATAGACAGAACGCCACCTGGCAGGGTGAAGTAATCTGGGCAGACAAAAAAGAAAAGAAGTTTTTCCGCAGTGCCCTGGAGTTATTAAAGCTGATGGACAGTGCAATGGAAGAAAGTGAAGAATAGAAGCACAGGGGAGATTTACGGAGAAAGGAAGGCGGGAGAATAGATGAATTTCGCGGAACAGAAATTATTCAGTAGAAAAAGAAAAAGCGCAGTAAAGCGCAACTGGCGCCAAAGTCTGGCCTGGCTGTTAATCGCCTGTCTGTGCATTACGAATATAAATATCGCCGCATTTGCAGCAGAGATTGCAATGGATGGAAACGGACTTGCAGCAACACCGTCAAGCGCCACCGCATCGGAAGCGGATGTGTGGATGCCGGGAACTTCGGTTTCGGGAGAAGAGCTTCTGGCCGAAGCGGAACGGGCTGTTACAAATGGATGGAAGTTTGATTTCGACGGTATGTTAAGAAAACTGGACGGTGAATCAGACAGTGAAAACAGCCAGAATTTTAAAAAGTATGAAGATTTGTTCGACGGATATTCCAGCTTCATCTTATTCTACGACAACGACGAAGAGGGAATGTTAACCGGTGATAACAAAAAAGCATACGGTTACATCCTGGTCCGTCTCGATAAAAAGAAATACATGGAATACAGAGAGCATGCAGGCCTTAGTAATACAGACAGTGAAGCAAGCGCCTCGGATGCGGAAGCAGAGGAATCCTACAAGCTGACCGGAGATGAGGAAATCATTTTCCTCTATATGAACGGTACGGGAGCGGATGCAACATTTAATCTGAATTTTGAAGATATTGAAACTTCTGAAATCGTAGTGCCGGCGGCAAGCTATTTTATAGAAGAAAAGGAAGAAGAAGTTACCGAAACAACGGCAGCGCCTGAAGAGCAGACGGAAGAAGCGAAAGAGGAGCAGCCGGACGGAGAGGGCGGCGGTTCATCAGGCGGAAGCGGAAGTGAAAACAACCAGGGCGGTTCCGAAGAAGGAAATGATATCGCAGGTCCGGAAGACGGAACCGATAAAGACCAGGGAACGGTTGAGGATGAAAGTAAATCCGACAGCGGAAATACAGAAACCGAAGAAGGTCAAGAAGGAACAAAACCCGACAATGGAACAGATGCAGGCCAGGGAGAAACAAAAACGGACAGCGGAAGTGATGAAGGTCAGGGAGGAACAAAACCGGACGGCGGAAGTGATGAAGGTCAGGGAGGAACAAAACCCGACAGCGGAAGCAATGAAGGTCAGGGAGGAACAAAACCCGATAGCGGAAGCGATGCAGGCCAGGGAGGAACAAAACCGGACGGCGGAAGCGATGCAGGCCAGGGAGGAACAAAACCCGACGGCGGAACAGACGCAGACAAGGGAGATACGGGAAACAGCGGTTCATCCGATAAAGACAACAGTCAGGGAAGTACAGATTCCGGCAAGGACAACGGCAGCGATAACGGACATGACAGCGACAAATCGTCCGGCTCGGCATCAGGAACAGATTCCGGTTCCGGGAGCGATAAAGGTTCAGGAACAGGTTCCGGTTCGGGCAGCGATTCAGGCTCAGGAACAAGTTCAGGTTCCGACAGCGGCTCAGACTCCGGTTCCGGCGACAGCGGTTCATCAGGTGAACAGACAGTATCGATTTCCAGCTACAATGTCGTAAGAGTAATGGGACCGAATCCGGATGCATCGGAAGATGATGAAGACGACGGAATGAGTTTCGAAGAGTGGTCGGATGATGACGAGGATGAGGAAGAAGACGACGAGTACGACGACTATGACGATTATGACTACGGCAGTTACGAATATGACGAAGACGGCACGATTTACCTGAATATGACATTCCTGCCGGCAGCAGCGATGCAGGCCAGGAATCCACAGTCTAAGGCAAGGTTCTTCAGGTCGGCAAAGGTAGAGAATGAACAGGTTTCCGTACAGGCATCTGTAGCGGCGGTAAGTGATTTTACACCTACGATTAAAGGCTATCACAAACAGATCAGACATATTGGCGGTGATGACTATGAACTGCATCTTGATGTATCCGGTTCAGGGCAGGGAATGGATATTATGTTTATCGTCGATAGATCGAATAGTATGGGGAGTTCTTTCAGCGGTTCGATGAAAGAGTTGAAAGAAGTTTTGGGATATCGCAGGACTTCGGATTATTGGCCATATAGAGTAGAAGAACAGAACGGATTTGTAGATGAGATTTTTGGAAAAGCTCCAAATAGCCGATTTTCTATAATTACCTATGGTACAACTGCCAGTACGAAACTAAACTGGTCCGGCAATAAAACGGAAGTAAAAGATGCAATCGGAGAAATGACAGTAGACGGCGGAACAAACTATGAGGATGCTTTGTACACTGCAAAGGTAATGCTTGAGAAAAGAGAACCTGGACGAGTTCCGGTCGTAATTTTCCTTAGTGATGGGAAACCAACCTATTACAATAAGAGTGATAAAAATGATAAAACAATAGAATTCAACGGTTACAATTCAACCTTCAGGACAGGAGGAGAAGGAGATGACACGGATTCTAAAACAACTTCAGAGACAATTAATGCCGGTAAGGAATTTTATAAAGTTGCATCGCAAAAAGGCGCGACTGTCTATGGGGTAGGATTTGACGGAGCTGATATTAAATACTTTAAACCGATAGTCTACGGTGTCGAAGCACCAAGCAGTACTTCGAGAATCCTTATGGCAGCGGATAATAATCTGACGAAGGAATTTGATAAGCTGCTGGAAAACCTGAAGGTTAAGAATGTTAAAATTGCGGATACATTAAGTCAATATGTTGATTTATCAGCCAATTGGAAAAACACAGCTAAAGTATACAAGATAAATGACACAAAGAAGACAGAACTGGCAGCGGGCAGCGGGTATGAATCTTTGGAATATGATGAAAATACAAGGACAATTACTCTGACGTTCGGCGCAGACAGGAAACTGGAAGAAGATACGGTGTATGAACTTGTTTTCAATATCAAGGTAAATGACGTTGCTAAAAACGCTTTAGCAAATGGTGAGTATCCTTCTGTAGGAGATCGCGATACGGATTATGGCAATAATGATACAAGCAGTGAACAACCGGGATTTTATTCAAATGATAAAGCGATACTAACGTTTGGAGATGATTCTTCTTTGCAGATTGAATATCCGAAGCCAGTTGTTCAGACTACATACGTACCGGAACCGGAGCACAGAAAATATATTGAAGACAAGAAAAACGGAACGTTTGAACTGACGCTGGATGTTACTTCCCCGGTAGGTTCATCAACCGAGACAACCGAAACAAAGTCCCCGGCAGATGTAATGTTTGTTCTGGATAGTTCAGGAAGCATGGCCTGGGCAATCGGTGGTCAGAATGCATCAGGAACAAAAAGATATGTATTAGTGAACAATGCAATAAAGAAAGTAGTAGAAGGACTTGCAGACTTTGATGTTTATTACAGGAGTGTTCAATTTTCCGGGACTACATACACACAAAAACCCAAGACGTGGCTAAAGGCAGAAAAACCATATGGAAAAGGCATTGATATCACATCGCCTGATGATGGAACATATCCAAATAAAGCATTAGAAACAGGAATCAGCTTAATTAATAGTGGGTCTCCAAATAAAGATGAACCGGGATTAAAGAAACACATAATCATTCTTACAGATGGAGAGCCATCCCAAAACAGCCAGAGTAACACCAACAATATTGATGCTGCTATAAATGATTTGACATCCGATACAGTACTTCATATTATCGCCTGCCAGCTTTCTACCAGCACGTATTTATCAAATCTGCAGGCGAGAGCAGCTAAAAAAGGTGCAGCCGTAACAATGCAGTACATCAATAATGAAGCGGACGTAGATAAAGTTTTCAACAACATTAAAAACAGCATTATCTCTTCCGTAACAGAAAGCAAACCGGGAATCACTGGAGTGACGATAACAGATACACTCAGTGAGTACGCAGAATTTGCCAATCCAAACAGCACAGACGATGTAAAAATCCTTATGGGCGGAACACCAATGTCGGCAGCGGAGAAAAAAGAGGCAAACCCGGATATTACAAAGACAGGAAAGACGGTAACGGTCAGCTTCGCAGGCAACTATGAATTTGAAAAAGATGTCACCTACAGCATCAGCTTCCCGATAAAACCATCAGCCAAAGCATTTGAAGAATACCTTCAGAATAATGGCGGATACGGAGAAGTAGTAGGCGATGCAGACACCGACGTACCTGGATTCTCCGAGGAGGAGTGGACCAGTTCAGGAAAACCTGGATTCCAATCCAATGAATCGGCAAATGTAACTTATATCTATGGAACAAACCAGAAGGAATTAGAATATCCGCATCCGGTACTTCAGGTAACACAGGGAAAGATGAAAATCAGGAAAGTGGTTATTGACGGTACGCCGGAGGATGACGGAAAAGAATTTATCATCCATGTAAACGGTGAGGACTATTCGTCGGTAGCGTTGGAAAACGGAGAAACGAGCCCATATATCTATGTGGATTCGGAAACGTCATTTGAAATTACAGAGTCGGTTCCTATGGAATACACACAGGCGGCAATGCTGAGAATTACGGACGCGAAAACGGGAGACCTGATTGAGGAGTCCGAAGGGACCGTAACGGTGAAACCGGGGGATGACCTTCTGGTAGAAGTTTACAACACATACGGACACAAACCATACTTCCACAACTGGAACACGGTAACCAATTACACCACAGGAGACAAGACCACGCCGTTCAAGACCAGCCGGGAAGCAGCGAAAGAGGCTGCAAAGAACCATCCAAAAGCAGCTTTAACAGAAAACGATGAAGAAGATTTAAATATGGAGGAGGGAGAGGCGCTTGATTAAGTTTAGTAGAAATTATATAAAAATAACCGGCGTCACTCTCATGGCGGTACTGGCCCTGGGGATTGGAGGAACCGGGGCGGCCGTCCGCCACAGAATGGTTCTCAAAAATGAAGTTCGGACGCCGACAGTGGAAGTTACAACAAGTGAAACAATAGGAAACGTGGATCGTTATAGCGGAAAGAAACAGAAAGAAGTAATGTTTAAAAATACCGGTTCCGCGGATGTCTTTCTGCGAATCGCCTATGCGGAAACATGGATTTACACGGAATCGCTATCCGGTGGAAAGACAGAGCAGATTATTCTTCCAAACCGCAGCGAGCCGGGTAATGACGACAGCATCGTATCGAAAGAATGGCATAACTGGAACGACAACTGGTATGACGGAGGCGACGGCTGGTATTACTACAAAAAGGTTCTGGAAGCGGAAGAAAGCACAGAAGAAATTTTAAGGTCGGTGACATTCAACGACGCAGATAGCTATCCCGACAGCCGTTATGCAGAAGCCGAATATCAGCTTCATTTCCAGGTGGAAGCCGTACAGGCCAGCGATGAACTTCAGGTGAGCAAAGATGCGGTGAAGGAATTATTTGACAAATCCATCTCAGTAGATGAAAACGGCTGGCCGGGAAACAAGTATACGACGACAGTCCTGTGGGAAGGAGGTAACTGATTGTGAGAAAGATACATAAAAAATTAGTTGCCGCCATGGTAGGTTTCTTCTGCCTCACCACAATCGGAACAAGTATGGCGAGCTACACAAACAAAGTTAATATCACTAACCCATTTAACACCTCGGGTCCAAGCTCAGCGGTAATGCTTGAGAACTTCAATCCGGACAGTACTTTCCTTCCAGGAGAGTCAGTTGAAAAACAGCCCTATTTTAAAAATACGGGCGAAGCGGATTTGCTTCTCAGAGTAAAAGTAACGGCGGTGTGGAAAAATGCTGATGGCTCTGAATTTGCACCGGGATATCCTTTTAGTGATACCGATAAGGTTACAAAATTATGGACCGATTCATGGGAAAAAGAGTGGGTGCAAATCGGAGATTATTACTACTATAATCAGATTCTCAAAAAGTCGGGTGAGGCCGGCGATACCACTTCGATTATCCTTAAAAAGCTTCAGTTATCGGCGGAAGTGTCCAATGATAAACATGACACCGATTACAGCGACCGGGTTTATGAACTCTCCTTTGATGCAGAGGCAGTACCGGCGGACAACGTATCGGCGGAGCAGTGGAAAAACGACATAGGCACAGACGCAGACAAACTCAGTTGGAACAACTTCTTAAAATAAAGAAGTACACACATAAAAAATAAGAGCAGAAAACAAAAACAAATCTCAGGAGGAACGGATATGAAGAAGAGAAATATAGCAGCCCTGGCCGGCGTAGCAGCAATTTTTGCAGTAGGAGGGTCTTTAGCATATTTTAACCAGACCATGGAAGTGGAAAATAACTTTGATACGGCAAAATACGGTTCAACACTGGTAGAGGATTTCAACCCGAGCGACGGCCATGACTGGGAGCCAGGCGTGGAGATTAACAAGGACGTGCTGGTTACCAATACAGGAGATAAACCGGTAGTTGTGCGTGTACGGTTTGATGAGACATGGAAAAGAGGCGATGAAGCCTTTGTAGACATTAAAGCGGAAGACGATACTCGCGATGGCAAAGAAAACAAAATTATGAATGTTTTCCAGACGGATCCGGCAGATGGAGTGGCAACAGCAGATGTAGATGATTCCGTAGTTGAGAAGAAACTGGCAAATACAGAAGACTGGATTTATCAGGATGGTTATTACTACTACCGCACGGCACTGGGAAGCAAACTCAGCACTTCGGAAGTTCTGGATGCAGTAAAACTTACTGAGGAAGCAGATATGGGACAGTTCCTCAAAAAGAAATATTACTCCTTAGCAGAAACAGCAGGAGAGAACGACTGGATTCCATTCCCTGAAAAAGATGGAAAAGATATAACGGAAGCCGAGCTGGCAGCATCATTACCGGAAGGCGAAGTAATCAGACATATCAAATCCGACGTAGCAGCCGATGCCAAGGCACTGGGATATGCAGATGCAGATTACACGCTGAAGATTACCGCAGAAGTAATTCAGGCAACATCAGAAGCAGTTGATGCCGTGTTTGGCAAGGGAACAGCATTTGAAGCGCCAAACGGATGTGACTGGGAACTGAAATAAGATACAGGCAGGATAATGGCGCAACGGCTGATTAACCTGAAAAGGGGAACGCATAAAGCGTTCGGGAAATTTGCTCGGACACAGCGGGCAGAAGCAGCAATAAAAATCCAAAGCAGGAGGAATTGAATATGAAGATAAATAAAAAAGTGGGAGCGCTTGCTGGACTTGCAGCTCTGGCAGCAGTTGGCGGAACATGGGCTTTCTTTAATCAGACAGCGGCAATTACCAACCCGTTTACAACAAAACAGTATAATACATCCGTAGTGGAGCATTTCAACCCGGCAGACGGCGAGGACTGGAAGCCAGGCGGAACGGTTGATAAGACCGTTCAGGCTAAGAATACCGGTGATTATCCGATTCTGGTGCGTGTAAGCATGGATGAGAAGTGGTATAGAGACAATGCAAAAGATGCATTCAAAACATTGAAAAGTTCGGACGGAAATGTCTTCTTCAACGTAGCGAAAGAAGATGGAGGCTACAAGGCATTCCAGTATGACCCGGAAGATGGTCTTGCTCCGCAGAAATTTTTCAACGAAGATGGTGATGATACGGTAGTATACAAAAACCTCAACACAGGTTCAGGCGCAGGCAAATGGTTCTATGACAACGGATACTGGTACTGGAACGGCGTTCTGGCAGCAGGAACAAGCACAGAGCAGCTTATGGATTCCGTTACACTTGCATCCAATATCGATTTAGGAAAATATGTCAGCACCAAGTCTTATTACGTGATGAGCGCCGTTGAAGCAGGCAATGCAAATGCACTGGATGGCGATAACAAGATTAAAGCCGATTTTGATGTTGAAAAGTACCTTGCTGATAATAACAAAGAATGGATCACGGCGGCATCGGACGACGAAGAACTGCAGGCAGCCAAAGATGCGGCAAAAGACGGCAGCTACTTCTTCAGAAAAGCAGAGAGCGGCCTTGATGAAAATGCAAAAGGTTACGCAGGAGCCAACTACGATTTGACCATCACAACAGAATTTATTCAGGCTACAAAGGATGCCGTATGGGCGGAGGCTCCTCAGGAAATTAAGGATTTAGCTGAATAAACACAGACAGAATACGGGCACAGGGAAAAAATATGAAAATAATAAAAGGGATATTTAACATTCTATCATGGGCGGTGTACGCATGCATTATCTTCTACCTGCTGATTGCATCTCCCATGGTAGCCGGCTACCGGCCGGTAGTGGTACTCAGCGGCAGTATGGAGCCGACCTACCACGTAGGAAGCGTCATTTACTATAAGAGCGCGGATTTCGCCGATATCAAAGTGGGGGATGCCATCACATTCAGAACGGGTGAAAACGCAATGGTTACCCACCGTGTGGCGGAAAAAAGCGAGCTTTCGGGAACGTTTACCACAAAAGGCGATGCAAATATGACGGAGGATCCAAACCCGGTGGATTATAGTCAGGTGCTGGGAAAGGTACTGAAATTCAGTATACCGGTGGCAGGATTCTTTGTAGGCTACAGCAAAAATTTTATGGTAATTGGCCTAATGGCAGCGGTTATCGTGATAAATATCCTTCTTGACAGTCTTTTCCCCACAAAAAAGAAGGGGGAAGAAAGGACGGAACATAGCGATGAGGAGAAAGAAACCTGATAAAAAATATATACTGGCACTGGGTGCACTCCTCGCTGTTACGGCAATAGGAGGTACATTTGCCTACTTCAGCCAGGACTTGTCCGCCTCCAATGAATTCCTCACGGGGAAATATGATACGGAAATCACCGAAGAATTCGTACCGCCAGCCGACTGGCAGCCGGGAACGGAGATTACCAAAAAGGTTGTGATAACCAATAAGGGTAATGTCGATGTGGTAGCGGTGGCAAAGCTTACGGAAGAGTGTATCCGGAAAGAAGACATTACCATCCCTTCTTATGAGACGGGAGCCGACGGAAAGCTGGTGGAAAGCTCCGAGACGGTGGCATTTAAGGGAGAAAAACTTCCCACCATATTTGCTCCGAAGGATCCGAACGGCAACCTGCTTCCGGAGGAAGAAGTAGGACTCAAAAAGTTTGGTACGGAGGTTGTGGAATATGATTCGGGAAAACAGCCGGAAGAATATGAGGGTAAATGGGTTTACCTGAAAACGGACAGCGCAGAGGAGCTTAAAACCCCGGTCTATTACTTCTTCTATGTAGGAGTAATAGGAGGGAAGGATACATCACCGTCCATTCTGGAAAGTGTCACAATGAACCCACGGCTGGAATCCACGGTTACAGGAACCAAGCTGGTTGCGGATGTAGGCCCGGACGGAGAAAATGTTTATAAATTTACAAGCACTCAGAGCGAGTACGGCTATGACAGTGTCAATTACAAGCTGAACATTAAGGCGAAGACGGTTCAGGCAACAAAATCAGCGGTGGACGCAGTTCTCGGAACAGAGACGGAACTTCCCACAGAACTGGTTCCACAGGAATTTGACAGCCTGCTGTCCTATGTGAGGGGCCTGTGCAGGGAAGACGGCACATCATCCACAACGCCGTAAAGAGATAAAAAGCCAAAACACCAATGAAATAACAGATTCTAAAAATAATGGACTGAGAAGAGCATAAGAAAGGGAGACGGATTTATGAAAAAGAATAAAAAAGCGTTATTAGGACTTGCCGCACTTGCAGCGGTTGCAGCTATCGGAGGCACATGGGCATACTGGAGCCAGGATTTAACGGCAGTCAATGAATTCCAGACAGGTAAATATGATTCTGATATTGTCGAGGAATTTATTCCTCCGACACCAGGAGAGTGGGTACCAGGAGTGACGGTGCCGAAGGAAGTAACCGTCAAAAACAGCGGTAATGTAAAGCTGGCGGCAATAGCAGCCATCGATCAGGTATGGGTGAGAACCGAGTCTGTAGAGGCTGAGAATAACGGAGACAATGAAACCGTTTCTCCGGCAGAGGGAGAATACTTCGATCTGATGTTCCGGGATGATAAAGAGGAGCTGCAGTATGCATCTATAATCAGTTGGGGAGAAGACATTGCGGTGCTGAATTCCAAAGGCACTGAAACAGCGGTTCTGGCAGCCAAAACACTCAAGATAGATACGCAGGTAACCTCTCTGGATTCCGCAGATGCGGCAGGCAAATGGATCCTGGTAGATGCGCAGAACAGTGATGAAGTCAACAAAGGAGAAGGATTCTCCAACCTTAAATTCGTTTATAACGGTATCATCGGCGAAGGCGGAGAATCACCTAAGTTACTGACAGGAGCGACCTTAAATCCGCTTATCAATACAACCGTAACAGAAAAAACCACAACCGTCAGAACAGACGAAGAAGGCAATACGATTAAGACAACCGAAACCAAGACAAATCCGGCATACGGTTATGACAGTGCAAAATATACGATGACGATTAATGCAACTACGGTACAGGCTACGGAAGATGCCATTACCACGACACTTGAGGCTAAGGGCTACTCCAAGCTGCTTGCCACAGAATTTATTACAGCAAACAAAGACGAACTTTTAAAGACAGAATCTTAAGAGTGAATCAACAGACCATCAGCAGTTTAGATAGCTGCCCCGTGAGGGGGCTGTATCATAACAGACAGGAGATAGTGATATGAGGAAAGGCAGACGCAAACTATTAGGGCTGGCAGCCCTGGCATCTCTGATGCTCATCGGCGGCACCTGGGCGGCCTGGACCCAGGAGATTCAGACCGGTAATGAGTTCATGCCTGGAAAATACAATACTTCCCTCGATGAGGCTTTTGATGCTCCTTCCGACTGGCAGCCGGGAAAAGAACAGGAGAAAAAAGTCTGGATCAGCAATAAGGGAACCGTACCGGTCATGGCAAAGGCAGTTATTACCCAGCAGTGGATCCGAAGAGAAAACGTTTATGCAACATCGGTGGACGCTCAGGGGAACATTGTGGAAGAGCCGGTAGCGCCTCTGGCAGGAGAAGCTTTTCCTCTGACCTTTGAGACGGGAGCAGGGATGGAATACGCCGCAATACCGAATTTCAACAGGGATACGGTGGTACTCCTGGCATCCGGTAAAACGGACAATGCCTCGTTGAGCCTCGGCCTGACCGCTGTCAATACAGTGGCGGAAGCAAAGGGAAAATGGCTTCTGATGAATGAGGAACCTGACAAAGACAACGGTTATACACTTTATTACGTGGGAATCATTGAACCAGGCAGTGAATCTCCGGCATTTTTAAACAGCGTGACCCTCAATGATGAACTGGCGCGTACAATCACAGGCAAAACTACTTACCATGTAAAACAGGATGACGGTTCGGTGAAAAAAGTGACCGTTGACAAGGTGAATTCCGAGTATGGCTATGACTCCGCGAAGTATACGATGGAGATCAAGGGAACCACTGTACAGGCGACGAAAGCCGCAGTAGCGGAGGTATTTGGGCAGGACGGCGACACACTTGCATTTTTGGCCGACAAAGTTGCCGACAGCGGTATCTTTACATCGTCTACTGTGAAAACGCTTAAATTTGAGTCATCCGGAGGCAAGCTGGTCTATACACCGTACCGCACGGACAGCGGAGCCGAGGAAGGCAACTGGTTCATGAGCTTTACCGATATGGTTCCCGGCGGAATTTACAAGGATAAGCTGAATATTGAGAATGCTTCGGGCAAAGATTACGACCTTTATATGCAGGTCATCCCGAGAACACAGGATGAGGTAAAGAATGAAATTCTGGACCTGATCACGATGAAGGTTACTTATGATGGAACACTTCTTTATGACGGAAAAGCTACGGGAGCTTCCCTTGTATCGGAAGAGGGTATCCAGCGCGTGGTTCCTCTGGGCCGCTATACAAGCCGGAAGACGGGGACCATCGAGGTGGAACTGCAGCTCGACCCGACACTGAAGATAGGAGATGGAAGGACGGAGGCCATTGCAGGCGTCCTCTCCAAAATTGACTGGAAGTTCATGGCCACGGAAGTCGGCTCCGGCGGAGGAGGCGGTGGCGGAGGAGGCGGTGGTGGAAGAGACCACGACCGCGGAAGAACGGTCAACATTGCGGATTCGGAAGTTCCGATGGCAGACGCCACAATCATTGAAGACAGTCCGGTACCACTCGGAATGCTTCCAAAGACGGGCGACAATACACCAATCCTGCCGATTATCATGACGGTATTCGGAAGCGGCATTATCCTTCTCTATCTGGGAATGAAGATTCGCAGAAAAGACGACTCTGAAAATTAAGGAAACGGAATAATGAAAAAGAAAACCTGGAAGCTTTTATTTATCACGGTTTTGGTAATATTCCTCTTCTCATCGGGATTTCTGGTAAAGACAATATACGGTTACCGGAAAGCAGAAGGGGAATATGATAAAATAGCATATGAAGCGGTAAAGGTCATCCCCGGCGTTTTAGACGAAGCCCTCGCAGACAGCGGGGGTTCCGGCCAGAACGCCGGTTCTGTCAATGCGGGTGTAAATGCACAGCAGGGAAACGAAAGTGACGGCGGCGTTTCGGCTCAGGCGGTAGACCTTAACAGGATGCTGTCCATTGATTTCGACTACCTGAAAAAGAAAAATCCGGATATCATAGCCTGGCTGGATATCCCCGGAACGGGAATCAGCTATCCCGTCGCAAAAACTGGGGACAACGATTTTTATATCAGCCACGGCATTAACGGACAGAAAAGCAGTTCCGGGGCAGTTTTTATGGATTACAGGAACAAGGCGGATCTGACGGATTCCAACACAATCCTGTTCGGCCATAATATGCGCAACGGCTCCATGTTTGCCGGGCTCAGGCAGTTTAAATCCCAGTCCTACCGCAACAGCCGCCCTTATGTGGATTTATATTTTCCCGACGGCCGTGTAAGATTTGAAATTTACTCCTGTTATGAGGAATCTGCAAGCGGTGAAAATTTTCCCACGCTTTTCACAGGGAAAGACGACAGAAATGCATTCTTGAGCACAGCTGCCTCCCGTTCCCTCTACAAGACGGATGTGGCTCCTGAGAAATCGGGCCATACGCTGATGCTTGCGACCTGTACGGGAAAAGGCTACAGCCACAGGCTGGTAGTGCATGCGGCACAAATAGAAGAGCATGCGGAGCAAACGGAAGATTCTGCAGTACAAGCAGAAGAACATGCACTGCAAGCAGAAGAGCATGATGAATAAACAGAAGCTCATACAGCGTAATCAGACGAAAACGAGCTTCCGGATGATCAGTCCGGGAGGCTCGTTTTTTCTGTTGAGCGGCAATGAAAAGTTCGCGAAGCGTGCTTTTCGTTGCTTGCAGCAGCCCGATTTATTGTTGCATTAGAAACAAAGTTCTAATATAATGATATAAATGTGCAAGCAGCGGGAGGACAGGTTATGAATAAAGAAGATCAGGTTATGGGAGGGTTCCGTGACATATTAAAAAAGAAGACCTGGCTTGATAAGATCAGGATGGAGGAACAGCTTAAGGACTACAAAGCTTCAGAGGTGCACTGCATTGAATACATTGGAAGCAATGAGGAGTCCAATGTGACCAGACTGGCTGAGGCCTTCTATATGACCAGGGGAGCGATGAGCAAGATGACGCAGAAGCTTATCAAAAAAGGAATTATTGAGAGCTATCAGAGGCCGGACAATAAAAAAGAGATTTATTTCAGACTCACCGGCAGGGGACAGGATGTATATAAGATTCATAAAAAACTGCACAGGGAATTTCAGGAACGTGATAAAGAGGTATTTGAGCAGGTGACAGAAGAGGATTTAGACCGCATGATCCGTTTCGTGCACAATTACAACCGTCATCTGGACAAAGAGATGGAGAAGCAGGGAATTGACATCAGGACCATAAAAAGTGAATCATAATGATAAAGGGCAGGCCAACGCCGCCTGCAAAGAGAAGCACACCGTTGTACAGGACGTCATTACCAGAAAACCGTAAGCAGCCGGAATCTTTCGAGATTTGGCTGCTTTTTTGTTGACAAGGAAACAAAAAGGTGATAGGATAAATATGTTTCCAAGGAATCAATATTTATTCGGAAAGGAATGATGTACATATGAGTTCAAGAAATTCAAATTCAATATTTACAAAAGATTTTATCCTGATTGCCATAGGCCAGATCGTATCTTTATTCGGCAATCAGATTTTGAGGTATGCACTGCCGCTCTACCTGCTGAATAAAACGGGTTCATCTGTTTTATTCGGTACAATTCTGGCCTGTTCCTCCATCCCCATGCTCCTCCTGTTTCCGGTCGGCGGCGTTATCGCAGACCGTGTGAATAAGCGGAACATCATGGTGATACTGGATTTCAGCACGGCGGCGCTGATTGTTCTGTTCTATTTACTGTCGGGCCGGATTGATATTGTGCCCCTTATGGCGGCCACGATGATTATCCTCTACGGCATCCAGGGAGCCTACCAGCCGGCTGTTAAGGCCAGTGTTCCCGCCCTGGTGGACACGGAGCATATGATGCAGGGGAATTCGGTGGTGGACTTGATAAATTCGCTGGCAGGCATGACGGGGCCGGTGATTGGCGGAGTCCTCTACTCCCTGTTCGGGTTGGTTCCGATTCTCTATGTAAGCGCCGGCTGTTTCTTTGCATCGGC
The DNA here is from genome assembly GCF_900547735.1 of uncultured Clostridium sp. GTDB lineage: Bacteria > Bacillota > Clostridia > Lachnospirales > Lachnospiraceae > Otoolea. The sequence goes on along the minus strand of NZ_URHZ01000079.1, from coordinate 3,079 downwards.
TGTGATGGAGCTGTTTATCCATATCCCGTATGAAAGAAAGCAGACGGAAGGCAATCTGTTCGTTACCGGTTTTCAGGATCTGAAGGAGAGTTTTCATTTCATTTTCAGGGTAAAACCGGTTCTCTGGAAAATGTCTTTAATCTACGCCTCCATCAACTTATTTCTGACTTCCCTGATCTTAATCGGAATACCGGTTGTAATTACGCAGCGGCTGGGATTTGCCCCAGATACGGCGAACCGCCTGTACGGATATGCACAGGGAATCATTGCCTCGGGCAGCGTGTTCGGAGGCCTGCTTGCCGGAGTGTTTTCAAGGAAAATTAAACTGAAAGCCAGTCCGTTTATTTTATCCGGCTGCGCTCTTTCCATCCTTTGGGGCGGAATTGCCCTTCAGTTCCTGAAAAAGCCGATGGAAATCTACATAGTCCTTCTGATTGGGTGCAGTCTTCTGCTGGTGCTGTCAACACTGTTCCAACTGCTCCTTATGACCTGTCTGCAGATTCTGACGCCCCTTGATTTGACGGGAAAAGTCATTTCGTGCGTTATGTGTGTCTGCATGTGCACCAACCCCCTGGGACAGTTTATGTATGGAATTGTTTTCAATCTGGCGGGAGGACACGCTTATATTCCGTTTTACGGCGCGGCGTTTGTCATGCTGGGAATTGCCGTCTTGACGCGGCGGATTTTTTATCAAACAGGGGAGGAGAATGAGGGCGAAGAGGGGACCAGGAAGACGGAAAACGGCGTTTCAATTAGTGTTTGAACAAACTCTGTAGAACTGCTATAATGAAAGATAAGCGCAACTGTGGAAGTATTGAATAGTTACAGGAAAGATTTAATGGAGGACGGCAGCCTGTGTGCAGGCTACCGTTACATAGCTGTGAATGAGAAAAACCAGGGAGGAAATAAACCAATGAAAATTTCATGTGTTAAAGCGGTATTTTACAGTGCCACAGGAAATACGGAGAGTGTAGTAACCGCCATTGCGGAAAAAATCGCCGGAAAGCTCGGAGTTCCCATGGAAACTTACGACTTTACATTACCGGGGAGCAGAACGGAAGAGCAGACCTATTCACCGTCAGACCTTGTCGTATTCGGCACGCCTGTCTATGCGGGAAGAGTTCCGAACAAGATGCTTCCAATCGTACAGAATCACTTTAAGGGTGAGGGGGCGCTGGCCGTTCCCGTCGTTACCTTCGGAAACAGAAATTTTGACAACGGACTGATTGAGCTGCGCAACGAACTCGAGAATAACGGCTTCCATACGGTTGCCGGAGCCGGATTCGCCGTAAGCCATGTGTTCTCAGACAAAATAGCTCCAGGACGTCCGGATGAGAAGGATCAGGAAATCATGGCCCGGTTTGCAGAGCAGGTAGCGGATAAGGTAGAGAAGATGGAGTCAATCCCGGAGCCAATCGCAGTCCGCGGCGACGACCCGGTTGGACCGTACTATACACCGCTTGGAACAGACGGAAAACCGGCTGTCTTCCTGAAAGCCAAACCAAAGACAAAAACAGAGGCCTGCGACGGCTGCGGAATCTGTGTCGATGCCTGTCCGGTAGGTTCCATCAGCAAAGAGGACCCGAAGGAAGTTCCCGGAATCTGCATCAAATGCCAGGCCTGTGTAAAGAAATGTCCTACGGGCGCCAAATATTTTGACGACCCTGCATTCCTTTCCCATGTGGCGATGCTGGAACAGAACTATACACGCAGAGCAGAAGCGGAGACATTCGTATAGTCCGGCAGGAATATAAAGCAGTGAACATTAAACATTGAATATTAAGAAAACCCGGATATACAGGTTTTAGTGCCTGTGCATCCGGGCTTTTTGTTGAGTGGCAATGAAAAGCTCGTGAAGCATGCTTTTCGTTGTTTTTAAAATGCTGTTTCGCGCTGGAAAACTCGGTAGTTTCACTTTAAGAAACTCTCTCTTTTCCTCTTTTCTGCGTCAGTAGAAGAACCGTGGTGATAATAGCCGCCAGTCCCAGAAAATCCATGAAAGTAAAGGCGGTTCCGAGCCACAGCGCCGATATGACCGTTGCGGAGACGGGTTCAATGCAGGCGAGCATGCTGGCTTTGACGGAACCGATATCGCTGACGCCCTGAAGGTACAGCGTGAAAGAAAGCGCAGTTCCTATCAGCACGATAGCCGCCAGTCCGAGGATTGTGCCCAGATCAAAGGTCACACGCACGGTCCAGTACCGCGTGACGAAGAACAGGAAAATGCCTCCTATCAGCATGCCGTATCCGGTGACAATGGTGCTTCCCCACCGTCCGATGATCTTTTCCGGCAGCATGGTATAGCTCATCAGAGCCACCGCCGAAAGAAGACCCCAGGCCAGTCCCAGGTTTGAAATGACCAGGGAGTGGATATTCCCGTGGGTTGCCAGAAGAAAAGTTCCGGCCACAGCCAGGATAATGGCAAAGACCTCCCTGCCGCTGGGCAGCTTTTTCGCGATAAAACAGGACACAATCATAATCAGCACCGGCCCCAAATACTGGAGAACCGTGGCGGTTCCCGCATTGGAATGGGAGATGGCCGTCATATAACTGTACTGGCAGAACATCAGTCCGAAAATAGAGAAAATAAAAAGCTGTCTCCTGTCCTTTTTATCCTTCATAATCAGCACCATTTCCCTGCGCTGTCTCATAAAACCCAGCACCAGAAGGATGACTCCCGCACACAGCATACGCGTAACCGTAACCCAGGCGGAGTCCAGATTTTTATAAGTAAAAAGATACTGCCCGCAGGTACCGGAAAACCCCCACATCGTACCGCCGGCCAGGGTGAAGAAAACTCCTCGTGCCGTCTTTGATTTATTGATATCATTCGTTGTTTCTGTTTTCACTTTCGTTACCTCTTTCTATTTCTGTCCAAACATAACCAGAATAACAATAAATTTGTGGAAATACAAGCAGAAAAAGAAAAAAATGGGAAAAAGCGGGTACACTGTTAAAAAGGGAATTTAATTGAGATGCGAGGACGCCTCTGTAAGACGGCGGACGGGGTGGTGGGAGGGTGTGTATGAGTCTTCAGTCCCGGTGGATGGTTGTGGTGAGGGGGAATCCGGAGAAAAAA
>NZ_URHZ01000078.1 GCF_900547735.1 uncultured Clostridium sp. | reverse complement strand
ACCATCCCGAACCCCGACCGTCCCGGCGGCGTTCTCATTCCTCAATTAAATCCCCTTTTAAAAACCAAAAGATAACAATTTTAATGAACGTGTTCATTATAGCATTGACAAACAGGAATCATTATCATATAATATAAATGAACATGTTCATTTAATGGAAACAGGGGAAGGTTACAATATGAGAAAAAAAGACGACAGTCTGCGCGGCACTCTGATTGATTCTGCGCGGGCGATTGCAGATACGGAAGGAATTGAAGCGGTCAATATGCGCTCGATTGCACAGAGGGCAGGGGTAGCGACCGGCACGGTTTATAACTATTTTTCCAGCAAGGAGGATATCCTGCTTGCCCTGACGGAAGAGTACTGGAAGAAGACGCTTTACGAGATGAGGACGGCGGTCACGGCAGATTCTTTCTGCGGACAGCTTGAAGAGATTTTCATTTTTTTGAAGGATCGTATCGACAACTCGGGAAGTTCGCTTATGAACAGCCTGGGTGAAGTGAAAAAAGCGGGGCAGGAACGCATGGAATCGATGCAGGCGGTACTGGCTGAAACGCTGATCCGGCGGATGGAGCAGGATCCTTCCGTGCGGAATGATATCTGGAACGGGACATTTACCATGGAACAGTATTCGCGTTTTATTGTGGCGAATATGGTCATGTTATTGAGGACGGAGCCGTATGAATTCCATTTCTTTATCGAGATGGTCAGGCGTACGCTCTGCAGGACGGGAGACGAAGATGGCACAGGCGATTGCGGAAACAATATTTGATATTTTATATCTTGGGTTTGCCCTGATAACGGGACTGACCATGCTGGCTAAGGGAAAGGGCAGGCTTGTGAAGCTGGCCGGGCTTATGACGGCATTACTTGGAGCGGGGGATGCATTTCATCTGGTTCCGCGTTCCTATGCACTATGGACAAACGGGCTGGAGGCCAACGCTGCTGCGCTGGGGATTGGCAAATTTGTCACCTCCATCACCATGACGGTTTTTTATCTGCTTCTTTATTATATATGGCGTGAACGGTATGGAATCAGGGAAGAGAAACAACTCACGGCGGCCATGTGGATTCTCTCCATTCTCAGGATTGGGCTCTGCCTTCTGCCGCAGAACCAATGGCTCGAGTACCGCCAGCCGCTGATGTTCGGCATACTGCGCAACGTGCCGTTTGCGGTAATGGGCCTTATTATCATTGTGATTTTTGCACGGGAGATCAAGCGGACAAACGACGGTGTATTCCGTTTTATGCCCCTGGCGGTGGGGCTGTCCTTTGGATTTTACCTGCCGGTTGTGCTGTTCAGCGGAACCGCGCCTGCGGTCGGCATGCTGATGATACCGAAAACACTGGCTTACGTGTGGATTGTGGTGATGAACCGAAGACTTTATAAGCAGGAACGGCAAATCAACTGAGAGTCCCACAGAAAGGGGAGCAAATGATGAAACATTACGCAAACGCGTCTCTTGCATACGCGGCGGCAGCCATGGTATCGGGAGTGTTTTACAGGGAATATACAAAATTGAACGGTTTCACAGGCCATACGAATTTATCTGTGATGCATACGCATTATTTTATTCTGGGAATGTTCTTTTTCCTTTTACTGATGTTACTTGAAAAGAATTTTAGATTTGCGGGAGAAAAGGGCGTTGGAAAGATTATCGCGGTCTATCATGCCGGGCTGAATATTACCGGATTTGGCTTTTTACTCAGAGGGCTGACACAGGTATGGAACAGCACGCTGAGCAGGGGCATGGACGCCTCCATATCGGGCATTGCGGGGATTGGTCATATTCTGCTTTCGGTCAGTGTGATTCTTCTGCTGCTGAGGCTCAGGAAACAGGTAATTAAGGACAATTAGTACATTAGGCCGGGTGTAAATGCATCCGTGAAGAAATCGGGCCTGCGGAACGTTCACATTGTGAATACCCCGCAGGCCTGACTTTTTTTATCGTTTATCACCCAGGAACAGGCAGATGATTCCGCAGAAGATACCGGCGATTGGGAAAATAACCGCCGCGTAGCGGAACATGTCGAACGTAAGGCCGAGGAACAGAAACAGGGCGGTGGCAAGCAGCATAACGGCGCCGCACAGTTTGCCGGCCAGCCGGCCTTTTTCTGTGTCCTGAGAAAGGTTTGCCCGGTTGTACTTTTCAATATTGTACTTATCCTTCTGAAGGCCGAAGTAGATAAAGATACCCACAGCAAGAGAAGTGCAGATGAGAAAAACAGCGCCGCCCGCCTCGTCAAAGTAAGGAAACTGCATGTATTCTAGAACAACATTCAGGCAGAGGGCAAACAAAAGCAGGCTGGCGCCGGTTGCCATGGCGATTGCATATTTCCTGTGAAACTCGTCACGCTGCTCTCCCGTATAGAAATCGGCGACGGAGGGATAGCGTTTGCAGTAATATCTGTGGTTGACGTTTGATATAATCAGTATATATATGCCGATGCCAATCAGGATAAACATAATGATGCTGGTGAAGGCCTCGTTGAGAATCCCTTCAAGAGAAGCGGCGGGAACCACTGAAAATATGATCAGGGAAACCGCAAAGGCCACCATAATGGAAAAATGGTTCATATGAAGGTCATAGCCGGCCAGGTCTTCTTTCTCCGCCTCCGTTACATCGCCCTTGAGCAGAGTGTCCATCGAACAGTCAAACAGTTCACAAATCTGGAGCAGTTTCTCAAGCTCCGGGTAGGACTGGCCGGATTCCCACTTGGATACCGCCTGCCTGGACACTTCCAGTTGTTCGGCAAACTGTTCCTGGGTCAGGTTTTGTTTCTTACGTAAATATTGCAAATTATCTGTAAAACTCATATTTTATCCTCCTGCAGAATGTATTTTATGTGTTTTATTCTACAGTTGCACCGGCGCTACTTCCACCAACTTCATGTATCATATCGGATTTTTTCCGCCACCTGAGGTTGCGGAGCCTGAAACGGGCATAAAACGGTACAAAAACAGCCTGTTCTAAGTCTATCTACATCCGGTGCAAACAGGAGCGGGTTAAAACGTGACCTGGTTACAGAACGGAGTGTGATTATATGATATGCTTCTAATTATCAAACATAAAGGAGTTATATAAATGTCTGTTAAATCAACTGCAAAACGATGCGTGTCTGTGAATGAGAAGAGCTGTGTCGCCTGCGGGGCATGTCAGAAGGTATGTCCGAAAGGGGCGATTGAGGTTTTCAGAGGATGTTATGCCGCCGCCGATCCGGAGCGGTGTGTTGGGTGCGGGCTTTGTGCCGGAATTTGTCCGGCCGGAGCGCTTTCCATTTTTACCAGGGAGGTGCGGTCATGAAAAATAAACACTGGTATGACTATCTGTGGATATGGTCGATTATCTATTTTGCCCTTGGATTTTTTAACATACTTTTTGCCTGGCTGGGAATGATTGATTTTCTGCTGCCGATGTTCATTGCGATATTTGGAAGAAATAAATGGTTTTGTAACAACCTCTGCGGCCGCGGCCAGCTTTTCGCCATGCTGGGAGGAAAATATAAGTGCTCCAGAAACAGGCCGACTCCGCGCTTCCTTGTAAGTCCGTGGTTCCGCTACGGTTTTCTTGCCTTTTTCCTTACCATGTTCTGTAATATGGTATTCCAGACATATCTTGTGGCGGCCGGTGCATCGGGCCTCAGAGAGGCGATCAAGCTGTTCTGGACCTTCAGGGTACCCTGGGGCTGGACTTACACGGCCGGTATGGTGCCTGACTGGGTGGCCCAGTACAGCTTTGGTTTCTACAGTCTGATGCTGACATCCTTACTGATCGGTCTGATTGTGATGGTTCTCTATAAACCGCGTACCTGGTGTACCTTCTGTCCGATGGGAACAATGACCCAGGGGATCTGCAAGCTGGAAAACAGGAAGAAACAGTAGGTTAACCGATAATGCCAGAAATATTTTATGCATTGCAGGCCTCACATTCTGGGAGATTAATAGTTCAAGACGGACGGTATGAATTACCTTTACTTTAACCATTAAGAGCGGAGAAGTCAAGCCGTTCCCTTACCTTAATAAATGTCCTAAAGCATATCATAGTCCTCCTTGGAAACATGGGAAATTCATGGCATTTATTAAGGTTTCCCCTCTTTGGGAATCACTGCCATCCTCCCAGATAACTTGAGGTTATAGGTCGGATTCCAAATTACTATACGCCGGAAGCCGGTAAATCGGTACAGACAGTTGAAAAATCAAGTTGAATAAGATATGATGGATACAGCGAAAATCTGCACGCCGGACGTGCGGGCCACCGTTATCAATCAGTTAGAGCGTGTCTGAGAGCCCACTTCTGCGGAAATGAGTTTTCAGACACGCTCTATATAATAAATTAAGAAACGCAGGAGGACAGGGATATGAATTATCAGATAGCAGTGATTCCGGGAGATGGAATCGGACCGGAAATTGTGAGAGAGGCATGCAAGGTGCTGGAACGGGTAGGAGAAGTCTACGGCCACACCTTTAAATATACGGAGGTGCTGATGGGAGGCGTTTCCATCGATGCACACGGAGTACCGCTTACGGATGAGGCGCTTGAGACGGCAAGAAAGAGCGATTCCGTGCTTTTAGGCGCTGTCGGCGGTGATGTGGGCAATTCCAGATGGTACGATGTGGCTCCGAACCTGCGTCCGGAAGCCGGGCTTCTGGCTATCAGAAAGGGGCTGGGACTCTTTGCCAATATCCGTCCCGCTTACCTGTATAATGAACTGGCCGATGCCTGCCCGCTGAAACGTGAGATAATCGGGGACGGGTTCGACATGGTAATTATGAGGGAACTGACAGGCGGACTCTATTTTGGAGAGCGTCATACCGAGGAGGTGGACGGAGTGCTTCAGGCCGTGGATACCCTCGTTTATAATGAGAATGAAATCAGAAGAATTGCCGTTAAGGCATTCGACATTGCAATGAAGAGAAAGAAACACGTGACCAGCGTCGATAAGGCCAATGTACTTGATTCCTCAAGGCTCTGGAGAAAAGTGGTGGAGGAAGTGGCAAAGGATTATCCGGAAGTCACCCTGTCCCATATGCTGGTCGATAACTGCGCAATGCAGCTTGTCATGAATCCGGGCCAGTTTGATGTCGTCCTTACGGAAAACATGTTTGGTGATATTTTGTCCGACGAGGCGAGTATGATTACGGGTTCCATCGGAATGCTGTCCTCGGCCAGCCTGAATGAGGGCAAATTCGGCCTCTACGAGCCAAGCCACGGTTCTGCGCCCGATATTGCAGGAAAAGGGATAGCAAACCCTATCGCAACAATCCTGTCGGCTGCGATGATGCTCAGCTATTCCTTTGATTTGGACGAGGAATCAAAGGCGGTCGAGAATGCGGTGCAGCAGGTTTTGACGGAAGGATACAGGACGGTAGACATTATGGCCGACGGCTGTTCCCAGGTCGGCACTACTCAGATGGGGCAGTTGATTTGCGAGCGAATCCGCAAATAAGAAAAAAGACCGGAAGATAAAGACTTGAAGAAAATGACACGGTATGCGTTAAACAACTAAAATCTATGAAGTGTTGATTATTGCTGGGGCATTACTTGAAAATTGCTTGAAAATGCGAGATACATTAATCAAATACTGATTGTAAATAAATAACTACTATAAATGAATAGTTACTTAAATCCCGAAAAAACAGAAAAATTGTAACAAGAATAAATGATGGAGTTTTGCACAAAACTCCATCATTTATAAAATTACATGAAAGGCAAAAATGAGGCGCCGATCCGGGGCAGGTTTTACAAAAACGCGGTAAAAGCCCAAAATACTTGAAAGAATCCAAAAAAAACCTGGAAAAAAGCATATAAAACAGGTGAAAAAAGCTGGGAAATGCTGTAGAATAAAAGATAAACCAAAATGGGCGTTTAACTGAACGTGTAAATGTCGGCCGCAGAATCAGCCGTATTGTAACAAGACGGAAAAAGGGCAGGAAGAAAAAGGAGACAAGAAGATATGAAAAGTGATGCAGTAAGAAAAGGGATGCAGCAGGCACCCCACCGTTCATTATTTAATGCGTTGGGCATGACCGAGGAAGAAATGAGAAAACCAATGGTGGGAATTGTCAGCTCTTATAACGAGATCGTTCCCGGCCATATGAATCTGGATAAAATTGTGGAAGCAGTTAAACTGGGAGTTGCAATGGCAGGCGGCACACCGGTGGTATTCCCGGCCATCGCCGTTTGTGACGGCATCGCCATGGGACACATTGGAATGAAATATTCACTGGTGACAAGAGATCTGATTGCTGATTCCACAGAGTGTATGGCGCTGGCGCATGCATTTGACGCCCTCGTTATGGTTCCAAACTGTGACAAGAACGTTCCGGGACTTCTGATGGCGGCGGCCAGAGTCAATGTACCGACCGTGTTCGTCAGCGGCGGCCCGATGATGGCAGGAAGAGTCCATGGACAGAAGAGAAGCCTTTCCAGCATGTTTGAGGCGGTGGGTTCCTACGCAGCCGGCACGATGACGGAGGAAGAGGTAACGGAATTTGAGAATAAAGTCTGCCCGACCTGCGGTTCCTGCTCCGGCATGTACACCGCCAACAGCATGAACTGCCTGACCGAAGTGCTGGGCATGGGACTCAAGGGCAACGGAACCATTCCGGCCGTATACTCCGAGCGAATCAAGCTGGCAAAACACGCCGGTATGAAGGTAATGGAGATGTATGAGAAGAACATCCGGCCAAGGGATATCATGACAAAGGATGCATTCTTAAATGCCCTCACCGTGGACATGGCGCTCGGCTGTTCCACCAACAGCATGCTTCACCTTCCGGCTGTCGCTCATGAGGCAGGAGTTGATCTGAACATGGAGCTGGTCAATGAGATGAGTTCAAAGACACCGAACCTCTGCCACCTGGCGCCTGCAGGTCCTACATATATGGAAGATTTGAATGAAGCCGGCGGCGTCTATGCCGTTATGAACGAACTGTCGAAGAGAAATCTGTTAAACCTGGACTGCATGACGGTGACGGGCAAAACGGTCGGCGAGAATATTAAGAACTGTGTAAACCGCGATCCCGAGATCATCAGGCCGATCGATAACCCATACAGCCAGACAGGCGGAATTGCCGTATTAAAGGGCAATCTGGCTCCCGACACGGCGGTGGTAAAACGTTCCGCCGTAGCGCCGGAGATGCTTGAGCATCAGGGACCGGCCCGCGTATTCGACTGTGAGGAAGATGCGATTGCCGCCATTAAGGAAGGAAAGATTGTGGCCGGAGATGTGGTTGTGATCCGTTATGAAGGTCCTAAGGGCGGACCGGGCATGAGAGAGATGCTGAACCCGACGTCGGCGATAGCGGGAATGGGACTTGGTTCCTCCGTTGCCCTGATCACGGACGGCCGTTTCTCAGGCGCATCCAGAGGCGCATCCATCGGACACGTTTCACCGGAAGCAGCCGTGGGCGGACCGATTGCCCTTGTGGAAGAGGGAGATATCATTTCCATCGACATCAATCAGAATAAATTAAATGTTCTTGTTTCCGACGAGGTGCTGGAGGAGAGAAGGAAGAACTGGCAGCCGAGGACCCCTCAGGTTACAACCGGTTATCTGGCAAGGTATTCGGCCATGGTTACCAGCGGCAACAGGGGAGCCGTACTGGAGGTTCCGAAGAAATAAGCGGAGTCTTTATAAAGAACCGGCATCAGCCGTGAGATAAAAGATCACAGGAAAGCAGAGGAATATAAATGAAAACATTAACAGGAGCAGAAATCGTCATCGAATGTTTAAAAGAACAGGGAGTTGACACCGTATTCGGCTACCCCGGCGGTTCCATTTTAAACATTTACGATGCGCTTTATAAACATCAGAATGAGATCACCCATATCCTGACTTCCCACGAGCAGGGAGCATCCCATGCGGCCGACGGTTATGCCAGAGCCACGGGAAAAGTGGGTGTCTGCCTGGCCACATCGGGACCGGGAGCGACGAACCTTGTTACAGGCATTGCAACCGCCAATCTGGACTCTATCCCGATGGTGGCCATCACCTGTAACGTGTCGATGAACCTTCTCGGAAAAGACAGCTTCCAGGAGATCGATATTCTCGGCGTAACAATGCCCATTACGAAATATAACTTCATTGTGAAAGACGTAACAAAACTGGCCGGCGTGCTGAGACGGGCATTTACCATCGCAAGCAGCGGGCGTCCGGGCCCTGTCCTTGTGGATATTACCAAGGATGTTACGGCGGCGGAATGTGATTACGAATACAAGAAGCCGGATGAGATAAGGCGCGAAGATTCCGAGATTACGGAGGAAGATCTGGAAAAAGCCCTCGGCATGATCCGCGCATCCAAAAAGCCGTTTATTTTCGTGGGCGGCGGAGCCGTAGCTGCGGAGGCGGCCGATGAACTCCATGCATTTGCCCATAAGATCCAGGCCCCGGTGGCCGACAGCCTGATGGGAAAAGGCGCGTTCGACGGAACGGATGAACTCTACACGGGCATGATCGGTATGCACGGCACCAAGACTTCCAACTTCGGCGTGGCCGAGTGCGACCTTCTGATTGTAGTGGGAGCCAGGTTCAGCGACCGCGTGGTGGGAGACGCATCCCGTTTTGCGTCCCATGCAAAGATTCTCCAGCTCGATGTGGATCCCGCGGAGATCAACAAGAATATCATAACGGATGCCAGCGTAATCGGCGACGTCAAAGTGATTTTAAGGAAACTCAATGCCCGCCTGGATCCGATCAACCACGACCAGTGGATTGCCCATGTGGAACGGTTAAAGGATATGTATCCGCTCCGCTACAACAAAGAGACACTGACCGGTCCGTATATTATGGAAAAGATATATGAGGTGACGGACGGTGAGGCAATCATCTCTACAGACGTAGGCCAGCATCAGATGTGGGCCGCCCAGTATTATAAGTTCAAGAGGCCGAGACAGCTTCTCACATCGGGCGGACTGGGCACGATGGGATACGGCCTGGGCGCCGCCATCGGAGCCAAGATGGGATGTAAGGATAAAACCGTCATCAATATCGGCGGAGACGGCTGTTTCCGCATGAACATGAACGAGATTGCCACCGCAACCCGTTACAACATCCCGATTATCCAGGTGATATTTAACAATCATGTGCTGGGCATGGTACGCCAGTGGCAGACTCTGTTCTACGGCATGAGATATTCACAGACCGTCTTAAACGATCAGGTGGACTTCGTGAAGGTGGCGGAAGGCCTTGGCGCGAAGGCTTACCGCGTGACGACGAAAGAGGAGCTGGAGCCGGTTCTCCGCGAGGCGATCAGCCTGAATGTCCCGGTGGTAATCGACTGCCAGATTGGGACGGACGACAAGGTATTCCCGATGGTTCCTGCGGGAAAACCGATCGAAGAAGCCTTTGATGAGATTGACTTACGGATTGAACAGTTGTAAAATAGAGAACATTCCATATTCTGGGATATGAGCAGTAACAGAGTTTGAGAAGAGATATGAGGAAAAGAGGAGGAACTATCTATGAGCAGAGTCTACAATTTTTCGGCAGGTCCGGCCGTTCTGCCGGAAGAAGTACTGAAAGAAGCAGCCGTTGAGATGATGGATTACAATGGCAGTGGCATGTCCGTTATGGAGATGAGCCACAGATCAAAGGATTTCCAGGATATTATCGACGACGCTGAAAAAGATCTGCGCGAACTGATGAATATTCCCGACAATTACAAAGTATTATTTGTACAGGGAGGCGGACACGTACAGTTTGCCATGGTCCCGATGAATCTGATGAAGAACAAAGTCGGCGACTATATCATCACAGGCCAGTGGGCAAAGAAAGCATATTCGGAGGCAAAGCTGTTCGGCACGGCGAATGCGGTTGCATCAAGCGCCGACAAGACATTCAGCTACATTCCGGACTGTTCGGATCTGCCTATCGATGAGAATGCGGATTACGTTTATATCTGCCTGAACAACACAATTTATGGTACCGTATACCATGAACTTCCAAACACCAAGGGAAAACCCCTGGTGGCTGATATCTCCTCATGTTTTCTCTCAGAACCGATCGATGTAAGTAAATTTGGCATTTTATGGGGCGGCGTACAGAAGAACGTAGGGCCGGCCGGTGTTGCCATTGTGATTATCCGTGAAGACCTGATTACGGAGGATGTACTTCCCGGTACACCTACGATGCTGCGCTACAAGACATATGCGGACAGTGATTCCCTTTACAACACACCGCCGACCTATACGATTTATATGTGCGGCAAGGTGTTCAAGTGGCTGAAGAAGATGGGCGGCCTGGAAGTGATGAAGGCGCGCAATGAGAAAAAAGCGAAGATCCTTTACGATTTCCTGGATGAGAGCGCTCTGTTTAGAGGCACGGTAGAGAAGAAGGACCGCTCCCTAATGAACGTACCGTTCGTAACGGGAGATGAAGAGATGGATGCCCTGTTTGTCAAAGAGGCAAAGGCAGCCGGATTTGTAAACTTAAAGGGACACCGCACGGTAGGCGGTATGAGGGCCAGCATTTACAACGCCATGCCAACCGAAGGCGTGGAGAAGCTGGTGGAGTTTATGCGTGAATTTGAGAAGAATCACGCAAACTAATCAATGAGACGGAGGACGCAACGGATATGAAAAAGAGAAAGATACATTGCCTCAATCCGATTTCCAAATACGGAACCGGGTTGTTACCTGAAGAATATGAGATGACGGACTCTGCGGCCGAGGCCGACGGAATCCTTGTAAGAAGCGCCTCCATGCACGAGATGGAGTTCTCGGAGAACCTCCGGGCCGTGGCGCGTGCAGGGGCCGGCGTGAACAACATCCCCCTGGATGCCTGCGCGGAGCGCGGTATTGTCGTATTCAATACACCGGGAGCGAATGCAAACGGAGTGAAAGAGCTGGTGATTGCAGGCCTTATGCTGTCTGCCCGTGATATTGCCGGAGGAATCGGCTGGTGTAAACAGGAGAAAGAAAACCCGGACATTGCAAAAGACGTTGAAAAGGCGAAAAAGGCATTTGCCGGCACCGAGATTAAGGGCAAAAAGCTGGGCGTAATCGGCCTCGGCGCGATCGGCGCGGAGGTTGCCAATGCTGCTGCTGCGCTGGGAATGGAAGTTTACGGATACGATCCTTTTATTTCCGTAAGCGCGGCCTGGATGCTTTCAAGAGATGTAAAACACATCATGTCGGCCGACATTATTTACAAAGAGTGCGATTACATAACCGTTCACGTTCCGCTTCTCGACGGAACGAGACAGATGATCAATAAGACCACCATGGCGGATATGAAGGACGGCGTTGTCATCCTGAACTTTGCAAGAGATCTGCTTGTAAATGACGATGATATGGCCGAAGCGCTGAAGTCCGGCAAGGTGAGACGCTATGTAACCGATTTCCCGAACCCGAAGGTTATGGCTATGGAGCATTCCATCGTTACGCCTCACCTGGGCGCCTCCACGGAAGAGTCCGAGGATAACTGCGCCGCTATGGCGGTAAAAGAGATGATGGATTATCTCAATAACGGCAACATTAAGAATTCGGTTAACTATCCGGACTGCGATATGGGCGTGTGCGCTTCCGTGAACCGTGTGGCCCTGCTGCATATGAATGTTCCGAACATGATCGGCCAGATTTCCGCAATCCTGGCTGCCGCCGACATGAATATTGCCAACATGACCAACAAGAGCAAGGATAAATATGCCTACACACTGATTGATCTGGAGACGGAACTGGATGATTTGACACGCCAGAAGCTGAATGCGATCAAAGGCATGATGCGTGTGCGCGTAATCAGATAATCGTTGACGAATGCAGGATACGCCGGAGCGGCAGCTTGATAAAGAGCGGCCGCCCCGGTATTTTTGATGATGAAGGAGGAAGAAAATGGCCGGTATTAAACCGTTTTACTGCATGAGGCCCGCCGCAGAATGCGCATCCAGGGTGGCGGCCCTGCCCTATGATGTTTACAACAGAGAAGAGGCTAAATCAGAGGTGGAGAGAGAACCTCTCTCCTTTTTAAGAATCGACAGGGCGGAAACGTCTTTTCCGGACGACGTGGATACCTATGATGAGCGCGTCTACGCCAGGGCCAGGGAGCTTATGGCACAGATGGAAGCGGATGGGATTTTTGTGACCGAAGAGGTTCCCTGCTATTATCTCTATGAGCTTACGATGGACGGCCATACCCAGACCGGTATCACGGCCTGCTCATCGGTGGACGACTATCTGAACCAGATTGTGAAAAAGCATGAGAACACCAGGGCGGATAAAGAGGTGGACCGTATCAGGCACGTCGATGTGACGGATGCCCAGACAGGCCCTATTTTCCTCGCTTACCGGGCCAGCGGCGTAATAAAGAAACTGGAAGAAGAGGTGAAAAAGGAAGAAGCTCTCTATGACTTTACTTCCCCTGACGGAGTGCGCCACAGAGTGTTCAAAATTGCGCGCCCGGAATGGGTAAGCGCGATCACGGAAGAATTTTCCCATATTCCCCATACCTACATAGCGGACGGACATCACCGCGCGGCCTCGGCCGTCAAGGTTGCATTAAAGAGGCGGGAAGAGCGCCCGGAATACACGGGGGAGGAAGAGTTTAATTATTTCCTTTCCGTCCTGTTCCCGGATGATGAACTCCAGATCCTGTCCTATAACAGGGTGGTAAAGGATTTGAACGGACTTGGAACGCAGGAATTTCTCGATCAGGTACGGGAGTCATTTGAGATAACCGGAAAAATTGAGAGGAAGGCTGAGAATCCTGCCGGGAAAACGGCCGAAAATACAGTGAACACCGAGAACGCCGGATGCGATGCATATTCCGGAAAAATTCCCGCCCGCAAGGGTGAAATCTGCATGCTGCTTGACGGCGCCTGGTATACGCTGAAAGCCAGGGAGAGCATAATGACCGCGGATCCGGTGAAGGGACTGGATGTCTCACTCTTACAGGAACATCTTTTAACCCCGATCCTCGGAATTGGAGATCCGAGGACCGATAAGAGAATCGAGTTTATCGGGGGAATCCGGGGCACGAAGGAGCTGGAGAAGCGGGTGGATACCGACATGGCAGTTGCCTTTTCAATGTATCCGACCTCCATGGCCGAGCTTTTGTCCGTTGCCGACGCGGGCCTTCTGATGCCTCCGAAATCCACCTGGTTTGAGCCGAAGCTGCGCAGCGGGCTGTTTATCCATAAGCTTTCATAAAACTATTGAGTGACTTCACCCACGGCAGGATCCTTCATCTGGTAGATGCGGGTCCATTCCTTGGTGCCGTCCACCTTGACGGATTCGCTGCGGTTGACGCTCAGGAATTTAATAATTTCATAACAGTCGATCCAGATTTCATTGTTTCCCTCTTTCTGGGACTCATCGAAAATCAGCTGGAGGCCGAAATGCAGATGCGGTTCATCAATATTGTTGGTATTTTCCGTTGCGCTGTATCCGGTCCGGCCGAGGTATCCGACCACATCGCCGGCCGTGACAATACTGCCTTCCTTAAGGTTACCCTGATATGGGTAATCCTTGCGCAGATGGGCATAATAGTAATAACGTTTTTTGTCAAAGCTTCTGATGCCCAGACGCCAGCCTCCGTACTGGTTCCAGCCGATGGCTTCCACATAGCCTGATTCGACCGCAATGACGGGCGTTCCCGTCTGGCCCATCATATCGTGGCCCAGGTGCTGCCTGCGGTAACCGTAGGAGCGTGATACCCCAAAATCATCGTAGTGGCTGTAGGGAAAGTTTTTGGCCAGTGGATGAAATGCCTTAAGGCCGTATTTTGTCACCCAGACTTTCCGTTCGCCGTTCGGCGTAACCGGCTCCACATAAGGCGTTTCTTTATCGGCCGTATTCTGATCCCCGCCGCCGTCCTGTGCCGCACCCGGCTCTCCTTCATTGATCTGGGTATCGGACAGGGCGAAGGCGGGAGCTTCCGATTCCGGGATCTGGATTTCATAATATCCGACGAGCCCTCCCAGAACGGCATTATATGCCTCAAGGTAATAAGGATAATATTTGAGATCTTTTGTGATTTCATCCATCGATGTGCCGTTTTTGAGCTGTTCGGCCAATTTGTCCATATCGGAGGAGGAGAAACGTGAGAAATCGCCTCCATACCTGGCTCCGAGACAGGAGAGCAGTTCAATCCAGTTTAAATGGATATCCTGCTGGCAGGTGGCTACGTCATAGCGGAAAGCCTGTGTCATGGCATCGGCCGAGACATCAAAATCCACCCATTTGATATAATCTTTTGTTCCCTTACCGTTTTTGGGGCCTTCCTCTTCATTGCGGAACATGGAGAAAAGGCCGCCGGAAAATGGGGAGGCTGAAGCGGATATTCCTTTTTGGCCCGTAATCCATCCTGCGAGCAGAAAAAGAACGGCCATAGCTTCAAGGCCGATGATAATCCCGGTTCGTCGTTTATGTAGAAAGAGAAGTAGCCGGTCGGCTCCGGCCGTTACTTTTTTAATAAATCGGTTCAAACGGATTCCCCTTTCACAAATATCGTGACACTGTCCGGGCGCGGGTGCCCCAGGGTTGTCTCGCTGATTTTATGGCGTCAGAGTCCCCTGTCATAAAGCTTCCGTGCGGTAAAATCCTGAAAAAAGTGTCTCTTATGATCATATGTGAAGAAAAGGCGGAATATACCGTGAACTATGAAGAAAAAGAAAGGCGTGATTGACAGATGGAAGAGAATAAAACAGAAAATAGAATGGAAGAAAAACAGAACGGAGAAAAGAAGAACGAAGAAAAGCAGGGCGGCACATACTCAGACATTTATGCGGAGGGCGGCGCCCTTGGCCCGGATGCGGTGGATTTCAGGGATAAAATCGGAATGGTAACCCTGGAGCGGCGGCCGGGATATGCAAAATGCGAGATAGAGATTAAACCGTGGCACCTGAATGTACTGGGCGTAATTCACGGAGGCGTCCTTTTTTCCCTGGCCGACACGGTTTCCGGCACGGCAGCGGCGGCATCCGGCGAGTACCGGGTGACAACGGTCAGCGGAAACATCAATTATCTGAGGGCGGGGAAAAATACGTCTAAAATTACGGCGGAAGCAGTGGAAGTGAAAAACGGGAAAACATTTTCCGTATGCGATGCAAAGATTTTTGATGATAAGGGTACGCTTCTGGCAACCACTACGATGACGTTTTACCATCTGCTTCCGAGAGGATAGGCGGGACGTGTTAGGCGGGATGCGGCCTTTACCGCATGTGATGTCCCCAAATAACATGCGGGACATCGCCTGTGAACATTGACAAAAAGTCTGCAATTCTTCCCGGGGAAGAAAATGCAGACTTTTGTGACTTTAGCGGCAATGAAAAGTCCGCGAAGCGGGGAGGCGCTGTTTCTGCGCTTTTAAAGTTCGATCACGGTTCTGTCATCCGGCACGAAGAGATTTCCATGATAATAGGCAGCCCCTTCTTCCGTGTAGAGCTCCCGGCGTTCTTTGATGGTTTTATCTTCCGTATGCCAGAGAATCAGGGAAGGGATACGGAGACGCTCCGCCAGCTCGCAGGCCTCTTTTACCGTGCTGTGATGTTTTTCATAGGGCTTATATTTCGCCCTGTCGCCGTAGAGGCAGAATGCCTCGTGTAAGAGCCAGTCGCTGCCCAGGGCATAGCGTTCACACTGGGGATTTAAGGGTTCGTCCCCGGCGCAGCACAGCTTCCTTCCGTCTGAAAGAATGGCGGTGAAACCGAACTGTCTGGCCTTGGTGGAAAGAATGTCGAAAAATGTGATGTTAAGCCCCAGAATTTCAAGGGTCTCCTGATCTTTTACCGGGATCAGGCGGATGCGGCCGCCTATCATGGAGTAGAATTTTTTCTGCATGGTAAGGCGGCAGATGGTGCTTATGGTTTCGGGCAGTTCATCGTGGCAGTAGATGTTTAAATCGCCTTCGTAGCCGCCCTTTTTCATGGCGGTTGCAATCATGCGTATCATCCAGACAATGCCCAGGATGTGGTCCGTATGTTCGTGGGTGATAAAAATGTGGTGTATTTTAGAGAGCGGGACATCCATGGATTCGAGAATGCCGAGAATGCCGTTGCCTCCCCCGGTATCGACCATAAAGTACTCGCCATTTAACGCCTGAATGGCAAAACATGTATTATAGCATCGGGTGACGGCGGCGTTGCCTGTCCCGAAAACGTAGAGAAGCTCTTTTTCCATGGGGAAACCTCCTTGCCGTAGAAATATTGTAATAACTTTATTTTTTTTCCATCTTATGATACTATAAACCTATCATAAAAGCAATCGGACAGGCGTTTCCGTGTTTTTTCCGCCTCTTTTTATTTGTGAGGACGAGTGGAACGCCGGGCCTTTACAGGACTGTCCGTCTGCTGGCAGGGGGGAAATGTAGAATGAGAGATCTGGCATACCTGAAACTGATGTCACGTGAGTATCCGACCGTTGAAGCGGCGTCGAGCGAGATTGTGAATCTGATGGCAATCTGCGGACTGCCGAAAGGGACAGAGTATTTTTTCAGCGATCTGCATGGGGAGTATGAGGCTTTTATCCATCTGCTCCGCAGTTCCTCCGGTATTATCCGCGAGAAGATTAAAGAGACATTCGGCCATATTATTTCAGAGGAAGATGAGATACAATTGGCGAACCTGATTTATTACCCGGACAGGCAGATTGCAAAGCTTAAACAGGAGCAGAGATACACGGAGGACTGGCAGAGGATTGCCCTCTACCGTCTTGTACAGATCTGCAAGGAGGTTTCTTCCAAATACAGCCGTTCCAAGGTCCGCAAGAAGATGCCGCCGGAGTTTGCCTATGCGATCGATGAACTTCTCCATGTGGATTACAACGATGACAACAAGAAGGTGTATTACAGTGAAATTATCCGCTCCATTATTGATATCGAGATGGCGGACAGCTTCATTATTGCCCTGTGCCGCCTGATTCAGAATCTGACCATCGATAATCTCCATATCATCGGTGATATTTTCGACAGAGGGCCAAGGGCTGATATTATTATGGAAGAGTTGATGCAGTTCCACGATGTGGACATCCAGTGGGGAAACCACGACATCTCCTGGATGGGGGCATCCACCGGCAATCCGGCCTGCATCTGCAGTGTGCTCCGGATTGCAATCAGCTACAATGGTTTCGACGTGCTGGAGGACGGCTACGGGATTAATATCAGACCGCTCTCCATGTTTGCGGCCAAGGTGTACCACGATGATCCGTGCACGCGTTTTATGCCGCGTATTCTGGATCAGAATATCTACGATGCCGTGGATCCGGGACTGGCGGCCAAGATGCATAAGGCGATCGCCGTTATCCAGTTTAAAGTGGAGGGGCAGATTATCAAACGCCATTCCGAATATGAAATGGACAGCCGGATTCTTCTGACGGCCATTGATTATGAAAAGGGAACCGTCACGATAGAGGGAAAAGAGTACCCGATGATGGACATGAACTTCCCGACCATCGATCCGGCCGACCCTCTGAAGCTTTCCCAGGAAGAGGAGGAGCTTTTACATACGCTGACGCTGTCATTCTGCCACAGCTCGCTTCTCCACAAGCACATTAAATTCCTGTACTCCAACGGCAGCATGTACAAGTGCTGTAATTCAAACCTGTTGTATCACGGTTGTATCCCGATGAGGGAGGACGGCAGTTTTGACGAGATGGTGGTGGACGGAACAGGCTACCGTGGAAAAGAACTGATGGATTTTATCGACAGACAGGTCAAGAATGCGTATTTTCTGCCGGACAGCGCGCCGGATAAAGAGGCGAGCCGTGATTTTATGTGGTACCTGTGGTGCGGCGCCAAGTCTCCTGTTTTTGGAAAAGACAAGATGACCACGTTTGAACACTATTTTGTGGAGGACCGGGAAGCGTCCAGGGAGAAGATGAATCCCTATTATAAGCTGAGCGTCCAGGAGGAATACTGTGACAGGATACTGGAGGAATTCGGCCTTTTAACAACCGGCTCCCACATTATCAACGGCCATGTGCCGGTGAAGATTAAGGACGGCGAGACTCCCATCAAAGCGGGAGGAAAGCTGTTTATTATTGATGGAGGACTCTCCAAAGCCTATCAGGGAACAACGGGGATTGCCGGATACACACTTATTTTTAATTCCAGGCATCTGGCCCTGGCGGAGCATAAGCCATTCGATCCGAAGAAAGAGAGCACGCCGCGCGTCAGTATTGTGGAGAAGATGCGGAAGAGAATCATGGTGGCCGATACGGACGACGGAAAAGAACTGGCCCGGAGAATAGAAGACTTGAAAGAACTTGTGGCAGCTTACCGGAAGGGCGCCCTGAAGGAGAGAATCCGGTAAGGCGGGCAGCCGCAGCATAAGGAGTGACACATGAGAAAATCAGAATTTTTACAGGAGCTTAAGGATGCTCTGCAGGGGGAGGTTTCCGACAGAGTTATGCAGGAGAACCTGAGATATTATGACAATTATATTTCTCAGGAGACATCGGCAGGACGCAGCGAGGAGGAAGTGATCGAGGAGATCGGCGGCCCAAGGCTGATTGCCAGGACAATCATCGACAGCAGTGAGGCGGCCGGTGATATACCGGAACAGAGTGAAGGCTACTATGAGAGCCAGGGAGGCGGATACAGGCAGCAGGAGAGCCGCAGCAGTTCGAGTTTCCACTATTTTGATCTGAATAAATGGTATTGGAAACTTCTGCTTCTGGTGGTAGTGGGTCTTTTTATGTTTCTCGTCATCACGGTACTCGGCGGGATATTCGCCCTGCTAATGCGCTTTGCGGGTCCGCTGATTCTGATTTGGCTGATTTATACGTTTATTAAGGGGATGAAAAGATAAGAAATAAGAAATAGTGTTATTTTTGCCCCTCTTAACTTGCCGAATATAGGCGTACAGAGAGCGGGAAGCCTCATAAATGGGGAGGTTGTGGGATTTTCCAGCTTGTACTTTTGGAAACTTTTGCACTTTGGGTTTATTAATATCCCGCCCAATATCCCGCCCGGATTATATAAAGGACTTTAACAAGCTATATAGAGAATTGACGAGAAACGCGTTTAGACCTAAACTAATAAGCAGATGACGAGTACGCATTAGGCAACTAAGGCGAGAGATTATAGAGGCGAAGGAGAGGTATACATGAGAATCGGAGAGGTGTGCTTACTAACAAGTGATGTTATTCGCCTAGCTAATTTTTATAAATTACTCTTTGGTATTGATAATGAAAGCAATGATGATACCCATCAATTTATCATATCGGAGGAAACCACATTGACAGTTTATAATGATGGTATGGAGCGTAAATCAAATCAGCATAATATTTGCATTGCATTTACCGTTGATGATGTTGATGCGGAATATGCAAGACTGGTTAAACTTGGGGTAAGGATTGTTGACCCTCCTACTTTAAGACCTTGGGGTGCAAAGAATATGAGTTTTTTAGACCCTGATAATAATTTGATAACCTTTAGATGTTTTCCAAACAATGCTCAAATACAGGCAACATAATAGTGGCAAGCAGGGCAAGTGCATATGCACTTGCCCTGCTTGCTGAGGTGTACCCCAATCCCCTGTGAACGCTCCTAACGGGGCGGCTGCGCGTCCGTTGGACGCTAGTCTATGACGGACATAGGTATTATTGCGCCTTGGACAAATAAGGCGTATAAGAAATAACTTATATAAGGCGGTGTGATAAAATGTATATTCAGGAAGTTATAGAACAAGAAATAAAGTCTAATATTTGTAATACTATTTTGCGAGTATTGCCTGATTGGTTCGGAGTCGAAGCATCCATAATTGATTATGTTAATCAGGTTAAATCAATGCCGTTTTACGTTGCTTATGAGAGAGAAAAGCCGATAGGTTTTGTTGCAATAAAAATTCACAACGAATATACGGCAGAAATATCTGTTATGGGTATTATTAGTGAGTATCAGCGTGGAGGAATAGGCACAAAGCTTATATCTTCAGTTGAAGAATATTGTCGTACAAATCAATTTCAATTTTTGACTGTTAAAACACTGGCTGATACCGTGGATTTTGAACCCTATGAAAGAACACGAAAATTTTATTATAAGATTGGGTTTGTACCATTAGAAATTTTCCCTCTCCATTGGGATATAGAAAATCCCTGCTTATTTTTAGCAAAAAAACTTTAACCGCGCCCAATAAGTATTTTGCGTAGTACGCCTTATTGGGATAATGCCCCTGTCGGGATTGTAAGGGAGGTATCCGGGCAGCGGCTCTTGAAAACAGCAACACGCTTCGCGATGCACAGAATAAAAAAAGAGCATCAAGCTGCCTTCTGAGGCTGACTGAATGCTCTTTTTAAAGCTGGGCCACAAGGATTCGAACCTTGAAAATGACGGAGTCAGAGTCCGTTGCCTTACCATTTGGCGATGGCCCAATGAAATAACGATCTGTATTATACTTCGGGAAATGGGAGATGTCAAGCCCTTTTAAGAAAAAAATATATAAGTTTCTGTGCATCGCGAAGCGTTTTATTGCGTCTTGAATTATGGAAGGAATGGGATGGCCGTTATTTTCTGTTTCGGTAATAGAAAAAGCCAAAATAGAGAAAACAAACAAAAATTACGCCTATATGGAATAATGACTTTTTCACAAAGCGATATGATATTACGAAATGGCTCCGAGCCACTCTTCTTTTTGGTTATTTCTTAATTGAAATTGTCTTTTCAATAAAATCTTTATATGCACGTACAACAGTGGCTTTTTTGTATTCGATCAAGTATATCACCCTCATTATGTGAAAAAATAATAATCTGGTTTTATTATACAATGTTATTTCAATTTACTCAATTGCGATAAAAGTTATAAGAAAGACAACTATCAATTTATGTATATTTTGTCTGTATTTAGATAGAACAATTGCCGGCAGAGAATCGATAGACAAGTCCGGCAGAATCAGCTATAATATCAGCAGGATACCGGTCCGGCGGCTATAGACAGAGGGTGCAGGCACGGTATGACAGCGAGGTGGACTATGTATACATTTGAAAGCAGAGTGCGGTACAGCGAGATGGATGAGACCGGCCGCCTGTCGGTGACCGGGATTATGAACTATCTGCAGGACTGTTCCACATTTCAGTCGGAAGATTTGAAACTGGGGCTTTCTTATCTGTATGATAAGAAGAGAGCCTGGTGGCTGAATACGTGGCAGATTCTGATTGACCGCTGTCCGGGGCTTGGCGAGCGTATCAGGATATCAACCTGGCCTTACGGTTTCAGGGGTATCTATGGATACCGGAACTTTACGATTACCGATTTGGATGGAAACTATCTTGTGAGGGCGGATTCCTGCTGGTTTTTCTATGACTTGGAGAAGAACTGCCCGGCCAGGGTGACCGAGGATGAGATACGGGGATATGGGCAGGGGGAGGAGAAACTTCCGCTTCCGGCTGCGCCGAGGAAAATCCTTTTGCCGGAAGATTACGTGGGCGGGGAACCGGTCACGGCGGCAAGACATCATATTGATACGAACCAGCATGTGAATAATGCGCAGTATGTGGAGATTGCCAGGGAGCTTCTGCCCGAGAAATTCGCAGTCCGGGAACTGAGGACGGAATATAAGAAGGCAGCGGTGCTCGGAGACGTGATGTATCCGAAGATAGGAAGAACTCCGGAGGGATATGTGGTGTCTTTACAGGACGTTGCCGGCAATGTGTTTGCCAACATATGGCTGGCTGAGAAAAGAGAGGACGAATGACATGATAGAACTGGGAAAAGTACAGGAACTGGAAGTACTCCGGGAAAAGGAGTTCGGCGTTTACCTGGGCGAGAAGGAGGACGCGGAGGCTTCCGTGCTTCTGCCGAAGAAACAGGTGCCCGCAGGGACAAAGACGGGAGACAGGCTCCGCGTATTTATTTATAAGGATTCGGAGGACCGCCTGATCGCGACGGCCGCCATGCCGAAGCTGCAGGTGGGAGAGACCGCGCTCCTTAAGGTGACCGATGTATCCAAAATAGGTGCATTCCTGGACATGGGGCTGGAAAAAGATCTGCTGCTTCCTTTTAAGGAGCAGAACCATAAGGTGCGGGTTGGTGAAGAATGCCTTGTAGCCCTTTATGTGGACAAGAGCGGCCGTCTGGCGGCGACGACAAAGGTATATTCCTATATGAACAGCAATGCGCCGTATAAAAAGGACGACTGGGTAGAATGCCGTGTCTATGAAATCAATGAGAATCTGGGAGCCTTTGTGGCTGTCGATGATAAATATTATGGATTGATCCCGAAGAAGGAACTGTTTTCCAGCTGCCATCCCGGCGAGGCGCTGAAAGCCCGCGTGACGAAAGTCAGGGAAGACGGAAAGCTGGATTTGAGCCTGAGGGATAAAGCATATCTGCAGATGGACACCGATGTGGATCTGGTAATGAAGGTGATTGATGAGTTTGACGGAGTCCTTCCCTTCAGTGACAAAGCGGATCCCGAAGTGATCAAACGGGAACTGGGCCTGAGCAAGAATGCATTTAAGCGAGCCGTAGGACATCTCTTAAAAGAAGGTAAAATAGAGATAACAGAAAAAAGCATCAAAAGAAAAGGAAAGTGAGGAAATGAACATGAAGAAAGTAATCAGCACAGAAAACGCACCGGCAGCAATTGGACCTTATTCACAGGCAATTGAGGTAAACGGCATTGTCTACACATCCGGCCAGATTCCGGTAAACCCGGCTACAGGCGTAATTCCTGAGGGAATCGAAGCACAGGCCGAGCAGGTGATGGAGAATGTAAAGAACCTTTTAGAGGCAGCAGGCTCCTCAATGGCCAACGTAATCAAGACAACGGTATTTATCAAAGATATGGGCGAGTTCACAAAGATTAATGAGATCTATGCCAGATACTTTGAGGGTGACTGCCCGGCACGTTCCTGCGTGGAAGTTGCCAGACTGCCGAAAGATGTTCTGATGGAGATGGAAGCAATTGCTTTAAAATAATTGCAGTTGAAAGAATTACTGCTTAAAGAATCACAGTTTAAAGAATCACAGTTTAAATAATCACAGATGAGTGAACGGAAGATCCGGCCGGAAGGCCGGGTCTTTTTAAATTCATAGGAAATTACGTCCTATGAATCAAAAATGCTCCGCGAGGATGCACATGCCGCGCAGAGGTAAATGGTTGCAGAAGCAACCGCGCGGCAGCGCAAGAGTTCCGCTTGCGGAACTCTTTGTTCTGAGTGGCAATGAAAAGTTCGCGAAGCGTGCTTTTCGTTGTTAAAGGCGGTACCCGGCCCGCGGAACGTGCAGGTTATCGTTTTTTTCGGAAAGTTTTTTAAACGATCCGATAGAATCATAAGCCGTCCGGGCCGGACCGCCGGGAACTTAAGCATCGGCGTTGGGATTACCTGCTTTACCAAAGGAAGCATTTACTTTCGTAAACAATGGGGAGCAATGCCTGGCTGTATGATGTTATGGTGAAAAGCGGTAAAAAGATGACGTTTTCGGTTTCAAAATGCCGGAAGAGGCGCAATCTGTTAACATAATATCCAGGTTTTCATGCCGGGATAACCGGTTTTTTACATCTCCAATTATTGGCAGCAGAAGAGCGGAATGCCTGTTTTTTATGAAAATCACGATGTCAAGCGGCAATCCTTCACGTCTTTTCCGCTTCCCGCGCCGCTTAAATTTGTCTATTTTAGACAAAGAAAAAAAGTTGGCAAGAGGATTGCACAGAAGCGGGAGTAAAAGTTTGTTGAGTTTTCACAAATTTGTTTTTAATTTAAACAATTCTACCAAATTTAAACGGAATCATCGGAATGAGGCGAATTTAATTTGACATTTTGAACACTTTTTTTGCTGTATATACAAAATGCTCAAAACGGGGAAATGATTTTGTGACATTTAAAACATGGTCTGGAAAACGAAGACATGGTAGGATAGATGCATACCGAATGAGAAAAGATATCGTGATGATGCAGTTGAAACAGGAGGAACAGGAAGAATGGCCAGTTTATCACTTAAGAACGTAACAAAAAAATATCCCAACGGCTTTGTAGCCGTTAAAGATTTTAACCTGGAAATAGCAGATAAAGAATTTATCATCTTTGTAGGACCTTCCGGCTGCGGTAAGTCTACGACACTCCGCATGATTGCCGGTCTGGAAGACATTACTTCGGGTGAACTTTATATTGATGGAAAACTGATGAATGATGTGGAACCGAAGGACAGAGATATCGCCATGGTTTTCCAGAACTATGCGTTATATCCCCACATGACCGTATACGATAATATGGCGTTTGGCCTAAAGCTTAGAAAGATGCCGAAAGATGAGATTGACCGTCTGGTACAGGAAGCAGCAAAAATCCTGGATCTTTCCCACCTGCTGGATCGTAAGCCGAAGGCACTCTCCGGCGGACAGAGGCAGCGTGTGGCGATGGGGCGTGCTATTGTGCGTAATCCAAAGGTCTTTTTGATGGACGAGCCGCTGTCCAACCTGGATGCCAAACTGAGGGGACAGATGCGTATTGAGATCTCCAAACTTCATCAGAGACTGGGAACGACCATCATTTACGTTACTCATGACCAGACAGAGGCCATGACACTGGGAACCAGAATCGTCGTTATGAAAGACGGTGTCGTTCAGCAGGTGGATACGCCTCAGAACCTTTACGACAAACCGTCCAACAAGTTCGTTGCAGGCTTTATCGGAGCTCCGCAGATGAACCTTTTAGATTCCACAGTCGGCAAGTCCGGCTCCGACGTGACCCTGTCGTTTGCAGGCAATACCATCGTACTCCCGGCCGACAAGGGCAAAGCGCTGGAAGATGCGGGATATATCGGCAAGGAAGTGACCATGGGTATCCGTCCGGAAGATCTGCATGACGAGGAGGAAGCGGTCAAAGCGGCGGCAGGTTCCACGATCAAAGCATCGATCCGTGTATACGAGATGCTGGGCGCAGAAGTATTCCTGTACTTCGATGTGGATGAGAGCAGCTGTACGGCCAGAGTAAACCCAAGGACAACCGCACGTCCCGGCGACACGGTTGAATTTGCACTGGATATGGCGAAAGTACATATTTTTGATAAAGAAACAGAACAGGTGATTTTAAACTAAATAACAGATAAGGCTTGGAAAGAGCCGGAACGCGAAGCGGGGAGTATCTCCGCTTTGCGGTCCGGCTTTTTTTAATGGGGATTTTGTTGAGGAATGAGAACGCCGCCGGGACGGTCGGGGTTCGGGATGGTGAGAGGGAG
>NZ_URHZ01000077.1 GCF_900547735.1 uncultured Clostridium sp. | reverse complement strand
TTAAGAATTTTCAAGGTTTTACATACTGTTCAGTTTTCAAGGTTCTTTGTTGTTGTACGCTGTGTTTTTGTTCTCAGCAGCAACTTTTATATCTTACCATAATTGCTTTTGTTTGTCAACAACTTTTTTTATTTCTTTGTATTTCTTTTTTTTGAACCGCTGCTCGTTTTCAGCAGCTTGAATATCATATCACAACTCTTAATCAGTGTCAACACTTTTTTCAAACTGTTTTGCTTCTTTTACCTGGAGGGGATTCACGGATTCATTCCTGAAACTTCCTTTGATAATGAAAGACTGATTTGATTTCTGAAGTTGTGTTCCAACGCGTTAATTACGTTGGAACTAAAATATACCACTTGTGCCATAAAATGTCAATAGAATTTGTAGCTTTTTTTCGATCAATTTTTATCTTTTTCGCCGCACCACCAGATATGCCATTTTTTCCGCACATATCCTATATTTTGTGGTGCGGTGTTTCGTCTGTCTTTTTCTGTTTTCTCGTTATTTTGCTCTTATTGTATCTTTTGTTGTAATTATATCTATTTTTTATTTTGTATAGAACCTTTTTATCTTCTTAATAAACCGAATGCTATAAGATCGTTTTGACTACCGTCATGACAAAACTGCTCAAAAGATTATGATCGTATATATAAGAAAGAAGTGCACTGCTCTCGATCTGTTGTATTAATGCCTTTCCTCCCGCCGTTCCTGAGAAAGCCGTGACAAAGAGACAGATAATCCATAAAAAGATCAATCCCTCCGCTCCTCCCAGAAAACCTCCGGCTATCTTATTGATTCCCGACAGAATCGGCAGCTTTGCCACCAGGTCCAGCCATACCGTAATAATATTCAGCGCAGCGAAAACGACAACAAACAGAACCAGGAAACCGATAATGTTGATAATGCTGTTTGCCAGGTAGCTTGCTATATACTGAGTAAATGTTTCCACCCCCAGCACTTTATAGACTTCGTTGTTGTTATTCTCCAGCAGGGCCTCTTTCAGTTGCTTTGGCAGCTCCAGCCCTTCTATAATAGTACGCTGTCCCGACGGTTCCTCCGAATCGGCGCTCTCCTCTATCTTCATCGCCTCCATCATGCTCTCTTCGAAAGCGCTGTAGATCTTGGTATTGTTTTTCAAAAAGTCCGTTACCTGCGGCATTGCGACGTGTATGGCCGCAAAGGTGATGATCAGGGCAACCGCCGACACGGCCAGCTTGATAAACCCTTTGTAATGGCCGTACAGCACCATCCCGATCAAATAGACCGCAACTGCAATCGATAACCAGTTTTCCATTATTGCCTCTTTTCCTGATGTGTTCCGCCGCCATGAAAGAGAAGGGCGCTGCAGTATCAATTCCCCCTGCAGCGCCTGCTTTCCTTACCATATACCGGAACATGTCCGTAAAATCATTCCCGCAGTCCGTGCACGGCACTTGACTGCGGATATTCTCAACGGCATCCTCTAGTCAAAAAAATGCTTTTCCTTTAATATCAGCAGACCGTCTTTATCGTACTTGGAAGAGAACATACCTCCAAATGAACGTTTTTCCGCCTTGTCTGCCGCTTCCTCTATCAGATCCTCAGCATTGGCTTTTGTAAGAGGCACTCCGTCCTCCTCCATCATCTCAGCCCTCTCGTACAGGGCGAGCATGCTTTTGCCTGAAATGCTGCAATCGATCTCTGTGGCATACTTGCACGCATACTGGGCAAATTCCTCCACGTCCATCTCGCTTCCGTCATCCGGATCACGCGGATATGCCTCTTCCGGCTCATCCTGGTAATCAACGTCATCCGGTTCTTCCGGCTCTTCGTCCGCGTCATCCCCGGACTCATACTGATAACGGTGCTCATTTTCTTCCATCTCCTGGCGGCGTCTTTCTAAATCTTCCTCATACTCCGCCTGGCGTCTGGCCTCGTCTGCTTCCAGTTCCGCCTGCTGCTGTGCCGCATTAGCCGCCTCGTATTCAGCCTGGCGCATTGCCTCCTCAGCTTCATATTCGGCAAGACGTCTGCTTTCTTCTTCCTGGCGTCTGGCCTCCTCTTCACGTTCCATCTGAAGTCTTCTGGCATCTTCCGCATCGCGGGCTGCCTGGCGTCTGATCTCTTCTTCGCGCTCTGCCAGACGTCTTCTTGCCGCCTCGGCCTCACGATCAGCCTGAAGTCTCAAAAGCTCTTCTTCATGCGCCTTTTCCGCCTCCGATTTCTCGTTCCGGTCCGAGCCGTAATGAGCATCTGCTGCGCCTTCACAGCCGATATACTGGAATTTTCCTGCCAGGGACGGATAGCTGTTATGCATCCTCTCCATCCTGGCAGGTGTATCAATCAGGACTACAATCATCCCTGTATTATCCTGTTCCATCAGTTCGCTCAGTTCTCCGATCGTAATGCGATCCAGATCACCGGCTCTTTCAACCACCAAATCTTTTCCTGCAAGTCTTTCCGCAACCGCAAAGATACCCTTCTTATTCAGGTTATCTCCGCTGATCTTAGCCACCGGGTTTTTGGTTCCAAGTTCACGGTGGATCTTTTTAAGTGATTCAAGGGCAAGCACAAGTCCCTTTTCAGGATCTTCCGCCTCGATCATCAGATGATTGCTCTGGTCGTCATCCGGCTCCAGATCCCAATCCTCCACAATGGTCTCCTCTTCTTCCTCAAACCGGTTAATGACAGGTTCGTCCGACGCAGCCGCCTGGGCCGAAGCAAGTTCGTCCTCTTCCAGTCCCGCATGTCCTGAAAGTCTGTATTCTTTAATATCACGGATATTGTCTAAAATTCTTGTCTCGCCAAATGAACCGCTCTCTTCCTCATCGTATGGTTCCATACGTGACATTTCCCTGGCCAGTTCTTCCTCTGCCCGGGCCTCATGGAGACTGGAAACGAGATCGTCTTCCAGAAAACTTCTCTCATCCGGATAGCGCTGTCCGTCATCATCCATATCGCGCTCATCCGTCACTTCATTGTCATCCATGTCATAATCTTCGTCATTCATATCATAGTCGTCCGAACGGTCTCTGTCCATCTCACGGTTTCTTCTGCCGCGCTCACCCATATCCCGGCTGTCCATGTCGGCATCCTCCGCATCCTCGGAATCGTAGTACTCATCTTCATCCGGCTCTCTTTTGAATGTCCTGCTGTTGTACTTCTCTTCCACAGCACGCAGTTTTTCTTCGTATTTCTCTCTGTTTTCCACCAGATCCATCTGATATTTTGTCAGAGGGGCAAACTGCAGCTTTAGTTCCATGGCCTTATCCACGTATTTGCCCAGACCGAACATCAGCATAATCCTGTCGCACATGCTGACGCACTGGCTCTCCATACCGGCCTGCTGATACAGCTCCGCCAGATGGTACATCCACTTTTCATCCAGTTCTTCCTGGCAGTATTTCTCCAGGGAATGGATCAGCTGTTCCGTGGTCGCTCCCTTTGCTTCCAGAATCAGGAAACGGAGCAGATTCTGCCTCGGATCATCCACGGCCAAATCACAGAACTCCCTGTAGTATGCCTCGGCCTCCGGGACATTACCCTCCCTCAGGGCAAGATCCGTAAGTTTAAATAACAGCCCTTTGCCGATTGGCGCGCGCTCAAATGCAAGGAGTAAAATATCCTTGGCATCCTGATACTCTGCATTCCTCTCATAAACCTGGGCGATTGTGGTAAGCAGGCTTGTGCTGCGCACCCTTCTCCAGTCTATGGTGTCTGCAATTTTCATGGCGGTTTCATAGTCACCTTTGTTTACCAGTTTTTTAATCTGTTCAACTTTGATGTTAAACTCGTACTTATCCATCTCTTTTGCATCTCCTAACCGTCCGCGCGGTGCGGACGACTTTTAATCCTTACAGTTCCGTCCGTCCGTCAAGAGCCCGGAGCAGCGTAACCTCGTCAATATATTCCAAATCTCCGCCCACGGGTACCCCGCTGGCGATTCTTGTAACCTTGATTCCGGTAGGCTTAATCAGTTTGCTGATGTACATGGCCGTCGTCTCGCCTTCCAGACTGGAGTTGGTCGCTATGATCACCTCATTGATCTCGGCTTTCTGAAGACGGGTCATCAGTTCCTTCAATTTGATATCATTCGGCCCTATTCCGAGCATGGGGGATATCGCCCCGTGGAGTACATGGTAAACTCCCTCATATTTGCCGGTCTTCTCATAGGCCGCCAGATCTCTTGTATTTTCCACCACCATGATGGTGGCGTGATCCCGCCTGTCACTGCTGCAAATAGGACACAGTTCTTTATCCGTCAGCGTAAAGCACTCACTGCAGTAGCGCACGTTGTGCTTTGCGTCAATCATGGCCGTGGACAGGCGTTCCACCTGCTCCGGCGGCATATTGATGATATGAAAGGCCAGGCGCTGAGCCGACTTGCTCCCGATACCGGGCAGCTTTGACAGCTCCTCTATTAATTTCGTAATCTGATTGCTGTAATAATCCATAATTTAGAACGGGAAACCGCCTCCCAGGCCGCCTAAACCGCCTGTCAGTTTTGACATCGCTGCGCTGCTCTCCTCTTCCGCCAGGCGGAATGCCTCATTGGTTGCCGCAACGATCAGATCCTGGAGCATCTCAATATCCTCCGGATCCACAACTTCTTCTGAAAGTTTAACAGACACAACTTCTTTTTTGCCGGATACGGTAACCGCTACGGCTCCGCCGCCCGCGGAAGCAGTATACTGCTTTTCTTCCAGCTCTTTTGTTGTCTCTTCCATCTGCCGCTGCATCCTCTGTGCCTGCTTCATCAAATTATTCATATTGCCAGGCATTCCGCCTGGAAAACCGCCACGCTTTGCCATGGTGTTCATCCTCCTGATTATTGATC
Organism: uncultured Clostridium sp.; assembly: GCF_900547735.1. GTDB lineage: Bacteria > Bacillota > Clostridia > Lachnospirales > Lachnospiraceae > Otoolea. The sequence continues at coordinate 20,473 of NZ_URHZ01000077.1, read as the reverse complement.
ATCTTTTATAATATACTTGTTTTATGCTTTTTATCTCAAAATCCGGTCTGCCGGGAACCGGTACACCCTGATGTTCCTCTCCGCAAATCGGATTATCTGTGATCCTGTCCTGTCAGTCTTCCACTACAATATCATCGTGAATGACTTTTAAATCTTCGTCGCTCACATAGAGCGTTGCCGACTTTTTACCGGAATCGTTCAGGCTTGCCTTGAAATCTATGCTCTTACCATAGTTTTTCTCCACCGCCTCTTTTAATTCCTGCATTACCGACTCACGGTTTACGATGGAAAAGTTTCCGGCGTCGCTGAATGCAATGCAGAGACAACTGTCACCGGCCGGCTCCACCTCCGTATCCCTGAGAGCCACGCGGACCGCGCCTCCCATCATCCTGGAAACCTTCTGCCATTCGCCGCGCATCAGCATTAAATCTTCATACTGGGCCTTGGGAAGTGAAACGGTTTTAGCCGGTTCTTCCGCTTTGCCCGGTTTCTGCTGTTCTGCCGCGCCTTCCTGTCCGGAACCGGCTCCCAATGCCGCAAGCGCAGCCAGATCGGGCAGACCGGATGGAAGTTCATCCATTCTCTTCTCTATCATGTTAAGCCGCTGGAGAACGGAATCGAGATTCTGTTCCATCGACGGCCTTGTCAGCTTTATAAATGCAATCTCCGCCAGGACGCGCTTCTGGCTGGCATAGCGCAGCTGCCCCGACAGCTCCGAGAATATCCTGATGTACCTCATCAGTGTCTCGCCGTCCGTCATATCCGCCTCTTCCTTTAACAAGGCAATATTCTCGGACGACATATCCAGCATATCTTCCGCATCATCTGTTGTCTTCACAATCAGAAGATTTCTCATATACCAGACGAAATCATTCACCATCTGTGTCAGATCGCGTCCCTGGATAATCATCTCTTCTATCTTATAAATACAGCCCTTAGTGTCACCTGCCGTGACCGCCCTGAACAGACTGCTGAATACGCTGTTATCGACAGCTCCCAGCACTTCCAGTACATTGTCATAGGTAAGTTTTTCCCCAAAATGGAACGCCGTGCACTGATCCAGCAGGCTCAGCGCGTCTCGCATGGAGCCGTCCGCCGCTTTGGCCACATACCGCAGCGCTTTCTCATCGACGTCGATCTCCTCGGCCTGGGTCAGCTCATGAAGACGGGCTGCAATGGTATCAATCGTAATTCTCTTAAAATCGTATCTCTGGCACCGCGACAGAATCGTGATCGGGATCTTGTGGACCTCCGTTGTGGCCAGGATAAATATAACATAGGACGGCGGTTCCTCCAGTGTCTTTAAAAGGGCATTGAACGCCCCGATGGACAGCATATGAACCTCATCGATGATGTAAACACGGTAGCGTCCCTCCGTCGGCGGATACTGTACCTGATCGCGGATATCACGGATATTCTCCACACCGTTGTTGGATGCCGCATCAATTTCCACCACATTCAGTGATGCGCCCGAAGATATCTGACGGCACATCTCACATTCACCGCAGGGGCTTCCATCGACCGGAGTCTCACAGTTCACGGCCTTTGCAAATATCTTTGCAATACTGGTCTTACCTGTTCCCCGCGTTCCGCAGAACAGATAGGCGTGTCCGATTCGTCCCGACGTTATCTGGTTTTTTAATGTCTTTACAATGTGGTCCTGGCCTTTAACCTCATTAAATGAGACCGGCCTCCACTTTCTGTATAACGCTGTATACGACATGAACCCTCTGCTCCTTCATTGTTCCTTACTATTCGTCGCCGAAGCTGATTCCCACAGACTTGGCTTCTCTGACTATATCGCTATTCGGATCGACCGTCTTAAGCTTGCCTGCGATCTCTTCCAGCGGCACCTTGGTAATCTGGCTGTCATTCAAAGCAACCATATAACCATATTCTTCATTCGCAATCATCTGAGCGGCCGCCGCTCCGAGGCGCGTGGAAATAACACGGTCAAACGGGGTGGGCTCTCCGCCTCTCTGCATATGTCCCGGAACCGTGACGCGTATCTCCTGGCCTGTTTTCTCCTCGATCTGAGCGCCCAGTGCGTATGCCACCGATGGATAAACCTGGCCGTTCTTCTTCTTTTCTTTCAGCTCTTTCTTGGTGAGCGCCGCATCATCCTTGGAAATAGCGCCTTCCGCCACCGCCAGGATGGTAAAATTCTTACCGCTCCTCACCCTGCCCTTGATGGCCTCCACGACAATGTCAATGTCGTAGGGAATCTCGGGGATTAAAATGATGTCCGCGCCTCCTGCGATTCCCGCATAGAGGGTCAGCCATCCTACTTTATGTCCCATTATCTCTACAATGAAAACACGGCCATGGGAAGCCGCAGTTGTATGAATGCAGTCGATTGCATTGGTCGCTACTTCGACGGCGCTGTGAAAGCCGAACGTCAGCTCGCTCCCCCACAGGTCATTGTCGATCGTCTTCGGAAGGGAAACAATGTTCAGCCCCTCCTCCCTGAGCAGGTTGGCCGTCTTCTGGCTTCCGTTGCCGCCAAGCACCACGAGACATTCGAGTTTTAATTTATAATAAGTATGTTTCATCGCAGCCACTTTGTCTAAACCGTTCTCATCCGGAGTCCTCATCAGTTTAAACGGCTGCCTGGATGTGCCTAGAATGGTGCCGCCTCTTGTCAGTATTCCCGAAAATTCCGACGGTTTCATAATTCTGTAGTCTGCATACATCAGTCCTTTGTAGCCATCTTCAAAACCTACTATCTCAACGTCGTCATACATTTTATACAGAGCCTTCGCCACGCCGCGCATTGTTGCATTCAGGCTCTGGCAGTCTCCACCGCTGGTCAGCATACCAATTCTCTTCATGAATGACACACCCTTTCTTAACACTGTATTTTCATCCTTCCACCATCCGTAATAACAGACCGATCTCAGGTTACAATATACCCATTTTGTAATTATAATACAATCATGTTCCGTGGGCAAGGAAAATTTCTTTACGATCTTCTTTACTCCGCCTTACTCTTTTCCGGTAAAGAATGAGGTTTGACAGCGCCTTACGGGAAATCGCCCGCAGGGAAATACAGAGAACCGCACCGGAGGATAACCCTCCTGTGCGGTCCCGTCTGTTGTGCCGTATTATTTCAGCCCGTTCAGCAATTGTGTCATTGTTTTCTGATAAACCGGATGTCTTTTATTGGGTGCAATTTCCTGTAAAGGTTTTAAAACAAAATCGCGCAGATGCATCTCCACATGCGGAATAATAAGTTCATCGGTTTCCAGAATCATATCATCATACATTAAAATATCCAAATCCAACGTTCTTGGCCCCCAATGGACAATGCGCTCGCGATGGGCGTCCTGCTCAATCTCATGAAGGGATTCCAATAATTCCTGCGGTGATAAAAGCGTTTTTAAAATCAGGCAGGCATTCAGGAAGTCGTCCTGCTCCACCCCGCCGTAAGGCTCCGTCACCAGGTAGGAGGACACTTTCTCCACATGGCAGCCGGAAAGCTCATTCAATGCTTGTACCGCCTGATCCAGATATCCTTTTTTATCTCCCATATTAGAACCAAGCCCGATATAAGCGGTGTGCCAGAAACGGGTGATTTTTACGGAAACGGTCTTGAGGGGGAGTCCGATCGGCGCCCACGGTTTTTTCAGCTCCAGCGTAACGCCGTGCAGCAGGGAATATTGTTTAAAAAGTGCTTCGGCCAGATTTTCGGCGGCCGCTTCAATTAATTTATATGTATTCTCTTTCATATAGCGGGTTATAAAAATGCATACGTCGCCGTAATTTATGGAATTTTCCAGACAGTCCGTTCTTCCGGCATGTCTGGTATTGACATACATTGTAAGGGAAACCAGAAACCTCTGTCCAAGTTTTGTCTCCTCCGGAAAAACGCCGTGGTTCGCATATACTTCCAGATCTTCAATATGTATTTCGTCGCAATAAAATGCTTTCGTCATTTTAGTTCCTTCCCTCTCTCATGATAGCCTGCGTCATACGGATTGCCCGTAAATTCTCTTTGATGTCGTGGACGCGGATAAACGCCGCTTTTTTCTGCACTCCCAGAACCGTTGTGACAATCGTCCCCTCGACTCTCTGATCCGTCGGCAAATCAAGCGCCGTGCCAATCACGGACTTCCTGGAGGTTGCCAGAAGAACAGGATAGCCGAGCGCCGCCAACTTTTCCAGTTGGTTGATCGCCGTCAGGTTATTTTCATAGGTTTTACCGAATCCCACCCCGGGGTCTAAAATAATCTGACTGTCGGCGATTCCCGCCTCTTTTGCAATGGCGAGCGATTCTCGCATGTCCCTGCACATATCGTCCATGAATTGGCCGTAATCCGCTTTTTCCCGGTTATGCATCAGACAGCACGGGACCTGATACCGGGCAATCAAATCCGCCACTTTCCGGTCGTATTTCAGCCCCCAGATATCATTGACCATATCGGCTCCCGCTTTTAAGGCGGCTTCCACAACCCGGCCCTTATAACTGTCGATGGACACCGGAATATCAAAATTCTTCTTTATCATTTCAATCGCGGGCACAACCCGGTCAATTTCCTCCTGGATACTGATCTGCACATGCCCCGGCCGAGTGGACTCTCCTCCGATATCAATAATTGCCGCGCCCTCTTCGATCATATCGGCCGTATGTTTTTTTGTTTTTTCAATGTCATTCCACTTTCCGCCGTCGGAAAAAGAGTCGGGTGTGACATTTAAAATTCCCATGATATAACAGTCATTTTCTACATCAAATATTCGGTTTCCAATTTTCATCATGATAGCATTCCCCTGTATTTAGATATTCAATGTGATGTTTTTCTTCTCCGTGCTCCAGTTGCATTCATCAAACGCATTGCAGAACAGACAGCTTCTGGAACTCTTATCCGCCCGGTAAATTAAGCCCTGCAGATTATCTTTCCCTGCCGCCTCCTGTGTCCGGTGTTCTGAAATTGCGGAAATGATTTCTTTCTGCTCCGTTTCCGTGAAGCCGCAGTCCCTTAGGATCTGATCCGCCAGCACGGCGCCGGCCTCTTCATGCGGTATCCCCTCCAGATATTGGCGGTGTCTACCAATGTCGTGAAGCAGAGCCGCCGCATAGATGACTTCTTTTGATATGCCGACATTCTTTTCCAGGTTTTCAATATAAGCGATTCGGGCTACATCCAGATAATGGGCCGGATTATGCCTGCAAAAGATCCGCTTTTCTTCCAGTCTCTGTATTTCAGCCACGCTTTCCTTCCAAAGAGGATGGCGGCAGATTCGATTAATCCGTTCCATAGTTCCGCACTTATCTCCGTTCCAGCATCTGGTAAAAACGGTTCTGCAGCATCTCACTTTCGTCAAACGCACCTCTTGTGACAATCGTCACCGTTTTCGCTCCGGGCTTTTTGATTCCGCGCATCGTCATGCACATATGTTCCGCTTCAATGCGTACCATTACGCCCTTCGGGTTCAATTCTTTCATAAAGGCGTCCGCAATCTGGGCCGTCAGGCGTTCCTGAAGCTGGAAACGTTTCGCATATACCTCCAGCGTCCTTGCTATTTTACTCAACCCGACAACCTCCCCGTCCGGAATGTAGGCAATGGTTGCCGTTCCGTAGAAAGGCAGCATATGGTGCTCGCAGAAAGAGTAAAAATGAATATCCTTTTCCATAACAATATCATTGCTGTCCACATGGAATCTCTTCTTCAGATGCGCCGCCGCGTCGTCGGTGTATCCGGCAGCCAGTTCTTCATACATCCTGGCAATCCGGTCCGGAGTCTCTAAAAGCCCTTCTCTGTTGATATCTTCCCCAATTCCTTCGAGAATGAGCCTGACCCCTTCTTTGATTTTTTCTTTATCCATTGTAATCCCCTCCATACAAAGGTGCCTGTCCGGCACTGTTCCTAAAATTATGATTTTTTTGTATAAGTCAGAAAGGTATACGGAATGTCACCGTCAACCCTCCGTTCTATCTCCTTAACAAATAATTCCTCATCAAACTCAGGGAAAAATGTATCCCCCTCCACATCGGCATCAATTTCCGTAATGTACATTTTTTCAACAAGCGGTAAGGATTCCTCGTAAATACCGGCTCCGCCTGAGATATAAATATCGTTGTCACCGGCAAGTGCGATGGCCTCCTGCAGTGATTTGGCTGTTTGACAGTTCTCAGCGGTAAAATCTTTCGTCTTCGAAATCACAATTGTTGTCCGGTTGGGCAGAGGCCTGCCGATTTCTTCATAGGTTTTCCTGCCCATGATGACAACATGATTTACCGTTAAATTCTTAAACCGCTTCTTTTCCCCGTCAATATTCCAGGGAATACGGCCGTCTTTTCCTATGACATGATTTTTTGCATATGCCACTACTAAAGCAATCATTTTCTTCCTCCAAATGCTCCTCATCCGGCATCAATACCCATATACCGTCCAGCGCACAGTGATCCTCCAAAGATTATCATATTCAGGTAGAAATGACAATGGATTCTGTAAGGTGTAACCCCTTGTATACAGAAAAATTTAACGTTAATTTTTCTATGAATTTAAAAAAAGCCGTTCCAACCGGAACAGCTTGTCATTGACACAAAAATTATGATATTAAAATATATTAAATCCGCACATCCCGCTTCGAACGTATGTCACAAACGTTACCCTCGCAGTTAACTCCGTCCAGGCAGCCTCACGGCACACAAGAGCTTCTGCTTAGTGCTGCTGCATTCCTGCCCTGACACGGTTCACAGATTCCTGTTGCGTAAGACCCAGACTTCAACGCCACTTACAAGGGGCAGCTCTGCAACAAAACGCCCTCGGCGAGGACATCACCCCTGCTGTAGCGGATTGCAGGTACAGGGCACCGCTAACTCCCCGGCTAGTGCGGAAACTTTATAACTTGATTATGGCTGATGATGTGAAATCTTCAGCTAGTTAAGTATACATGGAGGCCGACTTTTTGTCAAGCCACAACCGCTTAAGCTTCCAACTGTTATAGCGGTTGTTACCGTCCGCAGCGCAATGCGGTGTGAGCGGTAACCAGCGGTTTTCGCCTGTTTTCTCTCCAAACCGAGGTATAACAAAATAACATGGCAAATATGCCCAGATAGCATTTTATATTTACGTCAAAACCCTTTATAATAAGAAAAAAGATATCGCCCCGCCGGTTGGAAGCAGTTTTTCAGTTTTTTCAGCACATAATCTTGCAACGTGAGCCAGATGTTATTATAATAGGGGCAAACCATTATTTATTACTGTAACACGTTAACACCAGTTCAATAAACAAGAATGGAGTATCGCTATGGAAAAGAAAAATCTTGATTGGGCAAATATCGGCTTTAGCTATATTCAGACCGACTACCGCTATGTTTCACAGTTTAAGGACGGCGCCTGGGACGAGGGCGTCCTGACGACAGACGCAAATATTGTATTAAACGAATGTGCAGGCGTGCTCCAGTACGCTCAGACATGTTTTGAAGGTTTAAAGGCCTACACCACGGAAGACGGCCACATTGTAACATTCCGCCCCGATTTAAACGGAGAGCGTATGGAGAATTCTGCAAAAGGCCTTGAAATGCCGGTTTTCCCGAAGGAACGCTTTGTGGAAGCGGTTGCAAAGGTAGTGGAAGCCAACGCAGCTTTCGTTCCGCCGTACGGTTCCGGCGCAAGCCTTTACATCCGTCCGTATATGTTCGGTTTTGATTCCGTTATCGGAGTAAAACCGGCCAGCGAATACCAGTTCCGCATCTTCGCCACCCCGGTAGGACCATACTTTAAGGGCGGCGCAAAACCGATTACGATCCGTGTCAGTGATTTTGACCGCGCCGCTCCACACGGAACCGGCCATATCAAAGCAGGACTGAACTATGCGATGAGCCTCCATGCAATCGTGGATGCGCATAAGAACGGATTCGACGAGAATGTCTACCTGGATCCGCAGACAAGAACGAAGATTGAAGAGACAGGCGGTGCAAACCTGATCTTTGTAACAAAAGACAATAAACTGGTTACGCCAAAGTCTTCCAGCATCCTTCCGTCCATCACACGCCGCTCTATCCTTTATGTTGCAAAGGAATATCTGGGCATGGAGACCGAGGAGAGGGAGGTATTCCTGGACGAGGTGAAAGATTTCGCGGAATGCGGCCTCTGCGGTACGGCAGCCGTTGTGTCTCCGGTCGGCAAGATCGTGGATCACGGCAAGGAAATCTGTTTCCCAAGCGGTATGGAGAAGATGGGTCCGTCCATACAGAAGCTCTACGATACCTTGACCGGCATCCAGATGGGCCATATCGAGGCACCGGAAGGCTGGATTAAGGTAATTATGTAAATGAACATGGAATCCATGTAATTAAGAATCTGCATTTATCCGCAGTCAGGCTCTTCATTAGAACAGAGAATCCCGCCGGCGGGATTCTCCGCCTGCGGCGGGTCGCTTTAGCGGCATAATTTCTCTCCGCCGCAGTGCGATCCTGCCCGGCGGGCTTTTTCATTCACTTTTGGCCTTTTCTTTGCCCTTCTTCCTCAGTTCCCTGAAGAATTCCTTCAGCATCTGCGAGCATTCCTCCCCTAAAAGCCCCGTCTCCATTTCCACCTGGTGGTTAAATCCTTTTTCATCCAGCAGGTTCATCACCGAACCGGCGCATCCGGCCTTGGGATTCATGGAACCTATCTTCACCTTGGGAATGCGGGCCTGGACGATCGCCCCTGCACACATGGGGCACGGTTCCAGTGTCACATACATTGTACAGCCCTCCAGCCGCCAGTCGCCCATCTTTTTACACGCCTTCCTGACGGCATTTATCTCAGCGTGGGACAGGACGTTCTTGTCCACAATTCTTCTGTTATAACCCCTTCCGATTATTTTCCCCTCGTAAACAATAACACAGCCGATCGGCACCTCTCCCAGTGCATACGCTTTTTTTGCCTCGCGGATCGCCGCTTTCATATATTTTTCATCGTCGGTCATTTTCATTTTTCGCTCCATCTGATGTTCCGTCTGATTTTTTCCGTTATTACACTAATAAGTATACAAACCATCCTCCTCTTTGGCAAGTTGCACATACCGGAATTTCGTACTATAATTGTCCGTGTACCAATAAAATCCCGCCGTCGGGGCATCTTGTCCCGGGCTGTACGGCATTTTGAAAGGATATGGAATCATGATTATTTCCGGGCTTTTAAAGACAACTTTACTGGATTACCCGCAGCATGTGGCTGCCACCGTATTCCTGGGCGGATGCAATTTCCGGTGTCCGTTCTGCCATAACAGCGATCTCCTGGAGGGCGGAAATGAGGTATTTTCGGAAAAAGAGGTATTGGATTTTCTAAAAAAAAGAGCCGGCATTCTGGAGGGCGTCTGCATCACGGGCGGCGAACCTACTCTGCACCGCGATTTGGAACCGTTTATCAGGAAAATAAGGGAGCTTGGACTTCTTGTGAAATTAGATACGAACGGTTACAGGCCGGATGTGCTGATCGATCTCTGTGAAAAAAAATTGCTGGATTATGTGGCTATGGACATTAAGTCAGGCCGGACCGGATACGGAAAGACTGCCGGTCTGCCCGGCCTCGACCTGTCTCTGATAGAAAAGAGTGTTGATTTTCTGCTGAAAAATACGGTTCCCTGTGAATTTCGCACCACGGTTGTGAGAGAACTTCACAGGGAAGAGGATTTTAAAGAGATTGGGGAATGGCTTTCCGGGGCCTCCGCCTATTTCCTGCAGAGCTATAAAGACTCCGAGAATGTGCTGATTCCCGGGTTTTCAGCCTGCAGTAAAGAGGAATTGCTGCATTTTGCCGGAATTGTCGCCCCCTATGTGCCCTCCGTTTCATTGAGAGGCGTAGATTATTAATATAATACATACTATGTCTGCCGCCGGTTATCATGGCTGCAGTAATCTGTCTTTTAATCGCCTATCTTTATATCCGTATACCAGTATCCGAAACGGCCGTCCCTGGGCGGCTGTTTTTTGGCCAGGACAAAGTCGGAAAAGCCGAACATGGATGCCATGTATTTCTCATTGCTGAGATAATGGCCCGGAACTCCCAGCAGATATCTGGCTTTCCCATCCGGATTGTTCAGCCTCGCAAGAATCAGGTAGCGGTAATTATAATACCCGTGGAGCAGGAAACTGTTGCTGCCGTATACCCATTCCTCCCTTGGGAGAAGTCCGATATCCTGCGGTTTGATGGTAAGGACCTCACAGCCGTCGGCATAGTCGAACGCAAGTATTTTCGGATATTTTTTCCTCATGGTTTCCCATACTTCCTGTTCGTTGCATGTATCGCTCAGATCCTTAAACGGAGCCGAAACGCCGGATGGCGGAACAGCCTCTTTTACTACCGGCTGCGCCTCCTGGGCTATGGGATTTGCCTCTGCTGCGGGTTCCGGTGTTTCGGGTCTCAGCGCTTCAGGTCTTGGTGTTTCGGGTCTTGGCGTTTCGGGTCTCAGTGCTTTGGGTCTTAGTGCTTCGGGTCTTAGTGCTTCGGGTCTTGGTGATTCAGGTCTTGGTGTTTCAGATCTTAGCGTCTCAGATCTTAGTGTTTCAGTTCTTGATGATTCAGGTTTTTGTGTTTCAGGACTCAGTGATTCAGGCTTCAGTGTTTCCTGTCTGAGCGCGCCCGTCTGCATACCCCTGCGCTGTGCGCCGTATCTCTGCTGTCCGCGGCCGCCTCTCTCCTGTCCGGGCTGCATCTGTCTGCCGGTTTCCTGCATTATCATGCCGGATGAACGGACCGCCGTTCTTCCCGTTCCCTGCATCTGCACACCAGGGGAACGGACTGTAGTTCTGCCGTTTTCCTGCGGCTGTTCCTGTTTTCTGTCCGGCTCCATCATCACCGGACGCTGGGGTTCGATGAATTCCTGGGCCGTTTCCAGTCCGTCAACCGCCGATACATACTCGGCCTCCATCATATCCGCCACGCTGCCGCCGGACACAGGCGCCGCCGGCTCCTGTCCCGCCGCGCCGGAAGCAAATGTCCCGGCTCCCGGCACATTGATTTCGGCAGTTCTTTCCTCTGATGCCTCCGCCTGAGCCGTACCGGCTTCCGCGGCTCTTGCTTCAAACATTACCGGCGCCGCGGCTTCCGTTCCAAACACCCTGGCAGCCCTCGTGTCTGCAAATCTGATTTCTCCCGCTCCGGTTTCTACAGGCCCTGCTTTCGTTTGCCATGCTCCTGCCGTCACTGTTTCTATGGCTTCATTTTCTGCCGCTCCCGTTACAATGGCTTCTGCCATTTCTGATTCCGCTGCTCTTACTTCCGTCGCCCTTGTTTCCGCCGCCTCTGCGTCGGCCTTTACGGTTTCCACCGCTCCTGCGTCTGCCCTTACGGTTTCCACCGCTCCTGCGTCGGCCCTTACGGTTTCCATCGCTCCTGCATCGACCCTTGCGGTTTCCACCGCTCCTGCGTCGGCCCTTACGGTTCTCATTGCTTCTGCATCTGTCACGACGGTTTCCACCGCCCCTGCGTCGGCCTTAACAGCTTCTGCCGCTTCCGCATCGGCCTTAACGGTTTCCCTCACTCCTGCGTCGGCCGCTCTCATGTCCGCCGTCTCCATCTCAGCGTTTTCCTCTACGGATTCCATGTCTCTTTGCTGTGCCTGAGACATGATCATTTCCCGCAGGCCGGATACCGACGCTCTGTTTTCATCAGGCGGCGCTTCACCCGGGCTTTTTCTCGGAATTTCCGTGCTCAGATAGACTACCTTTTCACTGCCGTATCTGGCAGCGTTATATTCTTCTGCCTTACGCACCGCTGCTTCGTGTATTTCCGCCTCTTTTTTTGATGTTTCCCTGTCCATTTCCTCTTCTATTTCCCTGGAAATGGGCAGAAGGTCCTGCTCTTTATCCTTGTGCTGCAGAATCGCCGGTTTTTTTACCGAGCTTTCCAGTTTTTCAGTCACCTTTTCCGATGTTACATCGGCCAGCTCCACTTCTGCGGCATGAGCTACCGCATCTTCCCAGATTGTTGTGTAGGATCTCCATGCACTCTCCACATCATGGACACTGAGTCCGTAAAATTCTTCCAGGCTGTGTCCTGAATTTTCCACATCCGCGGAATTTACCACCGCCCTGAATTCCCCTGCGCCGTTTCTGGCAAACAGGGTTCCTATCTTGACCTCATCCTGCCCTGCAAGCAGGTATACTCCTACCGGATTTCCCCCGACGAATATCTTTTTGACATTCACCGTGATTCTGCATTGGTTACCTCTTGTTTCCAATTTTGCAAATCCGATGTTCTTTCCGCGTATCCCTCCTTCGTATGTATAGATATATGAGATTAGTCTCTGATAGTTAGACATGCTATCACTCCTTTGCTATCTATTTTATGCTGATATGCATTGAAACTATGACTTAAAAATGGTATTCTAATCTGGAAAGAGGCGACAATATTGTATGGAGGGTATTTTCATGAAAATTTACAAGGTTAAAAATTACGACGAAATGAGCAGGAAAGCAGCTAATATTATTGCTGCCCAGATCATCACAAAACCGGATTCTGTACTGGGGCTTGCCACCGGTTCCACCCCTGTTGGAACTTACAAATATCTGGTTGAGAAATACAATAATGGAGATCTGGATTTTTCTGAAGTAAAGACGGCGAATCTGGATGAATATAAGGGACTTACCAAAGACAGTGAGCAGAGCTATTATTATTTTATGTACAGCAACTTGTTTCAGCACGTAAATATTGATATCAATCAAACAAATATTCCAAACGGTATGGCAGACGACCCTGAAGCGGAGTGCAGCCGCTATGAGGATGTAATCCGCGGACTGGGCGGAGTTGACCTTCAGGTTCTCGGCCTCGGACATGACGGCCATATTGGTTTCAATGAGCCTTCCGATATTTTCGAAGGCCAGACCCACTGTGTCGATCTCACCGAGATGACAATTGAAGCCAACAAGCGCTTCTTCTCCTCCATTGAGGAAGTTCCGCGCCAGGCATTCACAATGGGTATCGGAACGATTATGAGGAGTAAAAAGATTATTTTCGCAGTAAGCGGTAAAGATAAAGCTGCCATTTTAAAGGAAGCTCTTTACGGACCTGTGACGCCGAAGGTTCCGGCATCCATTCTTCAGTTCCATCCGGATGTCATTGTAATCGCCGATGAGGACGCTCTTTCCGAGTGCTGATTTAACATATCAGGTTACGGCTATTAAACAGAAATTTAAAATGCATCGGTTACCGGGTTTTCCACCGGCTGCCGATGCATTTTTTTATTGACCGGCAATGAAAAGTCCGTCCGGCGTACTTTTCGCTGCTTTTTATCCGTGGACCGGTTTGGGAATCTGGAAAAAGGAATTTCCGAATTTACGGATATCTGATGAATTAAGAAATCTGTTTAGATTGAGAAAGTAGATAAAAGCTTTAGCGCTTGTAGAAATACAAACTAAAAGAGATTGGCAAACCGCATCCGGGCTGCCCCAATCAGCAGATTTTATTCCCGTTTGCATTCAGTTTGAAGGTCATGCCAAGGACGGAGGCCGCTCTCCTGCACATCAGCATCCTTTGCAGAAATATTTCAAAATAATCCATCATAGAACAGATACCCTCATCCAGCTCCAGTTCCAGTTTGAGCGTCTTTTTATCCTTCTGGATATCGAGGGAGGATGAAATTACCGCATAGTTGACACGGTCATGTTTATCAAACGCGGCCTTATTTCTGTTCCTGACCCTGTCTCTGCGGACATCGGTTTTATCGGCCAGTATTAAAGCGGCGGACACCGCATCCACAGCCCCTCCCGACTTCTCGTCGTGCATTCCGATGGCGTTTATAATTACCGCTATGTCTTCATAATCCATATCAAGCCCCCTCAGGATCTGATGAGCCATCAGCGCACCGGAATGAGGGTGATCCATACGGTTCACACAATTTCCAATATCATGCATATACCCGGCAATCTTTGCCAGTTCCACGGTGTGGGCGTCATAGTCCAAACGTTCCAGGATTTTCCCGGCCATCGCCGAAACCTTCACCGCGTGTACCGCAGAGTGGTCCGTATATCCAAGTACCCCCAGCGTCGTGTTTCCCTTGTCGATATATGCGTTAATTTCTTTTGATTTCTTTATGTCTTTATACGTTATTTGTGCCAATTGATTCCTCCTTCTTTATTTCCGCCTTTTTAGCGGTACGTTTCTTATCTTAACAGAAGGAGAAAGAAACTGATATCAATAATATGAAAAGGTTGTGTCAGAATCATGTAAAACCGGACCACCTCTCATAATCTTTATGAGATCTCTTAAATATCAGGTATTTTTCATAATCGCCATCTCCACGGTGTCCGCCACATGCTCGCAGCAGTCACAGCACTCCTCCAGGCAGTCGTAAATAATCGTCCAGACCAGAATCTGCACGGCATCCTTCTCCTCGGTGTACAGCCTGTGGACAGCCCTGGTGTAAAGCTGATCCCCCTCCTCTTCCAGCCGGTTAATTGTGATGATTTTTTCCTTTAACGTGGAGGAACGGCGGAAATTGCGGAAATCCTCCAGCATCTCTTTCATGGAAGCACAGCATTTACGGATCAGGGCGGCAAATTCCACGGCCTCGGGCCTCAGCCCTCTTACATTGTACATATAGAGATTTCTTAAGACCTCATCCAGTTCATCCGTCATATCGTCTATAATGTTTGTCAGGGCCATGATGTCCTCCCGCTCTATGGGCGGCAGAAATTCTTTCATCAGCTTCTCCATCAGCCTGTGCTTTCCCTGATCTCCCCGGTGCTCAATCTCATGGATTGCCCGGATCTTTTCCGGAAGACTCGTGTATTCATACTCATTTAGGTTTTCCCACAGCAGCTCCGCCGCCTCACAGGAACAATTTACGTTATCTACAAGCATTGCAAAATAGTCATTTCCCTTTTTCTGTGCCATACCGCACTCCTTTCATTACCATACTTCTATCTCAAAATACCCAGATGAACAGCTTTGCCGTCAAAAATCCAATCAGGCCGCAGCCGGGGAATGTGAGCACCCAGGTCATCACCATTTCCTTTACAACACCCCAGTTTACCGATGACAGACGTCTGGCCGCCCCGACTCCCATGATGGCCGTGGTTTTCGTGTGGGTTGTGGATACCGGAATTCCCGTGAGGGAGGACAGGAGCAGGCAGCCCGCGCCCGCCAAATCGGCAGAAAAGCCCTGATAGCGTTCCAGTTTCACCATATCCATTCCGACCGCCTTGATAATCTTGTAGCCGCCAATGGAAGTTCCAAGGCCCATCACGGCAGAGCAGAGTATCATCAGCCAAATTGGGATGCTGAACTCTCCGGCAGCGGCGTTGCCTTTGGCCAGAAAAATCCCCAGCATGAAAACGCCCATAAATTTCTGCCCGTCCTGGGCGCCGTGCATGAATGCCATGGCCGCGCCTCCGGCTATTTGCGCATTGTTAAAGAAGCCCCGGCTCTTGTTCCTGTCTACGCCTCTGCATAAAAACTGGACGATTTTGGCCGTCAGATATCCCATCGCAAAGCCGAGTATGGTAGACAGCACTAAACCGTAAAGTACTTTGATCCATTCGGATGCGTTAATTCCCTCCAAGCCTCCGTGAAGCGCAATTGCGGCTCCGGAAACGCCGGCAATGAGGGCATGGCTCTCGCTTGTCGGGATGCCGAACCACCAGGCCGCCGTCGCCCAGGCCACGATGGACAAAAGGGCCGCACACAGCGCGATCAGCGCCTCCCTTGAATCACCGCCGAAATCCACCATGTTGTATATTGTCGATGCCACTCCGGCATTGAACATTGTCATAACGAGAACGCCCAGGAAGTTGAAGACCGCCGCCATGATAATTGCGGCTCTGGGATGAATGGCCTGTGTGGAAACACAGGTGGCGATCGCATTGGGTGCATCGGTCCAGCCATTGACCAGAATTACCCCCAGCGTCAGAATCACAGTTATGGCCAAAATGGGACTTGCCGTAAGCTGCGAAAGAAAATCTGCCAAAGAAATTGTCATAGTTATCCTCACTTTTTGTGTATTATCAGGTGCTGATTATAGTATTGCGCAATACATTGCCAGTTTATTATAATATTTTTATTCGTGCCGTACAGTGTTTACGGCGATCCTTTACTCTTTCTTTACGGATGGTATGCCGGTCTTGCAGAGAGATTTTCCAGGGGGTTAAAGATTGCATCTACAGTCTTAATGTGCTTTCCGCGATACGTAAAAGAACGGCAATAACAAAATTATCGCGGTTATTGCCGTTTTTACGTGCGTAAACGCATATTGTTGTTCATTGTTGCATCTCTCCTTAATATATTCAATTATCTCTTAAATTTTTGATGTGAATTCTTCATATTATAATGTTATCCCAAAAAATAATTATGAATTCCATAGATGGTTTGATGAATTTTATACATTGGATATTAAAATTTGCCAATGTTATACTTTTTGTATATTCAAACCGCTTTTTTCACAAAAAATATAGTAATTTTATACATATGGCATGCTCTGATAAAGATTTAAAACGCATATTGCGATCCGTGCAGAATAAAATCACCCGTCTGTCAGCTACTGGAAAGGAGGAAACAAATCATAAAGATATTTGAAAACGAAGGAGCACGAAAGGAGAAGGAAAAGCTATGCGAAAAGGTTCTGGGAAAATTCTGGTTTCAGTCTTTGCAGGATTGGCGCTCGCTTCAGTGTTGAGCGCTGGCACACTGGCTGCGCAGGAGGAAACTCGTCCTGCTATGGAGGATGTAGAGCACATTCAGGCGTACACAGATGATACCGTCTACGGCACCGGACTGGTGAAGGTAGAGGTTACGTATAACGCCGGCGTCCGGCTGGCGGGGATTAATGCGGAAAGTTATATTCTGGAAGACCGTGGAACGCTGTCCCCGGATTACGGCAGGATTAAAATTGCAAATGCAGCCGTGAACGGTCAGACAGTCACCTTAACTCTAGAAAACGGGACTGCCGCTACCGAAGATAATGTTCTCGTCTATACCGGTGAAAACCCGGCGGGAGCCCGTGTGCGGAACGCCTTTGGCGTATATTGCACCGGCGCCTGGTATCGTGATGAAAACGGCGCAATTCATTACGGCAGCGGCAGTGCCGATAATGGATATCTGCCAAATACTGCAGGAATGGGCTATCAGGCCAGAGCCAGCCTTGAACTGAAGCTGCGTCATGCATGGGAGGAGCCTTCTGCAGCCGCCTGCCTGGCCAACGATGCCGACGGCCGATACAGGGAAGGCGGCCGATGGGCAGAAACCATTGACCTGAAATTCGGTGAAAAAGGGTTCCGTTCCTTTGAGCAGGCGGGCATCAGGGTGAGCAGCACAGCGGGAAGGGCGTCTGACGGCACGGGCGATGATTATGTCCGCGGCTACTTTTACGTACCGGAGCAGTACGATCCCTCCGCCGGAATCGTTTTTACGCTGCAGGGCCAGGGAATCTCATACTGGAAGCTCGCAGACGGCTGTGATAACAACGGCACAGGCATAATGTACGACTCCGCCACCACCTCCTGGATGAACAAAGGAGCTATTGTGGTCAATATCCATGACCGGTCAAGCGCCGGACCCGGAGAATATTTTGATATCTACGATTTTGTGGCGGACGACGTCAATGTGATGAAATATTTTATCGATGCCTACGGCGTCACCGGAAATGTCGTGCTCCAGGGCAATTCGCGGGGAACAATGGCCTCTGCCCTTATTATCAAAGCGCTGGCCGGACAGCCCTATCATCCCATGAATCAAAAAATGGGAAATAACGAGAGCGAAACCCATAGACTTCCCGCAGGTACTTATAATTTTAATATTAATGCTTATATTTGTCAGAACGGCACCTTTGGTTATGGCTACGACGACGACGACTGGGCCGCTGTTGCCGGAACGGGTTTGAAAGTATGGGTTTTTGATGGAGAGCAGGACACGGACAATATCGACAGCGTCGCCAAATACAGGGAAATAATGACCTCGTCCAAAGGCGCTGACTGGGCAGCCAAAAATATACGCCTTACCGGATATCCATCGGAGCTTTATGCCTACTGGGGCGAGAGCGATCACTCCACCACACGTCTCAACGGATGGTATTTCAGCGACTCCGCTTATTACGGCCCCGACTGCCGGATTGACTCCGATACTGGAAAGCTCATTTATCATACAAAGCAGAAAGACGGTACATCCTATGAGCTGAAGTGCCGCGGAAAAGCTGCCGGAAGCAGCAAGGCCGGCTACCGATATACCATTTATGATGAACTTTACCAGGAATGGGCTCTTAAAAGCGAAATCGTCCAGGGCGGCGGAAATTCAGGGAACGTCGCTGCCACAGCGGCAGATTTTGACAGCGTGACACACTTGGAAAAGGACTTTTCACAGGCCGCCCAGCTGCCTTTAACCGGATATTTTATGAAAAATATCGATGTAAACGGCAACGGAATTATGGACGATGCCAGGACTGTAAGTGTGTATATTGCACCGGAGGCATCGATCCGTTCCTATTTTACCGTGGTAGCCGTTCCCGATGGTGTGGATACGTGGGAGTTTTTGAAACAGGAGGGCTGGATTGACCTGGCCCGTAATAAGGGCGAAGGGCTGTTTATTCTGGAGCCCGGAGCCGGCAGCTGGAAAAGTCCGGCGGATGAAGCGGATTATATGAAGGCGGCATTCGCCTTCCTGAACAGCGGAAACAACATACATAATCAGAATGTATTTTCTACTTTTGGTGAATTTTATCTCGCAGGGTACGGAAAAGGCGGCGCCGCCCTGGAGTACTGGGCCGCAGCTAATCCAATTCTGGTCATCAGCCAGGTTTATCTAAATGGAGAGAGTATTGGAAGCGCCGCCCTGACTGCCGTGGCAAGCGCCGAATATGACGGAAAGAGCGCCAATGGAGATATAACGGATGTGCTGGATGAAACGTTAAAGCGGACCGGCATAGGCGGCGGACGCAGAATTACCGCAGGGGACGTACCAATTCCCACCTGTTTCGCAGGTTATACCGGAAGTGAAGGCTATTGGAAAGAAGCGAATGACTGCCGCTCTGACGCTGTAGACGGCGTATACTATCAGGATATCAACTCCGACGCTTTTCAGACTGAGTATGCAAATGCAAAGCGCAAGGAAAAAGGCGCCAAATACGGTATCTCAAAAGTGAAACTGTCTAAAAATACGACTCTGAACGCGGATGAAATTTATAGCTTCCTGTCTGAATATACCCGTTATGACACTACCTTTGCATACTCGAATGTACTCGCAGAACGCCTGGACTACACTTCCGCCCGGGTTGCGGCGCAGCAGGACGCAAAAAGCGGGCTGCCGAAGGAAGTTCTCAGCAATGGCACCCAAATCTGGGCAGGCAGAGATACCGTCATAAAGGGCCATGGCACCGTTCAGGCTGGCATAATCGCATTTAGTGACAACAACGGTGACGGAAAATGGGATCCCAGGGAATATTTATTATATCTTCCTGACGGCTTTAGAGGAAAAAAGCTGCCCGTTTTAATCATTTATCCCGGCAATACACAGACCGATTCGATATTTATGGACTCCACTCTCTGGTGGCAGATTGCCGAGGAGAAGGGAATCGCCCTGGCCTTTGTCTGTGAGACTTACAATGCCAGCCCCTCCAGTGTATCGCATGCGGATTCGGACCTTTTTTACCATGCTCTTATCACGCTGCTCAGGGAAAAGATTGACGGAGTGTACGCCAGTTTAGACTTCAGCCGTATTTACGGTTCGGGCCAATCCGCCGGTTCCAATGCAACCCAGGGATTTGCCGTCTCTAACCCCGAATTCTTTGCCGCAGTCGGCTCTACCTCAGCGGCGCCGACTCCGGAAAATGCAGCCAACCGGCTCATCCCTGCAATGATGATTACAGGCCAGATGGATGTCTCGGACTTAGCGCAGGGATTTAGTTCAACAAGTTTACAGGGCTGGGCCTCCTATATGCTGAGTGTAAACGGCCTTGAAAATACCTTTGCAGCCGGTGCGGAAACTGAAACAATTACCATTGACTCCCGCCATCCGGCTCTCTACCGGTGGAGCAAAAACATTGGCGGGACCGACGTGCCTCTGTTCCAGTGGGGGCAGTGTCTGCTCCGCCCCCATAACTGCTACCCGTCGGACATTCCGATTATTTGGGATTTTATCGAACATTTCAGCTTTTCAAAGAGTTCCGACGGCTCGGTTACCAGATACTACAGCGAATCGGCTTTTGAAAAGGATGATGCGGTCGTAATTGATGTGACCAGATAAAAATGGAGACTGGATCGCCGGTAACTTTACTCCCGGCGATCCAATCTCCATTTTGCGTTGCGGACAAAAAGAAAGAGTCCTGTTTGCCTGATTCTCGCGCCGAGCGCGGCCGCATAGCGGCATATTACATTTTCGCGCAAGTACGCTTTCTGCCCGGAGGGCTTTTTTATATCACAGGAACACTTTTCTATGATATAAAAAAAAGATTGGGAAACCCTGATTACTCAAGGTTTCCCAATCTTTTCAACTACTGCCGGCGACCGGAATCGAACCGGTACGAAGTTTAACCCTCGCAGGATTTTAAGTCCTGTGC
>NZ_URHZ01000076.1 GCF_900547735.1 uncultured Clostridium sp. | reverse complement strand
TTTGCCGTTTCTGTGCATCGCGCAGCGTGTTACTGGGCACGGAGTGAACAGTAACGCGGACTGTAACAAGCGTAGGCAGGAACAGGGTTTTCGCTTGATATCCGGATGGCAAAATGGTATAATGGCGGCATTACAGTATTGGACTGAGCGAGAAAAGCTGAGAAAAATCCTTTGTGAATTCGGGAGGAAGATAGCATGTTAAATTATAAAAAATATAAAAGAGTTCCGGTAATTGATTTCCCTGAGAGGGAATGGCCCAATAAAGAAATCGAGAAGGCGCCCGTTTGGTGCAGTGTGGATCTGCGCGATGGAAATCAGGCCCTGATTGAACCGATGGTAGTGGAAGAGAAGATTGAACTGTTCAACCTTCTTGTCAGAATGGGATTTAAGGAGATTGAGATTGGATTTCCGGCGGCATCCCAGATAGAGTTTGACTTTTTAAGGCAGCTTGTGGAGAGAAGGCTGATCCCGGACGACGTGGTGGTACAGGTTCTGACCCAGTGCCGCGAGCACCTGATCAGGCGTACCTTTGAATCGATCCGTGGAATTAAAAAAGCGATTGTACATATTTACAATTCTACATCCACTCTTCAAAGAGAAGTGGTATTTCATAAGGACCGCGACGAGATCCGTGAGATTGCCATTGAAGGGACAAGACTGGTCAAGAAATATATGCAGGCCTTTGACGGTGAGGTGATTCTGGAGTATTCGCCGGAGAGTTTTACCGGTACGGAGCTGGATTTTGCCCTTGATATCTGTACGGCGGTACAGGAGGAATGGGGACCGACGCCGGAGCACAAGATGATTATCAATCTGCCTGCCACGGTTGAGATGACAACACCGAATGTTTACGCAGATCAGATTGAATGGATGAATAAGCATTTCAAAAACCGCGACAGTATTATTCTGAGCGTTCATCCGCACAACGACAGGGGAACCGGCATTGCGGCCTCAGAGCTGGCGCTTCTGGCCGGAGCGGAACGAATCGAGGGAACTCTTCTCGGAAACGGCGAGAGAACCGGTAATGTAGACATCCTGAATATTGCATACAATATGTTCTCCCATGGAATCGATCCAAAGCTGGAGATTGAAAACATCAAAGAAATCACGGAAATCTGTGAGCGCTGCACAAAGATGCCGGTCGATCCGAGACATCCCTATGCGGGTAAGCTGGTATTTACAGCATTTTCCGGTTCCCACCAGGATGCCATCAACAAGGGAATGCAGGCACTTGGAAGAAGAACGGACGGAATCTGGGAAGTTCCTTATCTTCCTATTGATCCGAGCGATATCGGCCGCGAATACGAGCCTGTCGTGCGTATCAACAGCCAATCCGGCAAGGGCGGCGTTGCCTTTGTCATGGACAGCTTTTACGGTTTCCGCCTTCCAAAGGGAATGCACAAGGAATTTGCCGATATCATCCAGGGCATTGCCGAGAAACAGGGCGAGGTGGCTCCGGAGCAGATTATGGACGAGTTCAGCAACAATTACCTGAACCGCAAAGAACCGATGCATTTCAGAAAATGCCAGATTACGGACAAGGAGTACGAGGGCGGCGGATTTGCTACGGTTGCCCATCTCACCTTTACGGATCACGGCGAAGAACGCATTGTTGACGGCGTAGGAAACGGTCCTATCGATGCAATCCAGAGAGGACTTGAGGATGCCCTGGGAATCCAGATACGCGTACTGGATTACGATGAGCACGCACTCCGCTCCGGTTCCGGCGCCCAGGCGGCCTCCTATATCCATCTGATGAACGTGGAGACAGGAGAGACGACATACGGTGTCGGCATCAGCTCCAACATTACGAGAGCTTCCATCCGAGGTATCTTCAGTGCGGTGAACAGGCTGTTTTACTAGGTAAAAGGGCATTTGCCGGAAACAGTGGCAATTCGGCGGTTTGCGAAATAGCAGCCGGGCGGCCGCATGCTAAAAAAGAGAGATTAATAAAAGAGATGTCACTGAGACAGGCAGCATACTGCGTTATGGCAGTGTGCCGCCTGTTATAATTGAGTGGCAATGAAAAGCTCGTGAAGCGTGCTTTTCGTTGTTTTATGCGATAGGTTTTTCTTCTATCATGCTTACAATTCCATTTTCCACATCAATGAAAAAGGGCATACCAGGTGTGGAATCTTCATATGTGCCCAGATAACGGACGAATTTTTCTTTGTCCGTAGTCTCGATTAAAAGTTCTTTCATGTCGTCGGAAGAAACAAAGTCACGACCCCAGTCGATGAAACGGTATAGGGTCTTGCCGGTCAGGGTCAGAATGGTCTGCGACCGGCTTGGATTGTAAATATAGTATCCGTCCGGCATATCCTGTTCCGACAGACTTAGTTCCCGTACCCTCTCCATATCTTCCGGCGTTATCCATTCCGCTATATCCACATAAAGCCTGTCTCCGTCCAGCCGTTTTATAAAGGCACAGAAGGTACCCGAAACCCCGTGTGTCTCCTCTGCACGGAAGATGTGCCACTCTTTATCGTCTGATAAGACCATGATCATGCCGTCGCCAAAATCCAGTGTATATGGATTCCCGATACAGTCAAAATTAGACTGCCCTTCGGTATCGGGAGTTTCTTCCGGTTTCAGGGAGGCTGTGATATGGCCGTCCACACTGCCTGCATCGCCCATGGGACCGATCTCGGAAGTTCCGTAATAAAGTTTTCCGCCGGCCATGAGAAGACGGCTGCTGAATTCGTCTTTTGTATCGGCGCTGTCTGTCCGCCCGTCTTTTATTCCGGCAGAATCTGTACCGTTGCTATCCGTATCGGTAAAGGATACGGTGATAAACAGGACACGGTCATATCCGCGTTCCTGCAGCTCGGGCAGATTGTAGTAATCCGTGACTCCGGCGCTTGCAATGGAGTCGGACTGGGTGCTTGCCACCATGGCGATAGATACCGGCTCATTATACTCAAAAGAAGAAAGAGCTCCAAGGTGGCTTGTGACACTCGATTTGTAGCCGGAGGTGGTATCTACCAGACAGGAGTACCTGCCTCCGTCCCAGGAGACGGTAATCTCATCCGGATCCATGAGAATAGAAAATTTGCCCTCCTGCAGGGCCGGGCCGCCTGCACCGGCTATGCTGGTAAGAGTTCCGTCTTTGAATTCTTCGATGTGAAAGAGCAGCTCCTTCATTTCACTGCCTGTTTTGTATTCATAGATCCAACTGTTGGAATGTGTGTCCAGCAGGGAGACGAGTTCCTGTTCTTCACTTGTGAGCGTCACTTCGCTGATCTCCATGGAGGAGGGGGCGGGACCGGAAGAAGAACCTCTGCCGCAGGCCGTCAACATGATTCCGGCAGCCAGCAGAATAGCGGCCGGAATCATGGATGGAGGCGGGAATGAGAACGGTTTATACCGGGAAATATCACGGGTGTTTATCATAATTGCTCCTTTCTGAAGCCGGTGTCTGATTGATAACAAATTCATCAGGATTGCCTTTATTAAGCAAAATTTGATGGGCACGAATCATTTTACATTATTTTACCATATTAGATTCTGCGGTGTTTTACTTTTTTATTGCGGAATCCTGAAGTTATCACGCTGTATGCGGAAGGAAACAGATTATAAAATTGTATAATAATTTTTAAAATTGTGCTTGCAAATCATTTTTAATGGAATTATCCTTATTTCAAGGATATCCTTTATAATTTAAAGGAGGAAATTGATTTGATGAATCGGGAGAAAATTAAAGAGTTAGAAAATATTATTAACAGCGATTACAATAACATCGCCGGTATTATGGTACAAAAAAATGGAGTAAATTTATATGAGAAATATTTTAACGGTTACACCGCGGACAATGCGTTCCATGTGTTTTCGGTGACAAAAAGTATTTTTTCCGCTCTGGTAGGTATTGCCGTTGATAAGGGCTATATCAAAAGCACGGACCAGAGAGTAATGGATTTTTTCCCGGATTACAAGGTTAACCCGGGAGAGAAGACAATCTATGATGTGACAATTAAACATCTGCTGACCATGACCGCACCGTATAAAACGGCAATGGAACCGTATGAAGAGTTTTTTTCAAGTGAGAACTGGTTGGAATTCGCCCTCGGTTTATTGGGAGGTGAGAAGCCGACGGGAGAATTTATGTATTCCCCGATTGTCGGTACGCATATTCTATCCGGCATCCTGGCAAAGGCAACGGGGCAGCCGATATTGGATTTTGCATCGGAACATTTGTTTACGCCGCTGGGAATTGAGATTAAGGAAAATGTGGTGCTGGCTACCAAAGAAGAGCATATTGCATTCGGCATGAGAGATACTCATACACGCGGGTGGGTGGTCGATCCGCAGGGCCTTAATACGGCTAGCTGGGGGCTTACACTGACGCTCACGGATCTGGGAAAAATAGGCCGTTTGTACCTGGACGGCGGGATAAAGGACGGGAAACAGATTATTCCTGCCGGATGGATCGAGGAGAGCACCAGGGAACAGAGCCGGTGGAATGAACTGTCATATGGATATTTGTGGTGGATTATTGATAATCGGGATCATATTTATGCCGCACTGGGAGATGGGGGAAATGCGCTTTATATCAATGAAAAGAATAAAATGGTTGTGGCGGTTGCATCTCTCTTCGAACCGGAGGTGAAGGACAGAGTAGAATTTATTACAGAGTTAATTGAGCCGATGTTTGAGGAAGAACAGGAATGAAAGCTGGGCGGGCAGATGAATGTATCACTGATAAATGTATTTAATTACTCTGGATTGTTGACAATCTCTAAATGGGCCGTTAGGGTTATCTCGACTATACAATGTCCATGGCACTGGAAGAATATCTTCCAACCATAAAAACGGGAATGATGTTTTAAAGAGGGATGAAAAAAAGAGTGAATTGAAAGACAAGACTGTGACATAGATAATTAGAAGGCGGTAGGATATGCTGAACGGGCATAGCATGCCGTCTTTTAGTATCGTAGCATAAAAAGTAGAATAAAAGATATAAAAAACAGAGTATGGCAGACCAACTGCAGATTTCATTCGCAGTTAGATTGATTCATTGTACCAAACCAATAAATATGGTATGATAAAACATATATCTGGTAGTATCTTCAAATACCCTGACACAAGAGAATATGGACGGAATATGGAACAAAAGAACAAAATAAAATCTTTCCTCACCAAACGCATCATATTTTTCAAAATACTAGGCCTCCTAACAGTACTGTCATTAATCACAGTACTTATTTTTGGCATCTTCATCAATCAACTGGTGGTTAAAAACCAAAAGAAAAACATAGACGACCTGAACCTTCACCAGCTCCAGCGGATCAGTTCCGATGTGGAACTGGTCTTTGATTTGCTTGCCCAGGGGATGACCCGCAGCATGTGGTCCGATGATTTTATCGATCTTATGATTACGCCCAACCAGCACAATGCAGATATAACATTCCGGGCGATAAAGGTTCTCCAGGATCAGGTGGAGGAGAATGAACTGGTGCGAAAGTCCTATCTGTACCTCCCGTATTCCGACGAAGTTTATGTATATAACGGAACTTATATGGATTTAAAATATCTGGGCGACCGTGAGCTGATTTACCGGTATCTTGAGACACGGGAAGAAAACCGTGATCCGGAAGTGACCAGTGAATGGAGAGTCCTGCTATACAACCGGCGCATCTTTCTAGCGACGGATTTTTGTCTGCCTAATTTTGTCGGAGCCATGTTTTATGAGATTAACCGTGCGGAGCTTTACGATATTATTCAGGCGGAGAATGAGAAATTTGACACCACCATTTATGTCTATGACGGGGAGAATAACCTGCTTTTTGATTATATGGCGGCAGGTCCTCAGCCCGAGGATTTCTCCCGGCCGGAACTGTTTCTGACTGCCGCGGGAGGCGGCGGAGAGGGCAGCTACTATATGTATACTTCGGAACTGCTGGGATGGAAATATCTGGTACGCGTGAATCCAAGTGAAAGTTCGGTTTCTTTTGCTGCGTTGATGAGCTTGCTGCTGCCGGGGCTGGCGTTCTATGTGCTGGTCAGCCAGCTCTTTTCACTGTATATTACGAAAAGTGTTTACAGCCCGATCAACCGGCTGATACATATTGCTACGAACCCCAAGAAACGGGAGGAGCGGACGGAGAAGGACAGGGACAAGGAGCGCAGATATCCGGATGAGGTGGATTTTCTGGAGCTGGCGTTCCTGGACTCACTGGATAAAAACGAACAGCATCGGGAGCTGATGGAAAATATCTCCGACGATATTCTGGAACAGCTTCTGAGAAATATATTATCGGGAAAAAACTGGAGCCTCCAGTCGGTTGCCCAGACACTTGAAGGAATCGGAAGGGAAGATTTTGCCCAGGGCTATTACATTGTCCTGGCGGCGGAATTTTCTTATGAAGAGAAAGAAGACTTGACGATGGTAGAGCAGGAGCTGTACCAGAGGAGCCTGCTGCGGCTGTTGTCACAAAAAGAATGCACGGAATTTTCCATGGCGGTTCTTCCGATGGAGCTGAACCGGGTGGCGGCGGTGCTTTGTTTTGACAGGGAAAATTCAGTTTTTCAGATTCGTGAAGCCGTCCGCCGCCTGTCGGAAGAGATCTGCGAGGGAGTGGCGCCTCTGCCCTACCGGCTGAAAATCGGCAAAGGAAAGGTATATGGAGATCTTCCTTCAATTCAGTTTTCTTACCATGAGGCGGTGGGGGACATCCAGTATCTGCAGTACATGGCGGATGCCTCGGAGGAAGAGAAGATGCCGTCAGCGGTTTTTGAGAACCGCTACTATGCGGAACGGGCCCGTCACGGGTATTCACTGGCGGAAAGCGGCTGCCTGGCCGAGGCGGGCGATGAGTTTAATGCCATTTTGGATGAGATATTGGGAAGAGAAGTGGAGTGGCAGAGGTATCTTCAGAATCTGATCGACGATATGGTCGAAAAATTGATTTCCTGCCGGGTTACGCAGGAAGAAATGAAGCAGGCCGGAATATCGGGCAGTCCTGAGGAAAACCAGCATCTTTCGGAAAACGGCGAACCGCGCGCTTTCATGCAGGCATTCTACCAAAAGTCGCTTCCGCTAATTTGGGAGAGCAGCCGTAAGAGCCATAACCGGTATGTGGAGGAGGCCAAAGAATATATTGCCTCTCATTATGCAGATGGGAAACTGACCTTAAATGAAATCAGCGAGGCGGTGGGAATCTCCCCTTCTTATTTGAGCGGTGTCTTTGCCGAAGGAATGGGAATCGGCCTGAATGCGTATCTGAACGATTACCGAATCCGCCAGGCGAAACGGTTTCTCGATGAAACCAACCTGAATATCTCTGAAATAGGATATAAGTGCGGTTTTAATTCCGCACAGAGTTTTACAAGGGTATTTAAAAAGAACACGGGGATGACGCCTAAGCAGTTCCGAGAATTCCCGCGTTCCGGTTGATATCATGTCTCATGCTATCATGTCTCATCCGTATGCAGCGCCGATTAACCGGAAACGGATTTGGCAAGGTATCAAAATAAGGAGGAAAGGCTCATGATAAGAGAAGAGATTTCCAGGCGGTTTTCTTTTGGTACTCTTCCGCGGAATAAAATTTCAACTACCCCTCTCCGGGGATTCATAATCCCGCTCCTGGCAGTTTCAATCGTGATGTCGGGCTGTGCAGAAAAAACAGTGGAAAGCGCGGCTGAAGCGGGAACGGTTCGTGTAACGGAAAGCAATGCAGAGGAACAGACAAAGATTTATCTGTCCATGGCAACGAATGGGGACTGGAGCGTTTCTTTCAAGGGGCAGGTGATGGAGAAGGAACTGGAAAGTCTGGAGCAGCGGACCGGTGAGACAATGAAAATCAAGCTGTATGACAGGAGCCGTCTCGGGGATGACCTTCATCTCATTTCAGGGGTACAGACAGGTTCCATTGATATTGTGCAGTCCTCCCCTTCGATGCAGCTTAATGCGGTTCCGGAGGCTGCTATGTTTGATATTCCCGGATTTTTCGGTTCTCTGGACGAGTGGAATGCGCTTTTTGAAAGTGACTACCGTCATGTGATGGAAGAGTATTATGAGAAAGCGGATCTGGTGCTGCTCGATATATTTGCATATGCTTACCGCAATCTGAGCAGCCGGGAGCCGGTGGTTACAACGGCGGATTTGCAGGGTGTACGTATCAGGACACAGGAAAATAAATATCACGAGGCCTATTGGGACAGTCTGGGAGCAACGGCCATTCCCTACCGTTTTGCGGAGTTGTATTTTTGCCTCCATGAAGGGATGGCGGATGCACAGGAAAACCTGCTGGATGTGATGCTTACCGATCATCTGTATGAGGTGCAGAACTGCATTACATTTACCCGTCACATGCCCATGGTGAGTGCGATTGCCGTTAACCGGGAGAAATACGGGAGTCTGACCTCAGAGCAAAAAGAAGAGCTTAAACAGTTTACCGGAGGTTTAAAAGAGGCTCTGATCCGGCAGATGCCGGAGGAGGAATTCCGGCAGGCGGAAACTCTGGATAACGACTATGAAATTACCATGCTGGAACCATCCGGGGAATTGCAGGAGAGCATGGAGGCGGGCACGGCCGTGGTGCTTAAGCTTTTAAGGAGTGAGCTTGGAAATGAGAAAGTAGATACATTTCTGCAGGCGGCAGAAAAAGTAAGAAAATAAGTAACTGTTCAGAAGGTACTATTCCGCGAGGCGTTTTCATGCGTTTTTGCATGAAAATCCCGAGTTTAGCCGGCGCGAAACATCATTTTCTGCTGATTTTGTGCATCGTGAAGCGGCAATTATGAAGGTACTGAATAGTTACGAAAATAAATGATATCTCATAGATGGGAAGACAGCAGAGGGTGCTGCAGAAATACAGGAAACCGCAATGAAATGCAGGAAGAGGATATAAAATCTGCATTCCGTTACGCAGAACCGTATTTTTGCAGCATCCGTTTGCTATGCCAAAACATAAGCCGGGAATACGTTAAAACATGAGCAGATGATACAATTTTTAAGATCAATAAACAATTATTACGATGGTCCAATAATTAAGCAGAATACGTAAAAACGGTATAGTATTTTCACTTGAAACCAGGCAGATGCGCGGATAAACTGGTGTCATCAGCAAGGCGGAAAGATAAAAACGGAAAGAAAAACAAAAATTAATAGGTGGAAAATGAGAACGTGCAGGGACTTCCAAAGAATCAAAGTTCCTGAAGAAAAGGGGGATATGAGTTGAAAATAAAAAACGTATTTTTAGGATTAACGCTGGCGCTATGTACGGCGGTTCCTGTTTTATCCGGCTGCGCTGATAGGAATTCGTCAAATAAAGAAGCGCCGCAGGCTGAGACGGAAGAGCAGGGAGAGGACTTTTCCCTGATTTTCAGCAAACCGATAGAGATTATCTGTCCATGGGCAGAGGGCGGCAGCGCAGATGCGAATGCCAGGACGATTGGCCAGGTGGTGGGAGAGAAAACCGGCCAGACGGTTACGGTGTTTAACCGGACGGGCGGAGGCGGAGCCGCAGGATTTGAGGAACAGATGAATGCGGAACCGGACGGATCTACACTGGGAATTATTACTGCGGAATTGAATACGCTCCCTCCTCAGGGAGAGGTGGATTTTTCACAGGAAGACTTTTATCCCATTATCAGAATGAATACACTCCCTGCCTGTGTAGCGGTGGCGGCCGATGCCCCCTATACAAGCCTGGAAGAACTTATCTCCTATGCGGCGGCGCATCCGGGCAGTTTAAGAACCGGCAACGTGGGTGAGGGAAGTATCTGGCATATCTGTGCGGCCAAACTGGAACGGCAGGCCAATATATCGCTTCAGCATTTATCCTATGACGGCGCGTCCTCCGCGGCAGAGGCGCTGGTAAATGGAGAACTGGATATGGTTACGCTCGAAACATCGGTTATGAATGCATTTGCCGAAACCGGGCAGGTGCGGATTCTGGCAGTGATGGCAGAGGAGAGGCTTAGTTCATTTCCCGGCTATCCTACCTGCAAGGAACTGGGATACCCGGTGGTGTCCGGCTCGTTCCAGGGAATCGTCTGCCCGACGGACGTTCCTCAGGAAACAAAGGATGCCCTGGAACGCCTGTTTACGGAGGCATACCAGTCCCAGGCATACCAGACGTTCTGCAACAGCTATGGCTTGGAAAAAAGTTTTCTGAACTCCGCGCAGTTTCGGACTTTTCTGGAGGAGGATCTGGAAAGCGTAACAAAGATATTAAAGGATTTAGAACTGACGGATTGACAAATTACAGAAACCGGCAGCAAAGGAAGCAAGCCGGTAAACTGGTAACAAATAAGTAAAGAGGAGGTACTACTGTGAAACTGATAAGAAAGCTGGATCAATCTTTGGAAGAATGGATTCTGGGCGCTCTGCTTATTGGAATGGCGGTGATTCTGCTGATACAGATTTTAATGCGTGCGGTTGTGGGAAATTCATTGACCTGGGCGGAAGAGGTGGCGCGTTATTTCTATGTGTGGTCGGTATTTTTAAGTCTGGGATGCACTATTAGGAACGGAACTGTTTTGAGGGTGGATTTGCTGCTTGAGTTATTGCCGAAACGGCTGCGCCAGCTCATTGAGATTCTTCTGGATTTAATTAATGTCGTACTTTATGCCGGCCTGGCGTACTTCTCCGTTTCGGTGATGCAGAAAGTGCAGATCAGCGGGCAGACATCACCGGCGCTGGAAATCCCCATGTACCTGGTATATGCTATCATCCCGATCGGCTTTGTGATGGCGAGCCTTCGGAGCGTACAGAAAATCTATTTTGATGCAACTGGAAAAAAGAACACGGTTCCGGCAGACCCGGCCGAAGCACAATAGAGGAGGACAATCATTATGGCAGCGATGGTATTTCTTGTTTTTGCGGTATTTTTACTGCTGGGCTTACCGATTGTATCTTCCCTGGGGATATCAACCATCTTCCCCACGATGATGGGAGCAAAGGGAGCCACTTCGATCGAGGCTCTGATCCGTGCAATCTTCGGAGGAGCCGATACGATTTCAATTTTAGCTGTGCCGTTATTTATTCTGGCCGGTGTTCTGATGGCAAGAGGCGGTATTTCTAAAAAACTGTTCGATGTATTTGCCTATTTTATAGGAAAGAAGACTGCGGGTATGCCCTGTGCGGCAATAGCAACCTGCCTCTTTTACGGGGCCATTTCCGGTTCCGGTCCCGCCACGGCGGCTGCCGTAGGGGCCATGACGATACCGGTCCTGTGCAGCCTTGGCTATGATAAGAATTTTTCGGCCTGTATGATTGCGACTGCCGGAAGTCTGGGCGTGGTCATTCCGCCGTCGATTCCCTTTGTCCTCTATGGACTGGCAACCGGAGCTTCGGTGGGAAATCTGTTTATTGCAGGTATTATCCCGGGAATTCTTGTGGGAGCCTGCCTGATGGGATATGCCTATTTTTACTGTAAAAAGAATGGGGAGGATAAGGAAAAGATCCGCGCCAATTATGAAGAATTGAGAAAGAAAGGATTGGCGGCCCTGCTGAAGGACAGTTTCTGGGCGCTTTTGTCTCCGGTGATTATTCTGGGCGGTATCTATTCGGGTATCACGACCCCTACCGAGGCGGCCTGCGTTTCCGTGTTCTATTCCCTTCTGGTCAGCCTGTTTATTTACCGGACGATTGAGCTTAAGAACATCTGGAGCCTGATTATATCGGCGGTACGGGGATATGCCCCGTTATGTTTTATCCTGGCCATTGCCACAGCGTTCAGCCGCGTTTTAACCCTGCTTCGGGCGCCTCAGGATATCTCTGCGTTCCTGACATCCAGCTTTTCATCGTCGGCTCTGCTGATGCTGGCGCTGATTGTCCTGTTTTTCCTGCTGGGAATGGTGATGGATACGGGACCCGCAATTGTAATCATGGCGCCGATTCTGATGCCGACGCTGCTGTCTTACGGAATCAATCCGATTCACTTCGGCGTTGTTTTAGTAGTGTGCCTGGCAATCGGACTGGTGACGCCGCCCTTTGGCCTGAATCTCTTTGTTGTGTCACCCATGGTGGACACGCCGGTTATGACACTGGGAAAAAAGTCGATTCCGTTTATCGCGGTATTTTTTATAGCCATCCTGCTGGTTGCTTATATTCCGGCATTGAGTTTGATGTTCCTGTAATGTGTAAGGTAGAAGTATGAAAGATAGAAGTATGTAAGATAAAAAATAAAAATGCCATAGAAATAGAAAAGGAGAAAATCATGAAAAGAAAAATAGCAGCTTGCAGTTTAATGACATTTGCCCTCTTAATGACAGCCTGCGGAGGAAGTGGAAATTCATCGGCTCCTGCCGGGACAAAGGCTCAGAGCGAGGCGGCACAGGCTGGTGAAAGTTCGGGAAATACCGATACGTTCGAGGCAGGGGAAGCGCTGGGCGCGGAGAATTTCAACTATATTTTCGGTCACGGCGCAGCAGAAAATTCGATTGGCGATTTGTACTGCCTGAAGTTTAAAGAGCTGGTGGAGGCCAAATCCGGCGGTTCCATTACAGTGGATGTGTATTCAGGTTCTCAGCTCGGAACGTATGGGGAGATGCTTCAGAGCCTGCAGACTGGTGATATCGGAGGAATGATTTTCCAGCCGGCTCCCGCGGTGTCCTTTGTGCCGGAGCTTGCGGTCTTAGATATTCCTTATGCCTTCCTGGGGTGCACACAGGAGCAGATCGACAAGGCCCTCAATGAGAGCGATTTTACGGATATCCTGAAACAGTCGTTTGACGGCTCAGGTTATAAATTTATGAGCTTTGCCCAGGTTGCCACGTTCCGCGAGGTGACTTCCAATAAGCCGGTAAATAAAGCCGGGGATTTTGCAGGTCTGAAAATCCGTACTTTGGAAAATAACAACCATATTGCATTCTGGAAAGCGGTGGGAGCCAATCCGACTCCGGTAGCATTCGGCGAACTGTATCTGTCCCTGCAGCAGGGGTTGGTGGATGCTCAGGAAAACCCATATGATACGGCTTTAAATGCAGGTTTCCCCGAGGTACAGAAATACCTGATTGAAACCCACCACATTCTTTATCCGAATCTCTTCATTGTCAGCAAGGACCTGTATGAAAGTATGCCGGCAGAATACCAGACGGTATTTGACGAGGCGGCGGCAGAGGCGAAGGAATACGCGGAACAGCTTATGGCGGAAAGCGCGGCCACGGATCGGCAGAAATTGATTGATGCGGGGATGGAAGAGATTGTTCTTCCCGATTCTGAGCTGGAGATACTGGCGGAAAAAGGAGCGGGTGTAGAAGAGCTGGTAAGAGAACAAATCGGAAGTGAGACGGTTGATGCATTCCTCAATGCCTTGAAATAACGTACCAATCAATAAAGAATGGGGAACAGAATGTCTTTATAGGTTCTGTTCCCCATTGTACTTCTGTTTAATATGGTGTATTTAGAAAAACATCTCCTCACAAATCCTTTTACCCGTCCCAGTCCTGAAAATATTCTGATAAGCCGCATCCGCAGCTTCCGGCTGCAGACCTTCCTCAAAGAGATTTACCAGAAAATCGGCCTCTAAAAGGATCTGATAATCCATCCCGTCCACATCCGAATAGGTGTGGTGATGCCCGACCAGATAGCTGACACGGTCAATGACCGAGGCTCTGAAACCGAGGGAGCGAAGCAGCTTTTCAGCCGGTTCCGGCCCTTCCTGTTCCTGGAGTTTGCCGTTACAGTACCCATATTTTTCTTCGGCCGGTTTGATTCCGATATCGTGGACAATCGCAGCGGCTTCCAGAGTAAGCTGGGTGTCACCGTCCAGGTTTTCAGAAAGTCCGATGAGCCGTGCAAAGCTGTGGACTTTTAAAAAGTGCTGAATCCGCTTGGGATCGCCGGAGTTGTAGTGAATCATTTTCATCATCAGTTCGTCAAGTATATCCATTTGAAAATTCCCCTTTTCTTCCCGATACAATCGATGTTCGGTTATGGTAATATTATTAAAACCACACCTAGAGTATACTCGATTTTCCCAGCAGGTACAATGGATTTGTTTACTATTTCTGTCTGGTATAGTAAAATAGTTACTGTTCACGGGCAGTGTTCCGCGAGGTGTTTTTTGTGAGTGGAGCAAAGCGAAAGTCACAGAAAACTCGAGGGTTACGGCGCGACGCAACGAAAAGTGCGCGATGCGGACTTTTCATTACAATCAACGGCGCTTTTTGCCGTTTCTGTGCATCGCGAAGCATGTTGCTGGGCACGGAGTGAACAGTAACGTAAAATAAGGTAACAGTTCAGCCGTGATGTATTCCGCGGGTGGGGATACTTAAAGGGAGAGCAGTGTAAGCTGACGGTGTCCGCCAGACTTTGCAGCTCAGAGCATAATTGAAAAGGAGAAAGGAGAAATAAAAGGCCTATGTGGAATTACACAAAATGTACGGCAGCAGACAGGGAAGAAAAGCTGGGCATGCTTGCGGAAGCTTTCAGGGAGGAAAAGGACAGTTCAAAATACTTATCGGAAGTCCGCAAATATATCAACAGCACACAGACGACAATCGTACTGCTTCAGGATTTGGAGGCCAATATTCTGATTGAAATGGACTACGTACCGGTAAACGACTATGTTTTCCATGTGGTCAGCATTGAGGAGAGCGGTATTAAGAATCAGGGGCTGCCATGCCTGACGATTCAACAGGCGGTACAACAGTTTACGGCACTGGTGGAGAATGAAACAGGGAGATAGGATTAAAATAGATACAGACGGGGTTTCCCGGCAGAAATGAACTGCCCGGGGAACCCCCTTTTTTAATTCATAGGAAATTACGTTCTATGAATCAAAAAACGCTCCGCGAGGATACACATACCGCGCCGTTCCGACAAAATAGATACAATGCAAAACACCGCGCGCACCCCATCCTGCGACGGATTTGTTTACTTTTGCCATAAAGTATAGTAAAATAGGGAATCATGTAATTACAATGGAGGTTTTCTGCGCTGATGAAAAAATACGATTATCTACTGGTTGGAAGCGGTCTTTATGCGGCGGTATTTGCCTGGATGGCCGGAAAGAACGGAAAGAAATGTCTTGTAATAGAGAAGAGAGATCATATTGGAGGCAATATTTACTGCCGTGAAGTAGAGGGAATCCGCGTCCATCAGTACGGAGCCCACATTTTCCATACATCGAACAGGGAGGTATGGGACTTTGTAAATCAGTTTACGGAGTTTAACCGCTACACCAACAGCCCGGTGGCTAATTATAACGGTGAGATGTACAATATGCCGTTTAATATGAATACGTTCAGCAAAATGTGGGGAATTTCCAGGCCGGACGAAGCCAGGGCCATCATCGAGGAGCAGAAAAAAGCCGTTCCCGGGGAGCCGGAGAACCTGGAAGAGCAGGCGATCAAGCTGGTTGGTACGGATATTTATAAAAAGCTTGTAAAGGGTTACACGGAAAAACAGTGGGGACGCGACTGCAAAGAGCTTCCGGCATTCATTATCCGCCGTCTTCCGGTGCGTTTTACCTATGATAATAACTATTTTAACGATCCTTATCAGGGAATCCCAAAAGATGGTTATAATGCAATTATAGAGAAACTTTTTGACGGCTGTGAAATCAGGACCGGCGTGGATTATCTGGAAAACAGGGAAGAGTACGACGGACTTGCTGAAAAGACCGTATATACGGGTATGATTGACGCCTACTACGGGTACCGTTTCGGAAATCTGGAATACAGGAGCCTGAGATTCGAGTCGGAGCTTCTGGACACCGACAACTTCCAGGGAGTGGCCGTGGTCAATTATACGGATCGGGAAACTCCGTTTACAAGAATCATCGAGCACAAGCACTTTGAGTTCGGAACCCAGCCAAAGACCGTCGTCACCCGGGAATATCCCGAGGACTGGAAGATGGGCATGGAACCCTATTATCCGGTCAACGACGAAAAGAACCAGGAACTTTACGGAAAATATGCCGAACTGGCAGCCGGTGAGGAGAAGGTCATCTTCGGCGGCCGTCTGGCAGAGTATAAATACTATGACATGGATAAGGTAATTGAATCGGCACTGAAACGTGCGAAAGAGGAATTTGGCGATGAACAGCAATAAAACAGCAGGCAGTGAACAGGGTAAATTCTATGAGCCGGAAGTTCTCGCCCGTCTGCAGCAGGAGATTCTCTCGATACTCGACGATTTCCTGAAACTGTGTGAGGAATACCATCTGGAATATTTCGGCATTGCCGGAACCGGGATCGGTGCCATCAGACACAAGGGTTTTATCCCCTGGGATGATGACATCGATATTGCCATGCCCAGAAGGGACTTTGAAAAATTCCTGAAACTCGTACAGAAAAAAATGGGTGATAAATATCTGGTACTGAACGCCAAGACATGTCCGGAGTACCCTCTGATGACAACGCGTCTTGTAAAGCGCGGGACCGTATTTATTGAAGAGGTAATGAAGGATGTGGACTGCCCCTTTGGCATTTTTCTGGATCTCTATGTGCTGGACAATGTTTCCGACAATCCGGTCATGTATCAGGTTCAGTCCTGGGCGGCGTGGTTTGTCAGCAAACTGATGATCCTGCGGTGTATCCCGAGGCCGACGCTGGCACAGAAAGGTTTGAAGGCCGCGCTCATCTGGTCCGTCTGCGGTTTTGTCAACAAAGGCATGAACCTGCTCCACGTATCGCCGGAGGGCCTGAGAAAAAGCTGTGAGGCGGTCTGTAGAAAATATGAAAAACGAAAGACAAACAGGATGGCCTTCCTGCCCGACACCAGCCCGTACTGGAACCTGGTGGACAAGAGAAAATACCATCCGTTAAAGACGATGGAATTTGAGGGCAGAATGATGAACTTCCCCGGAAATATAGAAGAAATGCTTACCAACATGTACGGCGATTATATGAAGCTGCCCCCGGTGGAGAAGAGAAAGACCCATTATCCACACCGTCTGGCCTTTTCAGACGAGAAAAACGTTACGGTTCACTCCGTACCCGGCAATACGCTTCGCGATGCCCGGAAGCGGTAAAAAATACAGAAAGACAGGTAACAGCCATGAACTTACTCAGAACCCTCCTGATTGGAGGAGACGACAATCTGGAAAAACGGAATATGGCCTGGAATATGCTGGGGAGCCTTCTCTATGCATTTGCCTCAATGGTCCTGTCGATCGTTGTCATACAGATTGTCGGCGAGGATGAGGGCGGAATCTTCAGCTTTGCGTTCTCCGCCTTCGGACAGCACATGTTTATGGTTGCCTATTTCGGCATGAGGCCGTTTCACATCACGGATATCGGAAGACGCTACACATTCGGCGAGTACCTCCGCCTCCGGTTTGTGACCTGCGGCGGCGCCCTGGCATTCGGCCTGGTTTATGTGTTTTTCAACCAGGACAGCTATACTTATGTAAAAACCATGACCGTCATTCTGATGGTCTGCTATAAAGTAATCGACGGTTTTGCCGACGTGTACGAAGCGGAGTTCCAGAGAAACGGAAGACTGTATCTGACCGGCAAATCCAACACATTCCGGACGCTTCTCTCGGCAGGCTGCTTTATCGGCTGCCTGGTGATGACCCATAACCTGGTGCTCTCCTGTATGGTTTCGGTGATTGCCCAGATTCTGGGAGTCCTGATATTCAACATTTCCGTCATCGGAGAGCTGCCGCAGGTGGACTGGAGCTGCCGGAAAGGCAGATGCAGCCTGCTGTTTCAGGAAAATTTTGTCCTGTTCTTATCGGCAATTATTGATTTCTATGTGTTCTCCGCTTCCAAATATGCAATAGAGGGAAACATGCTGAATAAAGATCAGGCTATTTTCGGAGCGATATTTATGCCCACCAGCGTGATTAACCTGGTAGCCGGATTTGTTATCAGACCTTATATTACAAAGCTTTCCCTGGTTTGGGAGAACCGTGAATTTGCAAATTTTGCACGGGTAGTCGGCCGTCTGGCCGCTATCATTGCAGGACTTACGGTGCTGGCGCTGGGAGGAGCGTGGTTCCTCGGCATTCCGGTACTGAGCATGCTTTACCCGAAGCTCGGTTATGCGCTGTCGGCCAGCCGTCTGCCGCTGCTTTTAATTATTCTGGGCGGAGCATTTAACGCCTATATTAACCTGTTTTATTATTCACTCGTCATTATGCAGAAACGCAGGCATATCTTTGTCATTTATGCAGTGGTGGCGGTAATGGCGGTCACGATATCAGCACCGTTTGTCAGATGGATGGGAATCCTGGGCGGAGCGATGTCATACCTGATACTGATGTTTACGCTGACGGTCTGCTTCGGACTGACGGCACTCTGGTTTTTCAGAAAAGAGAGGAAGAGCGCGAAATGATTAATTTTACGGTAGGTCCTGTTCAAATGGATGAGGAAATCAGGAAAATCGGAGCAGAAGAGATTCCGTATTTCCGAACGCCTGAATTTTCTGCTCTGATGAAGGAAAATGAATCTCTGATGAACCGGTTTATGAAGGCCGGAGAGGGAGCCAGAACCGTGTTCCTGACGGGTTCCGGCACCGCGGCGATGGAAGCCGCCGTGATCAATCTTTTTACGAAGCAGGACAGGCTCCTGGTTGTAAACGGAGGCAGTTTCGGCGCACGGTTCGTCAGGATTTGCCAAATCCACGGCATCCCATATGATGAAATCAGGCTGGAGGCGGGAAAAAAGCTTACAAAAGAACATCTGGCTCCATATGCAATCTCAGGAGATTCCGGGCAAGAAGATTCGGGGCGAGAAGATTCGGGGCGAGAAGATTCGGGGCGAGAAGATTCGGGGCAGGGAGATTCCGTCCGGAAAGACTCCCGCCAGGACGATTCTGGCCGTAAAAGCTCCGGGCAGGCTCCTTCCACACAGAGATATACCGGATTTCTTGTCAACGTCCATGAGACATCCACCGGAGTCCACTATGATATGGAACTGATTAGCCGTTTCTGTCGGGAAAACCGTTTGTGGCTGGTGGTGGATGCGATCAGCTCGTTTCTCGCGGATGAATTCCTGATGGAGAAATGGGGCGTGGATCTGGTGCTGACCGGTTCCCAGAAGGCCCTTGCCCTGCCTCCGGGAATCGCCGCGATCGTGATGAATGAGCGGACCGTGAAGCGCGTGGAGGAATCACGGGTGGAGTCGCTCTATTTCAACCTGAAGGACTATTTGAAAGACGGAGAGCGCGGCCAGACGCCCTTCACTCCTGCGGTCGGTATCTTAATTCAGATGAACCGCCGTCTTAAGACGATAGAAGAAAAGGGTCTTGTGGGAGAGCAGGATCGGATAAAAGAGCTGGCCAGGGATTTCAGACAGAAGATAAAAGAGCTTCCGTTTCAAATCGTCTCGGAATCGCTGTCGGCCGCGGAGACGCCTCTCGCCCCGACTGGTAAGAATGCCGACGGAAGTCCCGTATCGGCGTACCGGATATTCGAGATACTGAAAGACGAGTATGGGATTTTTGTATGCCCGAATGGAGGAGAATTGGCAGAGAAGGTTTTCCGGGTAGGCCATATCGGACATCTTACGAAAGAAGATAATCAAAAACTGGTGGATGCATTGAGAGATATGCAGGACAGGGGGCTTTTGTGAAAGTACTGATTTTAGCGGCGGGCAGAGGAACCAGAATATCGCGTTACCTTTCGGGCAATCCGAAATGTACGGTGGATATCGGGGAAGGACAGTGCCTGATCCGGTATACGGTGGAACTTCTTAAATCCAGGGGAATCCGGGAAATCGGGCTGGTCCTGGGATATAAGGCACAGGTAATCCGGGATGTACTGAAAGGACAGGATGTTTCATTTTACTATAATCCCTTTTATGACGTTACCAACAGTATCGCTTCCGCATGGTTTGCAAAAGACTTCCTCACGGGCGGCGACCTGCTGATTATGAACGGGGATGTCTATCTGGAGGAACGTCTTCTGGACCGGATTCTGGAGGAAAAGAAGAGCCCGGTGATGTTTGCCGACGAAAGCCGGAAAGAAACTGCGGACTATAAGTTCTATTATGAAAACGGAATTTTGAAAAAGTACGGAAAAGAACTGGAAGGCGACGATATCACAGGTGAATATATCGGAATCGGCTGCTTTTCCGGAGAATTTCTGCCCGAATTCGTGAGAAGGATGGAAGAGATGATAGACCGCCAGGAGCACTCCGTCTGGTGGGAGAATGTAATATACAGCATGACGGAGGAGCAGCCCGTTTACGTGGAAGACGTGTGCGGCCATTTCTGGGCTGAGGTGGACTACATTGAAGATTACGAGCGGATTTTGGAACACAGAGGCGTGGAGAAGATTGTAAGATAAGATGGGGAGAAAATAAGGTTACTGTTCACAAAATAAGAAATATCAGGCAGGTAGAAACTTTGATGGCAGAGCGTTTAAAGATGAACAAAAAGAAGATTGACCATAGGGAAAGCAATGGCCGACACACAAACAGCCACAGACAGAATCTGAAAAAACTGGCGCTTACCGCACTGGTTGTGTTTGTCATAGGCATTTTTCTCGAAGTTCTCTGTAACCTGCCGCTGATCCGGGCCAATGCAGGGAAGAGCCAGGGAAGTTTCGTCGTCGACATGAGCCGTGTTACTTATGAAGGATTTCATGAGGAAGACGGAAAACTCATATTTGACGGGGAAAACGGAAAAATACGGATACCGTTTGACGGCCGGTTTGTGGGAAAATTCTGTTATTCCTACGAGTATGACGGCCTGTTAAATACCACGGTAAAAGTGGGAGTTTACAATGATTATGGTGAGCTGAGGGAGCGGGATATCCTGACGGTGGAAGACAGGAACAGCAAAAATGTGAAAAATTCCTGGATTCCGGTGGGCAAGAAGGCGGAGTATGCGGAAATCTATGTTTTCCGGGACGCTCTCGATGAGCCTGGACTATCCTATATTGATTTCAAGGCTATGCCGCTTCATATCACGGGATTTGAGGCCGTTACGGCGCCGTCGGCCAACTGGTACAGGCTGTGTTTCTTCTGGTGTCTCTTTGGTATCGGGGCAATGCTCATTTTTTACAGGGAGTATATTGGAAAACGGATTGAGATTGGCTTTCTGATTATCTCCATCAGTGTGGGAACGCTTCTTTCCCTGTCCCTTCCGGCCAATAAGGTGAGCTGGGATGAGGAAGTCCATTTTTCCCAGAGTTTCTGGATGTCCAACTACAGGACGCCGGTTTCCGTATCACCGGCCATTACCCAGGAATTTATTGCAGGGATCGACACCTGGCCCTATAACCAGCCGGGAACGGCCGAGGAGCAAAAAGAATTTGACGATTATCTGGACCAGACAGGCGATTACAGGAATGGCGGAATCACCTGGAGTGCGGATTTAAATAAAACGATTTTTACCGGGTATGCAGGGGAGGCGCTGCTTTTAAAGGCGGGTCAGCTTTTCCGTCTTCCGTTTTCTCTGGTGTATAAGCTTGGAAGACTGGGAAATCTTTTCATTTACTGCATCGCCCTCTATTTTGCCATAAAGAAAACGCCGGTTGGCAAGGGAATTATGGTTTTCCTGGGCCTGATGCCGGAGCCGATGATGCTGGCAGGAGTCTATTCCTATGATCCGACCGTTACGGCATTTATGTATCTCTCATTTGCTTATATTCTGTCGGCGATTCTGGAGCCGGACAAAAAGATTACCTGGAAAGAATATGCGGTGATTATGTTTTCTTTCTTCTGGGGATGCAGAATTAAGGCGGTCTATGCACCGCTACTACTGACCGGACTGCTGATACCCGCGGATCATTTCAGGAACCGCAGGGAAAAACTGATCATGAAGGGGGGCATGGTTCTGCTGTGCCTGGGGCTGATGGCTTCTTTTGCCCTTCCGGTAATTTTTTCACCAAGTGAGACGGGGGATGTGAGGGGCGATAACACCAGCGAGGCGGGACAGATGTCCTATGTGCTGGGACATCCTGTTGCCTACGCAAAAATATTGATTCAGAATATCTTTCATACCCTGCCGTCCTATGTAATAGGAGAAAAGTCCCTGGGACTTTTGGGACATCAGGGAGAAGTCTCCTTCCCATGGCTGATTTATGCAGGTTCGGCGGCAGTTATCCTCACCGGGGGACAGTCCTCTTGTGGAAAACGTCTGGACTGGAAGCAGAAATTGTGGATATTCATCCTGTCTTCGGCCGCGGTTGTCCTGGTCTGGACCTCCATGTATGTGATTTTCACGACACCGGGCAATACTTATATCGACGGAGTTCAGGGGCGCTATTATATTCCGTTCCTGTTCCTGGTATGGCTGGTGCTGAATCCCAAATGGGTTACAGTCCATTTAAAAAACCAGGATTATTACGGTCTTGTGCTGGCGCTCTCGGGAGGAATGCTGCTGGCGGTCTACTATATGAATGTGCTGCAGAAATTCTGCCTGTAAACGAATCGGGAATTCAGGGAACGAAAAGGAGTGAGGAAATGGAGAACGCAAAGAATCATTTTGATAAGGCCCGTCCGTTGCATACATTTGCCGTCTGCGCCTATAAAGATTCGCCCTACCTTGAGGCCTGCATCCGCTCCCTGAAAGAGCAGCAGGTGAAAACCGATGTGATCTGCTGTACCTCCACGCCAAGTTCCTATATCGAGAAAATCACCGGGAAATACGGGGTTCCCCTTTATGTGAGGGACGGCGGGAGCAATATCAGGGAAGACTGGCTGTTTGCGTACCACAGGGCGGAGGGAGAGCTGGTGACTATTGCCCACCAGGACGACGTATACAGGAGCGACTATACGAAAGAG
Organism: uncultured Clostridium sp.; assembly: GCF_900547735.1. Taxonomy (GTDB): domain Bacteria; phylum Bacillota; class Clostridia; order Lachnospirales; family Lachnospiraceae; genus Otoolea. Next base: position 2,841 of record NZ_URHZ01000076.1, on the reverse strand, counting down.
CTTTTAAATGCATATCAAAAATATCCCGATATGACGGTTTTTGTCAGTGACTATATGACGCTCAAGGTCACGGAGAAGGGAACGAAGACAGAGTGTTTCAACACGGTCTGGCTGGTGAAGAAAATCCTGCGTCTGCCTTTGAGATTTAAGTTTCTGTCCGGTGTGAGGGCGGTAAAACGGAGCAGCGTGATTTTCGGCAACTCCCTCTGCTGTCCGGCCTGCACTTACCAGAAAAAGATGACCGGAGAGGAGATGTTTGGCTCAAAGTATGACTTTGCCCTGGATTGGGATAATCTCTATGAGCTGGCGGGGCGGAGCGGCCGGTTTATCTGCGTGGAAAAACCGCTGATTGCATACCGCGTCCACGAGGGAGCGACGACAAAGGCCTGCATCGAAGACAACAGACGCACAAAGGATGAGATGGCGATGTTTGAAAAAATGTGGCCGTCATGGATGGTAAAAATCCTGATGCACTTTTATGTAAAAGCGTATGATGAGTATGAATAGATTTTGGTTTACAGGCAGTATTTTGCGAGCTGAGAGCAGCAACGGAAAAAGAACCGACAGGACAGGGCCGCAGGGCCGGGAGGATAAACGAACGAAATGAGTACTGCTGATATTAGGGAGAGCGGGAAAGAGAAGACAGACAAGCAGCAGGGTGCGGGGGCACAGGAAGTGAACAGGCATCAGGATACGGGGATCAGCCCGAGGGTAGATGTCATCATCCCTGCATTCAGGCCGGGCGATAAATTGGAGCAGCTTTTAAAGCGGCTGTTGAAACAGACCTACCGGGTGAACCGCATTATCATCATGAATACGGAGCGCCAGTATTGGAATGAGGAGCGTTTTGAGTCTTTGTTTTATGAAAGTAAAACCGATATGACCCTGATTCATCTTCCGCAGGAGGAATTTGATCACGGCGGAACCAGGCATAAGGGGATTCTTGCATCGGATGCGGAAATCTGCATCTGTATGACCCAGGATGCGGTTCCCTACAACCGGGATCTGGTGAAAAATCTTGTGGCTGCTTTAACTGCGCGGGACGATATCGCCGCCTCATACGCAAGACAGCTCCCGGCCGAGGACTGCCGGTTGATCGAGCGGTACACCAGGGATTTTAATTACCCGGGGGTGAGCCGGATAAAAGGGAAAGAAGATATTGCGGCGCTGGGAATCAAGACTTATTTCTGTTCCAACGTCTGCGCCGCCTACAGGAGAGATATCTATCTGAAACTGGGCGGATTTACGCAGAAAACCATCTTCAACGAGGATATGATATATGCGGCCGGAGCCGTAAAGGCGGGATATAAAATTGCCTATGCAGCCAATGCGGAAGTGATTCATTCGCATAATTACAGCGTTTCCCAGCAGCTCCACCGGAACTTTGATCTGGCTGTGTCACAGGCGGATCACCCGGAAGTTTTTTCGGGCCTTTCGTCCGAGGGGGAAGGGATGCGTCTTATCAAAACGACGGCCATGTGGCTGTTTCGAAATGGAAAGTGGTATCTGATTCCGGAGCTTGTGATCCAGAGCGGGTTTAAATACATGGGATACCGTTTGGGAAAAGCTTACAGAAAACTTCCTGGGTGGCTGATCAGGAAGTTAACGATGAACCGGGCATACTGGAAGCAATAAAATCTGACAAACCTGAGTAACAGTTACAGACCTGATATCAAATGACGGAGGAAAAAATGGCAGAACTGCTAATTGTGATACCAGCTTATAATGAGGCAGAAAACATAGAACGCGTGGTAAACCGGCTGATAGAGGACTTCCCGCAGTATGATTACGTCATCATCAATGACGGCTCCAAGGATCAGACGGCGGCCATATGCAGGCGGAACGGTTATAATTTCCTGGATCTGCCGGTCAATCTTGGGCTCGCCGGAGGTTTTCAGGCAGGGCTTAAATATGCGGCCAGAAACGGCTATCGTTATGCGGTCCAGCTCGATGGGGACGGGCAGCACAGGCCGGAATATATTGCGGCGATGAAAGAAAAGATGGATGAGGGATACGACATTGTGATTGGCTCCCGGTTTGTGGGACAGAAAAAGCCGTTTACCATGAGAATGCTCGGAAGCAATCTGATCGAGACTGCAATCCGGATGACCACGGGCGAAGACATCAAAGATCCGACCTCGGGAATGAGGATGTTCAGCAGGAAAATGATAGAGGAATTTGCAAAGGGCCTCAATTACGGTCCGGAGCCCGACACGGTATCCTACCTGATAAAACAGGGAGCGCGCATCGCGGAGGTACCGGTTATCATGGATGAACGCCTGCTGGGCGCCAGCTACCTGACGCCGGTCAACGCATCGAGATATATGGCTAAAATGCTGATATCGATTTTGCTGATTCAGAATTTCAGGAAGAGAGGTTAACGGATCATGACATTTATGCTGCGAATTGTTCTGATTATAGTTTCCATGGCAACCACGGCGCTGATTATGAGAAGAATCCGCCAGTCCAAACTGCAGATAGAGGATTCTATTTTCTGGATCGGTTTTTCCTTTATCCTGATTCTGTTCAGCATCTTCCCGCAGATACCTGCTATCCTGGCCAGGATGGCGGGGACCTATACAACGGCCAATTTTATCTTCCTGTCGGTTATTTTCCTTCTGATAGTCAAGATGTTCCATATGTCTATCAAGATGTCCCAGCTCGAAAGCCGGGTAAAAGAACTGGTCCAGGAAATGGCCCTGGAAGAGAATCGGAGAACGGCTGAGAAGAGTAACAAAACAGAAGCGGGGGTAAACGCTGAAACGGAGACAGGGAAGGGTGAGGATTTAGTTGAGATGTGAGGACGCCTCTGTAAGACGGCGGACGGGGGAGTGGGAGGGT
>NZ_URHZ01000075.1 GCF_900547735.1 uncultured Clostridium sp. | reverse complement strand
GCATTCCACAAGCGGGAGCGAGTCCCCGTAGGAATTTTTTCTCCCGGATTCCCCCTCACCACACCCTACCAACCGGGACTGAAGACTCACCACACAACCACACCCCCGCCCGTCATCCCCCAGCGGCGTCCTCGCATCTCAACTAAATCCTACTTCCGATCTTTCATATATTTAATAATCACATAATACCCATAAAGAACCGCTGGCACCACAACGGTGCAGAAGAGGGAAGCCATTAAAAGGCTCTGCGCGAGCGGGCTGTCGATTAAGGCGAATACGATGGTTGACACATAAAGCAGGAGTATTATGACGACTCCGGCAATCGCCAGTGGGCGTTTGTATTTCATGGTGATATCTCTCTTTCTCCGGCCCGGCGCCCCTTGAAAATCGGCGGGCTGTCCGTTTGTCCGGCTGATATTATGGTTCCCAGTATACTACAAGAAAGATGGTAAGACAACGGAAAAAACAGGGACAAAAAGAGAAATCTTTACGGTAAATTCGCCGGTTTTCTGTTTACGGGTAACATCCCGTGCGGCATTTTTTATGAATGCTGTAAGAATTTTTCACTATACTTTTGATTGGCGGTGCGGTAAAATAACTAAAACGGAGTTTAGTTTGAGCAGGAAAGGGGCGCTGTGTTTTGAAGAAATATGGGGTTCTGTTTTTTTCTGTCTGCCTGATGCTGTTTCTGCTTACAGGCACCGCCCTGGCTGAGGAAGACCCGTCCGTCAAAGGTGACTGGACCGGGGACGGGGAGGACTGGCAGTACATGCTGCCCGACGGTATGTACCTGGAAAAAAGCTGGCTGTACGACGACGGGCGCTGGTATTACTTCAGCAGCAGCGGTTACATGCAGACGGGGCTTAGAAAAATAGGGTCAAATTACTACTTTTTCCGTGAGAACGGGGAGATGGCCACGGGCTGGGCTTACGATGCGGACGAGGAACAGTGGCATTACATGGATGAGGACGGTGCCGTGACAAAAGGCTGGCTTCAAAAGGGCGGGGCCTGGTACTGGTTTGATTCCAAGGGCGTGATGTATAACAGGGGATTCCGTATGGTTGACGGGCATAAATACTATTTTTATGAAGACGGGCAGATGGCGGCCAATCAGTTTGTCGGCATGAACTATTACGATGAGAACGGGCTGCGGGACAACCGCTACGACATGACGATACAGGGAAAAAGAAAACCTACAAACGAGGAGCGGGACAAGATCACCCAGGCTCTTTCCGGCGTTCCGAGAGAGTGGATTAAGAAGTTTGTAGAGTCGGGCTGGGAATTCATGTACTACACGGATAAGAAATATTTTTCCGCCCCCAAGACCGATCAGGGGATTTACTTTGTCTATCACAAGACGGATAAAAATTATAAAAAACTGAAATTTACCAACCCGGAAACTCTGGCAATGGCTTTTGGTGAATATATTGCCTATGCAACGGGGAATGATAAAGAAGATAATGATTTTATGGCTGATTTCTACCAGTATCTTTCGGAGAGCAGCATGGCACAGTCTCTGCCGTCCTATTTCGACAGTGATCCGGCGATGTGGTTCGGCTGGCTGATCCAGTGCTACGGCAATACGGAAATCCGTATTGACATGAAGCGCAACAGCCCGGAGCTTGTAAAGAACCTGGAGAAAGCTCTGGGGCTTGATACGGCGGGCAGAAAACCGGATTCGGAAGAATTGATGATGGATGAGGACCCCGGAATTGTTTCAAATGGGAACGGCCCTGCCAATGACGAAGAACTGGGGAATGAGCCTGGACCGGCGTCCTCCTGATACGCCGCCTCTGCATAATATGCCGATATAATGCGATGTAGAATTAATAACTACATGTAGTGACATTTGTGAACCAAGGTGGTATAATATGGAAACAGAGAGTCTGTTTTTGCCGTTTACGGACAGGCAGGCACAGGACGTATACCGTATTGGAAAGTAAAAGAAAGAAGGTCTGTTATTATGGGAAAGAAAAGATGGGGTCGCATCCTGACCACCGGAGCCGCCGCCGCAGTTGCAGGCGTGGCTGCAAAAAAAATTTACGACCAGAAGAAAAAGAGCGATGAAGTGAAAAAAGACGCAGTGGAAGAGGCTGTCATGAGCCGCCGCAGTTATGAGGGCAGAACCGCTCACTTTGTAGGCGGAGGTCTGGCCAGCCTGGCGGGCGCGGCCTATCTGATCCGCGACTGTAAATTTCCGGGAGAGCAGATTACCATCTATGAGGGAATGCATATTCTGGGCGGCAGCAATGATGGAATCGGAACGCCGGAAGGCGGATTTGTATGCCGCGGCGGCCGTATGCTGAATGAGGAGACCTACGAGAACTTCTGGGAGCTGTTCAGGACGATTCCTTCCCTCACACAGCCGAACAGAAGCGTGACGGAGGAGATTCTGAACTTTGACCATGCTCATCCGACCTGTGCCAAGGCGCGTCTGGTGGACAAGGACGGCAATATCCTGGATGTCCGCAGCATGGGCTTTACCCAGGCGGAGAGAATGAGAATCCTCAAACTTCTGCGCGCCGACGAGAAGGATCTGGATGAGGTGACAATCCAGGAGTGGTTTGACGATATGCCTCATTTCTTCACAACGAATTTCTGGCACATGTGGCAGACGACGTTCGCATTCCAGACATGGAGCAGTGTATTCGAGTTCCGCCGCTATATGAACAGAATGATATTTGAGTTCAGCCGTATCGAGACGCTGGAAGGCGTTACGAGAAGCCCGCTCAACCAGTACGACAGCATCATCCGCCCGATCGAGGAATACTTGAGAAAAGAGGGCGTTGTATTTAAAGAAAACTGTACTGTGGAGGATATCGATTTCGCCGAGGGAGACGATATCACCGTTACGAAACTTCATTTGAACGACAATGGCGAGACGAAGACCGTAGAGCTTAAGGCGGACGACCTTTGCTTTATGATCAACGCCTGCATGACGGACAGCGCCACACTGGGCGATCTGCATACACCGGCGCCCGTTCCGGAGCGCAAACCGATTTCCGGAGAACTGTGGACCAAGATTGCGGCAAAGAAACCGGGCCGTCTCGGCAACCCTGAGCCGTTCTTTACGAAAGAGCATGAATCCAACTGGCTGAGCTTTACCGTTACCTGCCGCGGCGACAGGATTTTGAAGAAAATCGAGGCGTTTACCGGCAACATTCCGGGCAGCGGCGCCCTGATGACGTTCAAGGATTCCGGATGGAAGATGAGCAGCGTAGTGGCTGCCCAGCCTCATTTCCCGAATCAGCCGGCAGACGTGACGATCTTCTGGGGATACGGCCTTTACACCGACAGGGAAGGCGACTATGTGAAGAAAGCCATGAAGGACTGCACCGGCGAGGAGATGCTGAATGAATATCTGCATCAGCTTCATATTCCGGAGGAGGAGATAGCAGAGCTGATGGAGACGGTTATCAATGTAATCCCATGCTATATGCCTTATGTTGACGCACAGTTCCAACCGCGCAAGATGAGCGACCGTCCGCAGGTTGTGCCGGAGGGTTCCACCAACTTCGCCATGATGAGCCAGTTTGTGGAAATACCGGATGACATGGTATTTACTGAAGAATATTCCGTAAGGGCCGCCAGAATCGCCGTATACACATTGATGAATGTGAATAAGACGATTTGTCCGGTTACACCATACAACAAGATGCCGAAGATTCTCTTGAAGGCAGTGAAAAAAGCTTATTTATAAGTAACAGCCTGAGACGGAATCCGGAACGAAACAGTAATCCGGACAACGGGGAAATCAGCATAAAGCAGAATATAGAACAAAGCAAAAGAATAAAGTCCGGGCGGGAACAGGAAAGCAGACTGTTCCCGCCCGGACTTTATTCTTTTTGCTTTAACAATTTTTAAGCTGTCCGTACACGGATGAACAAAAAACGCTGTTTTAACAAAAATATCCCATGATTTTCCTTACAGGAAAAGAATTGAAAATATACAACCGCCCTGTTCCCTGTTAAGCTGTCACTATCAAATTTCAGATGCGGATAAAATTCACGCGGCGATGGATATTTACGCGGATATCCGCACGGACAATAATAAGGAGGCAGGGAATGAAAATTGGAACAACGGAATTGCTCCTGATCCTGGTGGTGGCGCTGGTTGTCTTCGGCCCGTCAAAACTGCCGGAGCTTGGAAAACTCGCAGGCCAGGCGGCCGGATCCTTCAAAAGGTATGTGAACTCCTTTGAGGGAGAATGGAACGAGAGCGCAGAGCCGGCCGCTCCCAAGACGCATCAGGCCGCCGCGCAGCCGGAATGCAGGGATGCCGGGACGGTCCGGGAGGAGGACGCACCGGTGCAGAGTCAGGACAGGAGCCGGGAAGCGTAACAGTTCAGACAGCATGACCTGTTACGGGAAGCCGCCGTGATGTAAATAATCGAAGAAAAGACGGCAATGGGCAAAAGGAAGAAAAATGCAGAAGAAAGAAAAATAGAAAAGGAGAACGGAATGAGACTGGGAACAACAGAACTGTTAATTATAATGGGTATTGCGATTTTAATTTTTGGCCCTAAAAAGCTGCCTCAGCTTGGGAAGGCGATGGGACAGACCATAGGAAATTTTAAGAGGAGCAGTAAGAGAGCCGAGGACGAGACGTTCCCGGCGGCGGAGGAACAGGCGGAAAGCTGACAAAAGCAGGCTGACTGCAGGTGGAATCGTAGTTTCCGGGTTATGCGGCAGGGCTGCCCGGAACAGAAGTGAGGTGATGGAATTTGGAGAAAGAATTGGGCGGGAAACGTGCCGCTTTTCTGAAACGCCTGAAACTGAAAAGAGAAGCCGGAGAGTGCAGGATGTCCCTGGTATCCCATCTGGAGGAATTCAGAAAACGGCTGACGGCCTGTATCATTTGCTTTTTCGGAGCCGTATTTCTCTGCCTGGGGCAGGCGGCCTGGCTGACGGAGCGGCTGATAGAGAAGGCGGAAGGATTTCAGTTTGTATATATTGCCCCCACGGAACTGGTGCTGTCGTATATCCGCCTCGCGCTGATTGGCGGCGCAGCCTTTGCCTGTCCGGTTATTATCTACCAGATATGGGGATTCGTAAGGCCCGGGCTGACGCGCGGGGAACGCAGGTCGTGTTTTGTGATCCTGACCTTTGGGATGGCGCAGTTTTTTATAGGAGCGGCGTTTGCGTTTGAAATCGTCCTTCCCATCACGCTGCTGTTTTTTGCAGGAATGAATGCCGGACAGACGATTTCCCCGATGGTATCGATTGAGAGCTATATCAGCTTTGTGGCGACGACCCTGGTGACATTTGGCATTGTCTTTGAACTGCCGGTGGTTGTGATCATGCTGACAAAAGCCGGAATCCTTAACCCGGGAGTGCTGAGAAAAAACAGAAAATACGTGATTCTTGCGGTCTTTATCATAGCCGCCCTGATCACGCCGCCGGATGTGACATCGCAGATACTGGTGGCATTTCCGATGCTGTTTTTATTTGAACTCAGCCTGCTTCTTTGCCGGATTCTCTTTCGGAAGAAGCTGAAAAAGAGGAAAACAGAGTGAGAAAATGTGGACGGCGCCGCAATGCTGAATGCAGGGGCCGGACATCTATAATATTAATGTGATTTTTGAGGAGGGAACGCTCATGAGAGAAACATTGGAAAAGACAGATACACAGGAGGAACGGCCGTCGGGAACGATCAGCAGACGCCAGTTTGTGAAGGGAATGGCATGGGGAGCCGCCGCCATCAGCCTGTCCTCGATTCTGCCGGGATGCGCCGCGGCCGCGGTGACCTCGGGCACGGAAGGAACGGAAAAAGGGGAAAGCTCCGCACCGGTTCCGGAAAAGAAGAAAGCTCCCGAGGGAGGTATCTACATACAGGGCGGTGACGTGAATATGAACGGCCAGACCTATACACTCGAATTTATCCAGCCGGTGAAACTGGCGGCCGTCGTAGACGGGGAAGAGAAGACGGAGGGCACATGGAGATCAAGCAATAAGCACCTCGTATCCGTGGATCCGGACGGAACCATTGTCATGCGGGACGGCGTAGGCGGATATGATGTGGAGATAACCTGGTCCCTGGAGGGAACGGTATATTCCGTGAATTTCCATACAGGACAGACGTCGGGCGCCCATTCTATCGAGGTAGACCGGCCGATGACGAGAGGAGACTTTATGATCCGCCTGGCCGGCTATTTCGGCTGGTATCACTATAACGGCGTCATGGATGACGGAACCGATATCGACGGTGACGGCAATGTTCTGAAAGAGGAGCGCGTAAGAAATTATTTTGACGTGAACGGAAGGAACGACTATGTAAAACCGGTGGAAGCGGCCCTTGATATGGGAATTTTGTCCGCGGCGTCCCCGGATGACTGTTTCTACCCGATGTCGGCCATGACCCGGGAAGATGCGGCTGTGATTCTGTGCAGCGCCTTCCGCCTCGGTAACCTGGAAACGGATTATCTGTCCGAATTCGAGGATGCGGCCAAAATAAGCCCGGACTGCAGGACTGCGCTGAATACGCTGGCGGGACATAATTATATGAGGGGAAGGACGGATCGGACCATCAACCCGACCGATGGAATTACCGATACGGAGGCGCGGATTATTATTGAAACCATCGGCAGGCGAATGGTTTCCCCTGTGTGGGCGATGCCGGTATCCCACCGTAAATTCGTACGCTGCCGTCCCATTTGGTTCACGCCGACCAAGAATGCAACGGTGCATTGGCGCTGCCGTGCTTTTAACATCTCCCACCCGGAGATGAAGGGACTGTTTATCGGGGACCGCGGCAACGGCGTCACTTTAAGCGATGAGTGGGGAGACTGGATTGATTATATTCCTGGATACTCCACCGATCCCATGTTCGGCCTGAATAACAACTGGGATTTTCCCTATGACAATGTTTATTTCTGTGTGGAGGTGGAGGCCTATGCCACCAGGGACGGTCTGGCCGACAGCCCCGTAAGCCGGTTTATCTGGCGGATTGACCGTCCTGCCTGGCACGATTTTGCCACGGATAAGCTCCATGAAGGTTCAGAGGACTACCCGGCCGTTTACCGTTTCTTCGACAACTTCCAGGCGGCGGCCTATTACATTGAGGGCAGCCGGATGGGAATTCTCTACGACGGCCTGATGCCGACCAACACCACGACCAGCCTGATTGACCGGGTAAATGAGATCGCGACCAAGCCCTATGTCTTTGTGCTGGGCCATAACCATCCGGATCATAAGGGGGCGCTGGCGGTTGCCTACCACAACGGCCTGGATGTATATTTCTGCGACAGGGTCGGCCCAATGGGCGGGGAATGGAGCATTGAGACGTATGCCAAAGATTACACAAGCGGCAATCCTGTTATCGACGGTACGGTATCGGGTACCTATGAAGGCGATAAAGTGCATCCCGTTTCCGAGGGGGATACCCTGGATCTGGGAAACTGCAAATTTGAGTTTTACCAGCTTCCCGGCCATGAGGATGCCTCCATTCTGATCTATGACCGCGAACACGGACTTTTGTTCTCCTCCGATATTTACGGCGTCAACCGCTACTGGGTGGCGGACCAGTTCGGAGCCAAAGGCGTGCGCCAGGATCTGCTGCTATCGCTGCACCAGCAGTTGATGGCGGCCTATACAAAGGAGGGCAAATCGGTCAAAGAGCTGTATACGGGCCACAACCGGATCGGGGTCGGTTCCGACTACCTGATGGTCTGGGAGCAGTGTCTTCAGAACCTGGTCAATTACGGCCCGGACGGAGTCAGCGATGACAGGCGCGGCGACGGCGCTCTCCTTGCAAAAGACGGAAACAGCTTTAACACCCTGAACTGGACCGGCTTTTCCATCGCAGGAAAACAGGTTCTGGCAGAGTACAAGGGAAAATACGACGGCAATGTGTTTACACGCCTGGAGGTTGACAATACGGGGGCGAGCGAGCGGGTGGAGGAAAACCTCTACTTCGACTACAGGACGAATGCACAGCTCAGCAGCGTCACCTTCCTGGACGCGGAACTCGTCGGCCACGACTTCAAGTACAAAGCAGGACAGGAGATGGAAAATGAAACTCTGGAAGACGGGCGGTTAAAATATGCTGTTTCCAACAAGTTTGTTCCGTTTGAATATGAGTATGAGGTGATCGTTTCTGCGCTTCAGGGAACCGTGACCATGACGCCGGTGGCCATGTCGGAACGCATCACCGGCCTTACGGTCAACGGCGCCCCCGCATCCAGCCGCTGCCCGGTTACCGTACCGGTGCCGGGACCGGCCGTCGTCACGGTAACGGGCCCGGACGGAAAAACGGAGCGGACCTATACATTTACCTTTAAAACGGCATAGGAAGCAGATAGCGTCTGCCGGATCGAGCGGTTTACCGTTTTATATATCATCATTTGCTGCGGTTTGGCCGGAGGCCGGACCACGCCGATTTTGCGCCAATTCCCCGGGAAGTGATTTATTCACCCCGGGGAATTAGCGTGGAGTGACGCGGCCGCCTTGTCCGGAGAAATGATTTATGGTACGATAGAGCGGGGGTAAAATGGATGAAACGGATAAGGTTTAAATTCCGGTTTTCCGGAATGTTTGGACAAACGCTGCTGGTGCTTATGGCGGTAACCATCGTGATCGGCACCTTTTTTGCTTATTTTCTCGGAAATTTATATGAAGAGCAATATCTGGAGAAACAGTCGGACGTCTGTTTTGCCAATATGAAGGAGCGGAGCCTGGAAGCGGACAAGGCGGCTGCCTCGCTGACCGCAAAAATGGAGAGCCTTCTGCAGGCGCAGGACTGCAGCCGCCTGATGGTTTCGGGCAAAAACCTGCTTCAGCAGCAGGCCATGAACGTGGTGCAGGAGCTGTCGAATCTCGTGGACAGGGACGAAGATGTGACGGAGGCATACCTGTACCTGCCTTATTCGGAAAAGGTGCTCGGCTCGGATAAAAGCGTGGTTAACAGCGAGAACTTTTCACGGCAGGAACTCCTGGATGTTAAGGGAGGCGCCGCAGGGAACGGGAATTTACCCGGGGCTATGAAAACGGGAGGCTTTGGAAACGGCTTTTTCTGCCTGGACGGTGAGGGATGGATGATAATGGATTATCCCGATGCGAAGACACTGGCAAGGGTGATTCTCAGGCTGAATCTGCCCGAAATTTACCGGAAGATGGAACTGGCGGCGGAACAGACGACGGGAGGCGGGATGATTTATGTCTATGACAGCAGGGGAATCCCGGTTTTCTCGGGTATGCTGGCCTATCCCGGCCAGGAGCGGCTGATGGTTTCGGAGCAGGAACAGACAGGGGACGGGAAGGGAATTTACCGTTCCGGGGAAGGATACATTCTGGTTTACCAGTCGGACAGGACGGGATGGTATTTCATACAGCATATGGACGGGATTCATCTGGATGTGGAGGCGCCCAGTCTGGTGAGAGCTTTGGTTACATACGGCCTGTTTGCACTGGTGCTGCTGACGGTTGCGTCTTTTTACCTGATATGGCGCATTTACCGGCCTTTCCGCGCACTTTTGGAATCGCTGATCTCACAGAAGCACCAGGGCGGCCGGATGGGAAACGGCGGGGTGTCGGCTACCGAACAGGAGCTGCTGCGGGGAATCGTTAAGGAGGACCGTGAACAGAACGAGAGACTGAAGGCCATTCTACAGTCGGTTGGGGCCTCGCTCAGCGAGCATCTTTTTAAACAGTTGATGACCGGTAAAAGCTGGGATGAAAATGCGGTGAGGCAGACACTGGAACAAATTCAAAGTCCATTTCCGCTTGACGGCAGCTACCGTGTTCTGGCTCTTACCTACAGGAGCAGGGAGCATGGAGGTGAAAGTCCGGTGGACGGAGAGCTGTACGGACTCCAGGTAATCCGCTGCAGTGAAGAGTACTGGGGAAAAGCGGCCCTGGTTCAGCCCGTGGATATGGAGGAACAGGGGCTTGGTATCGTACTCTGCATGAAAACGGCCATGACGGAAACGACATGGTACCGGGAGCTGGAACGGTTTGAAAAGTCCCTCCGCCGCCGTCTGGCCGAACGCGGTTTTGAAGTGGCGGCGGGAGGAAGCGATCTGGCGGGAACGCTCTTTGATTTAAATGTGCTCTGGCTGCAGGCGCAGGCGGATTTGGAACAGAGGATGGATAGAGCCAGGCCGGAGAATCCGGGCGTGCAGATGCTTGGCCGCTTATTAAAAGGAGATAACGGTAAGAAGGAGCAGGAAGGGAACCGGGAGGTGCATACCCGCGTGGAGCGCGCAAAGGAGCTGATCAAGGACGGATATGGCGACAGTTCCCTCTCCCTGGAGAGTATCAGCGAAAAGCTGGGACTTACGGCGCCTTACCTGTCCAGAATATTTGCGGAGCACCAGCCGCCGGGGTTCCTGGATTATCTGAACCGTTACCGTCTGGAGCAGGCAAAAGACGTTCTCAGGGAGACGGATGAGACGATCGGAGACATCGGGTTCAGGGTGGGATTTAACTCACCGCAGAGTTTTATCCGCGTATTCAAGCGGTATGAGGGAGAGACTCCGGGTCAATACCGGGCCAGGATAAAGGAAGGGGGAGACGCATGAGAATAAAGGGAGTTTTGGCAGTTCTCTGGACGGCCGTTTTCTTACTTTTAGCCGGATGCGGAGCCGCACAGCCCGAGACGGAGCTTTTCAGCCTTCTTCTGAAGGAGCGGGAACCGGATACGATGGTCGGGCAGGAGGCAAAGGTGATTCTCCTGACACATTCCGCCACCGCATACAGTACGACCCAGAAGATAGCCGGGCGTTTTAAAATGCGGCTGGAGGAGCGCTCGGACGGCGGATTTCTCGTGGAAACATTCCCGGACGATACGCTGGGACATGTCAATGACAGCGATAAACCCCTTCTGAACGGGACGGTGGAGATGAGAATCGGTCCGGCCGCCACGGAGACGATGGAGGCGATGCTGTGGGCGACCACCTTATCGGATGCCTCCCTGGAAGAGATAGACGGACTTCTCAGGGAAGGTGAGGTCCGCCGGATGCTGGAGGAGGAATGTGAGGAGCGGGGAACAAAGCTCCTGGCCGTTTTCCCCGCCCATTACCGGGTATTGACAAGCAATGACAAGATAATGGAAGAAACGGATTTTTCAAAGCTGCAGATAAGAATATATTCCTCCAATGCGATGGAAGGGGCGTACTGGCAGAGTCTGGGCGCACAGACGAAGTTATATGATATCCATCAGGTCTATTCCGCGCTTCAGCAGGGGCTTGTGAACTCCCAGGAGAATACGCTGCCGCTGATTGTCTCCAACTCCATTGAGCGTCTGCAAAAGTACCTGATCCATACAAATCATAAGATCTACTTCGACTGTATGCTGGTGGGAGGGGAATTTTATGATTCGCTGAGCGGGGAAGAACAACAGATTTTGAAAGAGACGGCGGAGGAGATGGTGGATTACGCCAGAGAGACCGACGAGAGGGAGCTTTATTCCTGCACCGAGGTCCTGTCCGAATCCGGCATTGAGACGGTGGAACTTTCCGACGAACTGCTTCTTAAGATGAGAGAAACGGGAGGCCCCGTGGTGGAAGCCGCTCTGAGGGCCAGGGCAGGGGATGAGAAGATAGACCGCCTGCTTAAGGCCCTGCGCGGGGAGTAAAGGGTAACATGTAAACGTTACCTTGTAAACCACCGGTCGGGCAGACTAACCTGCCGGTCGGTTGAGGTGTTTCCGGAGAAGTGGTATCATGGAACCGATGACCGTTTGATATGCGGGACCGCATTGGCTGCCGTGCGGTTCACCTGGAGAATGGAGGTATATGGTTATGGAAAAACGGACGATGGGAATGACAATTGCCTCCCTTCGCAGGGAAAAGAAAATGACGCAGGCTGAGCTGGCCGCAAAAATGGGAGTGACGGACAAGGCGGTTTCCAAATGGGAGAGGGAACTGTCCTGCCCTGATGTGAAATCCCTCCCAAAACTTGCGGAGATTCTGGGGATATCGATTGATGAACTGATGCAGGCCGAGGCGCCCGGTCCCAAAACGGAGGGAAGTAAAAACCAGCAAATCCATGAAATTGTCATGCTTGTTTTTAAGGCGGCCGCCCTGGCCATGGGAATCGCAGTCATTGTCCTGTCGTCCATGAGAGCGATGGATATGAACACGGGATTTACCCTCCTGGGAATCGGACTTGCCTGCGCGGGGATCTGCCTGCTGCAGAAGGACGGGAAACAGAACGGACAGGAGCAGTAAAAATTACTCGGCGTCTTCCGCCAGTTCCTCCCAGGTTTCATAGAGTTTTTCAAGTTTGGAGGCGATTTCTTCCTTCTCTTTATTCAGCTCCATCAGCCTCGGCACGTCTGAAAATACTTCTTCCAGGCAGAGCAGCCCGTCGATTTCCTGTTCCCTTGTTTCCAGGGCGTGTATGTCATCCTCCGTCTTTTTCAGGGCATTCTGTTTCTTACGCAGTTTGGCCTGCAGCTCCTTCTGCTGTTTCCAGTCCATAGAAGACGAGGGACCGGAGGAAGACTCGGAGGCGGAGGCAGCGTTTGGATTCGGGGAGGACGAAAGGTCCTCAGCCGGGACATAAAGCTGCTCCATCGTATCTTTCTTTTCCAGATAGTAATCGTAATTCCCGATATAATTGATCAGGGTTCCCTTTTTCAGGTCCAGGATTCTGGTGGCCGTCTTGTTGATAAAATAACGGTCATGGGAGACGTACAGAACGGTTCCCGTATAATTTACCAGGGCGTTTTCCAGGATCTCCTTGGAGGTAATGTCCAGATGGTTGGTCGGCTCATCCAGGATCAGGAAATTGGCCTCGGAGAGCATCAGTTTTGCCAGGGATACGCGTCCGCGCTCGCCGCCGCTCAGATCGCGGATCATCTTGAACACGTCGTCGCCGGTGAAAAGGAATGCGGCCAGGATATTGCGGATCTGGGTGTTGTTCATGTTCGGGTAAGTGTCCTGGATTTCCTGGAACAGGGTTTTGTCCATGTGAAGCACCTGATGTTCCTGATCGTAATATCCAACCTGGACCTTTGCCCCCAGCGTAATCTCCCCGGCATCCTGTTTTACCAGTCCGTTGATGATTTTCAGAACCGTGGTTTTGCCGGTGCCGTTGTTGCCGATGATGGCAATCCGTTCGCCGCGCTTGATGTCAAAATCCACGTTCGAAAAGAGTACCGGCCCGTCGAACTTCTTGGTGAGTCCGCGCACGGTCAGGACGTCGTTGCCGCTGACAATGTTCGGCTCAAGCGTGATGTTCATCGCATCGTTTAATTCCATCGGTTTATCCAGCACGTCGATCTTGGCCAGCAGCTTTTCACGGCTTTCCGCCCGTTTGATCGACTTTTCACGGTTGAAGGAACGCAGCTTTGTGATTACCTCTTCCTGATGCTTGATTTCCTGCTGCTGGTTTAAATATGCTTTCATGATTCCCGCGCGCAGCATGGCCTTCTTCTCGCCGTAGGCGGAGTAGTTGCCCTGGAAGGTGGTGGCTTTGCCGTTGTCCAGCTCGATGATCTTCGTCACGACGCGGTCCAGGAAATAACGGTCATGGGCCACAATCACGACGGTTCCCGCGTAGTTGATAAGATATCCCTCCAGCCAGGCGATGGATTCCATGTCCAGGTGGTTGGTCGGCTCGTCGAGCAGAATAATATCCGGTTTCGAGAGCAGGAGCTTGCCGAGGGAAACGCGTGTTTTCTGGCCGCCTGATAATTCCTTAACCGGTTTTCTGAATTCTTCCTCCACAAATCCCAGGCCCTTTAAGACGCCGGTAATTTCACTCTGCCAGGCATAGCCGTTCATCAGCTCAAACTCGTGGTTCAGCCTGCTGTAGGTCTGAAAAAGCTCCTCCAGCGCATCGCCCTCTGTATGCTTCATTTTTATCTCCAGCTCACGGATCTGCTGCTCCATCATGAGGATGGGTTTTTTGACCTCCATAAGCTCGTCGTATATCGTGTTATCGCTGCTGATATCCTGGTGCTGCGCCAGATATCCGAGGGTTTTTCCGCGGGAACAGACGACCTCCCCCTCATCGGCCGCCATCTGGCCGACAATGATCTTAAAAAGCGTTGTTTTGCCGGCGCCGTTGATTCCGACAATCGCCGCTTTCTCGCGTTCTTCTATATGGAATGACACATGCTCCAGTATGGAGTCGGTGCCGAATGCTTTTGATATGTTGTTACATGACAGAATCATAGTATCCTCCCGGTTCATTGGTGTTTACGCGGAATATCCGTTATTGTTCACGGCGCAGTGCGGTGTAAACAGTGACATATATCCGGTGTGAACAGCAGCGCTTTATACCGCTAATGGTTAATTATAGTATAAACAGAGCGGTTTTTCAAGGCTCAGCAAAAAACCTTTGACAATAATTTGTCATATGCTATAATAATTATTAGTAATTTATTTTTCAGAGAGAAGGTGATGAAGAGCCGTGGAGCAGAAAGAGATTTCAAAAGCAGTGATTTCCAGGCTGCCAAGATACTATCGGTATTTGGGAGAGTTGCTGGAAGAGGGTGTCGAGCGGATTTCTTCAAATGATTTAAGTATCAGAATGAAAGTGACGGCTTCTCAGATTCGGCAGGATCTTAACAATTTCGGCGGTTTCGGACAGCAGGGATACGGATATAATGTGAAGTATTTATATACTGAGATTGCGAGAATTCTGGGAATTGACAGACAGCATAACCTGATTATCATAGGGGCCGGTAATCTGGGGCAGGCGATTGCCAATTATACGAATTTCGAGCGGCGTGGTTTTATCATCAAGGGAATGTTTGATGTGAATCCCCGTCTGGTAGGTCTGGTAGTCCGCGGAGTTGAGATCAGGGGGATTGAAGACCTGGAACAGTTCATCAAGGACAACGAGGTGCAGATTGCAGCCCTCACGATTCCGAAGTCCAAGGCGCCTGAGATCGCAGAGCGTCTTGTCAAAGCAGGAATCAAGGCTATCTGGAATTTTGCCCATACGGACCTGCAGGTTCCCGACGATGTGGTAGTGGAGAATGTGCATTTATCCGAGAGTCTGATGCGTCTTTCTTACCGTGTCTGCAACATGCAGGATCAGCAGGAGCGGGAGAGAGAAGAGGCCCTTGGAAGAGCAGGAGACGCCAGAGAGAAGAAATGATTATAGGTGTTGGAACAGATTTAATTGAAATAGAACGAGTTAAAAAAGCCTGTGTCAAAGAGGCTTTTTTACTGCGTGCATATACAGAGGAAGAGTGCCGGCAGGCCGGGGGGAATATAGCCCGGCTGGCCGGCAATTTTGCCGTAAAGGAAGCGGTTTCCAAGGTGTTTGGGACAGGATTTAGAAGCTTCGGGCCGAGGGAGATTGAGGTACTTCGGGATGAACTGGGGAAACCCTATGTGAATTTATATGGGAAAGCAAAGGAGCAGGCGGACGAACTGGGGATCAAAAGGCTGTTTGTATCAATCAGCAATACGGCCCGGTACGCATCGGCCTATGCAGTGGGAGAGGGGGACTGAGTATGAGACGCCTTGTAACCGGAAAACAGATGAAAGAGATAGATGCCTATGCGATTCAGACCGTGGGGATTCCGTCCATGGTGCTGATGGAGCGGGCCGCCCTGAGCGTGGCGGATGAATTGGAACTGGAATATAAAAAAACAGGGAAAAAGCCCTTTGAGAAGGCCGTTACTCTGATATTCTGCGGAACGGGCAACAATGGCGCCGACGGAGCCGCCATTGCCAGGATTCTGCATCTGAGAGGGTTCCAGGTTTCCGTTATTACCGTTGGAGACAGGGAACGCTGGACCGAAGAGATGAGAAGCCAGATAGAGATTGACGAGAAACTGGGAATTGCCGTGGAAAGTTTCGGCGGGTACCTCCCCGGCCGTTTTGACGTGGCGGTGGACGCCATCTTCGGGGTGGGGCTTACAAGAGACGTGGAAGGCGAATTTAAAGAGGCGGTGGAGTTTCTTACCGGTCTGACACCGGAATTTACCGTGGCGGTGGATATTCCGTCCGGTATCAGCTCCGAGACGGGGCGTGTCATGGGAACGGCGGTAAAAGCGGATCTGACGGTGACATTCGGCTATGAGAAGGTGGGGACGGCCATCTATCCGGGAAAAGGCTACAGCGGCCGCGTGGCGGTGAAAGACATCGGTTTCCCGGATTTTGACTCCTATGAAGGAAAACGCTATTTTACTTATGAACCGGGCGATCAGTCCCGGATTCCCGGACGGAAGAAAGATTCCCATAAGGGAACGTACGGAAAAGTGCTGATTGCGGCAGGCTCAAAAGGAATGTGCGGGGCCGCCTATTTAAGCGCGCTGTCGGCATACAGGACGGGAGCCGGCCTGGTGAAAATCCTGACGGTGGACGGCAATGTGCCGATGCTGCAGACACTCCTCCCCGAGGCTATTATCACATCGTATCCGGAGGAGATGGAGGCCGAGGAGCCCGAGGCGTTCAGGGATCTTGTGGAGCGGGAATGCGCCTGGGCCAGCGTGATTGTCCTGGGCCCCGGTCTCGGAAGGGGACGCCACGTGGTGAAACTGACGGAATACGTGCTTTTATCGGCCTATGTCCCCATCATACTCGATGCGGACGGACTGAATACCGTGGCGGAATACCCGCATCTGGCGGAATTTTTCACGGAAAATGTGATTGTAACTCCCCATCTGGGGGAAATGGCCAGACTGGTGGAAAAGGATATCGCTGAACTGAGGGAGGATCTTCCCGGCGCGGCCGTCGGCTATTGTGAGGAGAAGGGCGTGACCTGTGTTTTAAAGGACGCCGTTTCCGTGGTGGCGGGGAAGGACGGTTCCGTCTATATCAACAGCAGCGGCGGCGGAGCCATGGCAAAAGCCGGTTCCGGCGATGTGCTGACCGGCCTGATTGCGGGGCTCATCGCCCTCGGACTCCAGGAGGATGAGGCGGCGGCCATGGGCGTGTGGCTCCACGGACTGGCGGGAGAGCGCGCCGCGGCAGGCAGAGGGGAACATTCGATTCTCGCCAGGGAGATAGCGGATTCAATTATGCAGGAGGACGGCAATGGAAGAACCATACAGCAGAATTTATGCGGAAATTAACCTTGACAATATTATAAAGAATATGGAAACGATGGAGGCCGGACTGCCGGAGGGAACCGGGATGATCGGCGTTGTAAAAACAGACGGCTACGGCCACGGCGCGGTACCGGTGGCAAAAGCCATCGATCCCTTTGTCTGCGGCTACGCGGTGGCTGCGGTCCCGGAAGCGGTAATACTCCGGAAACACGGCGTTACAAAGCCGATTCTGGTGCTGGGCAATACACACGAAAGAGATTATAAAACAATCTTGGAGTACGATATCAGGCCGGCCATTTATGAATATTCCAAGGCGGAGGCCCTCTCAAGGGCGGCTGCAGCAGAGGGTAAGACGGCGTTTATCCATATTGCGCTGGATACGGGGATGAGCCGGATCGGCTATCAGCCCGGCGGGGAGAGCATCGGCGAGGTGGAGAAAATAAAGGCGCTTCCCGGTATTACGGTAGAAGGCCTTTTCACCCACTTTTCCAAGGCGGATGAGACGGATAAAGACTTTACGGCGCTCCAGTACGAACGGTATATGGAATTTGCCGAAGCGCTTAAAATCAGGGGAATCGAAATACCGGTCCGCCACTGCGCCAACAGCGCCGCCATCATGGATCTGCCGCAGATGGGCCTGGACGCGGTTCGGGCCGGAATCTCAATGTATGGGATTTATCCCTCCGACGAGGTGAATCGGGAGATGGAGCTGCGCCCCGCGATGGAGATCCGGAGTTTTATCACATATGTGAAGGAGATAGAGCCGGGAACGCCCGTAAGCTACGGCGGAACCTTTACGGCCGGCAGAAAAATGCGGATTGCCACAGTCGGAGCCGGGTATGGGGACGGGTACCCCAGAAACCTTTCGGGAAAAGGCTGCGTCCTGATCCGGGGCAGACGGGCGCCGATACTGGGACGCGTCTGTATGGATCAGTTCATGGTGGACGTGTCGGATATCCCGGAAGCGGCGGAGGATGACCGCGTCACACTGGTCGGCTGCGACGGGGAAGAGAGGATTTCCATGGAGGAGCTGGCAGGCATGTGCGGAGGATTCCGGTACGAGATTCCCTGTGTCCTGGGAAAACGCGTTCCCAGAGTGTATACAAGGAACGGGAAGATCGTCGGCAGCAAGGACTGGTTCGATGACAAATATGCCGATTTTATGTAGGAGGACATAATAAAGAAACACACTCAATTTTCACTTTCCGGGGAACTGCAGGCCTGTTTTTCCCATATGATAAATCAGTAGGGAATAACGGGATGAAAAAGAATTGCGGTCGGCGGAATACTCGGGTCAAAACAGGTCAATACTAAGGACATAAAGAATTTTGACGGAGAGTGAAACAAGTGATTATCAGGCGTGGAGATATTTATTATGCAGACTTAAGACCGGTTGTCGGCTCGGAACAGGGAGGCGTCAGGCCGGTGCTGATTATACAGAATGATATAGGGAATAAGCACAGCCCAACCGTAATCTGTGCGGCAATAACATCCAAGATGAACAAGGCAAAGCTGCCAACTCATGTGGAGTTAAACACGAAAAGGTGTGATATGATACGGGATTCCGTAATCCTCCTGGAGCAGCTTCGGACCATAGACAAACAGCGGCTGAAAGAAAGAATCTGCCATATTGACGACGAGCTGTTAAAGGACGTGGATCGTGCGCTGATGATAAGCCTTGAGCTGGATACATAGGTTATCATTGACGGTTGCCGGTCATATCGGCTCTATTTTGCGAGGCGTTTTCACGCATTATAAGTGAAAATCACGCGTTGTGCGGTGCAAAACGGCGTTTCCCGCCGTTTCTGCGCATGACAGGGCGTATTACTGCACACGGAGTGGATAGTTATTATTGACGAACCTCATGGAAAGATGATATAGTGACAGATGTCAGGATTAATATTCTGCAAAGGTTTTGACGTAGCAGAGGGTTTAAGGTTACTGTTCACACGGATGTATCCCGCGAGGTGTTTTCACGTGTTTTTCGTGAAAATCCCGAGTTAAGCGGCGCGACGCAACGAAAAGTGCGCGATGCGGACTTTTCATTACAATCAACGGAGTTTTTTGCCGTTTCTGTGCATCGCGTAGCGGATTGCTGGGCACGGAGTGAACAGTAAAGGTTTAAGAGCGGGCATCTGGCGGAAAGATTATAACCGTACGAATGAAACGATGAAAAGTAACCGGGGCAATGCATACGGCCGCAGCTTTTCACCGCTATCAATAAAAGGAGTAATTAAAAAATATGGACGATGGGTATTGGCCCTTAAGTATACTGATACTTGTTGGTTTTATTCTGATTGACGCTGTTTTATACGGCTTTGGTTCAGCCATTCAGAACATGAATGTGAACAGCCTCGAGAAGGAGGCGGAAGAAGGAAACGAACGGGCAGGGAAGCTTTTGAGGCTGATCAACAAACCTGGCGAATTTATCTATACGGTCCAGGTGATGACCAATATAATCGGAATTCTGGCAGGAGCCTATGTGATGAGGCAGCTGGGGCAGTTGTTCCAGATGCTGATAAAGCATTCGCAGGATGGGCATGAGATGCTGGTTTATACAGCCTGCGTAGTGGCTGCCGGAATTGTTGTGCTGTCTGTGCTTATCAGCTTCGGGATTGTGATTCCGAAGAAGTGTGCGGCCAGAAAGCCGGAGAAGTGGGGATATGGAGTTTTCTCCATGGTGCAGATAATTGTGATCCTGCTGCGTCCCTTTACGTTTCTCGTGTCGGCTCTCTCGGCCCTGGTGCTGAAGCCGATGGGGATCGATTTAAATTCCGACGACGACAATGTGACGGAAGAAGATATTATGCTGATGGTCAATGAAGGTCATGAGCAGGGAGTCCTGGAGGCCGGGGAAGCCGAGATGATCACGAACATTTTCGAGCTGAACGACAAAGAGGCCGGGGACATTATGACCCACAGAACCAATATAACGGCGTTAGACGCCTCGCTGTCCCTGGATGAGGCGGTAACCTATATATTGACGGAGGCGAATAACTCGCGTTTCCCTGTTTTCGAAAAGGATATCGACGATATTGTAGGAATTCTCCATATGAGGGATGCCCTTGGGTTTGCCGAGAAAGAGGAAAACAGAAAGAAAAGTCTCAGAGAACTGGACGGGCTTTTACGGGAACCCCATTTCATTCCGGAAACACGCCATGTGGACACGCTGTTTAAAGAGATGCAGTCCCAGAAAATACATATGGAGATTGTGGTGGACGAGTATGGCCAGACTGCGGGAATCGTGACGATGGAGGATATCCTGGAGGAGATTGTGGGAAACATCCTGGATGAATATGACGAGGATGAGGATTACATTTCCAAACGCGACGACGGAAGCTTTATTTTTGACGGGCTGGCTCCCCTCGATGAGGTGGGAGTAGCGCTGAATATTGAGTTTGACGACGAGGATTACGAAAATTACGATACGTTAAACGGATTTCTGATCTCCAAGCTGGACCGCATCCCCGGAGAGGGGGAGCAGCCTGAGGTGGAGTACCAGAATTATCTTTTCAAGGTTCTCTCGGTTGAGAACAAGATGGTTCACGCAGTGACTGCGGCGCCGGTTTCCGTGAAGAAGACGGAAGAGAAAGAATAAGAACAGTGAAAGGCGCGTGCTGCGGACTTTTCATTGCCGATGAACAGCGCCTGTGCACTTAATGTACGGGATGCAGCATCCATAAAAGTTTGAACGCCTGAGCGTTGCCCGGGCGTTCTTTTTGGCTTTTTAAAGACAAAAGAGGCCGGACAAAAGAGATAAGGCGGAAGAGAAAAAGGCAGGGAAGATGAAAAAGATACTGGAAGATACAAAGATTATGATGACGGACAGGATATTTCTGTCCAAGGCTGTAAAGATAGCGCTGCCGGTAGCCATGCAGGGCATGTTGAATACAATTGTAAATATGGTGGATACCATGATGATCGGCTCTCTTGGGGCTACATCCATCGCTGCGGTGGGACTGGCCAACAAGGTGTTTTTCGTGATGACGTTACTGGTGTTCGGAATTGTCAGCGGTTCCGGGATTCTGGCGGCGCAGTTCTGGGGGACACACGATATTAAGAATATCAGAAAGGTCCTGGGACTGGCACTGGTTCTGGCCACCTGCGCGGCGCTTGCGTTTTTCATCCCGGCGGTGGCGGTTCCGCAGAAGGTAATGAGGATATTTACAACGGGGGAGGATGCAATACGCATCGGAGCTTCCTATCTGTCCCTGGTGGCGCTTTCTTATCCATTTATCGCGGTCAGCAATACATACGTTGCCATGCAGAGGGCAGTGGGCAAGGTCAAAGCCCCGGTTGTTATCAGCAGTTGTACGATCCTGATTAACATATTTTTTAACTATACCTTTATTTTCGGTAAATTCGGTGCGCCTGCCATGGGCGTGGTCGGCGCGGCATTAGCCACACTGATTGCACGTATCGTGGAGATGACGGCCCTGCTTTTAGTGGTGTATTTGAACAAATCGCCCCTGGCCTGCCGCCCGAAGGAACTGTTCGGCTACTCGGCCGCCTTTGTGAAAAAATTCTTTGCAACGGCGTCACCGGTTATTGCCAATGAGTTTATCTGGGGACTGGGAGTTACGATGTATTCCCTGGCATATGGGCGTATGGGGGACAATGCGGTGGCGGCGATTACGGTCGCCACGACGATTCAGGACATCATGTCGGTCCTGTTCCAGGGACTGAGCGCGGCAACCGCCGTAATTCTCGGAAACGAGCTGGGAGCCGGCCAGATGAAGAGGGCCGAGCGGTATGCGAAGAACTTCCTGATTCTTCAGTTTATCGTCACCGTGATTATGGCATTCTTCTGTGCGGGCGTCCGCTGGCAGATTATTGATCTCTACAGGCTGTCCGGTGAAGTGGCCCGCGATGTGAGCCTGTGCCTGATTGTCTTTTCACTGTTTATGCCGTTTAAGATGTTTAACTATGTCAACATCGTGGGAGTGCTGCGAAGCGGCGGGGATACCGCTGTCTGCCTCTTTCTCGACTGCAGCGGCGTATGGCTGATCGGAATTCCGATGGCCTTTGTGGGAGGACTGGTTTTAAAACAGCCTATCTATATTGTCTATGCCATGGTGACGCTGGAGGAGGTTTATAAGACGGTTCTCAGCTATCTGCGGTACAGACAGAGAAAGTGGCTGAAGAACCTGACGGCGGAGATACAGGGGTAGTGTGAGACAGAGGAGGGGATGAGAAGTGAACGAAGAAGAGAAAATCTATGAG
This sequence comes from uncultured Clostridium sp., assembly GCF_900547735.1. Classification (GTDB taxonomy): domain Bacteria; phylum Bacillota; class Clostridia; order Lachnospirales; family Lachnospiraceae; genus Otoolea. Next base: position 4,108 of record NZ_URHZ01000075.1, on the reverse strand, counting down.
GGAAAGATGTTTGATCCCAGAAAGAAAGAGCTGAAAGATATCAAACACAAGGCGCACGAGGCGTGCCGCCGCTATAATTCCATGGATGAGTACGATGAGAAACGCCTTCCAATCATCAGGGAATTTATCGGAGGAATTGGAAAGACCTATTATTTCCAGGGGCCTGTCCAGTTTAACTATGGAACCCATACCTTTATCGGTGAGAATTTCTTTGCCAACTTTAACCTTATGGTGATGGATGACGCGAGAGTCTACATCGGAGATAATGTCTGCTTTGGTCCCAATGTATCGCTGATGGCGACCAACCATCCGCTGATTGCAGAGGAGAGAGTGGGGCTTGATAAGGACGGCAACACGACGATGGCGGAATTTGCAGAGGAAATCCATATTGGGGATAATGTCTGGCTGGCCTGCAACGTGGTGGTTCTTGGGGGCGTCAGGATCGGAAACGGGGCGGTGATAGGGGCCGGAAGCGTTGTGACGAAAGACATCCCCGACAATTATCTCGCCTTTGGCAATCCCTGCCGCCCGGTGCGCCCCATTGGCGCAGAGGACAGCAGGAGAGATTTGATACTTGAGGAAGACCTGGAACATTTCAGTTTTAACAGGAAATGATTTGATCTGCTGCTCTGTAACCTAATCTGCGATGCTTATTCGATATTCTCTCATCCAGAAATCTACCTGGATCAGATAGGCCATGAGCTGCGGGGCGGCCATCAGCTGGCCGTACCAGGGTTTTCCATAGTCGGACGGACTTTCAAGGAAACGCTCCACCTTCTTTTTATCCAGGAAGGGGAGTACCGGTGAGGAAGAGTCGCCAAGGATATCACGGACCCGTCCGGCCAGCAGGGCCTCGTAGTTCCGGTCGTAAGTTTTAGGGTAAGGAGATTTGCGGCGGAACAGGATTTCATCCGGCAGAAGGCCGCGTCCGGCTTCGCGCAGCAGCGCCTTTGCAACGCCTCCGCGGGCCTTCATCTCCCACGGTACGTTGAAGAGATATTCGATAATGCGGTGATCGGCAAAGGGAACGCGGGCTTCCAGGCCGCTGTACATACTGGTGCGGTCCATTCTGTTTAAAAGAGTCTGCATGAACCAGCGCAGATTCAGATAGGAGATTTCCCGGCGCCTCGCCTCCTCCGCATTTTCACCGTCCAGCTTCGGCACCTCTGCAATGGAAGCGTCATAGGTTTGTTTGACATAGTCGTCCATTTTGAGGTAATCCAGGAAGTCGTCGGACAGGAGCACTTTTCGGGCCTCCAGATCCATTGTCCAGGGGAAGGTATCGGCCAGGAAGCATTCTTTTTTATGGAACCAGGGATAACCGCCGAAGATCTCGTCTGCGCATTCCCCGGTCAGCGTTACCTTGTGCTGCTTTGCAACGAGGGAGCAGAAATAGAGCAGGGAAGAGTCCACATCGGCCATAGCGGGAAGATCGTGGGCTTTTACCGAATCAAATAGGAGGTCTGCCTGATCCTTTGTGGAGCATTCCAGGTACGTATGCTCGGAACCCAGAAAATCCACCATTTTATCGACATACGGGCGATCCTGGGAAGGTTGGAATGAGCTGGCCTTAAAGTTTTCCGCGTTTCCGGTAAAGTCAAAGGAGTAGGTGTGAAGCCGCTTGTTCTGCTTTTTTAGTTCCTCCGCACAGACGGCGGAGACGAGGGAGGAATCGACGCCGCCCGATAAAAAGGTACAGATGGGGACATCCGACACCATCTGGCGCTTTACGGCGTCCCGGAGAAGAAAACCTGTTTTCTCCACCGTATCTTCGAATGAGTCGGTATGGACATGGCTTTCCAGCTTCCAGTAGGCCTCCTGACGGTTGCCGGAGCGGGTGCAGCAGAGAAAATGGCCGGGCAGAACTTCATGGATATTTTTATAGACACCGCATCCGCTGGTTCTGGCCGGACCGATGCTGAAAATTTCATTTAGGCCCTTTTTGTCTACTTCCGGACGGATTCCCGGGAAGGCGAGAAGGGCTTTTAGTTCCGATCCGAAGACAACGGTATCGGTATCTTTACGGACCGTGTAAAAAAGAGGTTTAATCCCGGAACGGTCGCGGTAGAGCAGAAGCCGGTTTTTAGACATATCCATGATAGCCAGGGCAAAAATTCCGTTTACCCTGGTGATGAAATCACTTCCCCAGGTCTGGTAGGCCTTTAACAGCACCTCCGTGTCACCGGAGGTGTCGAAGGAATGGCCTTCCAGGCGAAGTTCCTCCCTCAGCTCTTCCGTGTTGTAAAGTTCTCCGTTATAGACGATGCCAAAGCCCTTTGAACCGTCCTTTCCTATCATCGGCTGATGCCCGGTGACCAGATCAACGATGGACAGGCGTACCTGGGCCAGGCCGAAATGTTCATTCAGGAAACAGCCCTCATCGTCTGGTCCCCTGCGCTTCTGGGCCCGGTTCATCGCGTCCAGAATATTCATGTTATTCTCTTTTTCCTGTGTAAAATCTTTGTTCGGGTTGAAAAACCCGGCAATTCCGCACATAAAGATTCCTCCTTAAATTTGCCGTTTCTGTGCATCGCGTAGCGTGATTACTGGGAACGGAGTGAACAGTAACAAAATTTATACCAACATCAGGCAGGCGGCTGCAAAGGCGGCCGTAAAGCCGATCAGAACCGGAATGAGGTTCTTTCGGGCCAGCTCGATGGGGTTTACATTACAGATGGCGGCAACCGGAATCAGTCCCCAGGGAACGATGGTTCCTCCTCCTACAAAGATGGCTCCTATCTGTCCCAGGGCAGCCAGAACCGGTACGGAGGCAGAGGTTGCGGTTCCGAAGGTATGGGCCAGGGCGCCTGTCAGCGGAAGTCCGGAGAAACCGGATCCGTCAAGGCCCGTCAGGCCGCCGATTAGAAGCTGGAAGAATGCGGCGATATAGGGATTGAGAGGCGTATGGGAGGCAAGCCAGAGCGCCCAGTCATTCAGGATTCCACTGCCGAATCCGTCTCCCAGGATGGTGGTGATTCCTCCGCCGCCAAGGAAAAAGAAAGCGCCGATGACGATGACAGGGGCGAAGATGCGGATGGCAAACAGAAATCCGTCGGTCAGATATCGGGTTACTTTTTCCGGTGAATGTTTTCCAAAGCCGATTACGGCTCCCAGACACATAAGCAGTACGGCCGTGCCGGATACGACACTGGTGGCGTCCCCGCCGTTCAGATTAAATACAAGCATGCAGACAATGTCGGCCAGGAAGGCTAAAACAACGGCTGCAGCCAGGATTTTGGCTGCCTTTGGATTCGGAATTACCGGTGTTTCCTCCTCGTCCGTCTCCTGCTTGAAATACGGAACATGGAAGCGCCTGTCGGAAGAGCAGACGGTGATCCCCATGGATTTGCGGTTCAGTAAAAAAGCGGACAGGACGGTAACGCCGCCCATGACCCAGAAGACAGGCCAGGCCTCGGAGAGAATGTCGGCGGCGGAGATACCGGCTGCCGCACCCGATATAGCGGGAGCACCCTGGATTACAACGTCATAGCTCAGGGCAAATCCATGGCCGAACAGGTTCATGGCCATGGCGGCGGCGAGCGGTGAGAGGCCGGCGCGGACCGCAAACGGAATCATGATGGCTCCGACCAGCGCAACGGAAGGGGAGGGCCACAGAAACAGGGAAAATACAAACATTGTGATACCTAAGAGCCACCAGGTGCGGGACGGTGTTTTCATTACCTTTGACATCGGTTCCATTAAGAGCCGGTCGCTTCCCAATTCCCCCATGCACTTTGAAAGCGCGGTAACCAGGGCAATGGTGCCGATTACTTCCATGAACTCTTTGGCGGCGTATAAAATTGCGTTGAACACGGTCTGGATACCGCCGATAAAGGAATGCAGCCCCAGGGCGCCCAGCAGAAAGAGAAACAGCACGCAGATGAGCGGCGTATCGCGCCGCATCACCATCACGGCCAGAACAGAAAATACTCCGACCAGATAGAGAATGTGGAGCGGAGTAAGGATTACAATAGAATCAGGCATAATTTATGTCTCCTGAGAAAAAGGATATACTACCATAATATGTAAGAATGGCGGGGAACGTTAAAATATGGATTTAGTTGAGATGCGAGGACGCCTCTGTAAGACGGCGGACGGGGTGGTGGGA
>NZ_URHZ01000074.1 GCF_900547735.1 uncultured Clostridium sp. | reverse complement strand
GATACTTTTACGGTCTGACGGTATCTCACCAAACCAGTCAGAGACCGGATAGCAGGTATTTTGAAGCATTCGGAAGAATATAGTGGTTGCGACGATCCTTCTCCCCCCTTTGAAGGAATATGAACAATTCAGCGGCCGTAGGCCGGGGTTCGGGATGGCGAAAACCTTTGCGTCTTCAGTCCCGGGCCATAACCTTCCCGTGGGGAAGAAGGGAGAAAAAGATTCCGCAGGGAACCTGGGAGTTCATCAGCACTTAGGCGGCGTTTCTCAGACGCCTTAGTACTGTTATGTACTCCAAAGAGCGCAAGTGTTTCCCGAAGGAACTTTTTCTGCCCGGATTCCCCACCCGCGACAACCTGCAAGCCGGGACTGAAGACTCACAATCCCCCCTCACCATCCCGCCCCCCCGACCTAACGGCGGCGTTCTCGTTCCCCAACTAAATTATTTCCTTCCCCTTGTGAAATTTCCTATCTTAAGTTATAATGGTAAATTAGAATATTATCCGATTTTTTACGGTAAAACCGTACACCGCCATCACAGGGACAGCGCCGGAAGAGTGAAAGCACACCGACCGGATTTTTCAAAGCCATCGGGAAAAGAGACGGATTTCACGCTCTTTTCACTGCCCACGGTGACGGATACAAAGGATAAGTAGATAGAATCAGGAGGACATGATATGACCAGAAGAGAATTGCGGGAGCATTGTTTTAAACTGTTGTTCTGCGCTGACTTTTATCCGGCTGACGAGACAAAAGAGCAGGTGGAAGAGTATTTTACGGAGCCGTTGGAGGAGGTTTCAGCCCCGGACGGCGAGAGTGAGATTCTTCACAGCCCGGCCCTGGATGTGTTTGACGGCGGATATGTGAAGAATAAGGTGGAGCGTATCATCGAGAAAATTCCTGATTTGGACAGCCAGATTAACGAGATTGCCAAGGGATGGACGACGAAGAGGATGGGCAAGGTGGAGCTGACGATTCTGCGCCTGGCGCTTTTTGAAATCCAGTTTGACGAGGACGTGCCCGAGAAGGTAGCTATCAATGAGGCGGTGGAACTGGCGAAGAAATTCGGCGGGGACGATTCGCCGTCGTTTGTAAACGGTATTTTAGCAAAGCTGGTGTAAAGAATGGCAAGTGTTTATTCCGTATCGCAGGTCAATGCCTATATTAAGAATATGTTTGCCCAGGACTATGCCCTGAACCGGATTTCAGTCAAGGGAGAGGTGTCCAACTGCAAGTACCATTCGTCGGGACATATTTATTTCACGCTGAAGGACGGCCTCGGAGCAATCCAGGCGGTCATGTTTGCCGGGAAGAGGCGCGGGCTTAACTTCAAGATGGAGGAAGGCCAGCAGGTCGTTGTCAAGGGAAGCATTGAAGTGTACGAAAGAGACGGCCGCTATCAGCTTTATGCCGCCGAGATCACCCTGGATGGGGCGGGCGATTTGTTTAAGCGCTTCGAACGGCTCAGAAATGAGCTGGAGGAGATGGGCATGTTTGCGCCCGAATACAAGAGCCCCATTCCGAAGTATGCGATGAAGGTGGGCATTGTGACGGCCAGCACCGGAGCGGCTATCCGGGATATCATGAATATCGCGGCAAGGCGTAATCCCTATGTGCAGCTTATCCTCTGCCCGGCTCAGGTCCAGGGAGAAGGTGCGGCCGCCAGTATAGCCAGGGGAATCGAGACTCTGGATGCGATGAAGCCGGACGTGCTGATTGTGGGACGCGGCGGCGGCTCCATTGAAGATCTCTGGGCATTTAACGAAGAGATCGTGGCGCGGGCGATTTTTGCCTGCAAGACGCCGGTAATCTCTGCCGTGGGCCATGAGACGGATGTTACGATAGCGGATTATGTGGCGGATTTGAGAGCGCCCACGCCGTCGGCGGCGGCAGAGCTGGCCGTATTCGACTATTCACTTTTTGAAGGACAGCTCAGGGACGCGAAGCAGAAACTGTACCGCGCACTGTCGGGAAGAAAAGACATGGCGGCCTATAAGCTGGAACAGTACCGTCTGCGTTTAAGGCTCTATAACCCGGAACGGCAGCTCAATGAGAAACGTCAGAGACTGGCCGATGCCGGAGAGCGGATGGAGCGGCTGCTCATGCAGAAACTGACGGACAGGAAGCACAGGATGGCGCTCCTTGGCGGCCGTCTTCATGCTCTTTCCCCGCTTGAGAAGATCAGTAAAGGATTTGGTTTCCTGACCGATGAGAACGGAAAGCGCGTCGAATCGGCGTCCTCGGTGAAAGCGGGCGAGCATCTTCTGATACGCGTTTTGGACGGAAAGATTGAAGCAGAAGTGCTGAAGACAGAGAAGAAATGAGATGTGGTGAAACAATATGGAGATAAACGAAAATAAGAAAGAGGCTGCAGCAAAAGAAGACCTCTCTATTGAAGAGATCTTTTCCGAGCTGGACGGGATTATCAGGAATCTGGAGGACGGAGAGGTTTCCCTGGAGGATTCTTTTAAATACTATGAGGCCGGTATGAAGCTGGTGCAGACCTGCAGCGGCAAGATAGACAAAGTGGAGAAACAGATTCTGGTGCTTAACGGCAACAATTCGGAGGATGTGAGACAGTGATGAACGAGCAGCTTTTACAATATACGGATGAAGTGGAAAAGGTGGTTTATTCCTATCTGCCTGCAGAGGAGGGGCACCAGAAGACGATTTTCGAGGCGATGAACTACAGCGTCAAGGCCGGCGGAAAGCGTCTGCGTCCGCTTTTAATGAGGGAGGTTTACCGTCTTTTCGGCGGCCAGGGCAGTGAGATTGAGCCGTTTATGGCGGCAATTGAGATGATTCACACGTCGTCCCTGATCCATGACGATCTTCCCTGCATGGATAACGATGAGTACCGGAGAGGCAAGAAGACCACCTGGGTGGTTTACGGATATGATATGGCGGTCCTGGCGGGGGATGCCCTGCTGATTTATGCGATCGAGACGGCGGCCAAGGCATTTGCCATGACGCCGAATGCCGATCGGGTGGGCAAATGCATCAGGATTCTGGCGGAGAAGACGGGAATATACGGCATGATCGGCGGACAGACGGTGGACGTTGAACTGACGGATAAGCTAATCCCGAAGGACAAGCTGGATTTTATTTACCGCCTGAAGACGGGCGCTCTGTTAGAGGCGGCCATGGTCATCGGCGCGGTGATGGGCGGCGCATCGGATGAAGAATGCGAGACGGTGGAGCGGATGGCGGCAGCCATCGGTTTGGCGTTCCAGATTCAGGACGACATTCTGGATGTCACCAGCAGCCAGGAGATACTCGGAAAACCTGTCTTAAGCGATGAGAAGAATAATAAGACAACTTATGTGAGCCTGGAGGGCATTGAGAAGGCTGGACGCGATGTTGAAAAACTTTCGGAGACGGCAGTCGATATCCTCTATTCCCTTCCCGGAAAGAATGATTTTCTGGAGGATTTGATTAAAGTACTGGTGAGCAGAGAAAAATAAGCAACAAATAATAAGGTAACTGTCCGCGGCAATGCCGCATCGCATCGCTGTGAACAGTTACATAATAAGGAAGAAACCATGATTTTAGATAAAATTAATGGACCCGATGATGTAAAAAAGCTTAATGAGACGGAATTAAGAGAACTGGCGGACGAAATCCGCACATTTTTAATAGAGAAAATCAGCCATACGGGCGGCCATCTGGCCTCCAACCTGGGAGTTGTGGAACTTACCATCGCCCTGTATCTGGCTTTTGACCTTCCCAAGGATAAGATTATCTGGGATGTGGGACATCAGTCCTATACCCATAAGATTTTGAGCGGCAGGAAGGATAACTTTGACGGCCTGCGTCAGTACGGAGGCTTAAGCGGTTTCCCTAAACGCAAGGAAAGCCCCTTTGACGCTTTTGACACGGGACACAGTTCCACCTCCATCTCCGCCGGGCTTGGTATGGCCCAGGGACGTGATGTGCTGGGGGAGGATTATTCGATTATTTCCGTGATAGGCGACGGCGCCCTGACCGGCGGAATGGCCTATGAGGCGTTAAATAACGCGGCCCGCCTGAAGAAGAACTTTATCATTGTACTGAACGACAACAAGATGTCCATCTCCGAGAATGTGGGAGGAATGTCCAGGTATTTAAGCAACCTGCGGGCAGACGAGGGCTATAACATGCTGAAAAAGAATGTGGCCGGCACGCTCTCCAAGGTTCCGATGATCGGCAATGATCTGGTGGACACGCTGCTGCGCACCAAGAACAGCATCAAGCAGTTCCTGGTACCGGGCATGTGGTTTGAAAATATGGGAATTACCTATCTGGGACCGGTTGACGGCCATGATGTGAAGGGGCTGGCGAAGATTTTCAGGGAGGCAAAGAAAATCAACCATGCCGTCCTGATCCATGTAATGACCAGAAAAGGAAAAGGTTATATCCCGGCTGAGAGAAATCCATCGGCTTTCCACGGCGTGGAACCGTTCGATATCGGGACGGGAAAACCGATTGGGAAAAAGCTGTATCCGTCCTACACCGATGTATTTTCCAAGGAAATCTGCAAGATAGCCGAGACAAATGAAAAACTCGTCGCCGTAACCGCGGCCATGCCGGACGGAACGGGACTGAAACGCTTTTCCAGGATGTATCCGCAGCGGTTTTTTGATGTTGGAATCGCCGAGGAACACGCAGTGACTTCGGCCGCCGGAATGGCCGCGGCCGGGTTAAAACCGGTGGTTGTGGTCTATTCCTCCTTCCTTCAGAGAGCCTATGACCAGATTGTCCATGACGTCTGTATCCAGAACCTGCCGGTGCTGTTCTGCGTCGATCGGGCGGGACTTGTGGGAAGCGACGGGGAGACGCACCAGGGGATTTTTGATCTGACTTATCTGTCTTCCATTCCCAATATGAGTGTTATGGCGCCGAAGAACCTCTGGGAGCTTCGCGAGATGCTTCACTTCGCAGTGGATTACGACGGCCCGATGGCCATCCGCTATCCGAGAGGCCAGGCGTACAGAGGACTCAAGGAATTCCTGGCTCCGGTAGAATATAAGAAGAGTGAAATCCTCTTTGAGGAAGACTCCATTGCCCTTCTGGCCGTGGGCAGCATGGTCAGCACGGCGGAGCATATAAGGAACAAATTAAAAGAGATGGGACATTCCTGCACCCTGGTGAACGGCCGCTTTATCAAGCCGGCAGACACGGATGTGGTGGACCATCTGGCAAAAAACCACCGCTGTATCATCACACTGGAAGAGAACGTGCTGCGCGGCGGATATGGGGAGCGCATCACCGACTATGTGCAGAAGCATTATCCTGCCATCAAGGTGGTCAATATTGCGCTGCCGGATGCTTATGTGGAGCACGGCAATGTCTCAAAGCTAAGAAGCGATCTGGGAATCGACAGCGATTCCATACTGGAGAAACTGAAGAAAGAACTAAAGAGCGAATTTCCTGATTCGGAGGAAAACAGATGAAAGAACGTTTAGATGTACTTCTGGTGAAAAAAGGCCTGGCCGAGTCCAGGGAGAAGGCAAAGGCAATCATCATGTCCGGGATTGTCTATGTGGATGACCAGAAGGAAGACAAGGCGGGAACCTCCTTTGAGGAGACGGCCAAAATAGAGGTAAGGGGTTCCACACTCAAATATGTGAGCCGCGGAGGCCTGAAGCTTGAAAAGGCCATGACCCACTTCGGAGCGACGCTGGAGGGCAAAATCTGCATGGATGTGGGGGCTTCCACGGGCGGTTTTACCGACTGTATGCTGCAGAACGGGGCCGTCAAGGTGTATTCGGTGGATGTGGGCCATGGACAGCTTGCCTGGAAACTGAGAAACGACCCGAGGGTCGTATGCATGGAAAAAACCAATATCCGCTATGTGGTACCGGAGGATATCGGTGATAAAATAGAGTTTGTATCCATAGACGTCTCTTTTATTTCCCTGACCAAGGTGCTGGGACCGGTGAAAAATTTGATGGCGGAGGATGGGCAGATTGTCTGCCTGATCAAACCCCAGTTTGAGGCCGGCAGGGAGAAGGTGGGAAAGAAGGGCGTTGTCAGGGATAAGAAAACCCATCTTGAAGTAATCAACATGGTAATCAGTTTTGCCGTGGAGACGGGCTTTGAAGTGCTGAACCTGGAATTCTCCCCCATCAAGGGGCCGGAAGGAAATATTGAGTACCTGCTTCACTTGAAGAATCACGCGGAGGGAGAGCGCTATGAGAATGTGGCGGTTAACCCGGATCAGGTTGTGGAGGAAGCCCACAGACAGCTCGATAAGCAGGCATAACGGCCTGTAAGGGCCTCAAAGAGGCAGCCGGAAGGCTGCGGGATATTCAAAACATCGGATGGCGTAATGCCGGGAGAACACAGGATGAAACATTTTTACCTGATTGTGAATAAGGAGAAGGAGAACGCGGAGAAGGGGGCGGAGGTAATCTCGGAGTATCTTAACGGCCATGGCTGTGAATGTCTCAGATGGGACAGTGAGAATCCGGGATCTTCGGAGTACCGCTATACCGACAGAAAGCAGGTTCCGCAGGAGACGGAGTGTGTGATCGTGCTGGGCGGCGACGGTACGCTGATACAGGCGGCCAGAGATCTGGCCGGGCGGGATTTACCGTTGTTCGGCGTCAATATGGGCCATCTCGGTTATCTGACACAGATAAGCAGGGAGGAAGATATCGTCCCTGCGCTGAAAGAGCTGATGGCGGACCACTACCGGCTGGAAAAGAGGATGATGCTGGAGGGGCGGGTGGTTTCAGAAGGCGCCACGGTGGCGCAGGATATCGCCCTCAACGACATTATTCTGAGCAGGACGGGACTTTACACGCTGAAGTTCGATCTCTACGTCAACGGGGAGCTGTTTAACCAGTATTCCGCCGACGGAATGATCGTTGCGACCCCGACCGGTTCTACGGCTTACAATCTGTCGGCCGGAGGCCCCATTGCGGCGCCGGAATCCAGCATGATTATCATGACGCCCATCTGTCCCCATACCCTCAATTCCAGGAGCATTGTCATTTCCCCGGAGAGCCGGATTATGATGAAAGTGTCCGGCAGGGAGGAAGTGGAGCAGTTTTTGAGCTTTGACGGGGATACGGTCGTGGAGCTTCGGAAAGGGGATCGGATCGAGGTGGAGCGTTCGGAGATTACCACCACGCTGATCCAGCTGAAGCAGGTTTCTTTTCTCGAAAACATCAGGTGTAAGATGAGGCAGATATAGGATCGGCCGCAGGAAGTTCAAAATGCGGGCGCATCGGGCATAGATGCAGATATACGGAGACAGGAGAGCGGAGGATAGTATAATGAAATTGGAACGTCACAGCAAAATTGTAGAGTTAATTGGCAAGTATGAGATAGAGACCCAGGAAGAGCTGGCGGAGTACCTCAACAAAGAGGGATATAACGTGACTCAGGCCACCGTGTCCAGGGATATCAGGGAACTCAAGCTGTCCAAGATCCAGACGGAGAACGGCCGCCAGAAATACGCGGTATTTCATCCGCAGACAGCGTTTAACGATAAATACATCAGGATTCTCCATGACAGCTTTCTTTCTATGGATATGGCGCAGAACATGCTTGTGATCAAGACGGTATCCGGCATGGCCATGGCCGTGGGCGCGGCTCTCGATTCCCTGCATTTCGGCGAGATCGTAGGCTGTATCGCGGGTGACGACACCGTGATGTGCGCCGTAAGGACCGTGGACGACACAATCGTACTGATGGATAAGATCAAGAAGCTCATAGCAGGATAAGGGTTATAGTTCGGCAAAGTTGTATTTTGTCGCAGTTTGGCCGCAGGCTGAACTGTAACGGATAAGGGGTGATGGGATGCTGTTTCATCTGCATGTAAAAAATCTGGCCCTCATCGATTCCGCCGAGGTGGAATTCGATGACGGGCTCAATATACTGACCGGCGAAACGGGAGCCGGCAAATCCGTAATCATAGGCTCGGTCAATGTAGCTCTGGGGGCAAAAGCGTCCAGGGACCTGATACGCCAGGGCTGCGACAGCGCCTACGTGGAACTGGTCTTTTCCGTGACCAATGAAAAAAAACGGAAGGAACTTGAGCGTCTGGATGTAATTCCGGACGACGACAGTCTTATAATCATTTCTAAGAAGATCATGCCGGCCAGAAGCATCAGCAAGATCAACGGTGAGACGGTGACCTCGGCCCGGCTGAGGGAGATAACCGGACTGCTGATTGATATTCACGGACAGCATGAGCATCAGTCTCTGCTCTATCACGCCAGACATCTGGAAATACTCGACGAATACGGAAAATCCCGGGCAGCCGGTTTAAAACAGAATATAGCGGGAAAATACCGTGAGTACATAGAGCTTAGGAAAAAGCTGGAATCAATGAACCTGGATCAGGAACAGAGGCTGCGGGAGATGGATTTCTGCCGTTTTGAGATCGACGAGATCGAGAATGCGGCGTTAAAGCCCGGGGAAGAGGAGGAATGCCAGTCGGTGTACCGCCGCTTTGCCAACGCCAGGAAGATTACTGAGAGCCTGGCACTAGCCCATGAGGCGGTGAGCGCGGACGGCGTGTCAAAGGCGCTCAGGGCCGTGGAGGACGCCCTTCAGTACGATGAGGGAATCCGCGGTATCCGTGACCAGCTCTACGACGTGGATTCGCTGCTCAGTGACCTGACAAGGGAAATATCCGTCCATATGGAGGAGATGACATTTGACGGCGAGGCGTTCGGCGAGGTGGAAGAACGCCTGGATCTGATACGGAACCTGGAAAATAAATACGGGAAAACCATAGAGGATGTGTTAAAGAGCCTGGAAGAGAAGAAGCAGCGTCTGGAAGAACTGGAACATTACGACCTCCTCCGCCTGCAGACGGAGAAGGCTCTGAAAGAGACGGAGAAGGAACTGGAGAAGATGTCGGCCGATCTGTCGAAGCTGAGACGGAAAATCGCCGCGGAACTTACGGAAAAGATCGAGGACAGCTTAAAAGAGCTGAATTTCCTGGATGTGAAGTTTGCTATGGAATTCAGGAAGCTCGGCCATTATACGGCGGCCGGATATGATGAGGCGGAATTTATGATTTCCACCAACCCCGGCGAGCCGGTGAGGCCTCTCGGCATGGTCGCTTCCGGCGGTGAGCTTTCCCGTATCATGCTGGCCGTGAAGACGGTGCTGGCGGAAACGGATGATATCCCAACCCTGATTTTCGACGAGATCGACGCCGGCATCAGCGGACGGACGGCGCAGATGGTATCGGAAAAGCTGGGAGTCATCGCGAAGAACCACCAGGTCATCTGCATCACGCACCTGCCACAGATTGCCGCCATGGCGGACAGTCATTTTGAAATCAGAAAGGCGGTGGAAGAGGGAAGGACGACGACCACGATCCGGCCGCTGAACCGCGAACAGATGACCGGGGAACTGGCCAGGCTTCTCGGAGGCGCCGAGATCACCGAGGCCGTGCGGCAGAATGCGAGAGAGATGAAGGAACTGGCGGAGCGCAGGAAAAGCATATAAGCTGAAAAACATGCCGGACATTTAAATAAATATATCACTAAACATTCAGTAAATAGGCTATATTTTTATTATATAGCCTATTTACTGAATAAAACTTGATTATTCATTAATATGGCTATATAATAACAACATATCTTGTATGCTAAGCGCTGTGAATGCTTCACAAAAAGTTATGATATGGCACATATTAATTTTGTAAAAGGTTAAGTGTTCATAGTAGACATAAGAAAGGGGGGAGGCATATGCTTTCCTTTTTTGAGCCGTACTTAGCGGTTATAGGCGATATCAAAGATTCCAGACATCTGGCGGACCGGAGGGAAGTGCAAAATCGGTTGAAAAAGATTCTGGATGAAATTAATGACATATATGAGGAAGATATTTCTTCCCGGTTTCTTATTACTCTTGGAGATGAGTTTCAGGGACTGCTGAACAGAGGTGATAATGTGATTCAGATCATTTCAGTAATTGAACAGAAAATGTATCCGGTAAAACTACGGTTTGGCTTGGGAATCGGAAAAATCACAACAGAAATTATTGCCGAGGCCGCTATCGGTGCAGACGGTCCGGGGTACTATGAGGCGCGGGATGCGATTGAATATCTAAAAGAGAATGAGAAGCGGAAAAAGCGAGCAGAGTCCAACATAAGAATCGGTATTGAGCAGCCGGATCGTCTGCAGCCTCTTATGCTTAATACAATACTTTCCCTGATGTCGGTTATCAAGGAATCATGGAGCGAGAGACAGAGGGAAATAATTTACGATATGCTGGATCACGGAGATGGACAGTCAGATGTGGCCCGAAGACTTGGAGTATCACAGCCTACCGTCCAAAAAAGCCTGGCTGCAGGAAACTACTATTCTTATAAAGAGGGTCTGGATGCACTTTCTGAGGCACTGAAGAGAATAGGGAGGGCGGATGTTTAAAACATTTTTCTTAATATTACTATGCTCTTATATATTTTTTGAATTTTATATCAAAAACTTTTTTTCGGTGGGGCAGGGGAAGAAGGCAATTTATAAGATTGTCAGAGGAAGTGTTATCTATAGCCAGATGCTCGCCGTAATTCTCTTACCAATTTTGTCAATGATGGTTTTCCGGTACTGGATCGCGGCATCAATTCTGTTTTTTATGACGGAATTTTTGAAATATCTGTACTTGCAGAAAGAAAGGCCACTATTGAAAACGGCACGTCACCACGAAAGAAATGCGTACTTGCTTTTTCAATTGCTGCACATCGTATGTTTGTTTTTACTTGCATATATGTTTGCAAAGGAGCGGAATGTTTTGAGAGTTTTGCCTTGTATCGAGGATTTTTTCACCGTATCCGGCCTATCCAAAATACAGATTCTTTCATGGATTACCGCCCTATTATTAATACACAGGCCCGCCAACACTGTAATTTCTGTTTTGCTGGCCGGTTATAAAAATGAAGAGAAGAAAGAGGAGACAGATCACAATGCGGGAAGGGTGATTGGCACTCTGGAGAGACTTATTATATTGATACTTGTTTCGTTAGGCCAGTATTCTGCCACTGCTCTTGTTTTGACGGCAAAATCGATCGCCAGATATGACAAAATATCGAAAGAACCTGCTTTTGCGGAGTATTATCTGTTGGGGACACTGATGAGTTTAGTGGCAGTTCTGGTTATTTCACTGCTGATAAAATAGGAGGAAACATGAAACTCGACTTAAACGATCCGGGCCAGAGCCGCTACCTGAGAGTTTATAATTATTATAGAGATTTAATCTGCTCCGGCAAAATGGAGCCGGGTTCCAAACTTCCCTCCATCCGGAAATGTTCGATGCAGCTTCAGCTTTCCAGGACCACGGTTGAGACGGCGTATATGCTGTTAGCCGCGGAAGGATATATCATATCACGGCCGCAGAGTGGATATTACGTGACCGAACTGCTCAATTCGGAGCGTGGAAAAGAGTGGGAGAGCAGCGGAGTAAAGAAGAAAGGGCCTGAGATACGGTATGATTTTGCATCTTCCAACGTGGATCGGGACAGTTTCCAGTTCGATCTGTGGCGGAGGTATATTAAGAGTTCTCTGAGGCAGGACGAGCGGCTTCTGTCGTACGGCGAGCCCCAGGGGGAACTGGAACTGAGGGAAGCAATCTGCAGTTATCTGGGACGCCACCGCAATGTAATCTGCACGCCCGACCACATCGTGGTGGGAGCCGGTGTCCAGAGCCTGCTCCACATCCTCTGCCCCATGGTGAAGGACAGAAAGACGGCTTATTTCTACAATCCTGGCTTCAGGCAGGGACGCACCATCTTTGAGGACTTTGAATTCAGGACCGAAGATATCAGAACCGCCGCAGAAAACGGCGGGGCCGAGCCGGGCAGCATCTGTTACCTCACACCGTCCCAGATGACGGTCTGGGGCGAGGTGATGCATATCTCGGAGCGGATGGAGTTTATAAAAGAGGCATTTGAACGGGATATCCTGATCATCGAGGACGACTATAACAGCGAATTCAGGTACTACAACAGGCCCACCCCGTCTCTCCAGGGGCTGTCGGGCGGCCGCAGCGTCGTGTATCTGGGCACGTTTTCAAAGCTGCTCCTTCCGTCCATCCGAATGAGCTTCATGGTGCTGCCGCCGGAGCTTATAAAGCTTTATAAGGAGCGGGGGCGTTATTATAACCAGACGGCGTCCAAGGCAGAGCAAATAGCGCTCTGCCAGTTTATCAGGGACGGCCATCTGGAAAGCCAGATCCGTAAAACCAGGAAATTATATACGGCAAAGGCGAAAAGGCTCTGCGAAGATATCGGAAGGATATTCGGCAGCAGGGCAATTCCCCATCTGGGCGAGGCGGGATTTCTGGTTCTGGCGGAACTGCGCACGGAGCTCACATCGGAACAGATAGCGGAACAGGCTGCTCAGGCCGGAATTGCCGTCCGCGCCGTGGCGCCGGAGGCGGGGAAGGAAAAGGGACTTCCAAGGATTCTCCTGTCCTGCGCCGCGGTTGGCACGGAGCATTATGAGGAGGCGCTTCAGGAGCTGTACAGGGTAATTACGTAACGTTTCATTATTTGGATGAGCTGCTTTTTTCTTCATGTGGCAGCCGGTTGCGGACCAGCCGCTTTTTAAGTTCGCTGAAGCTGAACGGAATAAGCGGGTAAATATAGCTTTTTCCTGCAATCGTTTTATTGAATACGAGGCAGAGAACACTGATTAAGGTTCCGGCAATAAATCCCCACAGGTTGAAGACAGAGGTCAGAATAAGCAGCATCACCCTCATGAATTTCAGGGCATAACCCAGTTCAAAGCTGGTCTGTGAATAGTTGGCTATGGTGACAAAGGCCATATAAAGCATGGTCTCACTGTTGAACCATCCCGATTTAACCGAGTATTCTCCGAGGACAATACCGGCGATAACACTCAGGGGAGTCGTCAGCATGCTGGGCGTGTTGACAGCGGCCAGGCGCAGGCCGTCGATGGCGAATTCCAGAATCAGAAGCTGGAATATCAGCGCCACATGCACATCGTCCGATACCCGGATAAAGGCGAGCCAGTCGGGAATCCACGCGGGATTCTGCATAAAGAGGAGCCAGAGCGGCGTTAAAAACAGCGTCAAAAGGAAAATCAGCATTCTGGACAGACGCAGATAAGTTCCCGTGATAGGCGGGAAATAGTAATCGTCGGCCTCCTCGATAATATCAAAGATGGAGGAGGGCAGTATCATTGCGGACGGGGAGTTGTCCACCAGGATAATGATATTGCCTTCCAGGATGGAAGCCGCCGCCGTGTCGGGCCGCTCGGAGAAGCGGAATTTTGGAAATGGATTGTACCATTTATGAGGATAAATACATTCGGCCAGACTCTCCTGGTTCATTGTGAGGGCGTCGACGTGAAGACGTGAAATGCGCCCCTTGATCGTGGAAAGCAGGTTTTCATCCACACGGCCGTCCATATAGCAGATGGCAATGTCGGTGTGGGAACTTTCACCGGCATTCATAATTTCCACGCGCATTTTCGGATCGCGGATCCTGCGTCGGATCAACGCCGTATTAAATACGAGCGTCTCCACAAAGCCGTCCCGGGAACCACGGAGCACCTTGTCCTTTTCGGGCTCACTGACGCCCCTGGAAGGATAAGTGCGGCAGTCGATGGTAAATGCTTTTTCGTAGCCGTCGATCAGCATGCAGGGAACACCGGAGAGAAGCTGGGTGATCAGGATATCTTCATCCGTCTCCAGTCCAATCTCACCGTAAGGCAGGTACAGCTTGGAAAATTCGTGGGCGTTGTCCGGCATGGCCTCCGGTTTGATACTGCCGAAAGACTGCAGGATACGCAGAAGGGTGTCGTCCTTTGTAAAGCCGTCTATAAAATAAATACAGGCATTCCGGCCTCCCACGCGGATGACGCGGTACACCACATCGAAGTTAATATCCGGACGCAGCAGCTTTTCAAAGCGCTGCATATTCGTTTCCAGTTTATCTGAGATTTTCATTAAAATAGCTCCTCTCATCCTGAATTATGCAAATGAATTTTAGAATAATGGAAAGTATGTGTAAATTTCTGAAAAATATGAGTGAATATTTCGGGAAAAAGTAAATATAATATAAAATGTCCGTCCGCGGCGAACCTGTTTTTTGACTTATTGCAAAACACTGACCCCTGAGATGGAAAAAGAATTGTGCAATTTGACAGGATTTTATTGACAAAAGCGACACAAAATGTTATATTTACATAAGCAACAAACTATTTGATGTAACGGTTAGTGAACGTGACCGGAGGAACTGCCTTCTGTGGGGGAAAGGCAGTTCCTTTTTTTTTATTTAAAAGATACCTTTTCTTTCGCCATCAATCTTCTCCAACATTTGACAAATATATGCGCAGCCATTAGAATTGAAAATAACGATATGCATTTCCTCTTTTTGGAAATGAAGACAGAACATCCTTAACACGATTGTCAATCTTCTTCACGTCATATCATTTACAGGGGCGGATGAGCTGATGTTCGTCAGAATGGCGGTTGCCCAGAGCCTTTCTTTCCTGATCGTTCTCCTATATTATTTCAGGTTTTATTGCGGGAGACATAAAAGAGTTCGTGAATTATGATTTCAGATTGAATTTTTAATACATGTTGCCGGGTATAATATGCATATAACTTAGACTATCCGCAGCAGGCAGGGCATAACGGCACACGGTGATGTGCGTTTGCCCTTTTTCAAATATCATGACAGGATATACTGCCGGACCGTCCGGGCCCGGTAATTTCCCTAAGGAGGTAAACTATGAGTTCCGGAAATACAGATAAGAACAGACTGGAAGTTTCAGAAGCAGATTTAAATAAAAAAGGTGACGGTGCAGCGCCGTCTGAAAAGAAGGAAGTGCAGGGAGAAGCTATCAGGAAAGAGGGAGCGGAGGATTCGCGGCCCGAAGATAAAGAGCCCGGGCAGGAGAACACCCAGAATCAGGAGGCCGGAACTGAGCAAACCACGGCAGAAGATTCCGGGCAGGAACAAATCCAGCCGGATGACGCCCCCCAGGCCGAGCCGGGAGAGATTGCAAAACGGGCGCAGGAAATCAAGGATAAGGCCGTGCAGATACAGAAGCGGAAAGCGGTCAGAAATCTGATTACATTTTCCGCCGTCCTGATCTCGGCAATTCTGCAGGCTTTTGTCATACAGGCATTTATCAGACCTGCGGAGCTGCTGTCGGGCGGTTTTACCGGCATTGCCATTCTGATCGATATGCTGACTTCTACATTTGGAAGAAGTTTCCCCACGTCATTAGGCATGCTGGCCATCAATATTCCGGTGGCGTTTATCTGCAGCCGCAGCATCAGCGTGAGATTTACGGCATTTTCCCTGTTCCAGGTATTTTTAACAAGTGGATTCCTGCAGTTTCTGCACTTTGAGCCGCTGTTTGACGATCCCGTTTTAAATGTGATTTTCGGAGGATTCCTGATGGGAATTTCCATCGTCATTGCGCTGAAGGGCAATGCATCCTCGGGAGGAACCGACTTTATCGCCCTCTATGTATCCAATAAGACGGGGCGCTCCATCTGGGGACAGGTTTTTATCGGGAACTGTGTGCTCTACTGTATATTCGGCATGTTGTTCGGCTGGATGAATGCGGCTTACTCCATTTTGTTCCAGTTCATTTCCACAAAGACAATTTCGACGTTCCATCACAGATATGACCGGG
Source organism: uncultured Clostridium sp. (assembly GCF_900547735.1). GTDB lineage: Bacteria > Bacillota > Clostridia > Lachnospirales > Lachnospiraceae > Otoolea. The sequence continues at coordinate 10,857 of NZ_URHZ01000074.1, read as the reverse complement.
TGACTCTGCAGATTACGACGGAGAAAGCGGACGAAATGATGGATGCCTATATCAAAGTCTGCCAGCACGGAATCTCCTGTGTGGAGGCCGTGGGCGGATACAGCAGAAAGAAAATGTATGTGCTTCATACGGTTATCTCCTCCTATGAGGTGGATGACATTATCAGGCTGATGAGGGAAGTGGATCCCCACGTAATTATTAATGTGTTCAAAACGGAGCAGTTTTACGGTAAGTTTTATCACGCCCCGATGGAATAAATGCGCCTGAGACGGCGAAGCATACTGGTGACATACATCCCGGCCGCCGCCCGGCTGCCGGATGCGTTGAGACAGATAGTTAGAAAATGAAGAGGTTTATGGTATGGACGGAAATGAGAGACGTGAATTTATAAGAACCGAGCTGATGCTTGGAAGCGCCGGGATGAGCAGTCTTAAAACAGCCGCCGTGATGGTTTTCGGCATTGGAGGAGTGGGTTCCCACTGTGCGGAGGCGCTGGCCAGAAGCGGGGTGGGACGGCTGATCCTGATAGATAACGACGATGTCTCGGAAAGCAATATCAACCGGCAGTGCGTGGCGTACCACAGCACGGTGGGGATGAAGAAAACAAAGGTGATGGAGAAGATAATAGGGGAGATTTGCCCCACCACCGAGGTGATGACCTTTGAAACTTTTGTTCTGACGGATAATATTAAAGAAATTTTCCGGAAAGCGGGCAGAGTGGACTATATTGTGGATGCCATTGATACCGTGACCGCGAAGCTGTCACTGGCGGAATATGCGAAGGAAGAGGGCATTCCAATCATTTCATCCATGGGAACGGGCAATAAGCTGCATCCCGAGATGTTCCGGATTGCCGATATTTCCGAGACCTCGGTCTGCCCTCTCAGCAGGGTGATGAGGAAAGAACTGAAAAACAGGGGAATTACAAATCTCAAGGTGCTGTTTTCCACGGAGACGCCGGTGACACCGGATGAAGAGCTGGAAGAACGGCTTATCAGGGAAGAAATACCGGAGACCAGTTCACGCCGTTTTGTGCCGGGCAGCATTGCCTTTGTGCCTCCTGTTGCAGGTCTTCTGATTGCAGGAGAGGTGGTCCGGGAGCTGGCAGGGGTATAAACAGAAGCGAAATATGAGCGGTAATTATGGAAATACTGAATAGTTACCGGAGCAATTATTATGGGAGGGAAGAAAAGTGGATACGAAGCAGGGGAAAAAGAGTGGCAGCATTCTGATGACAGAGGGCGTTATCTGGAAACAGCTTGTGCTCTTTTCAATTCCGTTGTTAATTGGCAATCTGTTCCAGCAGCTTTACAATACGGTGGATTCCATCGTTGTGGGACAGTTTATCGGCCGTGAGGCGCTGGCGGCAGTTGGTTCCAGCACACCGATCATCACGCTGATTATCGGTATGTTTATGGGAATTGCAGTCGGAGCAGGCGTTATTATTTCCCAGTATTACGGGGCGCGCAGTGAAGAGAAGATGGGATGGGCGGTCCATACGTCCATAGCCCTGAGTATTATCGGCGGTCTGCTGCTGAGCGTTGCGGGAATCGCCTGTTCACCGCTGATTCTGGGGTGGATGAGGACGCCCGAGGAGGTCTTTGGCCCTTCCGTCCTCTATTTCCGGATTTATTTTCTGGGTTCACTTTTTAACCTTTTATACAATATGGGGGCCGGTATCCTGCAGGCTGTGGGAGACTCCAGGCGTCCTCTTTACTATTTATGTATTTCATCCGTGGTCAACATTGTCCTTGATATTCTTTTTGTTGCCGGTTTCCACATGGGCGTGGACGGTGTGGCCTGGGCGACGATTATTTCCCAGCTTGTGTCGGCAATCCTTGTCATGTCCGCCCTGATGAGAACAAAAGACATTTACTGTCTGGAAATTAAAAAAATCAGAATCGACAAACGGATGATGAAACGGATTCTCAAAATTGGAATTCCAAGCGGAATCCAGCAGTCGATTATTTCACTTTCAAACGTTGTAGTCCAGGCCAATGTCAATGTCTTCGGAGCCGCGGTCATGGCCGGATTCGGAGCCTACAATAAAGTAGACGGATTCGTGGTACTGCCGATGCAGAGCTTTTGTATGGCAGCCACGACATTTACAGGCCAGAATATCGGCGCCAGGAAACCGGAACGAATCCGGGAGGGAATCAAACAGGGCATCATCATCTGCGCGGCCGTGTCCGCCCTGCTTTCGGTGCTTCTGTTCTTCGAATCGGAACGCATCCTCTCCATCTTCTCATCCGATCCCGGCGTCATCCAGTACGGAATGGTCACCATGCGGATCCTGGTAGGATTCTATGTGGTACTGGCCGTCCACCAGATTCTGATGGGCGTAATGCGCGGTGCGGGAAAATCCATGGAAACAATGCTGATTTCCGTTGGAAATATGTGCGTCCTGAGAATGATTTACATAAAGCTGGTAATCCCGATCCTGCCGAGCTATGAGGCCGTGCTCTGGTGCTATCCGCTGACCTGGGTGACAACGATCCTGATGGATATTATGTATATGAAATGGGGAAAATGGATGCTGCCGGGGGAAAATAGGGGGGAAGTTAGTTGAGAGGCGAGGACGCTTTTGGATGATGAAGGCCGGGGGAGTGGAAGGTTGTTTATGAGTCTTCAGTCCCGGTTTGTAGGTTATGGTGAGGGGAATCCGGAGAAAAAAATTCCTGCGGGGACACGCTCCCGCTTGTGAAGCGCACAGCGGATGCTAGGCTCGAAAGAACCTCGCCAAGCACCGGCGGGCTTCAAGGTCACCCTTCGGAAAGTTTTTCTCCTCCTTCCCCGGGCAGGTTATCGACGGGACTGAAGACTCAGCAAAGCTGTAGCCCCGGCCGTCATCGTCAGAGGCTGATTGTCTCTTTCATCAAGTGAGGGAAAGCACTGTTGCGGCCACTACGTCATCGTGACATTTTTACATTCTACCGGCATCTCGGAGTGAATTTAATACTGAATCTAATGTTAGTTTACGGTTAAATCAGTACCCAATTATAATTAAACTCATAAAATTGAAAAGAAACGAATCCACCGGCATTCGAAGGAAAGTAGTGGCTGCGACGATAGCGTCCCCCTTTGAAGCGTCGGAACAAATCAGCGCCGCAGGCCATTTTACGGTATAGCGACACCCTCCGCGTCTTCAGTCCCGGTCCATAACCTGCCTGTGGGGGAGGAGGGAGAAAAAGATTCCGGAGGGAACATGGGAGTTCATCGGCACTTACCGAGGTTTTTCACGAGGTTAGTGTCCGCTATGTACTCCAAAGAGCGCAAGCGTTTCCCGAAGGAACTTTTTCTGCCCGGATTCCCCACCCGCGACAACCTAAAATCCGGGACTGAAGACTCACCCCTCCCCCATTAAAATAATCCACAGCGAAATGTCCGAATCTCAAAAGAAATTTGACATTTACTGCCAACTTATTTAGAATAAAGAATGTTTATGCTTCAAATAATATAGAAAAATTGATCGGAACCTGCAAAGGAGATAAGCGATATGAAAGACGGATTTATCCGTGTTGCGGCGTCAACACCGGAAGTGAAGGTAGCGGATGTAGAATTTAACAGAGAGCAGATTTGTGCCGGGATTGAAGAGGGCAGAGAGCGGGGAGCCAAGATTATGGTGTTTCCTGAGCTGGTGCTGACCGGTTATACCTGCGGGGAGTTATTTAACCAGAAACCGCTGCTCTCAAAGGCGAAAGCAGAGCTTGAAAAGCTGGTGGATTTTACGGCAGGGAGCGATATGCTCGTATTTGTGGGCGTTCCCTGGGAATATAACAATAAGCTTTATAATACGGCGGCTGCCATCCAGGATGGGGAGCTCTTAGGCCTTGTCACCAAGATGTCTCTGCCTAATTATTCGGAGTTTTATGAGATGCGCTATTTTAACCCGGGATTTGTAAAGCCGGTGGCGGTTCCCTGGAAAGACGGCTATGTCGTCATGGGAAGCAGGATCTTATTTAACTGTACGAATGTGGAAAATCTGGTGATTGGAGCCGAGATTTGTGAGGATGTCTGGGTTCTCAATCCGCCGAGCATTGCCCATGCGGCTGCCGGAGCCACGGTGATTGTCAACTGTTCCGCCAGCGATGAGACGACGGGTAAGAGTGATTACAGGAGAAGCCTCATTTCAGGCCAGTCGGCAAGGCTCCTGTGCGGTTATATATATGCTAATGCGGGCGAGGGCGAATCCACTCAGGATCTCGTTTTCGGAGGACAGAATATTATTGCGGAAAACGGAACAATGCTGGCCGAATCACGCCGTTTTGAGAATGAAACAATTTACGCCGATCTCGATCTGGAGCGCCTGGAGTGCGAACGCCGCAGGATGACGACTTACCAGACGGAGGGACGTGAGAATTACGTCTTTATCGACTTTAATTTGCAGGAGGACGATCGGGAGACGGAGCGGGAGATTGATCCGTCGCCATTTGTGCCGCATGGTGAGGAAAGCAGGAACAAACGGTGTGAGGAAATTCTCTCAATCCAGGCAATGGGGCTGAAAAAACGCCTGAAACATACAAACTGTAAGTGCGCCGTAATCGGCATCTCCGGCGGTCTGGATTCCACGCTGGCACTGCTTGTCACGGTCAGGGCCTTTGATTTGCTGGGGCTTCCGAGGGAAAATATCATCTCGGTCACGATGCCGTGCTTTGGCACGACGGACAGAACCTACAACAATGCCTGCTATCTGACGAAAAAGCTGGGCGCGACGCTGCTGGAAGTCGATATCAGGGAAGCCGTGACCACCCATTTCAGGGATATCGGCCATGACGGTTCGGTGCACGATGTGACCTATGAAAATTCCCAGGCCAGGGAACGCACCCAGGTGCTGATGGATCTGGCAAACCAGTATAACGGCATGGTAATCGGAACCGGTGATATGTCGGAGCTGGCTCTCGGCTGGGCAACCTACAACGGTGACCACATGTCCATGTACGGTGTGAACAGTTCCGTTCCCAAGACGCTGGTGCGCCACCTGGTGCGCTATTATGCCGATACCTGCGGGGAAAAGGAGCTTGGAGACGTGCTGCTGGATGTGCTCGACACCCCGGTCAGCCCGGAACTTCTGCCGCCCCAGAAGGACGGGGAGATAGCCCAGAAGACGGAAGATCTGGTGGGGCCGTACGAGCTTCATGACTTTTATCTGTACTATATTCTGCGCTACGGATATCATCCCGGAAAAATTTACCGTCTGGCTCTTAAGGCGTTTGACGGGACATATGATAAAGAAACGATTTTAAAATGGCTGAAGGTATTTTACCGCAGATTCTTTAACCAGCAGTTTAAACGCTCCTGCCTCCCGGACGGTCCGAAGGTGGGTTCCGCCGCAGTTTCACCGAGAGGCGATCTGAGGATGCCGAGCGATGCCAGCAGCAGGCTCTGGCTGGATGAACTGGAGCAGATTGAGGCATAATAGGATCATAAAACAGTGAATTCCGATGCCACGGAGGATACAAATGATTACAAGTACGGGAAATAACCACGTAAGGGCAGTGTCTGCGCTTGTTAAAAAGGCGAAGGCCCGGAGAGAACAGGGACTGTTTATCGTTGAGGGAGCAAAGATGTTTTCCGAGCTTCCCAAGGAAAAGTTAAAGGAAACCTATGTGTCGGAGAGCTTTCTGCGGCAGCACGGTGAGAAGGCGGCTTCGCTTTTAAGAGGAATCCATTATGAGGAGGTATCCGACGATGTGATGAAATACATGTCGGATACGCAGACTCCACAGGGGATTCTGGCCGTTGCGGAACAGTTTTACCATACCCTAGAAGAAGTTCTTAAAACGGGCGGAGAAGTGGGGAGAAAAGCGGCCCATCTGATGATTCTTGAGACGATCCAGGATCCGGGCAATCTGGGCACAATCCTGAGGGCCGGGGAAGGCGCCGGCATCACCGGAGTCGTGATGAACAGCGCGACGGCCGATATCTACAATCCAAAGGTGATACGCTCCACGATGGGGTCCATTTACCGGGTTCCGTTTGCTTATGTGGACGATTTGGAAAAGGCCCTTGTGTTGATTAAATCAAAGGGAATCCGCGTCTACGCCGCCCATTTGAAGGGAACCGGCAATTACGAGGATGAGGATTACCGCAAAGACACGGGCTTTCTGATTGGAAATGAGGCCAACGGCCTCACGGAAGAGACGGCGGCAATGGCGGACTGCTATGTTAAGATACCCATGGCGGGAAAGGTAGAATCCCTCAATGCGGCGGTTGCGGCCTCCGTTCTCATGTTCGAAGCTGCAAGACAGAGAAGAAATTAAAAATTTAATAAAAAATTTGCTTATAGTTTAGAAATGAGTAATAAAAATGTAAGTTTAGAATATTCAGCCATATATTGATAAATGTCTGAAAAAATAATATAATAGTATCAAGGAGTATTTCTGTTACCGTTCACACAGGCAGTATTCCGCGAGGTGTTTTCACAGGCACAACCGTTTTCAGGCAAAGGTGTGGACAATAACGTATTTCCTTTGAAAGGAGAGATAAGTATGGCATGGATAATCTGGCTGGCGGCATTTGTGGTTCTGATAGGAATCGAGGCCGCAACGATGGCGCTTACGACCATCTGGTTTGCCGGGGGAGCAATAGTCGCTTTTTTACTGGCGCTGCTCGGAGCGGGTCAAAACATTCAGTTTGCAGCGTTTTTCATTGTTTCCTGTGCATTGCTCTTTTTTACCAGGCCTTTTGCACTGAAGTTTGTCAACAAGAAGACGGTTAAGACGAATGTGGAGGGCCTTATCGGGAAGAAAGCCAGGATAACGGCGGATGTGGACAATGATCTGGCTACCGGAGCCGCAGTCATTTCTGGTCAGGAATGGACGGCGCGTTCAACCGACGGCAAGCCGATTAAAGAAGGGACCATGGTAAAGATAGACGCGGTCAACGGAGTGAAACTGATCGTGAGCAGAATCGAGGAGGAGAAATAGAATGGGAGCATTTATAAGTTTTGTCGTTATTGCGATTATCGTTCTGCTGGTACTTTCATCATGCATTAGAATCGTACCGCAGGCACAGGCACTTGTCGTGGAGCGTTTAGGCGCGTATTTGGATACATGGTCGGTAGGAGTTCATTTCAAGGTTCCTTTCATTGACCGTGTGGCCAAGAGAGTAGTTCTGAAAGAGCAGGTAGTGGATTTCGCACCGCAGCCTGTTATCACAAAAGATAATGTTACGATGAAGATTGATACGGTTGTCTTCTTCCAGATTACGGATCCGAAGCTGTTTGCATACGGCGTGGAGAATCCGATTATGGCAATCGAGAACCTGACCGCCACAACGCTGAGAAATATTATTGGTGATCTGGAACTTGACCAGACCCTGACATCCAGAGAGACAATCAACACAAAGATGCGTTCCGCCCTTGACGTTGCTACCGACCCTTGGGGCATCAAGGTAAACCGTGTGGAGCTTAAGAACATCATTCCTCCGGCTGCCATCCAGGATGCGATGGAGAAGCAGATGAAGGCAGAGCGTGAGCGCCGTGAGGTAATCCTCCGTGCGGAAGGTGAGAAGAAGTCGGCAATCCTCGTAGCGGAAGGTAAGAAAGCATCAGCTATCCTGGAAGCCGAGGCCGAGAAGGCATCAGCCATTCTCCGTGCGGAAGCCGAGAAGGAGAAGAGGATCCGTGAGGCCGAAGGTCAGGCGGAGGCAATCCAGAAGATCCAGCAGGCGAATGCGGATGGTATCCGTTTTATAAAAGAGGCCGGCGCCGACAGCGCAGTGCTCCAGATTAAGAGCCTGGAAGCATTTGCAAAGGCCGCAGACGGCAAGGCAACGAAAATCATTATTCCGTCGGAGATTCAGGGAATTGCAGGTCTTGTAAAATCCCTTGTGGAAGTCGGAGCAAAAGATGACAATGCCGGTGCAAAATAGGTATTTATCAAAAAGAACCCGATGAAGAGCAGGCTTTGCAGGTTATTCACCGCTTAAGAAAAAACCGGATTAGTCCGAAGCAGCCAGAATTGCTTGAGGAAATCCGGTTTTTCCTTTATTGATTGGCAACGAAACGTTCGCGGAACGTGCTGTTCATTGCCGGCGGCGGTCTGCAGAGCGTGCCTTTCAGCGTTTTAAAGGTGGGAATGATGGAGAATGAACAGAAAACATCGGGCGCAAGGCACAGGATGGTCAGAAAGGTAAACCTGGGGCAGGATAAGATTAAACTGGATCTGTCCAGGGAATACGGCCTTGTGCTGGAGGGCGGCGGAGCCAAGGGTTCCTTTCAGATAGGCGCCTGGCGGGCCCTCAGAGAGGCCGGAATCAGGATAAAGGGTGTATCGGGAGTCTCCGTCGGAGCGCTCAACGGAGCCTTAATATGCATGGACGATCCGGAAAAAGCGGAGGATATCTGGCATAATATCAATTATTCCACGGTCATGGATTTTAACCTGGGTACGGGAACCCTGCAGGAAGCGGCGGAGGAGATTAAAAAGCTTTTGAAGGATCGCGGCGTAGACATCACGCCCCTGAAAAAACTGCTTCATGAGACCGTGGACGAGGAAAAAATCAGGAATTCCGCCTGTGAACTCTTTGCAACGACGTTCTCCGTCTCCGATATGAAATTGATTAATATGGATGTAAAATCCATGCCGGACGGCAAGATCGAAGAGATCCTTTTGGCCAGCGCCTATTTCCCGGTCTTTAAGACAGAGAAACTGGGGGGAAAGCTCTACACGGACGGCGGCGGATTTAACAATGTTCCCCTGGATGTGCTGATTGACCGCGGCTACCAGGATATTATCGTCATCCGGATTTACGGGATCGGCTATGACCGCGAGAAGAAGATAAAGATTCCGGATGGCACCAATATCTATCATATTGCGCCCAGGGAAGAGCTGGGAGGCGTCCTGGAATTTGACAGCAAACGGAGCCGGAAGAATATGGCCCTCGGCTATCTGGAGGCGTCGCGCCTGCTCTATGGGCTGGATGGGCGGAGATACTATATCTATGCTCCCTATGAGGAACCCTATTATTTTGACAGAATGATGTCTGAGCTGGAACTGCTTAAGGTTTATCTGAGTTCGGTTCTGGATGAGGAAACTCTAGCGTATCTGAACGGTTACCGCTTTTACACGGAGAATGTATTTCCCGAACTGGCGGTCAGAATGAAGCTCAAAGAGGAGTGGAATTACAAAGATATGTACCTGGGAATTCTGGAGGAACTGGCGTCGTCGCTGAAAATTACAAGATACCGTGTCTACAAAACAGATGAGCTGGTGAGGGAAATCCACAAAGCTCTTATTAAATCCGACGGAAGACTTACCGTTTTGAATGAATCGGGGGTTACTGTCCACAGGTAGTATTCCGCGAAACGTGTTACGGTTCACAGCACAATGCGGTGTGAACCGTAACAATCGGCGCCGGGTTTTCATATCTTTTTGACAAGTGGGCGGTATTTATGTAAAATAAGAGAGATTAAAGGAGAGAAAAACGATGGTATTACAGGAAAAAAAGAGAACCGGCAGAGTTTCCTCTTTCGTTTTAGACACGCTCCACGTTGTGGTGGGGATTCTGATTGTCATTCTGGCCGTACTTGCTTTTCTTAACCCGGATGAAAACAGGATTCTGTTCCCGGCTATCTTTCTTTTGGCATCGCTGCTGAACCTTGCCAACGGCTATGAACGTTTCCATAACAACAGAGGAAAAAAGAAAAAGAGAATCGCAGGCGCAGCGCTCATGGCAGCGGGAGTTGCACTATTCCTTTTATGCGTGATCAGCGCACTTACAATCTGGTGGGGGTAATAAGACGTGAAGACAGAAGTTTTAAGAATGTTAAAAGAGGCGGACGGATATATCTCCGGCCAGGAAATCTGCGAGAAATTTGACGTTTCCAGGACTGCGGTATGGAAAGTGATTAAACAGCTTGAGGCAGAGGGATATCTGATTGAGGCTGTGAGGAATAAAGGATACAGGCTCAAAACGGCCGGAGATATTTTAAGCCGGGCGGAACTTGAGAGCGGTATGAAAACCGAGTGGGCGGGCAGGAATGTCCTCTATTTTGATGAGACGGGTTCCACGAACACGGCGGCCAAGATGGCGGCGGAGGAGGGCGCGCCCCACGGGACTTTGGCAGTCGCCGATTACCAGAACATGGGTAAGGGACGCAGAGGAAAGATGTGGACATCACCGCGCGGCGTAGGTGTCTGGATGAGCCTTATGATACGCCCGGAACTCCATCCGTCCTCGGCATCGATGCTGACACTGGTGGCGGCCATGGCCGTTTCCGAGGGAATTACAAAGACCTGCGGCCTGGAGACACAGATCAAATGGCCCAATGACATTGTGGCGGGCGGTAAGAAGCTCTGCGGCATTCTGACGGAGATGAGCACGGAGCTGGAATGTATCAACTATGTGGTAACGGGCATTGGAATCAATGCCAATATGGAAGAATTTCCGGATGAAATCAGGGAGGTGGCTACATCAATCCTGATGCAGACCGGGAAGACCGTTAAGAGGAGCGAACTGATAGGCGCCGTGATGGAGGCCTATGAAAAATACTACGCGCTGTTTATGGAATCCGGCGACATGGCGGGACTCCTTGAGGTTTACAACAGCCACTTGGCCAATGTGAACCGTTCGGTCCGCGTGCTTTCGCCCGGTAATGAATATGTGGGCACTGCGCTTGGAATTAATGAGGCGGGTGAGCTGCTGGTGAAGACGGAGGACGGAGCCGTGCACCAGGTTATTTCGGGGGAGGTTTCGGTTCGGGGGATTTATGGGTATGTGTAGTTGAGGAATGAGAACGCCGCCGGGACGGCCGGGGGCGGAATGGTGAGGGGGGAGGGGGGAGTCTTCAGTCCCGGGCGTTAGGTTGTCGCGGGTGGGGAATCCGGGCAGAAAAAGTTCCTGCGGGAAACGCTT
>NZ_URHZ01000073.1 GCF_900547735.1 uncultured Clostridium sp. | reverse complement strand
GACTCACAACCTCCCTCTCACCATCCCGAACCCCGACCGTCCCGGCGGCGTTCTCTTTCCTCAATATAAATCCCCCTTTATAGGTAGAAATGCCACAATACCAATGCGCATGTCTTCCCAACCGTATTGACAAGCCCCTTTTTCTTTACTACAATGGGAAATGGTTATTATCAGCATGCGGCATCAGAGCCGCACAGAAAGAGGAGAGCTTCTTTACACGAGGCAAAGGGAGAGTACAATTATGAAAATTGCAATCGGAAACGATCACTCAGCCGTGGAGCTGAAAGAAATTATCAAAGAATTTTTAATGGAAAAGGGCTGTGAGGTTCTGGATTTGGGAACGAATTCCATGGAAAGCTGTGATTACCCGGTCTATGGTGAGAAAGTCGGACGCGCGGTGGTTGACGGCGAGGCTGATTTGGGAATCGCCATCTGCGGTACGGGACTCGGTATTTCCCTGGCTGCTAATAAGGTAAAAGGCGTGCGCGCCTGTGTCTGCAGCGAACCGTATACTGCGAAAATGTCCAGGTTACATAACAATGCCAATGTACTTTGTTTCGGGGCCCGTGTGGTAGGCAGTGAGCTGGCAAAGATGATTACAGAAGTATGGCTGGATACGGAATTTGAAGGCGGAAGGCATCAGCGCAGAGTCGATCAGATTATGGCAATTGAAGATAAATAATATTGGTAAGATAAAGAAGGCAGCCGCCGGACAGGGAGTGAATCCCCTCCGACGGCTGCCTTCTTTATCTTATTCTATGCGGATTCCATGCTGTTTTACAATTCCAGTTCCATGAAAATGGCATCGGGCATTGGATTTTCATAGTAGGCCGGAATTTCTCGAAAACCATAGAAGTGATACAGTTTTACGGCGCTCTGAAGCGGCGCCACGGTATCCAGGAGCATGGAGTGATAGCCCATATTCCGTGCGGTTTTAATGATTTCCTCCACCAGGGTCTGTCCGGCGCGGCGGCCGCGGTACTCCGGTTTTACAAAAAGGCGCTTCATTTCGCAGCGGTTCTCATCAAACCTGCGAAGCGCGATGCAGCCGATGGCTTTGCCGTCCTCAAAAGCCGCCAGTAACTTCCCGTCGTGATCCGTGTACTTGGCTTTGATATCATTCAGCTCCTCGTCCAGGTTCTGGAAGGTCAAATCCCTACTGAGGGAAGTGGTATATTCCCGAATCAGCTCTTTAATTTCTTCTATATATAATTCACCGGATAAAATCTCCATATCTGTCCTCCTGTTCTTAAAAACACATTTCCCCATAATATAACCGGCCATATTCATACAATTTTCCCGCCGGTTTTCCTGCCCATAGAAAAAGGATAACACTCCCGGCCGGGTTATGCAACCTCTTATGGAACGGTGGCCCCGCCTGTTCAGGAATACATTTGGTGTTCTTATTATCAACATGCAACCGGCAGTTGCAACCAGGTAAAAATGTAAACTGCTATTTTTAGATAATTACATCTGCTAGAATAAAATCATTAGAAAATAAGACAATACGTGAGCTGAATACTAATATCATCACATGGGCGGTCCTTATGTCTGATAGGGACGACGGACGGGGCGGGGGACTGTGCACGAAGTGGGCAGCAGCCGGAAAAGTGAAATGAGAGAAGCGGGAGGAAAGAGATGCCACACATTTTATCAGAGGAAAACAGGGAAATTCAGAAGATGGCCATGGAATTTGCAGAAATGAAAATCCGGCCGGTATCAAAAGAGTATGACTTGAAGGGGGAAACGCCGATTGAGGTTTACAGGGAAGCGGCGGAGTTAGGATATACCTCCCTCTGCATTCCGGAAGAGCTGGGAGGAGCGGGGCTTAATACAACGGCCAATATCCTGGTAGCCGAGGAATTTGCCAGGGCCGATGCAGGATTTTCCGTAGCGGTCCAGGCCAGCACACTGGCGATGAAGCCGATTCTCCTTGCAGGAACCAGGGAACAGAAACAGGTTGCAGCCGACGCGCTGATCAACGGAGGAATGGGTTCCTTCTGTCTGACAGAGCCGGATGCCGGTTCCGATGCGGGAGCGATCAGAACAAAGGCGGTTAAAAAGGATGGAGAATACATTATTACAGGACGTAAGTGTTTTATAACCAATGCGCCGCATGCCGATTTTTACGTTGTATTTGCAAAGACGACGCCCGATATGGGGACAAGAGGAATTTCTGCGTTTTTGGTAGAGCGGGACAGAGAAGGCCTTTCGGTTGGAAAGCATGAGGACAAAATGGGTATTCGTCTTTCCACAACGGCCGATGTGATACTTGAGGAGGTCCATGTGCCGGAGGATCACCTTCTGGGAGAAGAGGGAAAAGGATTTAAACTGGCCATGCAGACTCTGGATCGGACGAGGCTTGAATGCGCGGCCATGGCCGTGGGACTCAGCCAGAGGGCTATCGATTTAAGTGTGGAGTATGCAAAGACCAGAATTACATTTGGAAAGCCGATAGCCAACTTACAGGCAATCCAGTTTATGCTGGCTGACATGGAAATCAGAAACCAGGCGGCCAGAAGTCTTGTTTACCAGTGTGCGGCCATGATTGATAGCGGAGCGGTGGATGGCAAAATGGATGCAATTGCAAAGACGTTTGCCTCGGAAGCGGCCATGCAGAATGCGCTGGATGCTGTGCAGATTTTCTCGGGATACGGTTATTCCAGGGAGTATGAGGTGGAAAAGCTGATGCGCGACGCCAAGATATTCATGATTTTCGAGGGTACGAACCAGATTCAGAGAGCCGTTATCTCAGGCCATCTGCTTAAGTAAACCGCAGGCGGGACGGAGGATAACCGGAGAGGGGGAAAACTTGTGTCAGGCATTTTAGAGGGAATCCGCATTGTGGATTTAACGCGTTATATCGCAGGGCCGTACTGCGGAGCGCTGCTGGCGGATATGGGGGCCGAGGTAATTAAGGTTGAAAAACCGGGATCCGGTGAGGCCACCAGGACGGTCGGGCCGTGGAAGGATGGAGTCAGCCTGTTCTTTCCGGCATATAACAGAAACAAGAAAAGCGTCACTGCGGATCTACGCACTCCGCAGGGGATTGAGGTGGCGAAGAAACTTATTGAGAAATCAGACGTTGTGATAGAAAATTTCCGCGTCGGGGTCATGGAAAAGATGGGTCTGGGCTATGAGGAGATAAAGAAAATCAATCCGCGCATTATCATGGTTTCCGTGACCGGCTTCGGCCAGAGCGGGCCGATGAGCCGCAGGACGGCATTTGACGGAATTATTTCCTCCGTATCAGGAGTGACAAGGATAGAAAAGGGCCGTGTGGAGCGCAGTAAAGGTCCCATTCACGATTACATGGCGGCTATGTATGCTGCTTTTGGAACCGTTTTGGCTTTGTACGAGCGGGTCAAAACAGGAGAAGGCCAGTTCCTGGATGTTTCCATGGCGGCCGGTTCCTCCATGATCCGGACTACCGCCATAGCGGATGCCAGCGTTAACGGGGATGAGGCGGCCATAAGCGGAGACGACAGTTCGCCGTACGGATATCTGAAGGCGGAGGACGGATGGATTAATTTTCACGCGGGAACGGATCCGCTTTTCAGGCGGCTTCTCAAACTGATTCCCGATAACCGCATCCTCGGGAATCCGAAGTATCTTGATAATATTGAACTCCGGGTGACGGATATGGATCTGCTGATGGAAGAAATCCAGACGTGGGCGGATGGAAAAACTTGCGGGGAACTGGAAAAAGAATTTATTAATGCCGATATTCCATGCGGAATCTGCGCAACACCGGGCCGGCTTCTGCGGGACCCGCACCTGAATGAGAACGGCTATATTATCAGGCAGGATGTGCAAGGTGTTGGAGAAGTTGCCTATATGGGATTCCCATTCAAATTGAGCGGTCATCCCGATCTGGAGTACAGGCCCGCGCCGGAGGTCGGGGAGCACACGGAGGAAATTTACCGGAATGTGCTTCAGATGACGGAAGACGAGATGGAACGATTGAAAGAGCAGGGGGTTATATAAAGTTACTATTCACAGGTAATGTTCCGCGAGGCGTTTTCACGCGTATCTTGCGTGAAAATCCCGAGTTACACGGCGCGAAACGGTGCTTTTTGCCGTTTCTGTGCATCGCGAAGCGTGTTATTGTTCACAGCGCAATGCGGTGTGAACAGTAACTATATAAAAGATGCAAAGTAAAGGCATGAAGCCGGCGTATATTTGCAGACGGGAATTTATGATATAATGTGAACAACCAATCTGAACAACCAAAAGAACACAAATAAAATGAATATAAAGGAGATGGACAAGGATGTACAAACAGTATATTAATGGAAAACTGGTCGACGGTCAGGGCGAAATTGTCAGGATACTCGATCCGTCCGACAACACGGTTATCACGGAACTGGCAACCGCATCTGAAAAGCAGTGTGAAGAAGCGCTTGAGGCGGCCCAGGCGGCATTTAAACCGTGGGCGAAAACTCCGGTGGGGACCAGGGTTGAGTGGCTTTTAAAACTGAACAGCGCAATCATGGCCGAGAAGGAAGCAATTGCCGAGATTCTGTCGGTGGAATCAGGCAAACCGTATGCAACGGCCATGGATGATCTCGTTATGTTTGATGAATTTATCCAGTATTATGCCGAAGAGGGAAAGAGGATGGACGGAACCACCGTTTATTCCCCGAATAAATCCTACGGTGAACTGTATCATGCCATAGAGCGCCGTCCCATGGGAGTTGTCGTGGCTCACATTGCCTGGAATTATCCTGTTGCGATGATGGCATTAAAGATTGGTCCGGCCATGGTGGCGGGAGATCCCCTGATTGTCAAACCGGCCAGCGACACACCGCTGTCCACGCTTTATATCGGAACCATCTGCGAGAAGATAGGCCTTCCGGCCGGTGTAATTAACTTTGTCAGCGGCCCGCCGAGTACGGTTGCCAGGGTATTAAATACGAGCAGAATCCCGAGAATGATTACTTTGATTGGCTCCTGCGAAACAGGCCGCCGCGCCATGGCCGAGGCATCGTCTACCTCCATTAAGCGTTTTTCACTGGAACTGGGAGGAAACGCCCCTGTCATTGTTATGCCGGACAGCGATGTGGACTATGTTGTGGCAAATACAATCGGTATGAAGGTTTCAAATGCGGGACAAATCTGTACCAACTATAACCGTATTTATGTACATGAGGATATATACGAAGAGTTTCTCAAAAAAGTGGAAGAGGGCCTGAAAGAGGTAAAACTGGGCTGCAAGCACGACGAAGGTTATGTGATGGGGCCGATGATCAGCCGCAGTGCAAGAGACCGCATGCTGGAGCTGATCGACGAAGCGGTAGCCGGAGGCGCCACACTGGTATGCGGAGGCGCGGTTCCGGAGGAGAAACAGGACGGCAACTACATCACACCGGCTCTTTTACGCGATGTCCGCGAGGAGATGAGAGTCTGCAAAGAGGAAATTTTCGGGCCGATTATCAGCGTACAGCCGTTTAAAGAGCTGGATGACGCCCTGGCAAAGGCGATTGACACCGAATATGGATTGGCATCTTATTTCTACGGCCATGACGCCCGCGATATCGCCAAAGCGTTTGAAGTCCTGGAGTCGGGCGACGTTTATATTAACGGAGCAGGCGGAGGCCCGCACACACCTCACATTGGAATCAAACAGTCGGGACTTGGATGCGATCAATCGCGCTGGAGCATGGAAGAGTACTTTGATTTGAAACGTATTTCACTGATTCCGTAATTACACCATCCACATCATTCATAGTTTCCACATCAATCACAGCATGGATCCTGCACAATTCATAACAGTAAAAATATAAATCATCCACCGGTTGGGGAACCGGAAAGCCGCTGCCGCCGAATCAGGCGGCGGGCGGTGGGATTTTTGTACGCAAAAATAGGTTAAACGAGGGTTGGGAATGCTGATTTCTGCCGAAAAAGCGGTTGGGGAACCGCCGTGCGGAAATCGGCTTCCGGGAGAGGAGGAGTACTTTGATCACTACGATTGTAATAGTTATGGCTATTTATTTTATCAGTATGATTGTCATCAGCTGGATGGGGAAAAAACATGCGAGCAATTTTGATTCCTATCTTAATATGGGGCGCTCGGGCGGAATTCTGCTCATCATGGGCGGAGCCATCGGGGCGCATATCGGAAACGGCCTGGTTGTCGGAGGAGCCGGGGAGGGCGCCGCCGTCGGGTTCAGCGGGGCTGCCTATGGTTTCGGCTGTGCACTTTCCTATGTGATTCTGGCGTTCTGCATCAGCAACTTTATGTACCGCGGAGGTTACCTGACGCTGGCTGACTATCTACGCAAACGTTATAAGAGCGAGATTCCCGCACAAGTTTACAACGTGGCCACCGTTCTTTCCTACCTGGGAATCCTGGGGGCTCAGCTCATGGCGGGCAAGGCTCTGTTCATTGCCCTGGGACTGAACGGAACCGCCGGTGTCATCGTAATCGCCGTCGTTGTTCTGCTCTACTCACAGATTTCGGGCCTGTGGGGAGCATTTGCCACATCGGTTGTCCAGACACTTGTCATTGCCGCCGGACTGATTGTCAGCGTGGCCGTGCTGATGTCGATCGGGGCTATGGATCTGATCAGGGAGGCCGTGGCCTCCGGCGCGGTGCCGGAGACATTTACCAGGTTTACCGGAGGATATGACGCTGCAACGATGATGCTGCTCATTATCCCGGTTGCGCTCAGTATTTTTACGGATCAGTGCACGTTCCAGAGGGTCAACTCCGCAAAGAGCGCCGGGACTTCTAAAATCGCCCATCTGCTGGCCGCCGTCGTGATCATTCCTCTGAGCATTGCTCCCACATTCGTGGGTATGTATGGAGCGGTCAAGTTTGGAGCCACAGGCAACGACGCATTCTTTTCCGTGGTCATGAATATCCTGCCGCCTGTTGCGGCCGCTCTGATTGTGACGGCGGTTGTCGCGGCGGTAATGTCCACAATCGACAGCGCTCTGATTGCATTTTCGGCCGTGCTCTTAAATGACATTTACAAGGGATATATCGACCGTGACGCCACCCCTGAAAAGCTGTCGAAGATGACGCTGGGATTGAATATCGGGGTAACCGTGATTGGAATTGTGATTGCGCTGAGCTTTGGCTCGATCGTAAGCGTGCTTTCCAATACATATATGTTCCTCTGCGCGGCCTGCCTGATTCCGTTTCTTGGAGGAATCCTCTGGAAAAAGGGAACGCCGTCGGGCGCGGTTGCCAGTTCTGTGGTCGGAGTAGGGTTTGAGCTGCTGGAACTTCTGGGTATTTTTGCACTGCCTTATTCCACCATTACGGTATTTATCCCGTCTCTGATTGCCTTTGCCGCAGTCAGCATGATGACACAGAAACAGTTAATAGAATAAAAAGGAGAGAAGAATATGATTAATCTGGTATTGCGTGGTAATACGGACCTTATCTACGGAAAAGGTGAGATAGCCAAGGTGGGCGCTCTGATTAGGGAAAACGGCGGTTCCCGCGTGCTGGTCCACCATGTGAGTGAACCCTTTGTCCAGCCTCTGATCGAGACGGTAAAAGGGTATCTGGATGCGGCCGGACTGGAATATGTGGATTTGGGCGGAGTTGTGCCGAATCCCAGGCTGGATAAGGTTTATGAAGGAATAGAGCTGTGCCGAAGGGAAAAAGTGGATTTTGTCCTGGCGATAGGCGGAGGCTCGGTGATTGACAGCTCCAAGGCGATCGCCCTCGGCGTGCCGTATGATGGAGATGTCTGGGACTTTTTTACGATGAAAGCGGTCCATAAAGCATGTCTGCCGGTCGGCGTGATTTCCACCTTTGCGGCTACCGGAAGCGAATGCACCACGGGAACGGTGATTACCAAGGAAGACGAACAGTTAAAACGCGGTGTGGAGGATAACAACGACAACATCATGATCCGGCCTAAATTTGCCATCCTGGATCCGACGCTTACCTTTACGGCGCCCCCGTTTCAGACGGCTTCGGGGACGGCGGATATCGTGTCACACATCTGTGAAAACTTCTTTTCGGCGGATCCGGACAACGATTTTTCCGATTATTTCTGTATCAGCGGACTGAAGACGGCAATCAAGTTCGGCCCTGTCTGCCTTGAGGATCCGGGGAATTATGAGGCCAGGGGGGCGCTGATGCTCCTGAGCGGCTATGCGATAAACGGATATATGAAATTCGGCCGTCACGGTGACTGGAACTGCCATGCCCTGGAACATGAGATGAGCGGCGAGTGGGACATTCCACACGGCGCAGGGCTGGCAATCATCACACCGCACTGGATGAGATATATCTACAAAGAACACATGGAGCTGTTCTTAAAATTTGCGACTAATGTGTTTAACATTCCTTATAATGCGGACGAACCGGAACAGACGGCGCTGGCGGGAATTGAAGCGCTGGCCGATTTCTTCCACAATAAACTGGGACTTCCGAAAAACCTGCGCGGGCTGGGAATAAAGGAAGAACAGATGACGGATGAGATCCTGCACAAGGTGTGCAAACGTATTTTTTACTATGGAACTGATGTGGCGGGAGATCTGCACCCGATGCGCGAGGAAGATTTCTTTACTATCCTCAAGCAGTCTGTTTAGTCCGGCTGAAAGGAGGACACTGCGATGATCAATTTTGAACTTAAGAATATTCCAGATATGATTTTTGGCCGCGGCACGGAGGCAAGATGCGGCGAACTGCTTAAAAGCTTCGGCGGGACAAAGGCCCTGATTCACCATTCGGGCGAGCCGTTTGTACAGCCGCTGATTGAAAAAGTAAAAGGGTATCTGACGGAAGCAGGTATGGAATTTGCGGAGCTGGGCGGCGTTGTTCCTAACCCCAGACTTTCCAAGGTATATGAGGGAATTGAACTGTGCCGGAAGGAAAAGTGTGACTGCGTTCTGGCCGTAGGCGGCGGCTCCGTCATCGACAGCGCCAAGGGGATCGCCTGCGGCGTGCCTTATGACGGGGATGTGTGGGATATGTACCGGATGGTGGTAACGCCGGAAAAGGTGCTGACCCTGGGCGTCATTTCCACCTTCTCGGGAACGGGAAGCGAATGCAGCTGTGCCTCGGTGGTAACGAACGAGAAGACACAGTTAAAACTCTCCATTGACGATAACCCGTTAGTGCGCCCGGCATTCTGTATCCTGAATCCGGAACTGACCTACAGCGTTCCGCCGATGCAGACCGCGTCCGGCGCCTCGGACATCATGTCCCATCTGGTGGAAAATTTCTGCACGGCGACGCCCGATGTATACATGAACCACCAGTTCCTGATTGCAGGGATGAAGACGGTGCTTAAAAATGCGCCGATCGCCGTTCGGGAACCGGACAATTATGCGGCACGCAGCGCACTGGCCGCGACAGCGCCTTTTGCCATCAGCGGACTGCTCAGGATCGGTCTGGTGGGAGACTGGGCCTGCCATCTGATGGAACACGAGATGAGCACGGAGTGGAATGTTCCGCACGGCCTGGGCCTGGCGATTATCACGCCGGTATGGATGCGCTATGTGTATAAACGGAATGTGAATCTTTTTGCCAAGCTGGCGGTGGAGCTGTTCGGTATAGAGTATGATTTTGACTGCCCGGAGCGCACCGCTCTGGCCGGAATCGACGCCCTTTCGGAATGGTTCCAGTCCATCGGCATGCCGCGGACGATCCGGGAATTTGTGGACGGTGATACGTCTGAGGCCACACTCCGCAGGATGGCGGCCAGGATTGATTATCCGCTGGAAGGCCATAAAACCGGTTTTGCATTTGCAATTTCGGCGGAGGATGTAGTGAATATCTATAAACTGGCTTTATAGGGAGGAGAATACCCGGCTGCAGGGCGGGCAGGCAGTGATAAGCGGAGCAGAAATAAGCCCGTGTGGTGATAAGCGGGCAGAAATAAATTTGCGCGTCAATAAGCGGGACAGAAATAAGCTCGGACAGCAATAAGCCCGGCGGAAATAAGTCCAGGCGGCAACCTAAAATCAAAAAAACGGCCGGAAATTATGAGTATTAATGCATAATTTCCGGCCGCTTTTTCTGATGAGTGGCAATGAAAAGTTCGCGAAGCGTGCTTTTCATTGTTGAAGAAGCCCGTCCGTGGAGCGTACAATTTCTCATCTGATTACAGAGTAGTGGCTTTAGGAAGGCTGAAAATAAACTCGGTGCCTACGCCCTCGGTGCTGACCACGTCGATATTTTCCCCGTGGGACTGGATGATTTCCTTGACTATGGCGAGGCCCAGGCCGGTTCCTTTTTTGTCTTTACCACGGGAGGCGTCGCTTTTGTAGAAGCGCTCCCAGATTTTTTTGACATTGTCTT
Source organism: uncultured Clostridium sp. (assembly GCF_900547735.1). GTDB lineage: Bacteria > Bacillota > Clostridia > Lachnospirales > Lachnospiraceae > Otoolea. The sequence goes on along the minus strand of NZ_URHZ01000073.1, from coordinate 16,383 downwards.
TCGGGATGCCTACGCCGGTGTCCTTGACGGATACGAATACTTTTTCATAGCGCACGGAGGTCTGGATGTAGATGACGGAGTCTTCGTGGCTGAATTTGATGGCGTTGTCAATCAGGTTATAGAGAACCTGCTGGATTTTGCCCAGGTCTGCGTAAACCATCTGGATGGAATCCGAGAAGGTCAGGTCAAAGGTGATGCCTTTTGCGCTGCATGTGCCCTCAAAGGTGGCCGCCGTGTCTTTGACGGTCCTGTTGATGTCGAAGTTGGTGCGGCTTAAATAGCCTTTGCTGTCCAGGGAGTTGAGTGTCAGCATTCCCTGAGTCAGTTTGTTCAGTCGCTCCGTCTCCGAGATGATGATGCCCAGGTATTTTTTGTAGAGTTCCGGAGGAATGGTCCCGTCCAGGATAGCTTCCAGGTATCCCTTGATGGAGGTGAGGGGAGAGCGGAAGTCATGTGAAACGTTGGCGATGAATTTTCTCTGGTATTCCTCCATATCGTTTAACTCATTCGACATATAGTTCAGCGTGCTGGCCAGATAGCCGATCTCGTCCTGGCTGGTGACCTTGATATTGTGCGACAGGTTTCCGTCGGCGTACTGGTTGGCCGCATAGGTGATTTTTTTCAAAGGAAAATACACAATTTTCGTAAATACAAGCAAAATGATCAGCGAGAGGCAGAAGATGATGGCGGATGTAATGTATACAATGTTCAGAAAACCGTTCTGCTCCGCCTTTACCACGCTGATGGGGAGATGGACCGCCACATATCCGTAAGTATTCATATTCCCCGTAACGGGAGCCAGAACCGACAGGACGTCGCTGTCGAACATCCCGTAATATTGGCCGATGGAATAGAGGCGGTTTCCCTGTGCGGTGGGATCAAAACCCTCTATTGTGGTTCCGATCGCTTTGCGGCTGCTGTCGGCGGTGATGATGCCGCTGTGATCCAGGATCCATACCCGCGCCTTCAGATAAGTGGCTACCGCATCCAGCTGGGGGTAGGTGGCGTCCAGGTCCAGGTGTTTGCCCTCGTAGACCTTGCTGCAGTTGTCGGCAATCATGGTCGCCTCGTCATAAAGAGCCTCCGCCTTCTGTCCGATCAGATGATCATATGTCATGTCGGATGAAACCGTCGCAATTGTGACAAAGCCCAGAAAACCGAACAGCAGATATCCCAGTATGAACTTGTAATAAAGTGTGTGAGTCATGACTTTCCTCCGTCCTGTAATGTTAATATAAGACGCTGTTCAGGGAATAGGTGAGGAAGTCCACCAGTTCTTTGATCAGTGTTGGTTTGGGATAATTATTTCTTACCACCAGTGTGAGCGGATAGGGAAATGCGTTGTCTTTAAACGGGATAGTCCTCAGTTCCGGATATTTCGGAACGAGATTTGACGCATTGGAATCAATGCATAGCCCGCAAAGTCCGTCCTCGCTGCACAGCTTGTACATGTAAACCGTATCGCTGGTGCGGCGCACATCGGGTGTAAAGCCCTCCGCCTGGCAGAGACGCAGAAACTTATGATAAGCAAAATCGTTGATGCACAGGATAAATTTCTGATTTTTCAAATCTTTAAATTCCAGTTCCTCTTTTGAGGCCAGGGGATTGTTTTTCTCCACAATCACAAGGCGTCTGGTGGACGGAAGACTGTAGGTGATATAGCCGTCCGAGTTTTCATAGTCGGAAATAATGACGGCATCCAGTGTCCCGGCCTTCAGGAGCCTCAGGCCCTCGATGTAACCGTGCTCAAAGGATTCGATTTCCGTGTGGGGATGGAGCTCTTTGAAGTATTCCCAGATCTTGTCCGAACCGAAGTAAATCAGGCCTCCCGACAGACCGAGGCGTATCTTGCCCTTATAGTGGTTCGCCGATTCCTCCAGTTTCCGGTTCAGGCGCTCCCATTCTTCAAGTATCGGCCGGCTGCTTTCCAGCAGCTCCTGCCCGAACTGGGTGGGAATCATCCCCTTTGGGGTCCGGTAAAACAAGGCCGCGCCCAGTTCCTTCTCCAGCAGAGACAGCGACTTGCTGAGAGCCTGATGGGAGATAAAAAGTATCTCGGATGCCCTCAGCAGGCTGCCGCTCTCACATACCTGCACAAAATAACGAAGTTGTCGTATTTCCATCTGATCACCTGCCTGTCTGTATCATCTCACCGGTTCAAAACGGCCGGAACTCCCGTCGGATCATGGTTCCGGATAGTACCCTAATTATAGATCACTTTATTTTCAGATGCAACTTTCAGTTGCAAGATAGTAAAAATTTAAACTGCTATTTTTAGAAAATTTGCTCTGATACAATAAATACATAGAAAATTAAAGGACGGTGGAAAAAGAATATGAAGATTATTGTATGTGTAAAACAGGTTCCCGACACAACGGAAATTAAGATTGATCCTGTGACAAACACACTGATACGCGCCGGAGTTCCAAGCATTGTAAATCCGTATGACGCATATGCCCTGGAGACGGCAATCCGCCTGAAGGAGCGGTACGGGGCGGAGGTCCTCGTCATTTCCATGGGACCGGATCAGGCCAGGGCGGCGCTCAGGGAGTGCCTGTCCATAGGGGCGGATCGGGCATGGCTCATCAGCGACAGGGCATTCGGAGGTTCGGACACCCTGGCAACCAGTTTTGTGCTGTCGGAGGCTGTTTCATGGCTGGACAAAGAGGTTGGGGGAATTGACCTGGTGCTCTGCGGAAAACAGGCGATTGACGGCGACACTGCCCAGGTCGGGCCGGAGATGGCGGAACATCTCGATATCCCGCAGATTACATATGCCTCCGATGCGGAACTTGCGGAGGACGCGGTGCTGGTGAAGAGGGAAAATGATGACGGATACGATGTGGTAAGGGCAAAACTGCCGGCAGTTGTGACGGTAACCAAGATTTCCGGTGATACGAGGCTCCCGTCGATTAAAGGTAAAATGAGGGCGTCGAAGGCGGAGATTCCGGTACTCACGGCCGAAATGCTGGGGATCGACACCGGACGGTGCGGCCTGAAGGGCTCCCCGACGAAAGTAAAGAAAACATTTACACCGGTCAGGACAAAACAGGGCATCAAAGAGGAAGGAAAGACCGCCCCGGAGTTTGCAGCCGGCCTGGCAGGATTTCTGGATGAGAAAAAATTGGTGTGATATGCGGGAGGGGATTTAAGTGGAACAGAGACAGAATTATAAGAATATCTGGGTATTTATTGAAACCGAAGAAGGAAAGGCAAAGCCGGTGGGCTATGAACTGCTGACGCCGGGCCGGATGCTGGCCGATAAGACGGGACAGAAGCTGGTGGCGGTGATTCCGGCATATGAGGCGGAAGAGACGGCCGCACAGGCCGCAGCCTACGGCGCGGATGAGGTGCTCCTGGTGGAGGATGAGATATACAGGAACTACAGAACCGACGTGTTTGCAGACTGTATGACACAGCTTGTGGAGAAGTACAGGCCCCTGGTCATTCTGATGGGAGCGACAAACAACGGAAGGGATCTGGGGCCGAGGCTGGCATGCCGGCTGAAAACAGGGCTTACGGCCGACTGTACGGCGCTGGATATCGATGCGGAGACGGGAAACGTGGAGTGGACAAGACCGGCATTTGGCGGAAATCTGATGGCCACGATTCTCTGTCCGGATCACAGGCCCCAGATGGGAACCGTGAGGCCGGGAGTATTCAAGAAGCCGGTAAAGGAAGCAGGCACTGCGGAAGATACCCGGAATGATAAGAATACGGAACAGAAGGTGATCAGAGAAAAGGCCGTCATCAATCCGGAACGCATCCGGACCGAGATTGTGGAGCGCATCAGGGAGGTGGTCCAGTCCGTCAATCTGGAGGAAGCGGACATCATCGTGTCCGGCGGCCGCGGAATCGGAAAGGCGGAAAACTTCTCCTACATCAGGGAGCTGGCCGAGGCGCTCGGAGGAGCGGTCGGTTCATCGAGGGCCTGCGTGGATGCAGATTGGATTCCCCATGCACACCAGGTGGGGCAGACCGGTAAAACGGTGGCGCCGAAGCTTTACATCGCCTGCGGTATTTCAGGGGCCATCCAGCACCTGGCCGGAATGTCGGGAGCGGAGACGATCGTGGCAATCAATAAGGATCCGGACGCTCCAATATTCGGAGTGGCCGATTATGGAATCGTGGGAGATCTTCTGGAGGTAATTCCGGAACTGATACGTGAGATTAAGAAGATAAAAGCAAACTGATTGAAAATTCAAAGAAGAAAGTGAAAGGAAAGGATGGTTCAATATGAACGAATTATTATATGAAAAACAGGGGGCAATCGCCAAAATTATTATCAACAGACCGGAGAAGAGAAACGCGTTAAACAGCGCCGTCATCCACGGAATCGACGAGTCGCTTAAAATGGCGGCGGAGGACGATGAGGTCCGTGTTGTCATTCTTACGGGAGCAGGAGAAAAAGCGTTCACGGCAGGATTTGATTTAAAGGAGGCCATGGAGCACAACATCACAGGCGTTGTGGAGAGAAGGAAAGATACATCGGAGGAGATTGAGTTTTTCATGAGAATGTGGCATTTCCCAAAACCAATCGTGGCTGCGATCAGGGGATACTGCATCGGCGGAGGCATCACCCTTGCCATGCTCAGCGACATGGTGATTGCCTCCGAGGACGCCACATTCGGCAACCCGGAGATCCTGCTGGGATATGTGCCGGAATTCCCGATGGAAGTCTGGAAGATGCCGTTTAACAAGGTAAGGGAATTCTTCTACCTGAGCAAATTCTTCACGGCTGCAGAGATGCGGGACATGAACGTGGTGAACCAGGTTGTTCCGGGGGAAAACCTGGAAGAGACGGCCATGGCGGTCGCGGAGAGAATTGCACAGATTCCGCCGGAGAGTACAAAGATTATTAAATACTCCCTGAATAAATGTTATGAGCTTCAGGGATTCCGGAACACGATCGATTTTGTTTCCGAACTCTTCAATCTGGGCAGGGTCCATATGCAGACGACGCAGGTGGATGATTTCAGGAGCGATATTGCGGAGGGCGGACTTGCCTCGGCTCTCAAGAAACAGTACAACAAATAATGATGGAGGCCGGCAGAATGGAACGATTATGGAGAGAACAATATGCTGATAAATTGATTTCCGCCCACGAGGCGGCAGCCATGATACAGGATGGGGACAGCTTTTGCTGCGGAGCCAGGGAACCGGTGGGAATTCTCACCGAGCTTGGGAAAAGAAGCGATCTGACCGGGGCCAATTATTACGCCCCGGAGGAGGACTTTCCCCACCTTCTGGAGAATATGGGAAACGGACTGAACGTCTATACCAGCTTTATGGATTCGGTGAACCGGGACTATATCAAAGAAGGAAGAATGCAGTTTATACCCTGCGGTTTTTCGGGATTTTCCAAGGTGGCGCTGAAAGACTTTCAGTGCCGTGTGGCTATCACCTGTGTGTCGGCTCCGAACAAGGACGGTTACGTCTCTTTCGGTAATTCGGCCGATATGATGGCCGATGTGTGCCGGGCGGTGCCGCTTGCCGTTGCGGAGCTGAATGAGGAACTTCCGTTTGTCCACGGTGATAACGTGATGCACATTTCGGAATTTGACTATCTTGTGCAGGGGGAGGGCTATCCGCTCAACATTGGACAGATAGACGATTCCGATGAAAATCGGGAAAAATATAAGGCCATCGGCGCCAGCCTGTCGGAACTGGTGGAAAACGAAGCCACCCTGGAGGTGGGAATCGGACGCCTCAATTCCTCCGCCATGATGTACCTGGACGGCGTAAGGGATCTGGGAATCCATACGGAAATATATGGGGATCTTCTGATGAACCTGACTAAAAAAGGCCTTGTGACCAACCGCAAAAAGACCCTGAACCCGGGCGTTTCCATCTGCACCCAGGTGGTCGGTTCCAGGGAGCTGTTCGACTACGTGCAGGACAATCTGGAAATCCGCCTGGACTGCTGCAACCATGTCCTGACTCCCGGCATTATTGCAAAAAACAATAAAATGACGGCCATTAACAATGCGGTTCAGGTCGATCTTCTCGGACAGGCCAATGCGGAATATTTAAAAGGGCGGCAGCACTCCGGAATGGGCGGAATCGGTGATTTTGCCGCGGGAGCGGTAAGCTGTCCCGACGGAAAGTCCATTGTGGTCATAGAATCCGTAACAAAGAATGGAAAGTACTCCAAGATAGTTCCGTATTTCGAGCCGGGAACGCCCGTATCCCTGAGCCGTACGATGGTAGAGTATGTGGTATCGGAATATGGCATTGCGGTTTTAAGCGGAAAATCGGTAAAAGAACGGGCGGAGGAATTGATTCACATTGCTCATCCGGCATTCAGGGAAGAGCTTAAGCATCAGGCAGCGGTGGTGGGCATTTTGTAAACAGAGGGCAGGCAGGGGATGCCTGGAAATACGAGGGGAGAAAGGGGAAACGTATGAGCAGTTTAGGCATAGTATTAGTAATTCTGGGGATTTACATGGCGGTCATGATTGCGATCGGACTTGCAGGCAGAAAATACGGCGGGAGCATGAACGATTTTATGACGGCCGGAAAGCAGGGAACGCTTCTTTTGGTAACGGGATCCTATATCGGTTCCCATATCGGCAACGGTATCGTGGTCGGCGGTGCTGAATATGGCGCCGTATACGGAATCGGAGGCATGTGGTTCGGCGTGGGAGCCGCATTATCCTACATCCTGTTTGCAGCCGTTATGTCGAGGCGTGTATACAGAGGAAACTGTGTCACACTTTCGGATATGCTGGAGCAGAGATACGGAGACAAGGTCACGACCATTATGATGGCCGTCTTAAACGGAGCCGCCAATACGGCGGTCATGGCGGGACAGATTATGGCAGGAAAGCGCCTCTTTGAATATATCGGCATCAATCCGGTGGCGGGAGCGGTCATCACAACTCTGATTGTCATTATCTACTCTTCGATGTCGGGACTTTGGGGCGTTATGATGACGGACGTGATCCAGAGTACGGTTATCTTCATTACCGTTATTGTAACCGTTATTTTCATCGGCAGCAAAGGAGGATTTCAGTTAATGGCCCAGAACCTGCCTGCGGAAAGTTTTAAGTTTATTCCGTTCAGCATGGACACGTTCATTATGATGCTGGGGCCGACGGCTCTATACGGCCTTGTTTCATCCGCAGCCTTCCAGCGTACCGTATCGTGTAAAAACGAGAAAACGGCGGTGAGGGCGCCAATCATCGCAGCCCTTATGATTATTCCGTTTGTTATCCTGCCCGTTCTGATTGGAATGTACGGAAAGGCAATGTGGCCGGACGCAGCGAACGGCACGATTATTTTCCAGGTGCTGTTTGAGGCAATGCCGCCCGTGCTCGCAGGGCTCTTAATTGCCTCGATCTGCGCGGCGGTCATGTCCACCTGTGACGGAGGTCTTGTCACAATCACGGCCAATATTGTCAGTGATATTTACTATAAGCATATCAATCCGCAGGCCAGTGAGAAGACGCTGGCGAGAATGACAACCTGGTCCACCGTGATTGTCGGACTCTTGGCCCTTGTACTGTCCCTGCAGTTTTCCAGCATTATTTCCCTGCTGTCCATGGCGTATACATTCATGACGGCCGGAGGCCTTGTCATGATTCTGGGCGGGATACTTTGGAAAAAGGGAACGACACAGGGAGCGGTTGCAAGCTTCTTTATCGGAATCGCCTGTGTCATTATAAATAAGATGGGAGTCCAGATGCCGTTTGCATCGATTTTCCCGATACTTCCGTCGGCAGCAGCCTATGTGGCGGTCAGCCTGGCAACACAGAAGAAAAGCCGGGAAACTATTTAAAAGCAGGTCCTTCATCATTCTCATAGATTTATGCCGGATGCATTATTTCTTACAGGGTTGAATGCAGACGGCAGAAAAAAGGACTTCCTTTCGGATTGTGTCTTGTCCGGGGGGAGGTCCTTTTTTCTGCTTTTTATTCCAAATCCTGAATGTTCATCTTTTCCAGTTCCAGGTTCTTCTTTCTCCGGCTGCGACGGGTGATATAGATGCCGAGGAGAACCACGGTGGGGATATTGTTGCCGATAAATACGGAGATTGCGGTTGCAGCTATCTGGCGCGAATCCTTCTTCTCGGGCGGTACGACGACATCCTCCTGGGTAACGGAGGTGCCGTTCTCCGTGATGGTCGTGACCGAGGTGCGCACGGAGCTGTAGGTTGCGATGCCAAGCAGCGCCTGCAGGGACAACAGGAAGCAGATCAGGGGCAGGATGAGTCCCGGCCACCTGCCGGGTTTGCCCGACAGATAGAACTGAAGCCACAGTGAGCCTCCAAAAAAGACTAAAATAACAACAAGGATGATAGAGTTTGCCATTGCCATCTAGGGTTCCTCCTTTTTGATTTTCTTATATTCGGATATCAGAAGTTTGGCGGTGTCAAAATCCAGCTTTTCGTTCAGCGCAAGCCGCTTGATCAGGGCGATGTACGGCTCATTCGCTGTGTCCTCGCTGATCAGGATCTTCTGAATTATTTTATCCAGTCTCAGCCGGACTGTGGGATAGGTGACATGGTACTGGCCGGCAATTTCTTTCAGGGAACCGGAGGCCAGGATAAACTTTTTGATAAAAGTGACGTCCTCGTCATCCAGGTTTGCCATCCAGTCGGGTATGATTTCAATTGACATAAGCATTCACTCCTTACGTATACTGCTTATTATATTTATGCATTAAATTTTACCGCTGAGATGCAGGAATGTTTAATTAAATTTAGTATATACTTTAACATTATTAAAGTCAATATAAAATTAAAGCTTAATAAAAATGAATTAAACCGGTAAGAAAAAAGTGATGAATAAGTAAGAAACGAAAAAATCCTGTGCGGTATACACCCTGCCTGCTGTTAATTCAGAAATGGCGGGCGGGGCGGATTCCAGGGAGCATGACAGGCAGACGCCTTTTTGTTACTGTTCACTCCGTGCCCAGTAACACGCTGGGCGATGCACAGAAACGGCAAAAAACGCCGTTGATTGTAATGAAAAGTCCGCATCGCGCACTTTTCGTTGCGTCGCGCCGCAACCCTCGGGTTTGACCCAAGGGGGCCCGCTGTCTGTGACTTTCGCTACGCTCCACTCACAAAAAACACCTCGCGGAATACTACCTGTGAACAGTAACGCCTTTTTCCGACGGCCCCATTCTCCGGCATAATATACTTGAAGGGGAGGTTACTGTATAGTAAAATAATGAGTAACAATTCTGTATTGAAACAGGAGCATAACGATTACTGCTCTGCCGTGCACAAAATATAATACGGAACAGACGGAAGTCCCGGTTCAGGGTGGGAAGAAGGAGGCGCAGATGAAGGAGCTTTTTACAATCGGAGAGATGGCGAGGCTGTTTGATGTGAATATCCGTACACTCCGGTATTACGATGATATCGGTATTCTGCGGCCGGAGTCGACGGATCCGGATTCGGGCTACCGCTATTATTCGAGCCGGCAGTTTGAGCGCATGAATGCGATCAAATATCTGCGCGCCCTGGACATGCCGCTTAAAAAAATAGCCCTGTTTTTTGAAAAGAGAGACGTGAAGAGCCTCCAGGTGATGATGGAAGAACAGAAACAGGATACAAGACGAAAGATCGAAGCCCTGATGCGGATTGAACAGAAGCTGGAGCGGAGACTGAATTCCCTGGAGGATGCCCTCGGCGCACCGACGGGGGAGATACGGGAGATTTACTGCAAAAAACGGCAGATTGCATTCCTGCGTAAGGAGATTGCCCTGGGGGATGATTTGGAGTACCCAATTAGGGAACTGGAGCGGGCAAGCCTGCCGGAACCAGCGATTTTCCTGGGGAAGGTGGGGGTTGCCATCTCAAGGGAAAATTTACTGAAACGGAGCTTTGAACATTTTTCCGGCATTTTTGTGGTTCTGGAGGATGGGGATACCTGCAGCGGCGCAGAGCAGTATCTGCCGGAGGGAACTTATCTGACGGTACGTTTTACGGGCACACATAAGGGAGCGGCCGGATATTACGAGAAGCTGCTCGCCTGTATGGAGGAAAAAGGATATTCCCTGATCGGGGATTCCGTGGAGGTGACACTGATAGACGCCGGATTTACCGATGATATGGAGCAGTATGTGACGGAACTTCAGATTCCGGTGGAAAAGAGAGGGGAGCCGATGTAACGCCGGGCGGGTAACTGCCGCCGTCCGTTCTCTGGTGTATGAAAGAAAAATCATAAAAGAAATGGGTTGACCCTCCACTTGCTGGAGGGTTTATTTTATGTAAGTAGGAAAGTGTTCCTATTACATAAAAAGCCCTCCGGGCACGAAGTGAACAGTAACGATAAAGGAGTTAGAAATTATGAAACAGGAAAACCTTTTAACGGAAGGCAATATTTTCCGGGCGCTTTTGACATTTTCAATCCCGTTTTTGATAGCGAGTCTGATACAGGCGCTGTATGGCGCCGTAGACTTGATGGTGGTGGGATGGTACTGTTCTCCGGAGAGTGTTGCGGCCGTTTCCACCGGAACCCAGGTGACTCAGATTATCACCAACCTGGTTTCGGGCCTTACAATGGGAGGCACTATCCTGGTGGGGAAATATACGGGGATGCAGGATGAGGAGCAGACGAGGAGAACGATAGGAACAACACTGTCTGTTTTTGCAATCGTCGCCATTGTCCTCACAGGCGTTATGCTGTATTTTACCGACCCAATCCTGGCCCTCTTAAAGACACCGGCCGAATCGCTTTACCTGGCAAAGCAGTATGTCACGATCTGTTTTTGCGGAATCTTTTTTATCTGCGGATACAATGCAATCAGTGCAATCCTCCGTGGATACGGCGATTCCAGGCGGCCGATGTATTTTGTGGCTCTCTCCTGCGTACTCAATATCATCGGCGATTTTACATTTGTAAAATACCTGAATATGGGAGTGGCGGGAACGGCGCTGGCTACGGTTCTGTCGCAGTCCGTCAGCATGATTGTCTCAATTATTTACCTGAATAAAAAGAAATTCCTGTTTACGTTTACGTTCAGTAATATGCGGATTTATAAAGACAGGGTCAAAGAACTGGCCTGCGTCGGGATTCCGATCTCGTTTCAGGAGAGTATGGTCAGGCTCTCATTTCTCTACCTGACCTCGGTGACCAACCGTCTGGGAGTAAGTACGGCTGCCGCGGTGGGAATAGCGGGAAAATACGATGTGTTCGCCATGCTTCCGGCAACCTCCATTGCCAGCGCCCTGGCCGTTATCACCGCCCAGAATTACGGCGCTGGGAAACTTTACAGGGCTAAAAAATCACTGGCAGCGGGAATGGGGTTTGCATTTTTTGCGTCCTGCCTGTTTTTTGTCTGGGCCCAGGTATCACCGCAGACGATGATTGGCGTATTTAATACGGATCCCGAGATTGTCCGGGCCGGAATCCCGTTTTTCAGGGCCTGCAGTTATGATTACCTGGCGGTTTCCTTTGTGTTCTGCCTGAACGGTTATATGAACGGCAGGGGGAAGACCGTATTTACGATGATTAGCTGCTGCTTCGGCGCGCTGCTTTTAAGAATGCCTCTCATCTGGATTGTATTCACACATTACCCCGATAATCTGCTGCTGATCGGTTCCATAGCGCCTGCGGTTTCCGGTTTTATGGCCGTCTATACGCTGGGATTCGTCATCAGGCAGATACGGAAGGATTCGCAATAGTCTGGCGGCATTAATCCTGGTAAAACCCGTATTTATGCATCCCGTACCATTCCCGGGCGCCTTCTTCCGTCTTTGCTTTTAATATCAGAAGTATCTCCCTGGAAAATTCCAGGGCCGCGGAGCCGTTGGCCGTGATGATGCCGGAATCGGAGACGGCCTGTTTCTCAAGATAAAGCTTTTCACCTGAGTAATTCGGGGCCTGCGACTTCATAAATTCCACAGTATTCCCCGTATGGCGGACGTGATCTAAAAATCCGTTTTGTGCCATGAAATTTGTAGCGTTGCAGATAGCTCCGACCGGAATATGGTTTCGGACCGCATAGTCTACAACGGGCAGGACGGCATCGTTCTTTCGCTCCATCCAGGCAAGTCCGCCGGTTAAAAGCAGGAAACTGAAATCGTCCGGGAAATTATCTACCGTATAATCGGGAAGAGTACGGAACCCGCCCATGGAACGCTTCGGCTCACTGTCAAGACTGAGCGTTTTTACCACATAGTCTGTTTCGGGGTTATTTAACTCCGGGCAGATATAAGCGGGTTCCCAATCGGCGTAACTGTCAAATATAAATACCAATACTTCTTTTTTCATTCCAAGCCACCTCGTTTTTTATTTTTCTGTGTGTAGTTCCCTGTTTTTGCAAGGTGGTATGATTGTATAACAAAAAAGGTGACATCAGTGTGTCACCTTTTTTGTTGAGTGGCAATGAAAAGTTCGCGAAGCGTGCTTTTCGTTGTTATACAGGAAAGTTTTCCGTATTTTAGCCACCGGCGCCGGTTTATTTCTGTAAATGCCTTATTTCACCAATCAGTTCGGGAGGCGAGACGACCCTGACCTGGTGTATAAATCCAAGGATAAAGACTGCCGTCCGGTGAAGGTCGGAAGTGTAAAAACGAATTTCACAGGGACTTTCGCCGTCATCCTTATTCCTCTTAAAAAAGGAGGCATCCATCTTTTCCGTCAGTTCGAATGCGTCCTCCGGCTTATATTCCAGGACGACTTTCTCAAAGCCCTCCTGTTCATGCGGCGAAAAGAGTTCTTCCCCATAATATGAGATAAATTCAATGTTTTTTACAGGCCGGGGGCGGAATTGCAGTTCCAGTATATCAAACCAGACAATCCGGCTCAGCCTGAAGAGGCGGAATTCTTCTTTTTCCTGACAGAATGCATAGAGATACCAGTGGGACTGCTTAAAAACCAGCTTGCAGGGTTCCACCGTTCTCACGGAACGTGCTCTCCTGGAGATGTATTCTAAACTCACGCAGCGTTTATCGCAGATAGCCCGGTGTAATTTCAGCGCTTTTTCGTGCGTGATGCTGTCACTGAACCAGGAGGAAAAGTCGATTACGTAATTGCTCCGGGAGAAGAAGTCCGTCTCATTTTCAGGCACCAGTTTTGCGATCAGGCTTGTGACTGAGTCATCACTGCCCAGACTTTTCAGGCCGCTCAGGGCGGTAAATATCTTTTCCTTATCACCGTCTGAGAGCATCTGGTTATTTAACTTGTAGCCCTCTATAACCGATACGCCCCCTCCAAATCCGGGGCAGGAGGTGATGGGAATTCCGGCGCGGCTTAAGGCATCCAGATCGCGGAAAATGGTCCGTCTGGAAACCTCGAAACGGTCGGCAAGTTCCTGGACCGTAATCTGCTCCGTATTTGCCAGAACGGAAAGCAGGCCCGATAATCGGTCGATTTTCAAGATTTTCCTCCTCTCATGAGAATTAACATTTTATATTGCTTTATTGTGCTATAAAGGGAGGGAAAAGTCAAACCGTTCCGATGAAGTATCTGCTTCTAAACCTAAAGCGTCATGGTCCTGACAATTCTTTTCCAAAGCCTGTATTTTTCTGACGTTTCTATTAAGTCCGTTGTAAAAGAATATCCCACATGTTAAAATTTTAGTAAATATCAGACTAGAGCGTGTTTGAAAATTTATTCCCGCCATCTGCACGTCCCAAATATCCCGCAAAGTGTGACGCACAGCTGACGGAAAGCAATTTTCAAACACGCTCCAGCATCCGGAGGAATGAAACATGGAACTCAAGTACGAAATATATAAGGAATGCGGCGGCCTTTGCAAGCCCAATAACGGCTGGACCAAGGAGCTGAACCTGATAAGCTGGAACAGCAGGGAGCCGGTCTACGATATCAGGGCATGGTCGGAAAACCATGAGAAGATGGGAAAGGGAGTCACCCTGACGGCCGGGGAACTCAAAGCGCTGAAAGAACTTCTGAACGGTATGGAACTGTAAATCAGAGGTGGGAAGCGGCCCGGTGTACATTTAGACAAGATAATTTTGATAGGATAAGATTGTATTGAGAGGTAACTCATGAAGGATGCAATTCTTGAAAAGGGCGAAAGCTGGTACACCAACATGGCGGATGTTTTCCGGGCACTGGACGGCGAGCCGGCCATGTACAACTGGCTGATTACGGACTACGAGACACTTCCGCTGCCCAACGAAAAGTGCGGAGTAACGGCCGGAAGTAATTACTGCTGGATGACGGGAGTAGAGCTGACGGAGTTTGTCATGCAAAACAGACAGATGCAGTGGGTATGGGCCGTGCTGTCGGGGGTTAAGAGAACGATCGGCCTCGATGAAGTTCTGAAATTTCCCCTGCCGTATGCCGACGGATATCCCGGCTTCTGGAAGAACCCGGTTACCATGCAGCATCCCCTGGCAGAGGTGGAAGTGACGGCCTGGGACAGCGCCTGCACAATGATAATCAGCAGAAATGAAAAGATGGTGGATGATTTTATGGCTGCGTATCCGCTTAGCCGGACGCTAACGGAATATAACAGCCCGGGAGGAGAAAATGAGTATGTCAAATGGTGGTTATCAGATCATAGATGAAAAAAACTGGAAGCGGGCAATGCACTGTCAGGTATTCAGAAATAGCGTGGAACCGGCATTTTGCGTGACACTCGAGCTGGATATCACGGATTTTTTGCGGAAGGTGAGGGAAAATCACGATTCACTCACACTGTCGCTTGTATATGCGGTTTCCAGGTGCGCCAACGAAATCGAAGAATTCAGATACCGGTTTGTGGATGGAAACGTAGTTCTCTACGACCGCATCAACACGGCTTTTACGTGGCTTAACAGGGAGACGGAGCTGTTCAAGGTGGTTAATGTGCCGATGCAGGACACGATGGAAGAGTATGTGAGAACGGCATCGGAGGCCGCCGAGGCGCAAAAAGAATATTTTACAGGCCCGCTGGGCAACGACGTATTCCAGTTTTCACCGTTTCCCTGGGTATCTTACACGCACATTTCCCATACGAATTCAGGGAAAAAGGATAATGCAACCCCGCTGTTTGACTGGGGAAAGTATTTTGAGCGGGAGGGGAGAGTCATTCTGCCGTTTTCCGTCCAGGCCCACCACTCCTTTGTGGACGGCATCCATATTGGAAAACTGATTGATTTGCTGCAGAACTACCTGAACGAAGGATAACGGTTACAGAAAAGGGAGGAGATATTATGAAAAACAGGAACACAATACGGAGCATATTTCTGCTTCTCGGTATTGGCATTCTGCTCACGGCGTGCGGCAGTTCGAGTGCGAAAATAAGCGCTGGCGGAAATGCGCAGGAGGCCATGCTGTATCACGAGGTTCCGCAGGCAACCGAGGCGGCCCAGGCGATGAAGGATGAATACAGGTCGGATTCATCGGAAGAGGCGGACCCGGTCACCTCATCCGGCGGAATTCATCCGGTGGACACACAGAGAAAATTGATACGCACCGTATCCATGAGTCTGGAGTCTACACAATTTGACTCACTGATGGAAAGTATCACTAAGAAAGTAACGGAACTGGGCGGATACATAGAAAATTCTAATATTTCGGGCAGCAGCATCCGCTACGGCAGCGATCGGAACCAGAGAAGCGCACAGATCACGGCGCGCATTCCGGCCGACAATCTCCCGGCCTTTATCACCGAGGTGGAGGAGAACGGAAATGTGACCGGGAAACAGGAAGCCGTGGAAGACGTCACCCTCAGCTATGCCGACGTCGAGAGCAGGAAAAAAACACTGGAAGTGGAACAGGAACGCCTGTGGGAACTTCTTGAGAAAGCCGATACCACAGAGGCCATCATCACACTGGAATCCAGACTTTCCGAGATACGCTATCAGTTAGAGTCCTATGAGTCCCAGCTCCGCCTTATGGCAAACCAGGTTTCCTACAGTACAGTAAACCTGTATGTCGATGAGGTCAGCTTATTTACACCGACCAAGGAGGAGACGGTAGGCCAGCGGATCAGGAGAGGTTTCCTGGAAAACCTGGAGAGCGTAGGAAAGGCCCTTACAGACCTTCTCGTATGGCTGATTTCCACCAGCCCGGCAATTGTACTTTGTCTGGCAGTGTTCTTTGGCATCTGGATGGCGGTGAAAAAATACGCAGGCAGAAAAGAGAATGATTCAGGGGAAGAAGGAATGAAAGAAAAGAAGAGATTCTTTAAACGGAAGAAATAAGGAATTAGCTGAGGAATGAGAACGCCGCCGGGACGGTCGGGGTTCGGGATGGTGAGAGGGAGATTGTGAGTCTTCAGTCCCGGGGTGTAGGTGGTTGCGGGTGGGGAATCCGGGCAGAAAAAGTTCCTCCGGGAAACGCTCGCGCTCTTCGAAGTACATAACGGAACTAACCTCGAAAAAAACCTCGGTA
The DNA here is from genome assembly GCF_900547735.1 of uncultured Clostridium sp. Classification (GTDB taxonomy): domain Bacteria; phylum Bacillota; class Clostridia; order Lachnospirales; family Lachnospiraceae; genus Otoolea. The sequence goes on along the minus strand of NZ_URHZ01000073.1, from coordinate 82 downwards.
AGTGCCGATGAACTTCCAGGTTCCCTGCGGAATCTTTTTCTCCCGGATTCCCCACGGGAAGGTTATGGCCGGGACTGAAGAC
>NZ_URHZ01000072.1 GCF_900547735.1 uncultured Clostridium sp. | reverse complement strand
CCCACTACCCCGTCCGCCGTCTTACAGAGGCGTCCTCGCATCTCAACTAAATCCTCACATAATAAACATCGCATCCCCAAAACTGAAGAACCGGTATCTCTCTTTAATAGCCTCCTCATAGGCCGCCAGTACATGTTCGCGTCCCGCCAGAGCGGAAACCAGCATAACCAGGGTGGATTCCGGCAGATGGAAGTTGGTAATCAGGCAGTCCAGAATTTTAAACTGGTAACCCGGATAGATAAAAATCTCCGTCCAGCCGCTTCCGGCTCTCAGGATTCCGTCCTCTCCCGTTGCCGATTCCAGGGTGCGGCAGCTTGTCGTTCCCACACAGATAACGCGTCCGCCGTCTCTCTTTGTGCTGTTTATCTTCTCAGCCTCTTCCTCATCCACGATATAGAACTCGGAGTGCATGTGATGATCCAGGACGTTGTCCACCTTTACGGGACGGAACGTGCCAAGGCCCACATGAAGCGTGACATGGGCAATTTTGACCCCCATATCCTCAATCTGCTGTAACAGCTCTTTTGTAAAATGAAGTCCCGCCGTCGGAGCGGCTGCCGAACCTTCATGCTTTGCATAAACGGTCTGGTAGCGGTTTTTATCCTGTAACTGGTGGGTAATATAGGGAGGCAGAGGCATCTGGCCAAGCTGATCCAGGATTTCCTCAAAAATTCCCTCATAGGAGAACTGAATCAGGCGGTTTCCTTCTTCCACCACATCGATTACCGTGCCCTTTAAAAGGCCGTCCCCAAAGCTTATAACAGTACCCGGTTTTGCCTTCTTCCCCGGCTTTACAAGCGTCTCCCAGATGTCATTTTCCCTGCGTTTTAAAAGCAGGACCTCAATCTTGGCGTCGGTTCCCTCTTTGCTTCCAATCAGACGGGCGGGAATTACCTTTGTGTCGTTAATGACAAGACAGTCCCCTTCCCTGAGATAAGATAAAATATCCCTGAAAACTCTGTGCTCTATCTCGCCTGTGTCCTTGTCCAGCACCAGAAGACGGGAGGAAGAACGGTCTTCCAGCGGATCCTGTGCAATTAATTCCTGTGGTAAGTCATAATAAAAATCTTTTACATCCATTTTGCTGCCTCTTCTTTATCATTTAATATTTATTCCGGATTATTGCTGCGCCGTGTCCCCCTCCTGGCTTTCCTGTGCCGGGGTTTCCTCCTCGCGCATATAGTCGGGTCCCTGCTTCATATACTGAATCCGCTCGTTCAGGGCCGGATCTGCCGCCATGGCTTCCTCTGCCTGCTGATCCACCTGGGAAATCAAAAGCCTGACGTCTTCATTTACCGAAAGCTGTTCCAGGAAATCTTCCAGCTCCGGTGACATTTCCTGATCAAAGATTCTGTAAATGCCGTCTTCCCCCTTGACCGCATAAATCTGGACAAGACTCGGCGCCGGTGTCTCCACCCCGACATATTTGATTTCATAATAGACATATGCCGCATAGGAGTTCTCACCAAGTCCCGGAGTTGTGTAACAGGAGATATTCCGGTATCCTTCTATATACTGTTTCTGTTTTTCAAAGTCCTGACGGAACCGCTCTTCCTCACTGGTGTCCTGAGATGTAAAAAGATGGAGAAACGTCCCCATATCACAATCCGTAGTCGCAAGGAAATACTGTTCCATCAACTGGTTAATCTCGGGAACCGTATCCTGGGACAGAATGCTTCCTCCAAAGTCGTGGAAGTATTCCTTGGTATCCGGTTCAATGACCGGTATCTCCGCGTTTTCCGGAAGCGTGTCCACGCTGTGTCTGGACGGAGCAGCCGTAACTGCTTCCCCGGAGCCCCTGAAGTTTCCCGAAATCAGGAGTACCACCACCAGTATCAAGGCGATCAGCGGAACGCTGAGCAGCAGAATATAACGGCGCAGTTCATTGTCTGCCGCCGACTGTTTCCCTCTTGAGGCGCTTCGCCGCCTGTCCCGGGACTCTACCTGGGCTTGTCCAGGGGCCTGTTCCGAGTCCTGTCCCTGTTTTCTGGAATGTTTTCCCCTTGTATCCGAGTTACCGGCCGTTTTTTTCCCGGACTCAGGAACTTCCCGGACTTCGACAGGGTGATTCTGTGAGTCGGCCGCTTTCCTGCTTCTTGGCCTTTCTCTTGACGGAACTTTCTTTATTTCTTTTTTCCGCTCCTGTGTTGCTGCCGATTCTTTGGCCGGTACTTTTTTCACAGGCGGTTCCTTTAGTGATGATTTTTTTGCTGATGGTTCTTTTGCTGATGATTCTTTTGCTGACAGTTCTTTTGTTGACGGTTCTTTTGTTGACGGTTCCTTTGATAAATGTTCTTTTGATAAGATTTCCTTGGACGGTGGCGCTTTAGATGATAACGTTTTAGAAGGCGCTTTCCGGGACACCGGCTCTTTTGTAGGCTGCTCTTTTGAAAGCGTCTTTCCGACCGGCGTTTTCTTTATTGTGGATACTTCTTTGATTGCTGATGAATTTTCTATCGCAGTTGAATCTTTTGCCGTTGATGATTTATTTACCGCCGGCGATTCCTTGGCTGCTGGTGATTCTTTTATCATTGGTGTTTCTTTTATCATTGATGATTCTTTCGCCGACGGTGATTTATTTACCATTGATGATTCTTTGACCGCTGGTGATTCTTTTACCATTGGTGTTTTTTTGACCGCTGGTGATTCTTTTGCCATTGATGATTCCAAGGCTGTTAATGTTTCTTTTAATGCTGATGTATCTTTTTGCGCAGATGTTTCTTTTAACGCAGATAGTTCTTTTGACGATGCCTTTTTCGTCACCGGTTCTCCGGATAAATCTTTCCCGGCCTTGGGTGTATTCTCTCGCGCATCATCTTTTGCGGCATTTTTTACAACCTCTGTTCTATCCTCTGTCTTTTTACTTTCCTCTGCTGTCCCGCTGTCCGCTCTGTTTATATTCACAGACTGGTCGGAGTTTTCAGGCTGAACCGGCCCGTCGGGCTGTTTTCTCCTGCTTCTTCCCATCCTGTATCCTCCTGATAGACTGGCTAATCCCCTTCGTCGGGGCAACTTTATTTACAATTAACTATATGCTGAATAACGGCTTTACAGAGGCCGTTGTTCTGCTCTATTCTAGCAAAATCCAATATAAAAAGCAATAAAACTTCCATAAAAGACCTTGCCAAGAGAAATAAAATATAGTAGAATAATGAAGATGCGTCTGTAGCTCAGTGGATAGAGCGCCGGCCTCCGGAGCCTGAGGCGTAGGTTCGATTCCTATCAGACGCACTCACAACACGGGAAAAAGCCTGTAAACTATGATAATCTCTGGTTTACAGGCTTTTTCCCATTTTTTCTAAACCTCCCGCTATTCACCGAAGTAACGACGGATAGCCATGCCGATGTATTCCGTGATTCCCCGGCCGTACTCTTTTTCCGTTGCCTCAATAAGCTCCGTAACTTTCTTTTCCTTCAGATAATCCTCCGCTACTCTCAGAAGCAGATACCTGGCATTGTCCATCCGGAACATGGACTTGTAATTTTCGGAAAGCATTCTGACCGCCTCCATAGCCAGCGCCTCATCACCGGTTTCCATGGCCTGGGCAAACAGCCGGTAGATCCTGTCGTTCCCGTCACGCATTTTCTCAAGTTCTCCACCGTCCCCCGTGGATTTTAAGCTTGCCTCCACCGCCTTATCTTTACTTCCGTACATTTTAATGAAATGAACACTCATTTTTTCATCTTTCATACTCTCGGCAAAAAAATCACGGTATGCCTCAATACTACCAAATTTACCGACGATTGCCTCAATTGATTCCTTTCCCTGTAACTCCAGGGAATGAGTTATGATTTTATCGATATCTTCCTGATTAAATGCCTCAAAATTCATTTTACCGATGTGCTCCATATCATCGCCTATCAGTTCTATAATTCCGTTTAATCGGTTTCTTTTCTGTTCCAGCAGGGACTTCTGAAGTGAAAGAGCCTGTTTTATATCATAGTCGGGCCGTTCCATCATCTCTTTTATATCGGCCAGCGGGATCTCCAGCTCCCTGAAAAACATAATCTCCCTCAATTTTTCAAGCGCTGTTTCATCGTAAAGCCGATAGCCGGCTTCTGTCAGTCCGGCGGGCTTCAGCAGACCGATTTCATCGTAATACCGCAATGTCCTGACGCTCAGTCCCGTTATCTCAGATACCTCTTTTACCGTTTTCATCGTATCCTCCTTCCTTTAAATCTATCTTAAAGCCTTACGCTGCGGAAGAGTCAATACCAAAAACCGGTATAATCTACAATTTATCCTGTCCCTTTAAAAATGCGTCCAGGTTCTGCATATCCACTTTATCCACTTCTCTCGGCTCATATCCGGTGTGGAACGGCTTCTGCGCCCCGGCCGAAATACACGGAATTTTCCTGCCTTCGAATACGGCGGAAGAAAACCATTCCGCCTGCAGATCATACCAGCCGCCCTCCGGGTCGGCCTGCCTGGCGCTGCCGTCTTCTGCAATAACAAAAGGATGGATGTCGATATATCCGAGAAGCGGATGGCTGAGTTCAATGCGGCATGGCCTCCAGTCTGTCGTAATCACGTATCCCTTATCTTCCAGGGCCTTCAGCAGAACATCCGTATATTCTCCGTCAAAGTCCACGTCAATGTCCCTGTGTTCTCTGCTCTGCCTGCCCAGTATGATATCAACTCCCCATCCACCGTCAATCCAGTACCGCATTCCCATTCCGTCCAGTAAATCAAGTATTTCTTCCAGTGTTTCCCTGTCTGCCGTTTCTTTCATATTGGTAAATCCTCCCTAATCTCTGCCGTTTCCAGTTGCATGCCCAGCTTAACACAGTTCGCATCCCCAGTCCACTTCACGGGTTCCGCCGGGCCGGTTTCTGCATTTTCCTTTATACCATCCGCTTCATGAGTCTTAACATACTTTCCCGGAGCATCCGGCGCAGACGGCAGGTTTGCTTTTTACCGCAGGATGTGTATAATAGTACTATTCACCATTACATATCAAAAATAAACGAGGTCGATAAAACCAATATGGAAAATAAAACAGAGAATAAAAATTCAAAAGAAAAAACAGGATTTAAGGCGGAACTGATAAGCTGGATTCAGATTATTGCCACCGCGGCCGTCATTGCCTTTGTCCTGAATACATTTATTATCGCCAACAGCGATGTTCCCTCCGACTCCATGGAAAATACCATTATGACAGGCAGCAGAATAATGGGTTCACGTCTCAACTACCATTTCACGGAACCGGAACGAGGCGATATCGCCATCTTTGTCTTTGGCTGGCAATGCCCGGTTTGCCACAAACGGATCGAGGGCGAGCGGCCGGATGTCTGCCCTGCCTGTGACTCCGAAATAAACAAAAAGGGAAAAACCGTCCACTATGTAAAGCGAATCATCGGCATTCCCGGTGATATTATTGACATCCGTGACGGAGAAGTCTACCTGAACGGGTCGGAAACGCCCCTGGATGAACCTTATCTGCGTGAGGATATGGAGCCGGAGGAAAGTCTTCATTTTGAAGTTCCCGAAGGCAGTTATTTTATGATGGGTGATAACCGGAACAACTCGTTTGACGGCCGATACTGGAAAAACCATTTCGTCCCAAAAGAAAAGATAACTGCGAAAGTACTGTTTGAATATTTTCCCAAAATCAAAGTGCTTAACTAGAGCATGTTTTACAACTTCTCATCATTTCTATATCAAAAAGAGCACCGAATTGAACGGTGCTCTTATTTTAATTCATAGGAAATTACGGCCTATGAATCAAAAAATGTTCCGCAAGGATGCACATGCCGCGCAGAGGTTAATAGTTGCTGATGCAACCGCGCGGCAGTGCAAGAATCCCGCAAGCGGGATTCTTTATCCTCACATATTAACCGCCGTATCCTTCCGGCTCCTTACATCTTTACTACCTTCATCAAATCCAGGATTTTTATTTCCCGCCCATTTTTAATACATTGTTTGAGGACAAATGGATTCTCTTCTTCCGTCTCCACCTTGCAGTCCCCGTCTGCAAGTTCCTTTATTTCTCCTGCGGCATCCACAAGCAGTCCGACCGTCCCCGCCGGAACATACATGACTACAATGCAGGTTTCCTCATCCCAGGCCGTTTCCTCAAGCCCCAGGCGGAGTCTTAAGTCTATCACGGGAATGGAGGTTCCCTCATGTTTGATTTTTCCCTTCACATAGGAAGGAAGTTCCGGTGCCTCTCTGATCTTCTGGACCGGTATAATATGTACAACGTGTTTCAAGGGTATTCCATAAAGCTGTCCCTGGCCCAGGACAGTCAGATAAGTTGCGTTTGCCGCTTTTTCAAATGTGTTCATGCCCACATCCTCCGCTTCTGTTTATTTTCCGGAGGCCGCCTCCTCACCAGCTTAACCGCCCGGCATAAATGCCGCCCGGTTCCCGCGTCCTCTACGGGAAATTATACAGGCCGGCACGCCTTTTATCCATATACCTGTACGATTTGAAAAGTGTTATACAAATTATTATATAACCTTTGACAATGAGTCATCCTTATACCGGTTTCATCACTTTGAACTGCCGCCGGGGATTTCCGCTCCGTCCCCATTTTTCCAGTGTTTTTTCTTTTCCATACACATTTTATCCCACATCATTCCAGGGAGATAGCGTACGTATAACAATACAATGATTGCCGCCAATCTGGGATCTAATTTTTCCATACAGAAAATATTCCCATTCTTCGGCCCTCTCATTCCAATTTCCTGTTTTTTCCTTCTCTATTATTGTTCCTCGCCTTTTCTCCTTCCAAAATAAATTGTACTGCCGATCAAAGCCGCAATTCCCACCACAATGATCGTGATGTTTGAATATGTATCGAGCACACCGAGGATCTTCCCCCAGGAGGCTCCGGCAACGGCTCCGGCCGTTACGAGCACCGTATTCCAGACAAGGCTCCCGGCAAAAGTCAGAATCAGAAAGGGAGCCATCTTCATGCCCGCCATCCCGGCCGGTATTGAGATCAGGCTCCTGATAATCGGCACACAGCGGCAGAAAAAGACGGTGCTTTTGCCCTTCGTGTCAAACCAGCCTTCCGCATCCTGCACATCTTCCTGTTCAAAATGAAGACGTTTCCCGATCTTTCCCTCCAGCATATTTTTCAGCATATCCTTTGGTATCAGCCGCCCCGCATAATAAAGAATAACCGCGCCAAAAACGGAACCGGCCGTCGATGCGGCAATCACTCCGGGCACATTCATCGCCGTATAGGTGGTCATAAAACCGCCAAAGGTGAGAATGACTTCCGACGGGATCGGCGGAAACAGGTTTTCAACCAGAATCAGCACAAAAATCCCTATGTATCCGAACGAGTTCATCACTTCCACTATAAACTGCTGCATGTATTCACCTGCATAAAACGTATTACTATAATTTATACACCGTCTAAATAATGTATGACTCCCGAAGGGCATCGGATGTAATATTGGTAAACACGCGGGCTTTGCAGGTTTAGTAAATTTAGCATTCATAATTCACAGTTTTTTCACAGTTTCATTAGCACTCATCTATTGACAGTGCTAACAATGTGTGTTATATTACATATAGAACAGATAAAAAGTATCTGAATCACCCCATGATGAAAAGCAAAACTTTACTGAACAGGCTTTTCATCATCAACCATAAAAACATAATTATAAGGAGGAATGACTTATGTTAGTACCGAGCATTTTTAATGATAACTTTGTAGATAATTTTTTCGATGATATGTTCCGTTTTCCGGGACTTACTTCCGAGCATAACCGCTCCGGTTCCGGTGTGATGAAAACCGATATTAAGGATTTGGGCGAGAATTATCAGCTTGACATTGAGCTTCCGGGCTTTGCAAAAGAAGACATCCACGCTGAACTTTCGAAAGGCTACCTGACCGTAACCGCTCAGAAGACCACAGAAAATAACGAAAAAGATGAGAACGGCAAATATATCCGCAGAGAGCGTTACAGCGGAAGCTGCCGCAGAAGTTTCCATCTCGGCGACAACCTGAAGGAAGAAGACATTCACGCTTCCTTTGAAAACGGCATGCTGAAACTGGTATTCCCGAAAGAGGAACAGCGCAGGGCCGTTGAGGAAAAGAAATTTATCGCCATTGAATAAACGGAGAAACAGCCATTTTACCGTTCAGCCCCGCGGCAGAACGACAAGAAATACCTCCTCCCCCACAATTTTTTAAATATAGATGTATATTCTCCTTTTTTCAGCACATACTATAACTACTCACAATAAAGCACAGGGCCGGACCTGATTCCCCATCAGGCGTCGGCCCTGTCTTTTCGCGCTCGGCGCGAGAGTCTGCCGAGGCAGACTCTTTATTTTATCATAGATCCGTCCTATAGAATTGGAACACTGTTTAAAGTTCCCGTATCGGAAAATTCCGTCCACTCGCATACATTGACCGCATGATCCCCGATCCGCTCCAGATATTTGGCAATCATCAGGAGATCCACCGCCATATCCGACTGCGAAGAATCGGATTTCAGCAGCTCCACCACCTCATTTTTCACTTTATCAAAATAGGCGTCTATAATATCGTCCCTCAGCTCTATCTGCTCCGCGGCCTGCGTATCGCGCTCGATAAACGCGTGGATGGCATCGCGCAGCATGGCTTTTACATTGTCTACCATGGCCGGCAGGTGCTTTACGCCGACAAATGAACGGTTATCGCTCATCCTGATCGTCAGCTCCGCAATGTCCGCCGCGTGATCCCCAATCCGTTCCAGATCCGTCACCACCTTGAGGGCAGTTGATATGTGCCGCAAATCGCGTGCCACCGGCTGCTGCCTGAGCATCAGGGACAGACATCGGCTCTCAATTTTGCGTTCCATCTCATCTACAGTCCGGTCGCCGTTAATCACCCTTTTTGCCAGTACAAAATCTTTTTTATTCAGGGCTTCGAAGCTGTCCGCAATAGCCTTCTCCACCATCCCGCTCATCTTTACCAGTTCGCTGTTCAACTCCGCAAGCTCCTGGTCAAACATCATTCTAGGTGCCATTTTATTACCTCCTAATCTGCTTACCGGATAAACGCCGTCAAGTTGTCATCAGCCGAAACGTCCCGTAATATAGTCTTCCGTTTTTTTCTTTGCCGGATGTGAGAAAAGCTCGCCTGTCGGGGCATATTCTATTACCTCCCCCACCAGAAAAAATGCGGTGTAGTCCGCGATACGGGTTGCCTGCTGCATATTATGGGTAACAATTACCACCGTATATTTCTGCTTCAGCTCATCCATTAAATCTTCAATTTTCAATGTGGAAATCGGATCCAGGGCCGATGTCGGCTCATCCATCAGAAGGATCTCCGGCTCCACGGCCAGTGCTCTGGCGATGCAGAGTCTCTGCTGCTGGCCTCCCGAAAGTCCAAGCGCCGATTTTTTAAGCCTGTCTTTCACCTCGTCCCAGAGGGCCGCTCCGTTAAGGCTCCGCTCCACAATTTCATCTAACTGTCCCTTGCTTTTAACGCCATGGATTCTCGGCCCATAGGCAATGTTATCATAGATGCTCATGGGAAACGGATTTGGCTGCTGGAACACCATGCCCACCTTTTTACGTAAAAGCGTCGTGTCCACCTTGGGATCGTAAATGTCTTCCCCGTCTATCAGGACCCTGCCGTCTATTTTTACACCGTCCACCAGGTCATTCATCCTGTTTAACGTCTTCAGGTAAGTAGACTTTCCGCAGCCGGACGGCCCGATCAATGCGGTAATTTTATTTGTATAAATATCCAGGTTAATATTTTTCAGTGCGTGGTTGGAACCGTAATGCAGGTTCAAATCCGTGGTAACAATCTTGGTTTCCATACTTTCCTCCATCTATTTAAGCCTCGTCACATCGAATTTTCCCGTCAGATATCTGGTCAGGAGGTTGATGCCCAGGACGATTACGAGCAGCACGACCGCAATGCCGAAAGCCTGATCATATTTTGCTTTCTGCATGGACAGGTATAGCTGGATTGTCAGCGTGCCGCTGGATTCAAACAGTTTGCCGAACAGATCCTTGGGAAGCTGGAATCCGCTTCCCGCCGTGAAAAGGAGCGCCGCCGACTCTCCCACGATACGTCCGACCGAAAGAATAATTCCGGTCAGAATTCCAGGAGCCGCACTGGGAAGCAGGATGGTCCTGATCATATACCATTTCGTCGCGCCAATTCCAAGCGCGCCCGAACGGTAACTGTCAGGCACCGTCTTTAATGCCTCCTGGGTGCTCCTCGTGATAAGCGGAAGAACCATCAGAGTCAGGGTAAAGGATCCGGTCAGCACGGAGTATCCAAGCTTCAGCGCGGAACCGAAAAACACCATACCGAACAGGCCGAATATGATAGACGGGATTCCCGAAAGGATTTCCGTTGTAAATTCAATCGTTCTCACCATTTTTCCCGGCTTTGCATACTCATTCAGGTAGATGGCCGAGCCAATTCCCACGGGAGCCGCAATAACCAGCGTCATCACAATAATGTACAGCGTATTTACGATATTTCCCAGAATTCCGAACGTCCCTTTTCTTGCGCTCTGTACCGTGGAAAGAAACTGCCAGGAAATCTGCGGGATACCTCTCACAAATACATACCCCATGATTCCCACAAGGATGCTGATGGCTATGACGGCCGCCAGATAAATAAGCACCGTGAGCGCCCGGTCGGAAGCCCGGGTCTTTTTATTGTAAATGCTTGCGTTACCTGTCATTCTCCGCCCCTCCCTTCTGGAACATGCGGGTCAGTACCGTATTGATAAACATGATAAATACAAAGAGCACCAGTCCGATTGTGAAAAGAACCTCTCTGTGGAGTCCCTGGGAATATGACATTTCCGCCACAATCGCGGTCGTAAGGAAGCGGACTGAGTTAAATGGAAGCGGAAGGTTCACGGAACTTCCCGATACCAGGCTGATGGCCATGGCCTCTCCTATCGCCCGGCCGCAGCCGAGTACAACCGCCGTGATAATGCCCGATCTGGCCGCGGGAACCAGAACCTTGAAAATGGTCTGGATATGTGTTGCGCCCAGCGCCAGTGAAGCGCTTTTTAAGTGCTTCGGCACCGCCCGGAGCGCCGATTCCGTGATACTTATGACGGTTGGAAGAATCATGACCGCCAGCACCAGCACCGCTGAAATCAGATTGGCTCCCCCGGTAAACTGATGGGTCGTGGAACCTGCGAATAATTTAAGCTCCAGTTTGTACATCAGGGGATTCAGAATCAGGATTCCCAAAAGGCCGTATATGACCGACGGAATCCCGGCCAGCAGCTCCACGGCCGGCCGGACACAGGCGGCCAGCTTCGGAGGCGCCACCTCCGCCAGAAAGATGGCCGTAAAAACACCGATCGGCACACCGATCAGAATCGCCATAAAGGTACCGACAATGGAAGTGAGAATCACATAAAGGATTCCAAACATAGCAGGATCCGCCGTCGGTTTCCAGACACTCCCAAAAAGGATATCGAGAATCCCCACCTTGAAAAGCGCCGGTGTACCGCTGATAATCATATATAACGTAATGGAAAATACCGCTATGACTGCCAGCAGGCCACAGGCGGTAAAAATGACTTCCGCCCCTTTTTCTACAGCCGATTTACTTTTATGGCCGCCAAAAATGGAAAAGTTTTTTTCATGCATATGTTTCTCCTTCCAACCGGACAGATTCAGGAATGCCGAAGGCGCCCCTGCTGCCGAAGGTATGTTTATGATACGGCAAAAAATGGATAACAAAGGAATACGCTCTCTGCGGACTTTTCATTATCAATCACCGATAACCCGCACGTTCAGCGAGCAGGTTATCACCTTCAGTAAAAGGCCGCCGTACCCGGTTTGGAGCTTTGCTTTCTCAAGCTTTCTGCTCTCAGCTACAGCGGCCCGATATCATGTCTCTTTATCTGTCGAATGTTACCTGTCTGTATTACTGTTTGTATTACTGTTTGTATTACTGTCTGTATTACTGTCCATATTACTGTCTGTATTACTGTCCATATTACCGTCTGTCTTTACTGTCCCTAATGTCTGTCTGCCTCACGGTATTTATTTTGTTGTGATAAGCCCTACGGACTGGATAAGCTCGTCACCCTCGGCGGAATACACATAGTCAAATAATGCCTTTACCAGGTCGCTCTGGGCAGAAATCTCACCGTTGGTCGCCATAACGAACGGACGGCTTAAGAAGTAGTCACCAGTTTTAATATTCGCTTCATTGGCCTCCACTCCGTCTAAGGTCAGCACCTTAACCGTGTCGTCTATTACATCGAGTGAAACATATCCGATAGCACCCGGTGTGGACGCTACCTTAGCCATAACAGCGCCTGTGGAATCCAGCTCGTTGGCATATTTGCAGGCGTCCTCCAGTTTGAGAATCTCCTCAAAAGCGCCTCTTGTACCGGAACCAGCCTCGCGTCCTACCACTACGATAGGCTGATCCGCTCCGCCTGCGTCCTTCCAGTTTGTGATTGTACCGTTATAGATATTGATGAGCTGTTCCTTCGTAAGGTCTGCCGCTGTGTTGGCCGGATCCGTCACTACCGCAATCCCGTCGATTGCCACAATATTTTCTACAGCTCCCTTTCCCTTCTCCTCATCCTTTAAGTTTCTGGAAGAGTTTCCGATATCACTCTGTCCGCCCAGCACCGCTTCGACGCCCGCGGAAGAACCTGTAAACTCGGCCTGCACCGTCACGTCGGGGTATTTCTCCATAAATGCCTCTGCAAGAGCATTGGAAAATTTCTCCATGGAAGTGGAGCCTGCCAGTGTGATGGAACCGCTCAAATCGCCCTGAGCCTCTGCCGCTTCCGTATCCGCCGCCCCTGTATCCGCTGCCTGAGCCTCACTCGTATCTGCCGCCGGAGCTGCTGTGGACGGTGCCTCAGAAGAAGAACTGCACCCTGCAAGCCCCATCATTAAAACTGCCGCGCCTAAAATTGCTATTGATTTCTGAAATCTTTTTTTCATAATTATCCTCTTTTCTCCTTTAAACTCATTTCATACTTTTTCATTTGTTTTACAATTCGCAGTATAAGACATTTGCAGAAAAGGAGAAATCATGATTCTGTATAGGAAATGTAAAAGGAAAGTAATATTTTCGCTCAATTATGTCAAGTCAGAAGGGAATCGGTGAAAGGATAGCGGACGGGTGGGGAGGTTGGCGGCTGCTTCCTCTTCCTTTCCCCATGAAAAAGAGTACAACCAGCGGCCGCAGACCGGGACGGAATGGATGGCGACAACCTTCACGTCTTCAGTCCCGGAGGTTTTAAAGGGTAGAGGGAAGAGTCTGTTACCCTGAACAGGTAGTATTCCGCGAGGTGTTTTGTGTGAGTGCAGCGTAGCGTAAGTCACACAAAACCCGAGGGCTGCGGCGCGAAACGGTGTTTTTTACCGTTTCTGTGCATCGCAAAGCGTGTTGCTGGGCACGGAGTGGACAGGAACCAAATTCCCTGTTGACTTTTTTTCTCACTTCCTATAAAATCGTACAGAGATAGGGGAGTAGTTAGCACTCTTGTGTAGTTTGGTCAACATACTGATAGAAATATCTGGCTTAACTTTAAATAATGAGACTTATCTGCGGTCCATGCTGCAGATAAGTCTTTTCTTGATTCATAGGAAATTACGTCCTATGAATCAAAAACGCTCCGCGAGGATGCACATGCCGCGCAGTGGTAAATGGTTGCTGAAGCAACCGCGCGGCAGCGCAAGAGTTCCGCAAGCGAAACTCTTTGTTCATTCATAGGAAATTACGTCCTATGAATCAAAAACGCTCCGCGAAGATGCGCATGAGACAGCCGGCTTCCCGCATATCAATAAACGAACAGGGGGATCTCCTATGTCATTAATCGAACTCTTTATCCTCGCCGTGGGTCTTTCTATGGATGCGTTTGCCGTCGCAGTCTGTAAGGGACTTTCCATGCAGCGCCTGAATAAAAAACATGCTCTTATTATCGGCCTCTATTTCGGCGGATTCCAGGCCGGAATGCCGCTGATTGGTTATTTTCTCGGCTACCATTTTAAGGAGGCCATCACCTCTGTGGATCACTGGATTGCATTTATCCTGCTGGTTCTCATCGGTGCCAATATGGTAAAGGAATCTTTCTGCCGCTGCGACGAGGAAGAACTCGATCCCTCCGTGGATTTTAAAACCATGACCGTGCTTGCAGTCGCTACCAGCATCGACGCTCTGGCCGTCGGCGTTACCCTTGCCTTCCTGAGTGTCCATATTGTGCCGGCCGTCTCTTTTATCGGTATTATCACCTTCCTGCTCTCCGTCGCGGGCGTCAAGGCGGGCAATCTTTTCGGCATGAAATACAAATCAAAGGCCGAATTTGCAGGAGGCGTTATCCTTATTGTAATGGGTACAAAAATCCTGATAGAGCATCTATTCTTCTGATCGGATTTACTTTACTAAGCAGATCTGTTTATTCCTTCCGTCAAAAAAGTTAAGGAAACGGTAATATCCGAAGATTTCCTGACATTTCTTTTAAATGCCCCCATTCTGACCCGTTTTCTGGTAAAATGAGGATATCACGTTTTTAATAGACTATTTTAAGATGATAAGGAGAAGATTTGTATGAAGAATTTCAGATTATCCGCATTTATCACCAGAAAGGCGCCTCTGCTTCTCGGAGCGCTCGCAGCTACCGTGCTGATGGCATTTTCGGGTCCGGCCAAAGCCATTGCCGCTGAGGATGGCCAGGGTTCTCTCGATTTGTACCGTGTCTACGGTACGGTTTCCCATGAGGGCGAGCGCCTGATGCTCAATAATATTCAGGGAGACACGACACTCGATGCACTGGTTTTGAACATCTCAGATGAGACACGGATTCTGGATGCCCTGAACGGTTATCCCGTATCCGCCGATTCCCTGAAGGACGGAGAGATGGTTTATGCCTACATAAGTCCGGCCATGGCCCTCAGTCTGCCTCCGCAGTCCCACGCCGAGATGATTATCTGCCAGATCCCGGCCGGTTTTGCCGCTCCGTCCTATGAAACAGCCGTTAAGCTTACCGGAAACAGTGAATCGGGCTGGCAGCTTACCACCAAACGCGGTATGGTCTACGGCATTGACAGCGAGACAACCGTCCTCCCCTACCTGACCAGGAATATCGTCACTCCGGAAGATCTCACCTCCGGCACCACCTGTCTTGTATGGCCCGACCGTAATATGACCGACGCTTCCGGCAATGAAATCATCCACGCCTCAAAGGTTGTCATCTTCCCGGGCGGCGGTTCTGCCGTTCAGGATTCTTCCGGACCGGCCTCCGATCCGGTTCTGACCGATAAAATAGCGCTGCAGTAATTCTTTATCAGCCGCGGCATCACAGTACGGCTGCATTTTCACAATAATAAAGATAGCTAAAAAAGGGCCTCCTGCATGATGCGGGAAGCCTTTTTTTATTGTCTTTATTGGTCTTCTTAATTTTTCTTCTTTATCCCTCTCTCTTTAAGGCCCCGATACATGCCTGTCACTGTTTCATGAAAGAGGGCCGCCCCGTTTCCGGAGCGATTTCCTCCGCCGATTTTCTCCGCCGATCTTCCGGCCGCCGTCCGTCAGCTCTCCGGGGCCCCGTGAAAGATTCCTATAATAATACAGATCTTAAAATCCGGTCATAATAAAACCCTACATTAATACACCAGCCTTATTTTTTGTAATATAATGAAGACGGAGGTATCCATCTATGAAAACTTACAAAACAAATGAAGTGGCAAAAATTATCGGTATCCATGTAAATACCGTACGCTTATATGAACAGTGTAAATTGATTCCGGCCCCTGAACGCATGAGTAACGGTTACCGGGTCTTTACCGATCTGCACATTGAGCAGTTCCGGCTGGCCAGGGCCGCTCTCCGGGCGGAAGTGCTGCAGAACGGCCTCAGAAAACAGGCGGTGGAAATCATCAAAGTATCCGCCGCAGGAGATTACCGGGATGCCAGGCAAAGGGCGGCGCGCTATATGGAGCAGGTTGAACTGGAAACAAGACATGCGGAGGAGGCCATCGCCATTGCCGGACAGATTCTGAAAGGCGCGGCGTCCGTCTCACAAAAGGACGGTTCCGTCTATACCCGTAAGGAGACGGCAGAACTTTTACAAATCTCGATGGACACGCTCCGCAACTGGGAACTCAACGGCCTCATTACCGTCAAACGCAGAAAAAACCGGTACCGCGCCTATTTTTGCGAGGATATCGAACGGCTCAAAATGATACGTTCCTTGCGGTGCGCCAATTACTCGCTGACGGCAATTCTGAGGATGCTGTCATCCCTCGATGCAAATCCTTCCGCCAGTATCCGAGAAAAGCTCGACACCCCCGCGCCGGATGAAGACGTGATTACCGCCTGCGATAAGCTGCTCTCCTCCCTTAGGGATGCCAAAAGCAATATGGACTATGTCCTCACTCAGATTGAGAAAATGGAGAAGATGAATCTATAAAGTCTCCACTTACCCACCACCTTTCCTCCCTGTGATATCCTCTCTTTATCAAATAAAGGAGGATATGGTATGCAGATAACCATCAGGGTGTCCGGTCTGGAAAAATCCTACGGCACACTAAACGTAATCAAAAATATTGACATAACCGTTGCGGGAGGCGAAGTCTATGGTCTCCTCGGCGCAAACGGAGCAGGAAAAAGCACAACTATCGAGTGTATTTTAGGCACCAGGAAAGCCGATCGGGGAGAAATCTCCATCCTTGGGATGAATCCGCAGAAGGAACGTAAAAAGCTGTTTGAGCAGGTTGGCGTCCAGTTCCAGGAAGCAAATTATCCCGATAAAATCAAGGTAAACGAGTTATGTGAGGAAACGGCCTGTCTGTACAAATCCCCGGCAGACTATGACGGGCTGCTTAAGCAGTTCGGCCTTACGGAAAAGAGCTCAAGTCTGGTAAGTGAACTGTCCGGCGGCCAGAAGCAGCGGCTGTTCATTGTTCTTGCGCTGATCCCAAATCCGCGGGTCGTATTTCTGGACGAGCTGACCACGGGACTCGACACAAAAGCCAGAAGGAGTGTATGGAAAAGCCTTCAGGAACTGAAGGGAAAGGGACTGACCGTCTTTTTAACCTCTCATTTCATGGATGAGGTGGAGGAGCTCTGCGACAGAATCGGTATTTTAAAAGATGGGGAATTTGTTTTCTGCGGCACGGTGGCCGAAGCAGTTAAAAAAAGTCCGTACGACAGGCTGGAAGATGCTTATCTGTGGTTTACAGGAGAGGAAAAAGACGAAAATGAATAAATTTATTACAATGTTAAAAACAGAGCTGAAACTTTCTTTCCGCGGAATGGACATGATCATTTTTGCCATCTGCATGCCGGTGGTTGTGACCGCGCTGATGGGAATCATTTATGGCGGTAAACCCGCCTTTCCCGGCGCGGATTATACCTTTTTGGAACAGTCCTTCGGCGCCGTCTCGACAATCGCGGTCTGCGCCGGAGGCGTGATGGGCCTGCCGCTTGTAATCTCCGATTACCGTCAGAAGAAAATTCTAAAGCGTTTTAAAATCACACCCTCCAGCCCGGTTCTTCTGCTGTCGGTGCAGGTATCCATCTATATGATTTATTCGCTGATCGCACTGGCGTTAGTCTATCTGGTTTCCACCCTGTTTTTCGGCATGCGCCTAAAGGGAG
The DNA here is from genome assembly GCF_900547735.1 of uncultured Clostridium sp. Classification (GTDB taxonomy): domain Bacteria; phylum Bacillota; class Clostridia; order Lachnospirales; family Lachnospiraceae; genus Otoolea. The sequence continues at coordinate 9,886 of NZ_URHZ01000072.1, read as the reverse complement.
ACTTTCTTCCGTTTATCGGCTCATTTTTCCTTGTCATGCTCTCCATGTTCAGCATCGGAATGATGGTGGGAGGCGTATCTCCAAATACTAAAATTGCCGGTATTCTTGCAAGTCTTTTATATTTTCCAATGTTGATTTTCTCCGGCGCCACGCTGCCGTATGAGGTGATGCCCCCGGTTCTGCAAAAAATAGCCGGTGTGCTGCCCCTGACCCAGGGAATCAAGCTCTTAAAAGCCACATCTCTCGGCCTGCCGCTTGAACATGTAACGGTGTCTCTGATTGTGATGGTTGTGATTGCCGTTGTCTGCGGCGGAATTTCGCTCCTGTTTTTTAAATGGGAGTAAACGCAGGGCCAAAAAGCGCCGGGAAAGCCAATTTACAGCTTTCCCGGCGCTTTTTATTGATTTCACATTGATATTAAAATGTCTTGGTTTAAAGATATCCCAGTTTAAGACCACCTTAGTTTAAAATTATCTTGGTTTAAAACCACTTTATATTAAAACAGCCTTATATTAAAACTGCCTTAGTTTTAACTATAACTATCTTATTTTAAAACTACCTTTTTAAAGTTCTTCTTACCGCGTTTTACAACGACTCCGTCCCCTGAGAGCTGTGCCTTTGTAAATACGGCCTTTGTATCCTTTACCGTCTCGCCGTCCACGGCTACGCCGCCCTGCTCCACGTTTCTCCTTGCCTCGGAACGCGACGGGGCCAGACCGGATTTCTGGAGGATTGTGAGAATATCGATCTCATCCCCTGTAAAATCTTCCTCTGTAAGCTCGGCCGTCGGCATATCGGCAGCATTTCCGCTTGAGAATAACGCTCTGGACGCCTCTTTTGCCTTCTCTGCTTCCTCCTCGCCGTGTACCAGCTTTGTAAGCTCATATGCCAGGATTTCTTTCGCCGTGTTGAGCTGGCTGCCTTCCCATTTGTCCATCTCGTCAATCTGCTCGAGCGGAAGGAAGGTAAGCATTCTTAAGCATTTTAATACATCGGCGTCTCCCACGTTTCTCCAGTACTGGTAGAACTCAAACGGAGTCGTCTTTTCCGGATCCAGCCATACTGCGCCGGACTGCGTCTTGCCCATCTTCTTGCCTTCGGAATTCAGAAGGAGGGTGATGGTCATGGCGTGGGCGTCCTTGCCCAGCTTGCGGCGGATCAGCTCGGTTCCGCCCAGCATGTTGCTCCACTGGTCGTCGCCGCCGAACTGCATGTTGCAGCCGTACTTCTGGAACAGCATATAGAAGTCATAGCTCTGCATAATCATATAGTTAAACTCTAAGAAGCTTAAGCCCTTTTCCATTCTCTGCTTGTAGCACTCCGCCGTCAGCATGCGGTTTACGCTGAAGTGCGGTCCTACTTCACGTAACAGCTCCACATAGTTGAGATCCATCAGCCACTCCGCGTTGTTTACCATCATGGCCTTGCCCTCGGAGAAGTCGATAAAACGGCTCATCTGCTCCTTAAAGCAGTCACAGTTGTGCTGAATCGTGTCCACCGTCATCATCTGGCGCATATCGCTTCTGCCGGACGGATCACCGATCATTCCCGTACCGCCGCCTAAAAGCGCAATCGGTTTATTTCCCGCCATCTGAAGACGTTTCATCAGGCAGAGCGCCATGAAGTGGCCTACATGAAGGCTGTCCGCAGTCGGATCAAAGCCAATGTAAAATGTGGCTTTTCCTTCGTTAATCATGTTTTTGATTTCTTCTTCGTTCGTTACCTGGGCAATCAGGCCTCTGGCAACTAACTCTTCGTAGATTTTCATCGTTATTCTCCTTTTCATTCCTGCTGTAACACCATGTTCAATGTCGCGCAAAGGACGCGCTCGTTTCACAGGTGTGCTTAACCGCTAAGTTCGAAAAAACCTCACTAAGCGGTAATTGCAATGTAACACCATGTTCAATGTCGCGCAGAAAACGCGCTCGTTTCACAGGTGTGCTTAACCGCTAAGTTCGATAAGACCTCACTAAGCGGTAATTGCAATGTAACACCATGTTCAATGTCGCGCAAAGGACGCGCTCGTTTCACAGGTGTGCTTAACCGCTAAGTTCGATAAGACCTTACTAAGCGGTTAATGCAAAAAGCCCCGTCCTTCGCTAAAAGGACGGGGCAATATCCCGTGTTACCACCTTCATTTGCAAACAGCTCGCACTGCCTGCCTCAGTAAGTACATCCTGCTGTTCAGACAGAAGATACTCCGGCACGATAACGTGTGCCCGATACGTCGCAGCCTACTTGGAAATCCTTAAACAATTCCGTTGGGTGCGCGGCTCCGGGATGTATTCGTCTGTCTGCCAACCTGCGCGCCTCTCATCGACCGGCTGCTTTCTGTGCGTCCTGCAGATAACTACTTGTTCCCCTCAAAGCCTTTATTATTAGGTATTAAGTTTAAGTACTTGACATTATAGGGAGTTTTGTTCCGTTTGTCAAGCCCTGAAATTTGAACTGTTCCCATTCTTTGTTACGATTCACAGCCCCGCTGAAAAACGCGGTTCTTTGAGCGGCCGTGAATGGTTACCATTCTTTTTCAAGTTTCATATCCCAGTCCACAGAAAATGGCCCGTTTTCTTCTCCCTGGAGATCATTTACAATTTCCTGTCGTTCGTAAGCGCTGCTGGATAGGTCTTCCAGGGATTCTCCGCTCCAGTAAGAATATCCGTACAGATAGCTCTGGTTAAAGGCTTCCCAGGAGTCAAAGCTCTGCTGCGCCAGCTTCGCTGCCTCCAGTGCGTTATCCAGCGCTTCTTCATAAGTAATATACCCGGCGGCGCATCCCATTCCCATTATTGTTGGAATCCTGCTTAAATCCCATGCAAGGATTGCATTTTCCCCGAAAGCGGCTCTTGCATCGTAGGCAGCGAGAAGGCATACTGCATTCTCCTCGTCCAGACCATCCGAAACGATTTTCTGCTGAACCGCCTCACGGTCCATGTCCTCCGTCACACCATACCCCTCCAGAAATTCCAGCGCATTCCGGTTATGGCCGTTTCCCAACAGATCTTCCTTCGTTTTGATAAGAGAAGCGGCATCGGTTATGTTCCAGCTTTCTGCCAATGCCTGTCTGGCATTCTCATGCATCTGGTCGTAGCCTGCCTGAAGATTCTTCTTTTCTTCTTCATTTGCCGCATTATAAACCTGGTCGGCGGTGGCGGCAACTTCCAGGAGATTTGCTCCGTTCACATGGTCCAAAACAGCTTTCATGCCATCTATAAAATTCACGGATGATGTTTTCTGCTCTTCTTTCAAAATGGTGATGGAAATCTTTTCTCTTACTTTCTCCGGAATACTCTTATTCCCTATTGCCAGAACCGCGCCATAGCTTGCCCTGGACTCTACAAGCACCATGGCTGCATCAAATGAATTCCCATCCTGCTTTACAATGCCCTCCTTGTAAATACAGCGCTCCATTCCCTCCTGTACCTTTTCCGACTCAGCGCTCCATATTGCCGAGATTGACATGTTGGATTCAAAAAAGTCCCCAAAGTCTTCAAGCGAAGTTATCTTATTCCCTTTGTTCACAGGCTCGCTCTTACTTTTTGTAAATGCCATTGCTTCCACAGACGCTTTACCGGAAGCCTCCAGAACCATGAAATTTCCGATTACATCCGTCTGCTTCAGTCCCTCGGGCATTGTGACGCTGTAGGACCCGTCCTTCGAAGTGTATACCGCCATCTCCGGCTCTTTTTGCGACTGACAACCCGTTACAGATACCACCATTATACCGACGGCCAAAACGCTGAATATCTGCAATACGGCACCGTACTTTATCTTGTGCTTAAGGCGTTCCAGCACGTTCTCTGTTTTCATAATCAGCAATACCCCGCCCATCACAAGAATGATAAACCAAAACAAATTGTTCATTTTCATCTCCTCCTTAGTAAATTCTATATACATAAAATTAACAAATATGGTGAAATATGTCAACAGATTGCCCATAGAATTCCAGGGAGGCTTGGCGGCGCTATGTACGGCTCCTGCTGAAACAACGAAGAGCCCGCTTCGCGAACTTTTCATTTCCACTCAATAAAAAATCGCTGCTCCCCGAAAACCAGAGGTGTACAGCGATTTTTATATTATCCGAGCAGGTTAGGCAGGAATGTAACCGTAGCCGGGATGTATGTGATAATCAGCAGGACAATCAGCAGAACCGCCAGCATCGGAAGTAAATCCTTCATCTGGTCTTTCAGCGACACTTCCGCGATGGTTCCCGACACGAACAGGCAGACGCCCAGCGGAGGTGTACACATACCGATTGTCAGGTTGACCGTCATTACAAGGCCGAAGTGAAGAAGGTCGATTCCAAGGCCCTGTACAATCGGGAGGAAGAGCGGGGTAAAGATAACCAGCGCGCTGGTTGTATCGATAAATGTTCCCGCAACTAAAAGCACGATGTTGATGACAAGGAGCATCAGGTATTTATTTCCGATGTTGGCCGTCAGGAATGCGCTGACCTGCTGCGGAACCTGGTTAACCGTGATGATCCAGGTGAACAGGGATGCAAAGGCAACGACAATCAAAACCTGGCCCGTGGATTTGGCGCTGTCGATAAACACGCCCCAAAGGTTTTTAATCTTCAGTTCACGGTAAACAAAAATTCCGATAATCAGGGAGTACACACAGGCGATTGCGCCCGATTCCGTCGCTGTAAAGATACCGCTCATAATGCCGCCGATGATGATAACCGGCATAATCAGCGCCAGCAGCGCGTCTTTTCCTGTTTTTAACACCTCACTTGCCGGCGCTTTCTGCTCACGTCCGACATAATGGCGTTTCTTTCCCACATAGAAGCTGTAAACCATCAGGCCCACGCCCATGATAATACCAGGGATAAATCCGCCGATAAACAGCTTACCGATACTGACGCTGGCCATGGTTCCGTAAAGCAGAAGCGGAATGCTGGGCGGGATAACCGGTCCGATCGAACCGCCGCAGGCCAGAAGGGGAGCCGAGAACGTATTCTCATAGCCCTTTTCCTTCATCAGAGGAATCATGATACCGCCGATTGCCGCGGTAGCCGCAATGGCGGAACCGGTGATAGCGGCGAAAAACATGCAGGCCAGGATGCTGACCATGGCAAGTCCGCTTGGAAAATGGCCAATCAAAGCGTCTGCAAAATCCACGATACGCCTGGACATGCCTCCCTGGACCATCAGTCCGCCTGCCAGAATAAACAGGGGAATGGCGATGAGGGAGATACTGTCCGCTCCGGTGAACATTCTCTGCGTGATGACGGACAGGGGATACCCGGCGGCCGCCACTCCGTAAAGTGAGATTAAACCAAGGGAAAAGCAGATCGGAATTCCGGCTATAAATAATACAAAAAGAAGTAAAATAAGCGCCATCTTACTGTTCCTCCTTTCCCATGCCGAGCAGTTCTTTCACCTGCTCCACCAGAATCTGAATCATGTAAAAGATCATAAATGCCGCCGCACTTGGGATGCTCATGTAATACCAGGACATCGGAATCGGCAGATAAGATGTCGTCTGGGTAGTGCCTGTCTGTGCAAACTGAATTCCCATATATAACAGGAAGGCAAAAAATCCAATCAGTACCACATTAATTATGATTTCCGCAAGTTTTCCGATTTTCTTCGGAAGCGCCGTCAGAAACACGTCTACGTTTAAGTTTGCTTTTTCGTGTACACAGTAAGCCGCTCCCCAAAATACAAGGTATGTAAAACTCAGCCTGATAATATCCTGGCTCCATGGCAGGGGCGCTTTCAGCACGTACCGGCAGACTACCTGCCAGAATGTCACCGCCAGCAGGACGATACCGCTGACCGCCATCACGGCTTTTATCACATGATCCACCACTAGATTGATAACTTTCATACTCGACCTCTCTATCCGTTTCTCATCCGGTGGTTATCATCCACAGCCCCGTTTAAAAATGAGGTTCTGCAAACGGTAACCACCGGTTCTTTTGAATCCATTCGTTTATTCCGGATTATTTTCCGCTGTTTTTGTGCTCATCCAGCTTCTGCATTACAAGCTCTACCAGCTCCGGGTTAACAAGCTCCTTGATTTCATCCCTCTTATAGAAATCTTTTGTCGCTTCTTTGAAACTGTCGATGTCCGGTTCGCTGACCTTTACACCGCTGTTCTTAATCTGCTCCATATACTCCGCTTCCATGGAGTCCACGGCCGTTCTCTGCTCGTCAATGGCATATTTAACCGCCTCGTCGATCCAGCCCTTTACCTCGTCCGTCTGTTTGTCATAGAAGCCCAGGTTCATGATAACGCTCTCTGCACCGTAGGTGTGGCCGTCCAGAACCATGTATTTCTGCACTTCGTCGAAACCGGAGGAAGCGATGGAAACGATTGGGTTTTCCTGTCCGTCCACGGTTCCCTGCTGAAGCGCCGTATAAAGCTCGTTAAACGGAAGCGCCGTTCCTCTTGCCTTTAAGCAGTCCATCAGGCTGAACCATACGGTTGCTTCCTGGACACGGATGGAGAGTCCCTCCATATCGGATGCCGTTACAACTTCACGCACATTGTTTGTGAAATGACGGAATCCCAGCTCTGCAAATCCCAGATGTTTAAATCCCTGTGCCTCGAACAGTTTTTCAAATTCCGGCTGAAGCACTTCGTCCAGGATATAATAAGCTTCTTCTTTGTTTTCAAATAAATATGGGATGGATAAAAGCTGTACATCCGATACCCATGACGGGAGTGTTCCGTCCGTGGTAACGATGGTCATCTCCAGTGTTCCCAGCTTTACGCCCTCGGCCGCCTCACGCTCGCTGCCTAATGAAGCGTTCGGATAAATCGTCACCTTGACCTGGCCGCCGGACAGTTCTTCAATCTTGTCCTTAAAATAAGTTGCCGCAATGGTAGACTGGTGCTTTTCATTTCCAACGGTCGCCACCTTAATCTCAACCGCATCGCCGCTTGCCGCAGCCGCCTCTTTCTTCGCTTCCGTGCCGGCCGGCGTACCCTCTTTACTGCCGCCGCAGCCTGTAAGCGCCGCCGTAATCACCGCTGATGCCAATACTGCCCGAAATAACTTTCTCATCTTACCGTTCCTCCTCGCTCACTGTAATCACATTGTAGTTTAATGATAACTTTCTTCCTAACACTTCGTCTGCCATCTCACATCTGAAATTCGTTCCATAGCGGAATCCTTCGGTCAGCGGAACCGTACCGGAGTAAATCACCGCGTCCCTTATACCGCCCACTCTCTCTTCCAGTTCCTTAAGAATCATGGCCGGATCCATGATATCGGCCAGGGTTCCCTGCTGATACCGGATTTCTGTTCCGTCTACCGTCTGATAGGAATATAGCTTAATGGTTTCCCAGTGTTCTTTTAATTCATCATAATCCCATAACTCTGTTCCGATCGGTTTTGCACAAATCTGCTTTGCCTTCGGAACGCTTATGCTCTCCAGTTCGCGGTCCGTATGGTCGCTTCCAAGTCCGATATAGAGCTTTCCGTCCGTCACAACCATCACGTATTCAACTTCCCCGCATGTTTTTTCACCGATAAAATGCAGGTCCTGTTCCTGGGTCAGCACATAGTTGCCGCACTGGAAAATCGTCGGAATTTTCTTCGGCGCAGGCACTCCAAGCTGTTCCTCCAGCTCCTTAATATGTTCCATCGTCTTTTCCATATTGCGGCCCGCATAGCCTATGGCAAATACCCTGTCGTACTTTATCTCTTTTTCTGCTTCACCGTTCTTTGTCAGAACGCGGAATTTCATCTTACTCATTTTTTGCTTTTCCTTTCACATCGTAAATTTCGGGCCGTCTGTCCCTGTATATGTTAATGCTCTCCCGGATTCCCTTTATCATGTCGAGATCCAGCTCTGCAGACAATACCGCCTCGGCCCCGTCTGCACCGGCGATTGTCTCGCCCCACGGATCGATGGCCGCCGAATATCCTGCGTACTTTGTTTCTCCCGCGGTGCCGCAGGCATTGACACAGACTACAAAACACTGGTTTTCAATCGCTCTCACCCGGTTTAATACCTGCCAGTGGCCTTTTCGAAGACTCGGCCACTGGGCAGCTACAAACAGGACATCCACGCCCCGCAGAGTGAGGGTTCTGATAAGTTCCGGGAAGCGGATGTCGTAACAGATAACCATTGCACAGGCCACACCGTCCAGCTCAAAATTAACGGTATGATCGCCCAGTTTAAAGAAATCCTGTTCTCCCATGGGGGTAAACAGATGAGTCTTGTCATACTCACCAATGCAGTTTCCTTCACGGTCAAATATGTATGCCGTATTATATACGCCGTCCTGTTTTAAATTGGCTACGGAACCGGCCACAATATTAATTCCAAGTTCTTTTGCCAGGGAACCGATCCTTCTCTTTACTTCTTTGCCGTCCCTGTCCGACAGGCTCTCCAGATTTTCCTTTGGGAAAAAGCCCGTATTCCAGGTCTCCGGAAGACAGATGACATCCGGTTTTTCGGCGGCTGCTTTCCGAATCAGTTCTTCCGCATGGGAAAAATTGTATTCCGGGTCCGCAAGCCGCACATCCATCTGAACAATGCTGACTTTCATCATTTCTCCACCTCTTACCCTTTTATCCTCTTTATCTTTTGCCGTGATATATGATATATGATATATGGTATACCACTTGATACAAGATAACATAATTGTGCAATATTGTCAAGCTGTTTTCTTTTTCGCGTGATTTTTTGGGCAGAATGTAACTATTCAGTACTGGGGCCACCGGCCGGTTTTACTGATTGCGGCGTTCTTTCATATAGCCTTCGATATTGATAAATGTTTTCGACATATGATCTTCCATCGCTCGGACCGCCGCACCGGCATCCCGGCTCTTAACGGCATCCAGGATTTTCTGATGCTCTTCCATCGTTGTAATCTTCCGCTCCTTCTGCTTCAAAGCGCGGATACCGAAAAATGAAATAATATCATTAAAATTGTTGAGCAGCCCCTGAAGTGTCCTGTTGTGGCTCAGCTCATAAATCTTCTGATGGAACTTGCGGTCCATCTCAATGTAATCGTATTCGTCGTAGTGATTCAGCATATCCCTCTGACATCGGGCTATCTCTTCCAGCTCCTCCAGATCCCGGTCCGTCACATTCAGGACTGCGTCCTCCACGGCCAGCATCTCCAGGGATTTCCTGATTTTCAACACTTCCAGTACATACTCAAGATCGAACTCACGGACCACTGCGCCCTTGTAAGTCTCCATCACCAGCCATCCGTCGTGGGCCAGCATCTGCATCGCCTCACGTATCGGTGTCCTGCTGATTCCCATCTCGTCCGACAGCTTTCTCTCCGTCAGCACGTCGCCCGGCATATATTGTCCCTTGAGTATCCCCCGTTTAATTTCATCGTACACCTGATATTTATACGGCTGCGCTTTTTGTACCACGTTTCATCTCCCAATTCGTTTTCACTTTATTGTTTTTCATTCCATATCGTTTAATTCTTTTGTCAAATCCCTGCAGAACGTTTTTTTAAATCACAGTACGGGCCCCCTATGACGCATCTCATGACGCGCCTTCTTGTGGCGCCTCTTCTTATGATTCAAAAAATCCCCTGACACAGTTTCCTGTATCAAGGGACGATAGTTATCGTGTATCCGCCTTGATTGAATGAACAGACTCCGCTGTCCGGCCTCTCAAATTATGACGATAACGGAGGGCGGAACCATTCCCGGACGGGAAGTTGTCAGAGCCGGTTGTCAGGTAAAAATTTCCTTTACTTATTTTTTGATTATATCATCCATGCTAATTTTGTCAAGCGCGAAACGGCGTTTTTTGCCGTTTCCGAGCATCCCGCAGCGTGTTACCGGACGCGGCGTGAACCGTGATTTATATCAGTATCCAGCGCTGCAAATGGGGATTTAACTGAGGAATGAGAACGCCGCCGGGACGGTCGGGGTTCGGGATGGTGAGAGGGAGGG
>NZ_URHZ01000071.1 GCF_900547735.1 uncultured Clostridium sp. | reverse complement strand
AAGGTGATTGCCCCGTCCGCCGGCTTCAGGGGCTGATTGTCTCTTTCGTCAAGTGCGGGGAAGGTATCGCCGCAGCCACTATGTAGTCGTGAACGATTTACTTTTTGAAGTTGTTTCGCGTTGGATTCGGAGATAAATATAAAGCTAAATTTTTCGATTGTTCTAAAAAATTCAACGGTTATTTAAGAATAGGTCAGGCGCTAAAGTTCAGATTCATCAATTTAATACTGTACAGGGAGGCATTCTCTTCGAACTTGAAGAAACGTAGTGGCAGCGACAGTACCTTCCCCTTTGAAGGAATAAGAACAAATCAGTGGCCGCAGGCCGGAGTTCGGGATGGCGAAAACCTTCGCGTCTTCAGTCCCGTCGAAAACCTTCCTTCCCCCTCACCACACTCTGCAAGCCGGGACTGAAGACTCATCCCCTCCCTCTCACCATCCCGCCCCCCGACCGTCCCGGCGGCGTTCTCATTCCTCAATAAAATCCCTAAATAACAATCATATGGCGACTCCAACAATGAAAAATGGGATACCGCAAATTCATTTCATGAGTTTTCGGTATCCCTATGTTTATGAAAAAAAGGAGTAGTATGAAAAAACGTTATTATTGCTTTTGAAGCCGGCACACCGGTTCTATACCAGATATTCCTCAATGTAATGCGAGGCCACGGCCCCGTCGGCTGCTGCGGTTACGATCTGGCGAAGGGGTTTGGTGCGGGCGTCGCCGACTGCGAAGACACCAGGGAGATTTGTCCTGGTGGTTTCGTCGGCAACCAGATATCCCTGCTTGTCCATTTCCACCTGTCCCTGGAAGAGGCCGGTGTCGGGCACTCTGCCGATGGCGGCGAAGACGCCGTCGCATGCGATTTCTTTTACTGTGCCATCGTTATCCGTTACCATAACGCCGGACACTTTTTTATCGTGCAGAATCCCGGTTACCCGGCTGTTCCAGACAAATTCTATGCCGCTGTTTTTAAGCGGTTCCAGATAAATCCTGGAGGCGCGGAGACTGTCCCTGCGGTGTACGAGATATACTTTTTTACAAATCTTTGAAAGGTACAGCGCATCTGCGGCCGCGCTGTTTCCGCCGCCTACAACAACGACCGTCTTGCCTTTATACATCATGCCGTCGCAGGTGGCACAGTATGCCACTCCGCGGCCGCGAAGCATCTTTTCCTCTGCAAGGCCCAGTTCACGCGGGGAAGCGCCGGTAGCGAGCACCACCGCACGGGCCTCAATTTCTCCCTTGGAGGTGGTAATCTTCTTAATGTCTCCGTCCAGCTTTGCCTCCGTGACGTTCACAAAAGCCGTCTCCACGCCGAAACGCTCTGCGCCTTTCTGCATCTTCTCACCCAGTTCAAAGCCGTCAATGCCCTCATCGAAGCCCGGGTAATTATCTACCTGGCCGGTGGTGGCCATCTGGCCGCCTGGGGAAAGTTTTTCCAGTACAATGACCGAATAGCCGCTTCTGGCGCAGTAGAGCGCAGCGGTATATCCTCCCGGTCCGCCGCCAATGACGGCGACATCATATGATTGTTTCATCTGATACCTCCTCTTACAGTGCGCCGTTTTCTTTTAACCATTCTTCGATTGCATCCTGTGAAGCCGGGTTAACGACGGAGTCCACCATTTCACCGTTTTTGAATAAAATCAGAGTCGGGATTGTGTCTACTTCATATTTTTCTGCAAGTTCTTCCTCGGTATCGATATCGAGCTTTGCCACCTTGATTTTGCCTTCATACTCGGCCTCCAGCCTGTCTACGGCAGGGGAGAGACGGCGGCAGTAACCGCACCAGGGAGCCCAGAAATCAACTACCACAGGTTCGGAAGATTTTAAAACAGTTTCATCAAAATTTTTGTTTATCGTAAGTACGGCCATATCGGCACCTCCTGATTATTATTATAATTAATTATAGAGTAAGTTTGTTTAAAAGTGAAACGGATTATACATAAAGACGCTGAAACGGTATGTGGAGGAATACTTTCACATTAATATATGCTGCCGGCCTTACGGACCAGATTTTCCATAAGAAGCTCCATTTTAGGAACCGCCGGATGGCTGTCCAGACCGTAATCCGAGGCCATTTTTGAAATCCTTGGGAATGCGAGCCATGTGCTTCCGGCTTCATCTTCCCAGACGGAAATCTTAAGAGGCAGTTCCAGGGAGATGCTCTGATCTTTCTGCATCAGGCCGGTGCCCACAAGCGGGGAACCGAATACAAGAACCGTAGTAGGGCGCAGCTCCAGCCCTGCTTCCCTGGCATTGGCGGCGTGGTCAAATTTTGCAAAAAGAGGAATTTTTCTATCGGATAATTCTTTTTCCAATTTCTCTACGGCTGCTGCGGCCGGAAGCTGTCCCTCAAAAAGGTAGAGTTTGTTATCGTCGTAGCCCGTGGAGAGGAGGTCGCCGAACGCTCCGGCAATCCGGCGTCCGAGGTTTGTGAAATCCACGCCCTCTTTGTTGGCAAGCAATGTGACGCATACCAGTTCTTCCGAGTGGGTGAATCGGCTCAGGAAGCAGGAGTAGCCGGGAAGAGATCCTTTGATATCCATCAGGCCGCGGTGTTTGTAAAACTGCCACCCGGCCACCGCAGGAACCTCTTTGCCGTCCGGCAGGTTCCAGGGGGTATAGACGATTGCCCTGTTTTCGGGCTGATGAATCAGCACGGAACCGGCAAGGCCGATATCCCAGGTGGAAATATCCTGTGCCGACGCCCAGATATCCGAGAAACCGGGAAGCGCGGATGACGGGATGCGGGGGAGAAGATTTCCGTTCTCATCGTAGCTTGCCGCAGGTTCCGTCGGATCGATGTAGGTTCCGTCCTTCTTGAAAATTTGATGTATATTTTCCGTCAGGGATACATCCTCATGGACAAATCCACCCAAATCCTCGGCAAAACCTGTGTGGCGCAGACCAAGATAGTGAATCTGGCGCTCAGTGACAAAATCACGGTAGGATTTACCGGAAATTGCCTCGACAACCTGTGTCAGCAGCAGGAAATTGGATGCGCTCAGGCGGACATCCGTGCCAGGTGCAAACTGGAGAGGCTGGTCTGCAATCAGGCCGGTCAGTTCCCCTTTCTGCCATTCTCTGAAAGGAGTCCAGTCCTTGTTTTCACGGTAATCGGGAAGTCCCGATGCATGGCGGAGAAGCTGTAAAACAGTAATGTCTTTAAAAGTTTCAGGAATGTCCGGGAGATATCTTTCAACCGCTTCGTTGATATCGAGTTTTCCGTCCTCGTAAAGCTGCATGACGGCTACGGCTGCGAATGCCTGGGAGATTGGCCCTGCCGGCCACATCGTGTTTGCGGAAGCGAGGCGCTTCTGTCCGGCATCGGAAACACCGTATCCGACCACTCTGGGTATATAGGGCGCCTGAACGATAGCCAGCGTCAGGCCGGGAATCTTCTCTTCCTTCATAAAATCCCAAATCATTTCATCGACAGTCCGGCCGAGATAAGATACATCGGCGCTGCCACGCATTTTCATCGTTTCGTGTTCTCTTGTGTTCATAGAGCCCTTCCTTTCTATGTGCCGGATGCAGTCCGGCGTTATCATTACGGTATATGTAATCGGAAAAGTTACATTTCTTAATTGTAACTATAACAGTTACAGTTTGACTTGTCAAGTGATGTTTGTAAAAAATTTGATAATAGGTTATAATTAGGGGTAACGATTCAGTACCTTCATAGTTACCGCTTCGCGATGCACGTAAAACAGCAGAAAATGCCGTTTCGCGCTGGCCAAACTCGGGATTTTCAGGCGAAAACGCATGAAAGCACCTCGCGGAATACTACCTTCTGAACAGTTATTATTAGGGTTACTATTTACAGCACACTGTTTTTGGGCAGGGTGCGGACAGCGGCTTAATTGTTGGAAAGAATCTATATGGGAGCATCGGAAGGACGGTGTTCCTTTTTTGACTGATCCGGCGGAGGTAAAAATGGATTTCAGAGCTTTATTAGATACGGAAGAATATAATTTTATCAGGGAGAACGGCCGTCTCGGAAAGAATATCATCCTGCTTGCGATGGGAGGCAGTTATTCCTATGGAACCAACAACGCGGACAGTGACATTGATATCCGCGGAATTACGCTGAACTGGAAATCCGATCTGATCGGGATGACGGAATTCGAACAGTACGTGGATGATAAGACAGACACGGTAATCTATTCCTTTAATAAGATGATTAACCTCCTTTTGAGCTGCAATCCGAATACATGTGAGCTTTTGGGAATCGAGGAAGAGAAATATCTGTATCTGAGCGGTATCGGAAGAGAACTTCTGAAGAGGAAAAAGATGTTTCTTTCGAAAAAGGCAATCCAGTCCTTCGGAGGCTATGCGGATCAGCAGCTTCGCAGGCTGCAGAATGCCCTGGCCCGCGATTCCTACGGACAGAGTGAGAAAGAGCGTCACATTCTGAACAGCGTCAACAATGCAATGCACACCTTCAGGACCCGGTATGAGAAGTTTGAGGAGGGACAGATCCGGCTGTATATCGACCGTTCCGGGAGAACGGATATGGAGACGGAAATTTTTATGGATGCGTCACTCACCCACTATCCTCTGCGCGACTACAAGGGGCTGTGGGCGGAGATGAATAATATTGTGAAGGAATACCAGTATCTGGGAAAGAGAAACAGGAAGAAAGACGACAATCATCTGAATAAACATGCCATGCACCTTCTGAGGCTGTTTATGATGGCTCTCGATATTCTGGAAAAGGGAGAGATCAATACATACCGCGGGGCGGAGCTGCCTCTTCTTATGAGTGTGAGGAACGGGGAGTACCAGAAGGAGGACGGTTCGTACCGCGGGGAATTCTATGAGATTTTAGCGGATTATGAGAAGCGCCTCGATTATGCGGCAAAACATACGCTTCTTCCCGATGAACCGGATTACAGGGCTGTGGAGGAATTTGTCATGGAAGTGAATGAAAAGGTGGTCAGAGATGAAATATAAAAATTTTGAAGGTACGATAGAAGAGCTTGTGAATTTGAAACTGGATGAAATAGAGCGGGAGGAACATGTAAAAATTCTGCATGCGGTTGAATCGGGCAGCAGGGCCTGGGGATTTGCCTCTCCGGACAGTGACTATGACGTCAGGTTCGTCTATGTGAGGACGGCAAAAGACTATCTGAGGCTGGATGAAAAGAAGGACTTTATCGACTGGGAGTTAGATGAGACGCTGGATATAAGCGGCTGGGATCTCTCAAAAACACTGCGTCATTTCCACAAGTCAAACGCCACCCTGTTTGAGTGGTGCAACTCACCGGTGGTGTACAGGACAACGCCGGAATGGGAGAGGGTACGGAAAACGGCGGAACGGTATTTTTCCTGCAAAGCCGGAATGTACCATTATTATGGAACGGCCAGGACCAATTTTACCGAGTATCTCCAGGGGGAGGAAGTAAAGTATAAGAAATATTTTTATGTCATTCGCCCCATCCTTGCCTGTAAGTGGATTGAGGAGAAAGGCTGTCCCCCGCCGGTTCTGTTTTCCGAGCTTGCGGCCTCGGTTTTGGAGGAGGAAATGCGTCCTGCCATAGAACGGCTGATCGACATTAAGGTGAAAACGCCGGAGACGGGAAAGGGCGGGAGAATTGACGAACTGAATGATTATATCAGCCGGAATCTCGATGCATTTAAGATGAAAACCGCCGCGATGCCGGACGACAGGGTGACGGACTGGGAGGAACTCAACCATCTGTTTCTGGAACAGATCAAATTGATGGAGGACAGCGCAAAGAGGCTGGAAAAGGGATGAGAAACGGCGTGGAAAACAGAAAAGATGTAAAAGTACGGAAAGAAGCGCAGAGAGAAGTACGGAAAGATGTGCAGAAAGAAATGGGAGAAATCCGCCTGAACAAGTATCTGAGTGAATCCGGTGTCTGCTCCAGACGGGAGGCGGACCGGCTGATTGAAGCCGGAAAAGTGACGGTGGATGGAATGACGGCTGTGACGGGAATGAAGGTATTGCCGTCCCAGGCGGTTACCGTGGATGGAAAGACGGTGGGGGGGAAAGACAGACCGGTCCTTCTTGCGGTGAATAAACCGAGAGGAATTGTCTGTACCACCTCCGATAAGGATAGGGCGGAAAATATTGTGGAGTTTCTGAAATATCCCGTCCGCATTTATCCGATTGGCCGTCTCGATAAGGATTCCGAAGGACTTCTTCTGATGACAAACCAGGGAGAACTGGTCAACCGTATCTTAAGAAGCAGATACGGCCATGAAAAAGAATACCTTGTGACGGTGGATAAGCCTGTTACGAAAGATTTTATAGAGAAGATGAGCCGGGGCGTGGAGATACTCGACACATGCACAAAACCCTGTGAGGTAGAGAAGACGGGAGAAAGTTCGTTTCGCATCATTTTGACTCAGGGCCTGAACCGGCAGATACGCAGAATGTGCGAGGCTCTCGGCTTTCATGTAAAAACTTTAAAGAGAATCCGTATTATGAACATGAAACTGGGCAATTTAAGGACAGGAGAATCACGTGAAATAACCGGAGATGAATGGGTCGAACTGAACCGTATTCTGGTACAGGGAGAAGATAATTAAAATAAGAACCGTAAATAAAGAAAGGCATAATATATGGCAGAGCAGACATCATCAATTGAACATAAGACAGCAAGAATCCGTGAACTGGTAGAGATTCTTTCGGAGGCGGGGCGCGCCTATTACCAGGAGAGCCGGGAAATCATGAGCAATTTTGAATATGACAAGCTCTATGACGAACTGGTATCCCTGGAGCAGGAGACGGGAATCCGGTTTGCAAACAGCCCGACCCAGAATGTCGGCTATGAAGTGGTCGGCTCCCTGCCGAAAGAACGTCATGAGAAACCAATGCTTTCCCTGAACAAGACAAAAAGCGTGGAAGATCTGAAGGAGTGGCTGGGAGAACAGAAAGGGCTCCTTTCCTGGAAGATGGACGGCCTCACGATTGTGCTTACCTATGATGGAGGCACTCTTGTCAAAGCGGTAACGCGGGGCAACGGCGAGATCGGGGAAGTTATCACCAACAATGCGAAGGTTTTTGCCAATGTTCCTTTAAACATAAGCTTTACCGGCCAGATGATCCTGAGGGGAGAGGCGGTTATACGTTACTCGGATTTTGAGAAAATCAATGCCCAGATAGAGGATGTAGACGCAAAATACAAGAACCCGAGAAACCTGTGCAGCGGTTCGGTACGCCAGCTCAATAATGAAATAACGGCTCACAGAAACGTCCGTTTCTATGCATTCAGCCTTGTAAAGGCGGAAGGCGCGGACTTTAAAAATTCCAGAAAAGAACAGTTTGAGTGGCTGCGTTCCCAGGGATTTGAGGTGGTGGATTACAGGGAAGTAACCGGAGAAACGCTGGAGGATACGGTCCGGGAATTTTCGGAGGCTGTTTCCGGCAATGATGTCCCGTCCGACGGCCTGGTGCTGCTTTACGATGATATCGATTACGGCCAGTCCCTGGGCAGGACGGCCAAATTCCCCAGAGACTCGATTGCATTTAAATGGATGGATGAGATACAGGAGACAACACTCTCCTATATTGAATGGAGCGCTTCCAGGACGGGGTTAATCAACCCGGTAGCCGTGTTTGAGCCGGTTGAGCTGGAGGGGACGACGGTCAGCCGCGCCAGTGTCCATAACATCAGCATCATGGAGGCCCTGGAGCTGGGCGCCGGAGACAGGATTACCGTCTACAAGGCCAATATGATTATCCCGCAGATAGCGGACAACCTGACAAAGAGCGGCGTCAGGGATATTCCGGAGCACTGCCCGGTCTGCGGCGCGGATACGGAGATTAAGCAGATAAATGATGTTAAATCTCTCTACTGTACCAATCCGGAATGTCAGGCAAAAAAAATAAAGAGCTTTACCCTGTTTGTCAGCCGTGATGCGCTGAATATAGGCGGACTTTCCGAGGCAACGCTGGAAAAGCTGATTGGCGTGGGTTTTATCCATGAATACGCCGATATTTTCCACCTGGACCGCTATGAGCAGGAGATCGTGGTAATGGAGGGCTTCGGCCAGAAATCTTACGACAACCTGATTGCTTCCGTCAAAAAGGCGGCGGAGACTACGCTGCCGCGCGTGATTTACGGCCTGGGAATTACGGGAATCGGCCTTGCGGGGGCAAAGATGATCTGCCGGACATTTAAAAATGATTTCACCGCTATGAGAAATGCGGAAAAAGAAGAGCTCGTAGCGATCGACGGAATCGGAGACGTGCTGGCGGATGCCTGGATCAGTTTCTTTGGCAGTGAGAAGAACAATGAAATTGTGGATCATCTGCTGAGCGAACTGACCATCGAGGAAACGGCGGAAGAAGAGAGCGGAGAGGCTGTGTTTGAAGGAATGACGTTCGTCATTACCGGCTCGGTGGAGCATTTTAAGAACCGCAAGGAGATACAGGAGCTGATTGAGCAGCAGGGCGGAAAGGTGACCGGCAGCGTGACCGCAAAGACGAATTACCTGATTAATAACGATACGACGTCCAATTCATCGAAGAATAAGAAAGCGAAGGAGCTTGGAATACCGATTATTTCGGAGGAAGAGTTTGTTGCAATGGCAGGCGGCGAAGAATAAAAAAGTGGATGATTCCGGGAAAAGACTCCCGGGATCATCCACTTTTGCAATGGAGGCGCAGAAATTTCTGAAACTGTTTATTGAAAATATGTATTTTCCTGAGTCACATTCTATATCTGATGATACAGCCGGCTGAAAATTTCCAAATGCATCTGCTCATCCGCGGAAATTCTTCTCAGGATATCACAGATTCCTACATCCTGAATCCAGGACGTCTGCTGCATGTATTTGTGAATGGCCGCCTGTTCTCCCTCGATGGCCTGGGCCAGGATTGTGCGGACATTGGACTCCGGAATGCGGCAGCCGGGAGCCGGCGGCTGTATGTGCGGATACTTCAGGCAGGCCGGGTTCCAGTAAAGGTATCTCCCGCTCCGGGGCTGACGGCACCAGAGGCGCGGATTATCACCAAGCTGCATCGCCAGCTCGCCGAACAGATTCAGGTGGTGCATCTCCACCATGCTTATGCGGAGGAATGCCTCGGCCACATCTTTATATCCTGTCGTCACCAGATGTGCATAGAAATACAATCCAACGGCGGACATCTCCGAATTCTGCCCGGCCATATTGTCGAGCATGGCGGCCGCATAGTGGGAATTCTGCCCGGAAATTTTAACGGGAGGATACGGCGTTGCGGCCTGGTAGGCAACATCGCAGCTTTGTAATGGCTGGGCGGCGGCTTCACACATTTTATCCTGTCCGTTCTGCTGCCACCGTTGTAAGTTTGATGGTGAAAAATTCTGCTGGCAGACGGTGTTCTCAGGTTCCGTCTCCTCACAGGCCTTGCTTTCCGGCCTGCAATTTTCCGTTCTGCTGTTCTCCACTCTGCAATTTTCTGCCCTGCTGTTTTCTGTCCTGGAATTTTCCAGCCTGCAGTTTGCCGTTTTGACATTTTCGGCAGATGGGGCTTCACAGCGGATATTTTCAGCCTGAAGGGGGAGCGGTGTATTGCTTTCCTGCTTTTTGACATTCTGGTTCCTGGCATTCTGGACCGTCTCCGCCGTTACTGGGGTTGCCTGATGGGGAGACTGCCCTGAACCCGGTGCATCTGCCGCAGGATTTGACTGCCGCTCCTCTGTTCGCTGTGCCTGCGGAGGAATTGCCCGGCCCGCGCGGTTCATCTGATAATTGGTCTGGTAGTTTGTCTGATAGGGATTCTGGTTGTTTGGAAATCTGTTCTGTGGGAAAACTGACTGGGCGCTGACCAGGGTATCAGGCTGCGGCGGGCAGATAAACTGGCCCGACTGCTGGATCACCTGCCTTGCGCTCTTCTCAGAAAATGGTTCGTTCATGATAGATTCAGTCCTTTTTTGTCCTGTTCTCTATCTATTTTATGAGGCGGACTGGCAATTATGTTTAAAATATGATATGATACAAAACACCAGAAAGCTGAGGTACAGTCTTCAGCTAAACTGCAGTAAAATGATGTACAGAAACGACTTTTTTGAGAAAGAGGTGGCTGTTTATGCCGATTAAAATTCAAAAGGATCTTCCGGCTAAAGTGATCCTGGAATCTGAGAATATATTTGTGATGGATGAGGAGAGAGCCATGACCCAGGATATCCGTCCCCTGGAAATCCTGATCCTGAATCTGATGCCCGTTAAGGAGGACACGGAAACCCAGCTCCTGCGAGCCCTGTCCAATACACCGCTTCAGGTGGACTGCACCTTTTTGATGCTGGCCTCCCATACGTCAAAGAATACATCTGCAAGCCATTTAAATAAATTTTATATTACCTTTGATGAGATTAAAAGGAAGAAATACGATGGAATGATTATCACCGGCGCTCCTGTCGAGAATATGGAGTACGAGGAGATCAATTACTGGGAAGAGCTTACCAAGATCATGGAGTGGAGCAAGACCCATGTGACGTCCACACTACATATCTGCTGGGGAGCCCAGGCCGGACTGTATTACCATTACGGCGTCCCGAAATACCAGCGAAAGAGCAAACTTTCCGGCGTATACCGTCACAGGGTCCTGGATCGCAAGGTGCCGCTTGTGAGGAGTCTCGACGACTATTTTTACTGCCCTCATTCCCGCCATACGGAAGTGCGGGAGGAGGATATTGCAAAACAAAGTGAGCTTGTAATCCTGGCAAAGTCTGAAGAAGCAGGCGTGTTCCTCGTGATGAGCCGGGACGGAAAACAGATATTTATGCAGGGCCATCCCGAATACGACAGGATGACACTGAATAACGAGTATCACAGGGATCTGAACAAGGATCTGAACCCGGAGGTTCCGTGCAATTATTATGAAAATAATGATCCGTTCTCTCCTCCTGTGCTGAATTGGAGAAATATGTCCAATACACTGTACAGCAACTGGCTGAACTATTATGTATATCAGGTTACGCCGTATCTGCTGGAGGATGAGGAATAAAAATATTTTAATCACAACATAAGTATAAAAGGTATTACAGGTCCCAAACGGCTTGTGATACCTTTTTTGTTCCATGGTGAGGTTTTGTAAACTATGCCGTTAAAGCGGCCCGCCGCAGGTGAAGGAACCAGCATATTTTTGCTGTCCGCGCACAGCAGGCAAGACGCGTACCCGGCTGGTAAAAAAATCCGGTTTTTCCAGTTTTTTTAGAGAAGTCTCTGCTAAAATAGAAATTAGAACAGGATTGGCCTTAGAATCCGGGACAAAAAGGCGGGATAGAAAAGCAAGGCCGGTTATAGCCGCCGAATCAATTTAACTTGAAACATGTTTGAAAAGGAGAGAGAATATGAAGTTAAAAAAAATCGTAATGCTGTTAGCCGCAGGTGTGTTACTAATGAATACGATTCCCTGCTACGCGGCCACAGGGGCGGGGGTTAAAACGAGTGTTTCGTCGGTTGCAGGCCCCGACGCGGCAAATTATTCCCAGATTCCTGATGCCGAAACGTTACAAAGAGATGTCGGTTTTGTGCCAAAGAGCCCTGCTACGCTTGCCGGTGACTTTAAGTTTTCCTCCGGGTCTATAACTGAGTCGTATGATCAGGATTCCAACGGAAACCTGATCAACCAAACGAAAGGAATCGGCTATAAATACGTAAATTCAACCACCGGGAAATCGGTCAGCCTTTCATCCGAACTCAAATCGGGACGGTCCGTACCGGAAAACTCCGTAGTCACAAAGTATGGTGAAACAGAGTTATATTTCAATAATCAGTATGCCAATTATCTGGCGTGGTTTGATCAGGATATTTTTTATTCCCTGATGGATATCAATAAGTTGGTTACGCAGGAGGAATTGACTGCCATGGCAAAGGGAATGATTGATATGAATGCAGATGTGTCAAATGTTCAATAAATAGTGATAGTACAGATGATTTTTGCGGTGGATTCTCGTGCGAATTCCGGTGGCTCTGTCACAGGGCTTCCTGTGTTATGGAAGATGAAGCCCTAAAATCGGAAGGATGTATTGAAAAGCTCCGGCAAATCATAGATAATAAAGTCAGACTTGTTATCTGTGGTTTACCGGAGCTTTTTGCTGTTCAAAATCTGTTTTTTGCAGTTTGCTGTTCCGCACTGTTGGCGCTCTGTGCAGTTTGAAGATTTTTGCAGTTCTGCCCCGGATGGAGCAGGTGATTATGATTTTAAATCATATAAGAATCATATAAAGGAGAGGGGAAAAATGGAGTACAGAAGATTTGAAACGATCCCGGAAAAGGTATCTCTTCTGGGTCTGGGGGGAATGAGGTTTCCTGTTCTGGATGATCAGCCGGACAGGGTAATAGAGGAAGGTGTGCAGGCTCTTGTCGATCATGCAGTCAGCCGGGGAATTACGTATTTTGATACGGCTTATTCCTATCATGGCGGCCGTTCGGAGGAGGTTCTGACACGGGCATTGGGTAAATATCAGAGGGATACCTACTATCTGGCGGATAAGCTGCCGATTTGGCTGATTCAGGAAGAAGGAGACACGGAGCGTTATTTTCACGAACAGTTGGAGCGGTGCAGGACGGAATATTTTGATTTCTATCTGGTACATTCCCTCGATCGGCTTAAGTATGCAATCTGTGAGAAGTTCCATGTATTTGATAAATTGAAACAATTCCAGGCAGAGGGGAAAATCAGGCATCTCGGTTTTTCATTTCACGATACGCCCGTGCTTTTGGAACAAATAGTGACGGACCACCGGTGGGATTTTGCCCAGATCCAGCTGAATTATCTGGATTGGGAGATGCAGGATGCGAAGGGCCAGTACGAAATTCTGGTATCCCACGGACTTCCCTGCGTCGTAATGGAACCCAGCCGCGGGGGAGCGCTGATATCTCTGCCGGAATCAGCGGCAAAATTTCTGAAGGAGGTTCATCCGGAGGCGTCCGCCGGTTCATGGGCGATCCGGTTTGCCGCCTCAAAACCGGGTGTGCTCTGTGTCTTAAGCGGGATGGAGTCGGAAGATATTATTGACGATAATGCGGCTGCCGTGACCGGAGTGAAGCCGTTTGACAGAAGAGAGCAGCAGGCCGTCGGGCAGGCGGTGGAGAGTTTCATGAAAAATAAATTGATCCCATGCACCGGCTGTGCCTATTGCCGGGAATGTCCCAAACAGGTAAACATCCCTAAAATCTTTGCCGCTTACAACCAGTATCTGGCCGGCCGCGACAATTTTCAGTTTTACAATGCCTACTCCAAGCTGAAGCCGGAGGAAAGAGCCGTCAACTGCGTTAAATGCGGCAAATGCATGGAGCGGTGTCCACAGTCCATACCGATCACGGACAATCTGGCTACGGTACAGAAGCTGGCGGAGCAGATTAATGGGAACCGGCCTTCCAACTGGGGAGAACTGTGACGGACCGGCCGGAGAGGAAAATCAGCCCTTGTTCTTGCCGGCAACGATCAGACAGGTCAGAATACAGCCGGATAAAAGACCGGCCAGAAAACAGACAATACCCAACAACATAGATTTATGTTCCTTTCATAATACTCAGAGATAACGATACCGGTTAAAATAGATACTGTTATATATATATTATGGACCTGATTCATTTAAGTATAAGCATTTTGCAAATAAAAAGCTTATGCACTGTTTTTTTCATTTATTCCGAGGGAATAAGGGGGAGAGACGCCGGGGTATTGTCTATCGGTTATATGGATGCTATACTATATGTATACGAAAATCGCAGGAGCTTTTAGAAATGGCAAGTTCTATGACGATGTGCAGGAATGCTGCCGGAAGGGAGAAGAGGGCCGAAGGAGGAGCATACTTTTAAATACCGCGTATGCCATAGGCTCTCACCAGAATTTATGAATCAGAAAATTGCGTTGCTGCTGCAGGAACACTTTGCCTCATATTGCCGGGACGAGCTGGGGAATGAGCAGAATGACTGCAGTCTGACCTATTTTACTTATGATACGCTGAAAGAACTTCAAAAAATCTTTCTGGATAATAAAGACCAATACGACGGGTTTATCACCAGCGGCGCGGTGCCGCTTAATGCACTGCGCGATATTGACGTGCCGCCCTACTCCGTCAAGGCGTATTTTGGCGGTAATCTGGAAAACACATACAGGATTCTTCTGGAGCAGATACTGAAGCGGGAAGGGACCGATCCGGCAGGGATTGGCCTTGATTACCTGGACGACGGGAAAATGCTGCAGACGGTGCTGGAGCAGGACCGCCTGCCGGAGATGGTTTCCGAGTTTGAAAATTCCTTTGTGGGTCTTTCGGAGCAGGAACTGGAGGCGGTGGAGAACCGGCTGGTTGAGAAATATTTAAGGCAGTGCAGGGAGGGGAAGCTGGACTTTGTCATCACCTATTTCCACAGTGTCGTGGAGGCGCTCGGGCGGGAAAACGTGAAGTGCTATTACTCCTATCCCAGCAGAAATTCGATGATTCAGACGCTGGAACTGTGCGGTAAAAATATCAGGCTGGAAAAGATGCGCCGCAATATTTCCGCCGTTATCCGTATCAGTCCCGATATCATCCGGTGGAGAAATAAGAAAAATTCCAACCAGGAGCTGGAGATGCTGGCGTTAAAGGGCAGCATCCTGGAATATTGCAGGATGTACCGGGCGGAGCCGGTTATGAAGGATGACTTTACCGATGTGGAATTATACCTGAATACAGAGCAGGTACAGAAGATGACGGAGCAGTTTACAAACTTCGATCTGCCGGGATATCTGGAGGAGAAAGCGGGATTCTGCGGCTTTGTGAGCATCGGCTCCGGAGATGAGCTGGGCAGGGCCAGGCTCCACGCTATGCAGGCCAGAGATTACGGAAGCCGCCTCGGCCAGGATACATGTATCTATATAGATGAAAAAGAGGAAGTCCATTCTCTGCCCCTGAAGAGCACAGTGGAAAAACCTGCTCCGGGAATTCCGGCCTCTTATGTTGAAAACATTGCGAACCAATCCCATCTGTCATCAGAGACCGTATACCGGGTGATAGCGGCAATGCAGACCGAACAGTCGGATGAATTTACGGCCACGGACCTTGTCAGGGTACAGGACTTTTCACTGCGCATCGCCACCAGAGTACTGACCGCTCTAACCGAAGCCGGTTATGCGGAAAAGATAGGACAAAAAAGAATCGGAAATAAGGGAAGACCGCTGAATCTTTACAAAATTAAAATCGAATATATATGACAGGCCGCGGCAACACCTCACTTCCCAGCCAACTCCCCCTTAATAAAAACCTGTTGTAAAATGCTCAAGTTAGTGGTATCATTTTGGTAAAGTATTTGTTAACTTTGCAGAAGGGATTCGGTATATTGTATGGTCAGAGAAAAACGTATCGAAGAGATTAAGAAATATGTGGCGGATAACGGGAGTGTTTCACTCGACGAACTCTGTGAAAGATTCGGTATTTCCAAGAATACGGTCAGAAGAGATGTGGACGGTCTGGTGAAGGCAGGAGCGCTTAAGAAGGTATACGGAGGGGTGAGTTCCGTTTCAACCTCCCTGCAGGAGAGCAGCTATGATGCAAGGATGGCTCTTGAATCGGATGCAAAAGCGCAGATTGCCCGGAGGGCGGCGGAGTTTATCGAGGACGGGGACAGTGTTTTTGTGGATTCCGGCTCCACGACGGGGCGCATTGTGGACTATCTTCATGATAAAAAGAATGTCACGGTGGTGACGAATAACCTGGATTTTATTATGAAAGCGATTCCTTTAAACAATCTGAAGGTAATTGTATTTTCGGGAATTCTGGATCGCGATATTATGGCATTTACCGGGATTGATGACCAGACGGCCAGAATGCTGAGGAATTTTAATTTTAAAAAAGCGTTTTTGTCCGCTACCGGCGTGACGGTTGAATTCGGCGCGATGAATTCTATTTTGTCGGAGACGGCTTATAAGTCTACTGCCGTGGAATGGGCCAAGGAGAGGTATCTCCTTGTGGACAAGACAAAGTTCGGCAGCGTGACGATTAAGAGTTTCTGCAGACTGGAGGACATTGACTGCCTGATTACGGACGCCGCTCCGCCGGAGGATATTTCCCGTGCTATGAGAGAGAACGGCAGCCGGATTATTGAAGTGAAACGGCAGCAGGTGGAGTGAACCGGTTGCTGCGTGTGATAATACAGGGAGGGACGATAGAATGAAGTTTATTTTTGCAACAATTCATGTGAAAAACCTGGAGGATTCCATCCGGTTTTACGAGACGGTGATTGGTATGAAGCTGGCGCGCCGGTTTCCCGGCGGTCCACAGACAGAAATTGCGTTTCTGGCGGACGGCCCGGCGGAGATTGAGCTGATTTGCGATAAGAATGCGGAACATACGGGATGTGCCGGGGGACCTTCCCTGGGACTTTCCGTGGAAAACCTGGACCGGGCAATGGAGCAGATGAAGGAGCATGGCGTGGAAATTGTCAGCGGACCTTTCCAGCCGAATCCTTCTACCCGGTTTTTCTTTATTCAGGATCCGGATGGCGTGAGCCTTGAAATTATTGAGCAGAAATAAGAAAGAGCCGTTGCAGCCCGAAATGTGGTTCTGCGAAAAGAAATCAAAAACGGTCTGCCTGAAGGCATAGCCAGAGAGGTTTGGATATAATTAAATAAACAGTTTGAAGAATTTGAGGCCTGCGCCGGTGAGACGGTGTGGGTCTTTTTTTATATCATGGGCCCTCCAATGCTATAAAAGCCCTCCGATGCTATAAAAGCTCTCCAACGATATAAAAAAACTCCGAAGGTTTCCACGGAGCAGGCATTGACGGGCCTATTCTTACCGTATTGGAAATAAAATGGTAATTACTGGTAATATAAAAGTGAAAAATGATAATATGATTAAAATAATAACCATAAAATAACTAAAAGTTGATAAATATATATTGAAAACTTAACCATAATGTGATAGCATTAAATTACAATCTTACTAACGGGGTAACTAAAGAAGGAGGTTACAAAATGAAAAAAATGGGTTTGGCATCGATTCTTGTAATGATGGCATTGGCAGGGACGACGGTCGGGTGCGGAGGTTCCGGGAACAGTCAGCCGGCACAGAGCGCGGCTCAAAGCGAGGGCGCGGGGGAAAGCACGGAAAAAGCCGGTTCGTTGGCAGCAGAGACGGAGAAGAAGGAGGCTGCGGATGATGGAACGGTGTATGAGATTACGCTGGGAACCGTATGGGCGCCGGAACATTTTTTTGCCAAGGGAATGGATGAGATGGCAAAAGAGCTGGAAGAGAAATCAGGGGGCCGCTTTGTCGTAAAGAATTACCATAACTGTACATTGGGAAGTGAAAAGGATTTGACGGATGGAGTTTCCATGGGAACCGTGACCCTGGCCTGTCTGGGGCCCGGCCAGGTGGGCAACCTGTATGCGCCGCTTCTTGTATTTGACGCTCCGTATCTGATTCAGAACAACGACCATATGCAGGCGATTTCCAGAAGCGAAGTATGCAGGGGGATTTGGGAAGATTCTGCAAAGACAATAGGGGTACGGCCTTTGGGCAGTTTGTATCTGGGCAGCCGTTTTATCACGACGTCCAAGAAGAAAGTAACGGTTCCGGATGATTTAAAGGGCCTCAAGATAAGAGTGCCGGATCAGCCGATCAGCATTGCGGAATTTAAGGCATTCGGAGCGAACCCGACGCCGATGGCATACAGCGAGGTTTATCTTGCGCTTCAGCAGAATGTTGTGGATGGACAGGAGAACCCTCTGGTTCAGATTTCCACCGCGAAGTTCTTTGAAGTCCAGAAGTACCTGAGCAATACGGGGCATGTAGTCCAGATGATCAACCCGTGCATCAATGAAGATTTCTATCAGTCTCTTCCGGAAGATCTGCGCGGTCTGCTTACAGAAACGGTGGAAGAGTACTGTGTGAAGCTGAGTGAGGAGAGCGTCGGCCAGGAGGAAGCACTGCTCAAGGAACTGCTTGCCCAGGGAATGGAGCTTTGTGAGGCGGATAAAGATGCTTTCAGGGAAAAGGCAAAGGCCGTGATTCAGGAGTTCGAACAGGAATGGGGAGAGGGAATTTACGGAGAACTCCAGAACGTAGCGTATTAATGCAGCCGCTTAATACTTGAATGAGGAGTGGAAACAGATGATGGGAAAGGTGAAAAAAATAGTGGGAAACCTGGATCAGATGTTAATGGCCGTCACAATGGCGATTGTCTGCATCCTCCTGATTGTCCAGGTGTTTTTCAGATATGTTCTGAACAGTCCCCTCATATGGAGTGAGGAGTGCGCAAGATATATGTTTGTGTGGACCGTAATGCTGGGACTCGGATATAACGTCAGAACGAAAAACAATATTTCGGTTTCCCTTGTAACGTCGCGGCTTCCGCAGAGCATACAGAGGGGGATGGAATACATAACGGATTTAATTGTGCTTGCATCATATCTGTTCTGCCTCCCGCCGATTATGAAATACCTGGAGGCACAGAGCCGGATCCGGTCTACGGCCATGCGGATGCCGATGGGGCTTCTGGCGGTGTCCGTTCTGATCGGCGTTTTGAGCCTCCTGCTTCAGACCGCGGTATCATTCGTCATGAAAATAAAACATGACATGGAGAAGCGGAACATGGACAAGTATAACATGGAGAAGCGGAACATGGACAAGTATAACACGGAAAAGCGGGACATGGACAGGTATGACACGGAGACGCACAATGCAGAGAGGAGGGGAGAGGAATGACCATTGGATTGTTTATGCTTCTATTTTTCATCATGATCCTGTTGAATATTCCGATTGTGTACTGCATGTTTATCCCTTCCCTCGTGTTTCTGTATACAAATGGGATTCCGCTCAATGTGATTCCCCAGCGTCTGATCGCGGGCGTAGACTCGTTTTCGCTGCTGGCGGTTCCGCTGTTTGTACTGGCCGGGGCGGTGATGAACAGTTCGGGGATCACGGACCGTATTTTCTACTTTGCACAGAAGATGCTGGGACATCTGACCGGCGGGCTGGGGTACGCCAATGTGGCGGCCAGCGTCATTTTTGCCGGAATGTCGGGTTCCGCCATCGCAGACGCCGGAGGCCTGGGGGCCGTGGAAGTGCAGGCGATGAAGCAGCATGGCTATGATGAGGATTTCAGTCTCGCCGTGACTGGGGCGTCGTCGATTATCGGCCCTATCATCCCGCCCAGCATCCCGGCCATCATATTTGCCGTGTCGGCAGAGGTATCGGTGGGCAGGCTGTTTGTGGCGGGCGTCGTACCCGGACTTCTGATGGCGTGCACGATGTGCTTTTTAGTATATATGACATGCAGAAAACGCAATTATGTAAAAGATAAAAAGGCCTCCGCAGGTGAAAAATGGAGGGCGTTCAAGCGGGCGTTTTTCCCTCTGATGACCCCTGTAATTATCCTTGCTGGTACATTTTCCGGCATATTTACACCTACCGAGACGGCGAGCGCAACGGTGGTTTACAGTCTGATACTGGGTTTTGCCTACCGCTCCATCGGAATTCGGGAAATCCCCGGGGTTCTGATGGATACGGCCAGGACAACGGTCAGCGTGATGACGATTGTATCGGCGTCGGCGTTATTTTCCTGGGTGCTTACCTATGCCAAATTCCCGGAAGTGATGGCTGCGGCATTTACCGGCTTTGTGACGAGCAAAGCCCTGGCACTCATTGTAATCAATGTGCTTCTGCTGATTGTCGGCACATTTATGGACAATTCGGCGGCGATTCCGATTCTGGCCCCGGTGCTTCTTCCCATTGCGGTATCCTATGGAGTGGATCCGATCCATTTCGGGATTATCATGATTCTGAATCTGATGATTGGGCTTCTGACGCCTCCGGTGGGGATGGTTCTTTATGTGCTGGTCGGCATGTCCGATGTGCCGATGGAGAAGATTGTGAAGTGTATGCTGCCGTTTATCCTGATCTTATCTGCGCTGCTTTTGGTGATAACATTTGTTCCGGGTATCTCGATGACGCTGCCGTCTCTGTTTTTTCAATAAAGCGGGGAGAGGGTGTCAAGCGTAAATAAGACGTGCGGTATAGAGGAGGAGAAAAAGAGTGGATAGAATTTTATTTGACAGGAGTAAGCCGAGAGATCTTGTCGCCATCGGCCGTTCAGGAGTGGACCTGTATCCGGAACAGTTTGCCCCGATGGAAAAAGTGGTTTCATTTACAAAACATGTGGGAGGTTCCCCAACCAATACGGCTGTGCAGGCGGCAAAAATGGGGCTGGACACGGCCTTTATCGGAAATATTTCAGGCGATAAATTCGGCTCCTATGTAAAATACTACCTGGAACAGGAGGGCATAGACACGTCCGGGATGACGGTGGAACAGGAGCAGAATATCCGGCAGAGCCTGGCTGTTGCGGAGCAGAGGGAAAAAGGAAAAATTGAGTACTTTTTCTACAGGCAGGATCCGGCGGATCTCCATCTTAAGATGGATGCGGTGAAAGAGAGCTTTATCAGCCAGTTTAAAGTCCTGCTCGTTTCGGGTTCGTCACTGTGCGCCAGTCCGGCGCGGGAGGCCGTGCTGCTGGCCGTAGAATACGCAAAGAGGAATAATGTGACGGTTGTGTTTGATCCCGATTACAGGCGCGAGGGATGGTATTCGGAGGAGGAAACTTCGCTCTATTACCATATGGCGGCCGGGCTGGCGGACATTATCGTGTCCACCAGGGAAGAATTCGACATTCTGGAAAAAATTGTGAATCCGGGAAATAAGGACGACAGGATTTCTGCGGAAACCTATCTGGGACGGGGCGTAAGGATGGTGTGCATGAAGCGGGGCGAGGACGGAGCGGCAGCCTATACTCAGGACGGAGACGTCTATCAGGGAGCCGTTATGCCTGCTCATGTCTACAAAACGCTGGGAGCCGGCGATTCATTTTGCGGGACATTGATTGCAAAACTGATAGAAGGCGGGACAATACCGGAGGCTCTTAAGTTTGCGGCGGCGGCAGCTTCCATAACCATATCGGGCAAGAGCTGCTCCGATTCGATGCCTGACAAAGCCAGGCTTCAAAGCTATATGGAGGCGTACAATGAGGGGCGGATTGAACAGTGGGACGGCTGGAATCAGGAATAGAAAGAAGGAGAAGTTATGAATCCAACATTTACAGGTGTCGGAAAGACAACCAGGATGAAACGTATTTTCGGCGGAGACGGTAAGGCTCTGATGGTTGCCATCAATCACGGACTCGGATGCGGTCCCATAAACGGAATAGAGGACATGGACGGGCTTTTAAAATCATTGGTGGAGGAAAAACCGGATTCGCTGACCTTACATAAGGGGATAGCGCTCCGCCATATGGAACGCTTTGCGGGCGAGGTCCCGCTGATTCTCAAATGCACCAATGCGACGCGTTTCCTTTCGCCGGAGGAGACCGGAATTGCGCAGGTGGAGGAGGCGGTCACACTGGGAGCCGATGCCATTGCGCTGGGGCTGACACTGTGCAGTAAATACGAGGGGCAGGAGATAGAGAGGGCGGCCTCTTTTATCAGGACAGCGGAAAAATTCGGGATGCCCACGGTAACCCACAGTTATCCAAGCGGCGGTTTAATACCGGATTCGGAGCGCCACAGCGTGGAAAACGTCAAATATGCCGTCCGTGTTTCGCTGGAATTGGGGGTTGATATAATTAAGACATTCTGGACCGGTTCAGGAAAGACATTCGAGGAGATAGTAAGGACGGGGGAACCCGCCAAAGTCGTAATCTCGGGAGGTCCTCTGTGCCGTACGACACGCGAGTGTTTTGAGATGACGAAACAGGGGATGGATGCCGGGGCGGCAGGAATCACTTACGGAAGAAATATCTGGCAGAGCCGCTGTCCCGCCGCAGTCCTCAGGGGCCTCAGGGCGATTGTGCACGGCAAAGCATCCGTGGACATGGCGATGGAAGTGGCCGAGGACGCAGCCGGATGCCATTTGGAATAAGCGGTTTTGATGGCCGGGGGCGGTATTAGAGAATCATGTGGGGAGGAGAACGTGTCCAAAAATAAAATGATGAAAACAGCAAGGGTGTACGAGCCCTGCAGGATTGTGATGGAAGAGGAATCTATACCGGAGATAACCGAAACACAGGTTTTGCTGAAAATTCTGTGCTTTGGCGTGTGCGGCAGTGATATGCAGATTTATCACGGAAAGCATAAGGCGGTTACAATGCCTGTTGTGATGGGGCATGAAATGGCGGCCGTTGCGGTAAAAACGGGGGCTTGCGTCAGGCAGTTTAAAGAGGGGGACAAGGTCACCGTGGAGCCTCAGATTATGTGCGGTTCCTGTTACCCGTGCCTGACCGGACGCTTTAATGTCTGCGAGAATTTAAAAGTGATGGGAGTGCATGTGGACGGATGCAACCGCGAGTACTATGCGGTGGAGGAGAAGTTCCTTCATCACGTACCTTCCGATATGGAACCGGAGAAAGCGGCGCTGGCCGAACCGCTGGCGGTAGCGGTGGGATGCGTCGGAAGAAGCGGGAGAATACAGGGGGGAAATGTGCTTGTCGTCGGTGCGGGAACCATTGGGAATCTTGTGATACAGGCCGCGAAAGCCGCAGGAGCAAAGCGGGTACTAGCGGCGGACCGGAATGAGGAACGCCTTTGCTATGCAAAAATATGTGGAGCGGATGATACGGCCAATACGGAAAGCGTGGAGCTGAAGGCTGCGGTGGAGCAGTGTTTCGGGGTCAGGAAAGCTGACGTTATCATAGACTGCGCCGCAGTTCCGGCAGTTTTTAAACAAATCCTTCTTGCGGCCAGACCGGATTCCGATATTATCCTGACGGGAAATTATAAAGAGCCGGTGGACTTTGAAATTCCTCTGATCCAGAGGAGGGAGATTAATCTGCTGGGGCATATGATGTATGTCCGGGAGGATTTTGAGACGGCCATCCGTCTTCTCTATGAAGGGAAAATTGAGATTTCCCAAACCGTGAGCCAGAGATATCCCTTCAGCCGGTATCCGGAGGCTCTTGAGTTTGCGGACCGGAACCCGGAGAAGGTAATGAAGATGATTATTTATATGGGTGAGCAGACAGAACGGTAATCCGTTGTAAGTGCCGCGGGCAGTTAAGAAACAGGAACGCCTGCGGCATTTACAGTATGGGATTTACAGTATGGGATTTACAGTAT
This sequence comes from uncultured Clostridium sp., assembly GCF_900547735.1. GTDB lineage: Bacteria > Bacillota > Clostridia > Lachnospirales > Lachnospiraceae > Otoolea. The sequence goes on along the minus strand of NZ_URHZ01000071.1, from coordinate 5,132 downwards.
GGGATTTACAGTACCGGATTTACAGTACGGCATTTCCGGTATCGTATTTTCAGTCCGGTATTTTTAGAGCCAGCTTTTTTCGGAACCACATCATGAAGGACACCGCAAGAAGAGCGGTCATAATTTCCGCCGACAGTGACGTCAGCCAGACGCCGTCAATCCCCAGAAATGCGGGGAGGACTAAAAGGGAGGCCAGCGGGAAGATAAAGGTCTGCCCGGATGAGATGGCCAGTGAGATAACCGGCCGGTTCATTGCCGTAAAGAAGGAACTTGCCGCCGTCCCGATCCAGTTTACCAGATAGGAGAAGGAGAAAAGCCGCATTGCCCGGGAAGACATGGCAAGCAGTTCCGGCTGGTTTCCCTCCATAAAGAACGGGATGATGAGATGGCCTCCCGTAAGCATAAATAACATGGCGGAAATGGAGATAACCGCTCCGGCCGTCATCAGGACCTTTTCCAGGCCGAACATCCGGCCGTATTTATCTGCGCCGTAATTGTAGCTGATGGCGGGCTGCAGCGCATCCACCATACCAAAGAGCATGGAGCTGACAAAGGAGTCAATGTACATGACAATCGAAAAAGCGGCGACCGCCATCGAACCGGACAATTTAAGCAGCACCGTGTTCATAATGACCATGAAGACGGAGGCGGAAATATTAGAAAAGAATTCCGAACTGCCGTTGCCGATGATATTTCTCAGTATGTGCCACGGGATGCGGGGAGTGACAAAGCGCAGAACAAGTTTCCTGCCAAAAAACGGCAGCAGCCCGATTAACGTTCCGATTGTCAGGCTGATACAGGATGCCAGCGCAGCCGAGGATACTCCCATCCGGAAATGCACAATAAAAAGCCAGTCGAGGAACAGGTTGGAGAGAGCGATAAAAATATTCATCCCCATACTGTAAATTGTCTTCCCGCAGACCCTTAGGTAATTGTCAAGGGCAAAGAAAATCATGATAAAAGGGGCGAAAACAGCATATACGCGCATGTATTCGACGGCGGCGTCCAGGACATCGGCTCCGGCTCCCATGAGCCTGACTGCCCAGGCGCCGCCAAAATATCCGGCCAGGCCTACCAGGCAGGAGATAGCGACGATAAAGAGGGCGCTGAAGCTGAAAACGCTGCAGGCCTCTTTCTCTTTTCCCTGTCCGAGACGGATGGAAATCTGGACGGAAGAGCCGACGGCCACCATGTCGGCCAATGCAAAACTGATCATAATGACAGGCATGACAAGGTTGATTGCGGCCAGCGCTCCGGCGCCGATAAATTTGCCGACAAAAATACCGTCGGCCACCATGTACAGGGATGAAACCGCCATTCCCGCCATACTTGGAAGGGCGCATCGGAAGAACAGCTTCAGGGGAGAGAGAGTGGCAAACATTTTATGTTCCATTATTCCCCACCCTCTTTCATCACTTCTTCACTGTACGTATCGAGGATACGGCAGAGAATATCCAAATGCTCTTTATCAAATTCTTTTTCAATTGTGCGGAGGGCGCGCTCGTAAGGGCGGTCATAGAGCTCCGAATTTTTACGGATTGCATCACTGACGCTCAGGTAATGAATACGCCGATCTGTTTCACACTGTGTCTTGACTACAAATCCCAGTTCAATCAGCTCATTTACCTTCTTTGTGACGGCCGGTTTCGATATCCTGAGCGTCTCGGCCAGGGAACTGACGGTGCAGTTCTCCTGAAAATCGATGACATCCAGATACATGACGCTGTTGTATGACAGGTTTCCGGTTACGGAACGGTTGATAAAACGGATATCATGGATTGTCATATTGTAATAGAGGCGGTTGAGGCTGCTTCTTAAATTCATAATTACACTCCTGTCTTTGAAAGATAGTTAACTAAAGATAATTAAATATGGTTAATAATATAACCAAATGGAAGGAAAGAGTCAAGGGAAAGAGTTAATTTTAGGAAAATTTTAGATATTGAAGTACTGTAGCAATGAAATTCAGCCACCGGCACACTGGGGGCTGGTTTTGCTGGGAGGTGAGGAAAACTTTAAGAACTGTTGCATAAAAATGCAGCAGTTTTTTTGTGAATATTACCGGTATATCTTCCGTTGACTTTGCTCAGGCGGTGTGGTAGCATATTTAATATAAGGTACTGTACTAAAAGTATACTAAAATAAAACGGGGGTACAAAAATGAAAGAAAAGAAAGCAATGAAAATACCACATCCTTATATCATTATATTTTTCATCATTGTGGTAAGTGCAGTTTTGACATGGATTCTTCCTTCCGGGGCGTTTAAGAGGGAGATGGATGAGGCGCTGGGAAGAGCGCTTGTAATTCCCGGCAGCTACGGGAGGATTCCTGCGAACCCGGTGGGGCCGTGGAGGCTTTTGGAATGTATCTATGAAGGGTTTGTCGCTTCGGCCGATATCAGCTTTTTCCTCCTCTTTGCCTGTGGCTATGTGGGGATTCTGATGAAGAGCGGAACGCTCAATGCGCTCGTGGGAACGATTCTCAGGAAGATGAAGGATAAGGATTATCTGCTGATTCCTATTTTCACCTGCCTTTTTGCGGTTGGCGGGGCGACATTCGGAATGCATGAGGAGGCCTGGGGATTTATCCCTCTGTTTGTGGCAATCGCGCTCTCTCTGGGATATGACAGGGTGGTGGGAGCCGGAATTGTGGAGCTGGGTACGGTGACGGGCTGCGCCGGGGCTATTTTTAATCCGTTTAACGTCGGCATTGCCAGCGGTATTGCGGGAGTGCCGATTACAACTCCGATGCTGACGGTTTTCCGCTGTGTGACGCTCGTTGTTTTTACGGCCTGTACGACCCTCTACCTGATGCACTATGCCGAAAAAATTAAAAAAGATCCGAAGAAGAGTGTTCTGTACGGAGTGAAGGAAGACGCGGTTTCCATGTCGCGGGAGGAGATGGTGGCGCTCCCGTTTTCCGGGCGGCAGAAGGTAACGCTGGCTCTCTTTGGAATTCTGATTGCCGCGCTGGCCGTCGGAGTGACAAAGTACGGTTTCTACCTGACGGAGCTGGCCGCGCTGTTCCTTGGATTTATGATCATTACCGGCTTTGTCAACAGGATGGATTTGACGGAACTGGCGGAGGCTTTTATTGAATCCTCCAAAGGGATGATTTTTGCCGTGCTGATGATTGGATTTGCCCGCTCGATTGAGGTGATTCTGACACAGGGAGGAATTATCGACACGGTCGTCTTATGGATGGCAAATCTGGTGCAGAGCCTGCCGCGCGGCCTGTCTGCTTTCGGCATGCTGGCGGTGCAGAATATTGTAAATATGTTTATCCCGTCCGGAACCGGACAGGCGGTTGTAATGATACCGATTATGGCCCCGCTCGCGGATCTTGTGGGCCTGAGCCGTTACATAGCCATTATGGCATTCCAGTTCGGCGACGCATTCTCCAACGTGTTCTGGCCGACGGCCGTGGCAATTACCTGCGGCGTCATGGGAATTGGAATGGACCGCTGGCTGAAGTTTGTGGCAAAGCTCTTTGGAATGATGTTTGTACTGCAGGCTGTTATGCTGACCATTGCGGTGGCGATTGGAATATAGAGAGAACACAGGGAAAGGTGAAAAATAATGGAACAGAAACTCCGGTGGATAAACGGTTTCACGAAAAGGCGGGAAGAAGAGTTTACAGGACTCAGCAGGGAAATATGGAATTATGCGGAGACCGGGATGGAGGAGGTGCGTTCTGCTTCCATACTCTGCCGGGTTCTTAAGGAAAATGGTTTCCGCGTGGAGAAGAATCTCGCCGGAATCCAGACCGCGTTTGTGGGGAGCTTCGGGGAAGGCAGTCCCGTCATCGGCTTTCTGGGAGAATTTGACGCCCTGGAAGGGCTGTCGCAGAAAGCCGGAATTGCCGCTAAGGAGCCGGAAAAAGAAAACGGGAACGGCCATGGCTGCGGACATAATCTTCTCGGCTGCGGTTCTTTGGCTGCGGCTGTTGCGGTAAAGGAATATATGGAGGAACATGGCCTTATGGGGACGGTCAGATATTATGGCTGTCCGGGTGAGGAGGAGGGTTGCGGAAAAGTCCACATGGCAAAAGCGGGCTGCTTTCTGGGACTGGATGCTGCGCTGACCTGGCATCCGATGGATTTTAACGGAATTGAGGGGAGGGGATCCCTGGCGGATCTGTGCATGAGTTTCCATTTTACCGGTAAGTCCGCCCATGCCTCATCCTGCCCTCATATGGGGCGGAGTGCGCTGGATGCCCTGGAACTCTTAAACATTGCCTCTAATTTTATGAGGGAACACATCATTCCTGAGGCCAGAATCCACTATGCCATTACCGACGCGGGAGGGACGGCCCCCAATGTGATTCCGGCCAGGGCATCGGCCGCCTATGAGGTGAGGGCGCCTAAGAGGGAGCAGGCGGAGGAACTGAAAGACAGACTGTTCCGTGCGGCCCGCGGAGCGGCGATGATGACGGATACGGAAGTGGAGATGGAAGACGGAAACAGTTACAGCGATTATATCCCCAATGACTGCCTGAACCGGATTGCCTGGGAACAGCTTCAGAAAGTGGAACTTCCCGTCTATACGGAAGAGGAGAGGGACCTTGCCGCCCGTCTCCGTCAGACTTTCTCAGAGAACGCCCGGGACGTGAAAGACAGAAAAGAAAGGTGGCAGGAACCAATCGCCGGAAACCTCGTTTCCTATGAGGGAACCGGCGGCTGTCTTCCGGTGAGCACCGATGTGGGGGATGTGAGTTATCTTGTTCCCACCGTGCAGCTTTACACGGCCTGCTGTGCGGCGGGAACACCGGGACACAGTTGGCAGATGGTCTCCCAGACCGGGTGCTCCATCGGAGAAAAGGGGATGATAACAGCCGCAAAAGTACTGGCTCTCACAGCGCTCCATCTATTCGAAAAACCGGAACTGCTCCAGAAGGCCTGGGAAGAACATAAAAGAAAAGTTGAATAATGAGAACGCCGCCGGAACGGCCGGGGTTCGGGATGGTGAGGGGAGGTTGTGAGTCTTCAGTCCCGGTTTGGAGGTTGTCGCGGGTGGGGAATCCGGGAGAAAAAGTTCCTGCGGGAAACGCTTGCGCTCTTTGGAGTACATAACGGACACTAGTGCGCCCAGAAAAGGGTGTGATATTTAACAGGTGGAAATCCTGTCCGGCA
>NZ_URHZ01000070.1 GCF_900547735.1 uncultured Clostridium sp. | reverse complement strand
CGCCGGAGCTGTTGCCGCCGGACTGAGAGGAATCATTCGCGCCGGAGCTGTTGCCGCCGGACTGAGAGGAATCATTCGCGCCGGAGCTGTTGCCGCCGGACTGAGAGGAATTGTCTGTGCCGGAGCTGTTGCCATCAGACTGGGAGGAATCATTCACGCCGGAGCTGTTGCCGCCGGACTGGGAGGAATCGTCTGTGCCGGAGCTGTCGCCATCAGAGCCGGAGGAATCATTTCCACCGGAACTGCCGTTAATGGGGGCGGAAGAGTCATTTCCGCCAGAGCTGCTGCCGCCGGAATTGGAAGAATCGTGTCCGCCTGAACTGCCATTACCGGAATCGGAGGAAATATTACCGCCAGAACTGCCATTATCGGAATTGGAGGAAATATTACCGCCTGAACTGTCATTATCGGAATTGGAGGAACCATTGTCGCCGGAACCGTTGTTATCAGAGCCGGAGGAGCTATCCCCGCTGGAGCTGTCCGCACTGTTTTTCGAGGAATCGGAGCCGCTGGCGCTGCCGGAAGAATCCGAATTATTGGTTTCAGACTTCCCAGCTTCTGATTTCCCAGCTTCAGACTTCCCGGAGGTGGAGCCGGTATGCTCAGATTTATCGCCTCCTGAGGATGACCCTTCGGATTTGTCTGATTTGCCTCCTGAGAAACTTTGAATTGAGGATTCCAAGCCTGTTCCACTCAGGGGCTGGAAGGTCAATTGAGCCGGATGGTCTGATACTGATGCTGTTTCCGCATTTGAATCGGTGGCAATCTTTTGACCGTCTCCCGGAGTCTTTGAGGGTTTATGTTTTTTAGGCTTACTGCCTCTATCCGTTTCTTCTGAATCATCTCCATCATCCGTATCGTCCCTATCATCCGTCTCCTCCATCCGGGCAATCTCTCCGTACTCAAACAGATTGCGGATTTTAGTAAAATGAGGAGCTGTTTCCTGTGTATCACCTGAAAAGGCATAATCACCGAAGCCGACGATACTTTCAGGAAGGCTCAGTTCACCTCCCAGTTCACCGAGTCCGTAAAACAGATATGAACCGATGTAGGTAATTCCCCTTTCAATGACCAGGGTATGAATTTCTCCGCTGTAGTCCAAAAACGGGGCTGTGTCTGCCTGATAATCATCGGTATCCCCGGTCCCGGAAAGAGTCAGTACTCCGTCTCTCAGTTTTGCGGTAATATTTGTACCGATATGAAAGGTTTTAGATTTGCCGCCCGTTGCATAGGCGGCCATAAAGCCGAGATTCAGATGACTCAACAACAGGCAGAGAACCACCAGGAACGCCAGAAAGCGGCGACGCGGGCCTCTGCGGAAAATTCTTTTTTTCAGAGATTTTATCCTCATGGCTACTCCTCCATTTGAAAAGCCGGGAACGGACTGTTCCGGTTGTGATGATTTTAAAGTCATTTCAGATTGATTTGATCGGCAAAGGGGGTACTGTCCCGGCTCAGATCGGCCGATGCGGTCAGTTTCAAAAGAACCAGCGAATAAACGCCGCAGCCGGGCGATTTAAAAATATAGCTTCCGTCCGCTGATACGATGCGCTCGTCGGTGGCGTCGGGAATCACGTAATCGGGGAGCAGAAGAGGGATGTCTTTTGCCGAGTCGGTACAGGTTATAATAAGAACCGCCGCAGTGCCGCCGGAATTGTCATCCACCAGAAACTGATTGCCGAGAGTCATTTTAAATGTGGCTGTGAGTATTTTCTTATAGGGGGATGAAGCGGTTACGGCTACGGTAACATCACTGCCGTCCTGGCCGGGATAAACCGTGATAAGTCCTGTGCTTTCAGCGCCGCCGGATAAAAGGCCGGCTCCGCTTGTGCCGGCTCCGCCGTCCGTTCCGTTGACGATGCTGTAGGTATAGTCAATGTCGACAGACGTCGTTCTTTGGGAATCGGCATAATTATAAACGTTTATCTGAAAACTACCGGCCTGGGGATCCATATAATAAAAGGTGCCGGCCGGTGGATTTTCTTTCAGCAGATCACTGGTGAAATAGAAATCCTGAGCCGAGGCGATTCCGGCTTTCTGATGCTGTGTCACATAGCGGGCAGCGGTGATGCCGGCAAAGGACAATAAAAGGATTGCCGCCAGCAGCGCCGCGGCCGGCAGGAGGCGCCGCCTGATAAAGACGCCTGAAGCAGATTGTTTCATTTATTTACCTCCTGTCCGTTATGGCGCGGCATCCGGCAGAGCCTGCCTTGCGTCAATGGTCATAGTGATCAGATCAATTTCGTCCGAGAGACTTTCATCGTCATCATCGGGAGGCCATATAACGGTTAAAACATAGGTATGTGTGACGCCGGAAGAGGAAAAAGGCAGCAGGCCTCCCGACCAGGAGAGCGGCCCGGACTCTGTCACATAACCGCCTTCCGGAGCGGAAGTGTCGGCGCCCTGCAGCTTGTAGGTAAGCGGCAGATTGCCGGTGGTGGTGATGGTAATGGAATATTCCTGGGCCACATCACTGACCGTGCTGTTTTTAGTATTTGTAACCACAAAGGCAATCTCTTTTTCCTGTGACGGCCTCATGCCTGCCAGTTCCGCGGTCAGATCCACCTGATTTTGGTGTGAATCTGTTACATCTAGGGCAAATGCGGCCGTTTTTGCTTTTGCAGAGCCGGAGACACTGCTGCTGTAAAAGGCGTAGGTAGTCCCGATAACCAGTGCACCCGCCGCGGACAGACAGAACAGATATGCGGCAATTCTGATGGCCGACAGATGTTTTCTCATTTTCTGCACCTCTTTCTGTAACCATTCATTCTCTTTATCAAACCTGGAAGGAACCAAATCAAAAGTCCCAGAAATAATATCGTCAGGACACCCTTCTGCGTGCGCAGAAAAAGCAGAGCATTTCCCGCGCGGGGGAGAATCAGAACGACGCGCCCGGCAATCTGTTCCGGCCGCACAGGAGCTTCGTCCCGGGTATTATTGTTATCCCCTTTTGTAATACTTCCCTTATCGGTCTGCTCAATCAGGCGATGTGTGATCAGGATGCCGTCATTCCAAAAGCTTATCATATCGCCCGGCTCATATTGTGCTTCGCGCCGGATAATCAGTTGGTCTCCGGCCGAAAAAGCGGGTTCCATACTGCCGGATAATACCGTGACAGAAGAATAACCCAAAACAGAGGGCAGTTTTTGGCCCGAAACGGCACATGCGGCAAGCTGGTGGAGACATACCGCCGAAAGGAGGATAAGGATAAGCAAAAGCAATTGCCGTAAAAACCTGCATATTATTTTCATGGTATTGTCAATTCTCCTCGGCATGAATCAGAAGCTGAAGCGTGTATATCCCTCCGGCCTCCCCTATCGCGGTATCGGCTGTGTCATTCCCGGCAAACGGCCATTCCCAGTCTAACTGGTATGTAATAAATTCGTTCGCACCGATTTTATCCTGCAAGGTCAGTTTACCGTCCGTAATGGAACCGGATACAGCCTGTCTGGTGAGTTTGCCGCCGTTTGCTTTTAAAGGAGTCAGCGTAATTTGAAGAGGAAGATGGACCTCTCCCTCGGAAATATCCAGTGTAAGTCTTAACTCTCTGGAGAGCGTGTTTTTTAACTGGAAACGGTAAAATCCGGAGGAGCCCGGGGCTATTTTTTCCGCAGGCCCGCCTGTACGGTTATAGAACAAATCGATTATATCGCCCTGGTTCCATGGAGTATAGTGAGCGGTATCTTTGACATTTCCCCAAAAAGTAAGTTCACCTTCACCGCTTTCGGTGGTGGGTTCAGTGCCTTCGGTGGTGGGCTCAGTGCCTTCGGTGGTGGGTTCGGTGCCTTCGGTGGTGGGTTCGGTGCCTTCAGTGCTGGCCTCCGTGTTTTTCGTGTGGCTGCCGCCATGTCCTCCGCCGCCGGAGTTGCCGCCGCTGCCTACGGCTGATGATTCAGAGCCGTCCGATGGAGCAGGAGCGTCAGGTAAATGAGACGGTGCCGTATTATCTGGGGAAGCGTCAGGACCGGCATCGGTATTTGGTTTAGCGGAGGGACTGCTCCCGTCGGGGACGCCCGATGTCTCTGATGGGCTGTCGGCCTCTGTCTGACGCTCTTGTATCGGTAAAGCGTTTCCGCCTATTGGTATAACTGATTCATTATTAATAATTACGCCGTTTTCTCCGGGAGCCTGGATTTCCGACCCCGGGAGAGTGATAGTCCCGTCCGGTTTGATTAACGTTTCATCCGCCAGGGTGACGGAGCCGTCCGGTTCAACGGTATAACCGTTTCCTGTTATTGGTTCGTCCGGATAAATTACGGTGTCATCCGGTAAAATAACTGCGGCGGCGTTTCCACTGCTGTTGGGGATTACAATGGTACCGTCCGGCAGGTGGACGGCTCCTCCCGGCGTTACAATGACACCGCTGCTGGTAGATGCCGTACCGGACGGTGTTGTGACCCATCCACGGTCATCGGCATAAAGATGCCGGTCCGGCTGAAGCGTAATTTGGCCGTCGTCCAGTTCGATGACCAGTTCCAGGATTCTGATATCGACGGCAACGGTGATGGCGTAGTCCTGGTTGGAGTCTCTGGTGATAATTACGCCCTGTTCCTCTTTATCCGGTGATATGGTGACGGGCTGTTTCGCATCCACGGAGCCGTCCTGGTTATAAACAGTGATAGTGTGTTCACCAAACGAAACATTGGGAAATAAAAAACGTCCGTCCAAATCAGTAACCGTCGAGACGGGCTCACTGTGAAGTTCGATATGCCGTCCGGCAGCCGGGGAGCCGTCTGAATAGAAAATGCGCCCTGTCAGATGTGTCCTGGTTCTGGCGGCAGATTCTTCCGGGGCAAGTAAAATCGTATCGATGATTTGTCCGGCCGGCTTTTGTCCGGCACGTTTTCCCAGCAAATATCCGGCAACGCAGGAGGTAATAAGAGCCAGGGACAGCAGCAGGAACAGAAGCAGCCACCGTCTTTTTGATTCATCTTCCTCTGGAGCGGGGGGAGATGCAGTATTGTAAACTCGCGCCATTTTTCCGGTATCCTCCTTATCTGTAACGAAAACAATCTGTTTTCAGCCTGCAGGAAAAGGCATCACCGTTTGTGATGCCCTTTCCTGAGGGCTGATTTCATCCCCCCGGGGGACCGCCCCGGCACAGGGGGCGGAAAATGAATGATTGATATGAAGTTTATGGGTTGGATGACGTTGGAACAATCTGTTTGCCGGTGACGGTGATATCCAGAGCCCAGGTCTTTCCGGCATAGGTGTTGTCATTACTGGTTTTAGTATCGTTCTCTCCAAATCCCCATGCCCAGTAGATTGTGATGTCCTTTTTCATATCATTGGCTGTAGTGGAATAGTCAATATTACCGGTTGGAATCGTTAAGTTATTCAGAGCGACACCTGGTTTTGAAGCAGTGATTTCTTCTGTTGAAAACAGTAAATCATCCGGTAAGTTGGTTCCGGATGCGTCAGGCTTTGTCGTCGAAGCTTTGATAGCTACATCGTAGTCAATGCCCACTTCACTGCCGCTGCCATCGATCTCAATCGTGAATTTTCCGCTTGCACCGGGAGCGATAACGCCCTCTTTCAGAGTCGTTTCATCATAACTGGTGTCGCCCAGGTCAATAGGAGTAGTAGTGGTTAGTTCAGCTCCGCCATGATTGGCTTTAAAACTCCAGGCGGCTACCGTAGCTGTGGCGGATCCGGTTACTTCGGTTACATATCGGGCCATGGTTCCGCCCAGGAGACAGGTAGTGATTACAGTCAGCATCAGGGCAAGGGCGCCAAGGCGGCCTACATAAGACTTTTTCTTCATTATGTACTCTTCCTCGCTTTCTTTTATAAATGGGGAACCGTGTAGAGGTTATGTATCGCCCAGGCACGGTTCCCGCATGTGCCTGCGGCAGTCTGCACCCAGGCAGGAGTCTGGTTATAGTTACAGCTTCAGTCTGCTCTGTGCCCGCAGGCAGAAGCTGGTGCATGAACAGCTATTCTTTTTTTGTTTCCGGTTCCCTTCGTGCGGCAGCCTGGCCGGAGCGGAGTTCTTCCAGTTCGGCTTCCAGTCTGGCGGTTCGTGCGGCATCTGCTTTATCCAGGCGGCGTCGCTGCCGGATGTCCCAGAGAATGAAAAGGAGGAGAGGACAGAAGATGAAAAGAATCATGCCCACAGGAGTCTGGATAAAGAGGATAACATTTCCCAGTCCGCCGATCCGTCCTCCTTTCCAGATACCTTCAATCTGTCCCGCAGAGACCGCCAGACGGTCCGCCGTATTATTGGCATCACCCTGAGTCACATACCGGGGCAAACCGTCTTCTCCGGCGGTAATGTCCATGATTCGGTGAGTTACGGCTTTTCCGGATGTGAGATAGCAGATGACATCACCTTCCCGAAGCACCGACGGTTCCGTTTCGTGAATGAAAATCAGGTCGCCCGTATGAATTGCCGGCTCCATGGAACCCGAGAGCACGATGGCCGGTTTAACCCCGAATATCCCCGGAAGTTCATCGGGATTCAGATAGGTACGTGTGATTAAAATTATATTCATCAGAATAATCGGAACAAGAAGGATACAAAGTATGGTTCCGGTAATTGCGGACAGCGGAAATTTGTGTTTTTTAATCATGTGTTTCCTCCTTATGGTTCCCCTCTTTTGGAGACAGAGTATTTTGGAGGTTCTGCCGGATTCGGAAAATATCTCGGCAGTATCTGGCATAATTGAATGCCGCATCGGTATTGCCGTTTATTTCCCTTTCTTCGCAGGGAAGATTTATGTTTACATTAAGCTCAAGTTGAACCGTTGCTGTTTCTTCCATTGCCGCCCTCCTTTTTATCTGTTTTTTGCAGTTTTTAAATACAGGAATATTGATTTATAACATAATCGACATTATGTGATGAAACAGCGGCGAATCACACATCCAACGGTACGCTTCCCAAATTCTCATCAAAAAAACAGCCGGTTGTTTTTACCTGCTGTCAAGGAAAAATACAATATAATAGACGATTTTTTATCGAGAACAGAATATTCGGGCTGCGTCATTATTTCATTCAGCCGGAATCTTTTTTGAGTGCCGGAAAATTAAATCCGTTCGGCGCCTCTTTTCATTTCGCATGCGGGTTTAACACGTCCTGTGTTATCTACCGATAAATGGGCGCAAAAAGCCAGAGGTATACCATATATTTCTAAATATATCTTGCAAAAATCCCCTTACTGAGGCATAATAATTTGGTAAAGAGTTGCATTTTTATGTAATTTCATCACATAATGTCGATTATGTTATTTTTAAACCAGATTCTCTCTTACAGTAAGAAGCTTCCTCTATAGAAGCAGGTTCAATCTGGACAGGGAGCGGATACATTCTTCTTCAGTTGTAGAAGTATAGATTCGGGTTGTTTCTATATTTGTGTGTCCCAGAATATCTGCGAGCCGTACAATATCCTTTTCCAGCCGGTAATAGGTCAGGGCGAAAAGATGGCGAAGATTATGGGGAAACACTTTTTTGGGCTCAATTCCCGTGTTTTTACACAGCGCTTTCATTTCTGCCCAGATATTACATCGGTTGAGAGGCGTTCCGTTCTTCGTCACAAAAACAGGACCTGTGCCGATGCGGTTTTCCCTGCAGTATCTGGCCAATATCTGTCTTAAATCTTTCGAGAGAAAAATTGTCCTTTCTTTTCCCTTATTAGCAATGCGCACACTGCCTGTGCGGAGCGTTTCTGCCGTAATATACCGGTGTTCGCTCACTCTGATCCCCGTACTGCAGATTGTCTGGATGAGAAGGCAGAGCCGTTCATTTTTATTCTTTTTGGCTTCCAGGACTAATTTTTTATATTCTGCTATGCTCAGTTCTTTATCTTGCTCCCGGTATGAGCGGTGTTGGATTTTTAATAACTTAACCTGTAAATCATGATATCCGCAAAAAGATAAAAAACGGTTTAAGGCAACCAGCATACTGTTGGTGCTGGTTGATTTGTATTTTTCCGACAGGCTTTTTTTATATTCAAGAATCATGTCTTTGGAAAGCTCTGTTCCGCAGGCCGGAGAGGATAGAAAGGCGCGTATATCACGCAGATATTTTTCGATAGTAGATGCAGCACATTCTTCATTGATGAGATGCTGCTCAAATTGTTTTAACTGGATTTCGTTAAGCAGTACCATTGCGTATTAAGTGTCCTTTCGATTTTTTATCTATTATACCCAAGATTTCCTTTTTCTATTTGAAAAATTCATAAACTCTGCGCCCGCGGAATACGGCAAAACGTATTATTTTACGGTCCGGAAGCAAAATAGTGGATGACAAATATCAAAATGTTTAGTATAATATCAGAGGTGCAGTAGCAGGCCATGTCTGCTGCGTCTGAAATATGGAGATGTACCCAAGTGGCTGAAGGGTCCGCACTCGAAATGCGGTAGGTCGGGTAACCGGCGCGAGGGTTCAAATCCCTCCATCTCCGTTTTATAACGGTAACCTGTCTGTGAAGAGAAGAGGTTATCGACATTCAAAAAAAGCTGCGTTGCAGTTCTGTGGATACAGAAGTGCGGCGCAGCTTTTTTTGTGGATAACTTTATGATTTACGTTAGATTTAACTTTATGTTTAATACGGTAAGACAAACATGTGAGAAAATTCCGGAAGAAGAATGAGTGGGAAAATATGGTCAATAATCTACCATATGGGATAAGACGGAATCAGCAGCTGCCCGCCCGGAAAAACAGGCAATGCCTCAGAATATCCGGCGGCACTGCCTGCCCAATCAGATACCGGATACCGGAAAAAGTCTGGTTTATCAGATCTTCTCCGGTACCGGTGTCCGGGCGTCAGTTTTCACTTTCCGCCACGATCTCTTCTAATACTTTGATTAAATCAAAGACATTTTCCAACCGGACATTGCGTTCCAGAATCGAATTTTTCAAATCAACAGACAGTGATTCGAATTTTTCCTGGACTGCCGGAGCTACATAGGATGCCATATTATCACCTCTTTGATAGGTTGTCACGTAAGAGAGAAAAATATGCAGAAATATTGCAAATTATGGTTATTATTTACGGGAAGAATTGCGCGATGCGTGTTACTGTTCGCGGCACGGTGCCTTTTAGATGGTTGTGAACAGTAAAAAAGAGTATGGAAAAGCCGCGTCATAAATATAGAAGGAGACAATGGAAATGAACATAGAATCAGGAATTTTATCGGCGGCCGTGACACTTGTAATCGCAGTTTTAAACTGTTTTTACGGTTACCGGTTAAAAGAATTGTGGATTGGCCTGTCGGGCTTTATGGTGGGAGCGCTGTTCGGAGGCAATATCGCGTGGAAACTGAGCGGAAGCGGCTGGATTACCGCGCTGGCGGCTCTGATTGCGGGGCTTGTGGTGGGGGCGGCCGCATTCCGGCTGTACCTTGCGGGGATTTTTATCCTGGCCTTTCTGATGGTATTTGAAACAGGAAAAATCCTGATGCGGGAAGAGGGAGTTCTCCTGGTTTTGCTGCCTGCGGTTCTGGGGGCGGCCGCCGGATTTCTGGCAATGAAATTTACGAAAGTGGTTCTTATACTGACAACCTCGCTGGGCGGCGGTTTTTCCATCATGGACAGCAGTATGAGAATGATAAATGCACAGCAAACGGGATTTACCGTCCTGTCGACCGTGGTGGTGGGGCTGACGTTTGCGGTTATCGGGGCCGGTGTCCAGTTTTGCGTCACGGCAAAAGGCAGATGAAACATCCCGTTTCCGGTTTTTAATGTTTCATCTGCCTTTGATAGGTATGAGACGTTAAGCCCGCGCCGTTTGTTTTCTATGCCGGAATACGCCGGATGACGGGGAGCCGTTCTTATTTTCCAAGCATCTTCCTTAAATCCTCTTCCGGAGTTCCGGTCGGTGAAATGTGGAAGTTCTCAACGAGATAATTCAGCACATTTTCAGAGAGGAAAGCGGGGAGCGTCGGACCCAGGTAAATTCCCTGCATGCCCAGATGAAGCAGCGACAGCAGAATGCAGACCGCTTTCTGTTCATACCAGGACAGTACCAGGGTCAGCGGAAGGTCGTTGACGCCGCAGCCGAAGGCATCCGACAGGGCCAGAGCCACCTTGACGGCGCTGTAGGCATCGTTACACTGTCCCATATCCATCAGGCGGGGAAGTCCGGCAACCGTTCCTAAATCCAGATCGTTGAACCGGTATTTACCGCAGGCCAGGGTGAGAATCACGCTGTCGGCAGGAGCCTGTTTTACGAAGTCGGTATAGTAATTTCTTCCCGGGCGTGCGCCGTCGCAGCCGCCCACAAGGAAGAAATGGCTGATATCGCCGGATTTTACGGCCTCCACCACTTTATCCGCCACGGAAAGAACGGTTCCGTGACCAAAACCTGTCGTCACCTCTTTTCCTCCGTTAATGCCTGTGAATTCCCGGTCTTCCTCATACCCGCCGAGTTCCAGGGCTTTTTCAATGACAGGGGTAAAATCTTTATCATCCCCGATGTGGACAAGTCCCGGCCAGGCCACAACTTCGGTCGTAAATACACGGTCGGAGTAGCTTTCTTTCACCGGCATCAGACAGTTGGTGGTGAAAAGTACGGGAGCAGGAATACCTGCAAATTCCTTCTGCTGGTTCTGCCATGCCGTGCCGAAGTTTCCTTTCAGATGGGAATATTTTTTCAGGAGAGGATAGGCATGGGCCGGGAGCATTTCACCGTGGGTATAGATATTGACGCCTTTTCCCTCCGTCTGTTCGAGCAGCAGTTTCAGGTCGTATAAATCGTGGCCGCTGATGACGATAAACGGGCCTTTTTCCACGGTAAGGGGAACCGTAGTGGGAGCCGGGGTTCCAAAGGATTCCGTATTTGCACGGTCCAGCATCTCCATACAGCGTAAATTTACTTCGCCCGTCTCCATCACAATGGGGAGCAGTTCATCCATGCCCCAATCCTCGCCGATGGCAAACAGGGCTTTTAAAAAGAAGCGGTTGACCGTGTCGTCGCAGTATCCCAGCACCATGGCATGGTAGGCATAGGCCGCCATCCCACGGATACCGAACAGAATCAGGGATTTCAGGGAACGGATGTCCTCATCGGCATTCCAGAGGCTGTTCATGTCGTAATCGCTGTTATGGCCGCAGGGTGAACCGCAGGCCCGGCAGCCGGGCACGATGGAATTCTTTTCTTCCTGCACCTGTTTTATCATCTGCCGGATGGAATCCTCATCAAAACTAACGTTGGTAACGGTGGTAAAAAGTCCTTCCAGAATAATCCGGCAGGTCTTATCCGTGACCGGATTGCTGGAACAGGATCTGGCAAGGCCGATCAGGGCGCCGGTCAGTTCATCCTGAAGTCCGGCCACGGAAGCCGTTTTACCACAGACACCGGCCCTGCCGGTACAGCCGCTGCATCCGGCGGTCTGTTCGCACTGAAAACAAAACATTTTATCGTTCATTTATTTTTCTCCTTTTTTAAGCTGGTATAAGTGATGTGATGAGAGAAGCCCGTTACGCTTCTTTATTAAATGGGAAAACTACGACTAGAAGCATTTTAAAAGGTTCTTCCGCATACACGGCGTGGGGCTTCTTGGCCGGCATAACCAGGGTTTCCCCTGCGTTCAGGACGTGGATTTTGCCGTCCACGGTAAAACGGCCGCTTCCTTCAAGTACGGTGACCATCGCGTCACCCTCGGAATCGTGGGTGCTGATTTCCTCATCCTTGTCAAAGGCGAAGAGCGTGATGCTGACGGCGCTGTTCTGGGCCAGGGTTTTGCTGACAAGCTGTCCCGGCTGAGTTGTGACCTGACCGCACAAAGTAACGGCTTCCTCATGGGCGATATTTTTTATATAGGGATATTTCATGGTTTTCTCCTTTCATATGGAATCTGCATAGAATTAAGTTACCGTTTACTCTACGTTCAGTCCAGAATCCTGCCGTCGGTTGAGATGGTTACAACCTGCCATGGAATGAATTTCCCGCTGGCCTGCAGCGCATTTTTCGCCGCGTGTTCGATTCCGCCGCAGCACGGAACTTCCATGCGCACTACGGTAACGCTCTTAATATCGTTGTTCCTGATAATTTCCGTCAGCTTTTCCGAGTAGTCCACGGAATCCAGCTTCGGACAGCCAATCAGGGTGATTTTGCCTTTGATAAACTCGTTATGGAAATTGGCATAGGCATAGGCGGTACAGTCGGCTGCAATTAAGAGCTTCGCTCCGTCAAAGTAAGGCGCCCTGACCGGAACAAGTTTAATCTGAACCGGCCACTGGGATAACTGACTTACCGGAACCGGGGCTCCGGAACAGGAGGCCGTACCGGCCGCGTCCGCATGATGGTCAACGGTGTGGTAGGCAGGGGCTCCGCCGTCACCGGGACGTACTATTGTTCTGCTCTGGGAGCCGGGACAGCCGCAGGGGAGAGGAGTTTCCTCGCCGGAATGCTCCGCAGCCGGTGATTTTTTTGCGGCTTTTGCGGCGGCTCTTGCCTTAACGGCCGCTTCATCGTAGGGCGCCGCCTCTCTTTCTTCAAATGTAATGGCTCCTGTCGGACAGGCCGGGAGACAGTCCCCAAGACCGTCACAGTAATCATCCTTTAAAAGCTTTGCCTTTCCATCCACCATCCCGATGGCTCCTTCATGGCAGGCAGCGGCGCAGATACCGCAGCCGTTACATTTTTCTTCGTTGATTTTTATAATTCTTCTTATCATAATAATTCCTCACTTTCTGAACCGGTAATATAACAGTAAGTTCTTTTTCCTGTACCTCTTGAACTTGTGGTTACAGTATATTAAAATGATTGCAATATGTCTGTTGTAATTACAACGTAAAGGAGAAAAATTATGAAAAATAAATCGATGCCGGATAATTGCCTTTTCCGGGGCTTTACGGAGGAGGAGACGGAGAGTGTCCTGAAATGCCTGTCCGCCGTCAGCCGGTCCTATAAAAAAGACGAATACATTTTCCGAATGGGTGATACGATTACCACCGTTGGAATGGTAATTACCGGTTCGGTCCAGGTGATGCGGGAAGATTACTGGGGAGACAGACAGATCATTGCGGGGATTGGAGCGGGGCAGATATTCGGTGAGAGTTACGCCTGCGCGGTCGGGGAACCCCTGATGGTCAGCGTTATGGCGGCGGAAAATACGGAAGTCATGTTTCTGGAAGTCAGGAAACTTTTGACGGTCTGTTCGATGGCATGTCAGTTTCATTCCAGGGTAATACAAAACCTGCTTACCGTTATTGCGGGCAGAAATCTCACCCTGACGACGAAAATTGATCATATGAGTAAGAAGACAATCCGTGAAAAAGTACTTTCTTACCTTTCCTATCAGGCCGAGAAAGAGGGGAAGGGAAGCTTTGACATCCCGTTCAACAGGCAGCAGCTGGCCGACTATCTGGCCGTGGACCGGAGCGCTCTGTCCGCCGAACTGTCTAAAATGCAGAAGGAAAAGATTATATCATACGACAAAAACCATTTTGTACTGTTATAGCGCTGCCGGGCGGAAACTGGGATAAAGCTTCCGCTTAAAATCTACAGGCAGGGAGCACTGTTCTGAATAATGTAAGAAAATAGTAATATCATTGGAATTGACAATATCGAATATCGATAATATAATAAAAGTATAAATATCGATATTCGATATTGGCTGTGAAAGAGAGCTTTTAAACTTACAATATAGGGCTGCGGACAGACGGAAAGTCTAATTAGAAAGTCAGAATAGAAAGTTAAAACAGAAAGTAAAAGCAGAAAATTAAAACAGAAAATTAATATGGAAAATCTAACAGGAATCAAAGATAGAAGAAAGGGGGAGCGGCCATGGCAAGGGAACAGTTCCAGAGTCTTACGGAACAGATGTATTACATCCTGCTGGCTCTTTTAGAGCCGAGATGCGGAGTTGATATTTCCAGAAAGGCCATGGAGATATCGAGAGACAGAATCCAGATAGGGCCGGGAACCCTGTACACGCTTCTGGCGAAGTTTGAAAAAGAAGACATGATACAGGAGGTAAAGGTCGAAGGAAGAAAGAAATACTATCAGATAACCGTTCACGGAAGAACGATGCTTCAGGAGGAATACAGACGCCTGGAGACACTGGTGGAAGAGGGCCGTGAATATATGAAGGGAGGCAGTTTATAATGGCAGGGAGAAGATACCGGTATTGCAATTTCAGGGAATACGAAGGAGAGGCATTTGCCAGATATCTTGAAAAGATGGCGGCAAAGGGCTGGTATATAGACAGGAGCATGCTAAACAACATCTGGTCTTTCAGAAAAGGGGAACCTTCAAAGCGCCGTTACAACGTGGTTCTGATGCCTGGCAGCAGCCGGTTTGACATTGAAGAGAATGAAGGCAGCGGTCAGTTCCGCGAACTGTGCAGTCAGGCCGGTTGGAATCTGGAATACGGAGGAATTCTCTGGCAGATTTTTTATACGCAGGAGGAAGATGTACTTCCGGTGGAGAGCGATCCGGAGACAAAACTGGATTTAATCCGGGATATCATGATGGCGCCCTGGCGCCTGGTTCTCGATTTCCTGATTGTCTGTTGTCTGCTGGCCCCTGCGATAAGCGTGATCTGGAAAACGGGAATCGATTCTTTATCCATTTTACAGGCGGCAGGCTGCGGTCTCCTGGCTGTCTGGGCAATCTACAGGGCCATCAGCCGGTTTAGCATGATTAAATGGTACAGAAAGGCACGTCAAAGTGTGGAAAGAGGAGATGGGATTCCGTCAGGAGATGTAAAACAGGCCATGTTCAGAAGCGGCCTGGAACTTGTTTTCTCAATTATCATTATTCTGGCGGCATTTCAGATACGTCCGCTGCTCATAACGCTTATCTGGATAGAAATGCTCGAAAGCGCCTGCATAGAAGTGTTCAGATACAGGCGGGACAACGAAGGAGCGGCCGGGGGAGAGAAGGCCAGGGTTATAATAATTCTCGTGATCATCATACTGATCGGAGTTATTTTCTTCCCCCTGGATTATATTACAAGGATAACTCCCGACTGGATTGAGCTTGGAAAACAGAACCCGGTAATCATAGAGGAGACAATAGACTAATTTTCTATTTTTCTATCACAAAAAAGAAGCAAAATAAGCACAATGAGAGGAGGCAGCCTGCCATGGCAAAGAAAAAGTATACATTTATAACATTCAAAGAATATGAGACCGAGGCCTTTGCCGAATATCTGGAAAAGATGGCGGCAAGAGGCTGGTTCCTGAAGAATATCCGCCAGAACTGCATTGAATGCTTTGAAAAGGGAGAACCGAAAAGACTTAAATTCTGTGTAGCGGTCCTGCCGGGCGGCTCGGAATTCGAGAGCGTGGAAAGCATAGAAGCACAGCAGTTCCGTGAGTACTGCGAGGAGGGCGGCTGGAAATTACAGTACGGCGGAGCGCTTTGGCAAATCTTTTATACGGAAGAGGAAGACACGGTGCCGATAGAGACAGATCCCGGAATCCAACTGGAGATTCAGCGGAAAGTCACGCTTTCCTGGGGGAGGGTACTGTGCGAGCTGTTTATAATCGGCGCCTGGCTGTGGATGCTGAAGTCCATGCTGAAGAATCCGGGAACCCAGTTTTCATCCTACGAACAACTGATAACCATGTTTTTTTACTTTCTGCTGATCCTCATATTGGCAGGCCAGCTTCTGGGTCCGGTAATCTGGTATTACAGGGCCGGAAAAACGATTGATGAAACAGGAACACTTCCCCATACCTCCTGGAAGAAGGTGAAAAGAAGAAATGCCCTGTATGGCCTGTTTATTCTGGCTGCTCTGTTACTGCTTGCAATTTCCCAGGGCAGAACGGGCGCACTGCCTTTCATAATCGAGATTTTTGTCATGATACTTTTCATCCTCTACTGCGGCAAAGTCCTGGAAATGGTCAGAGAGACTCAGGAGACGACAAAGGCGGGAAAAGTCATGATTTATATAGGCGCTACGGTCATAGTGGGAACCCTGGCCCTAATCTATATCACAATGCAGATTATTTCCGTTTTTCCGAACAGAAGCGAAGAAAAACGGTACGAACGGATAGCCGGATTCCCCGTAGAATTCGAAGAACTGGGCGGCTACACATTCGAAGAAAGCTGGGGAGAAAAGAGCCAGCAGACCATCTTCTGTTTTTACCAGAGAGAGGGCGGCGTCAGACGTGACCCCTCCGGAAAAGAACAGGATCTCAGGATGGAGTATTACAAAAGCCCCTTCCCCTGGATCATTCGCTCCACGAAAAAAACATACCCAATCAACAGAGGAAACGTCTGGAACATAGAGAAAAAAGAAACCTGGAAAGACGGAGACGCCGAGGTGGTCCGGTACCACTATACCCTGGACCGTCACGACAACGACGCCGAAATGACAAACGCCATCGAAGAGTCCTGGAACAGCAGAGAGCGGGATTTATACATCATATCCAACCAAACCGAACTCCTGTCCCTGGAATTCTCCACCCCAACAGACCGTGACACAATAAAACCGGCAGTAGAATCCCTAAAAACCCCCAACACACAATAGTCCCTGCAAGTTCCAATAACCCTAAACAGCAAAATAGCAAAACAGCTCCCAACAACTAAGCCCTCAGCACCGCCAAGAATTTATCATAGTCATTTCATATTACACAATTACGTCCTCTTCGAATCCGCCTCCGCATTTCATCCCCTCTATTTCCCAAACGAAAAACGAGGAATTCAGCGATGCCAGGATGGCGGGCGGGGCAGCACACTTCGCGTCTTCAGTCCTGTCATAACCTTCCCGGCGGGGGGATGAGGGAGAAAAAGATTCCTGTGGGAATATTGGAGTCCATCAGTACTTGACGAGGTCTTATCGAGTCTAGTACTGTTATGCACTCCACAAAGCGCAAGCGTTTCCCACAGGAATCTTTTTCTGCCCGAATTCCCCCGCCCCGATCCCCACCCCAGGACTGAAGACTCATAACCATCCACTCCCCCGTCCACCATCCCCCGCACAGCGTCCTCATTTTTCCTCCTCCCCCCACCCTTTACTTTCCCCCCTCAATGTAATATAATGACTTAAATTGGCTTTTTCTGCCCTGCATAAGAACGGAGGAATTCAGATGGAATTTGCAAAGAGAATGGACCGGTTTGGGGAAGGCGTTTTTTCCATGCTGGCCCAGATGAAACAGAGGCGACTGGAAGAGGGAAACATGATTGTGGATTTGAGCATCGGAGCGCCCAACATCCCGCCGGCTCCGCATATACTGAAAGTTTTGAGCGAAGAATGTCTGATACCGGAAAATTACATATATGCCATCAGTGACCGGAAAGCGCTTCTTAAAGCCGTTTCCCTGTGGTACAGGAACCGCTATGGAGTGGAGCTTGACCCGGAGACGGAGATCTGTTCTCTTCTGGGTTCCCAGGAGGGACTTTCCCATATTGCCATGACAATTGCGGATGAGGGAGATCGGATTCTGGTTCCGGATCCCTGTTATCCCGTGTTCGCGGACGGTCCGTCCCTTGCCGGCGCATCGCTCTATTACATGCCGCAGAGGAAAGAGAATCACTATATTATCGATCTGAAAGAAATTCCGGAAGAAATGGCCATGGAAGCAAAACTGATGGTAGTCTCTTATCCGAACAATCCGACCGCCGTCATGGCGCCGGACAGTTTCTATCGGAAGTTAATTGTATTTGCCAAAAAATATGATATCATCGTGCTTCACGACAACGCATACAGTGAACTGGTCTTTGACGGGAAAACCTGCGGAAGTTTTCTGCGGTTTCCGGGAGCCAGGGAGGTGGGAGTGGAGTTTAACTCACTCTCCAAGACATACGGCCTGGCCGGAGCCAGGGTTGGCTTCTGTGTCGGAAACCGTGAAGTAGTCGGCCGCCTTAAGACGTTAAAATCAAATATGGACTACGGCATGTTCCTGCCGATTCAGAAAGCGGCCATTGCGGCGATCACAGGAGATCAGAGCTGCGTGGCGGAGACGAGGGCGGCTTATGAGAAACGGCGCGACCTGCTCTGTGACGGCTTTAACGCCATTGGATGGCAGATAGACAAGCCGGAGGCCACCATGTTCGTCTGGGCGAAGATTCCGGCTCATTTTAATGATTCCCTTGAATTTGTAACGGAATTATTTGAGCAGACCGGTGTTCTTGTAACTCCGGGAAGCGCTTTCGGCCCATCGGGGGAAGGCTATGTGAGAATGGCCCTGGTACAGGACGACGAGGCGATTGGGAAAGCGGTGAATGCCGTAAAAGAGAGCGGTATTCTGGATGAAAACACCGGATGCCGTGTGAAGCAGGGAGGCAGAGGATAGAGGCGGTGACTTTGGTGAAAAAAAAGATGATTTGGCATGTCCTGTTATTTGCCTATATCATATTCATATTTTCAAATTCTTTGACCCCGGCGGACGAATCGTCTGCGGAGAGCGGTTTAGTGCTCCGTCTCGTCCATCAGGCAATCAATGCGGCTGGGCTCAGCGCTCCATGGCTGACGGAACATATCATTCGAAAATGCGCTCATTTTGGAGAATATACGGTTCTCGGCATCCTGCTATTTAAAAGTATGAGAAATCTGGACTTCGGCGCTTCAGTACGAAGACAGCTCCATATGCTCCTCCTGTTTTTCATCCCTTTTGTGGATGAGACGCTTCAGCTTTTTACGGAGGGACGATCCGGACAGATCAGCGATGTGTGGCTCGATATGAGCGGCGTTATTACGGGAACAATTTTGTACCTCTGTATTTGTTTACTTGTAACAGGGAAAGCTGAAAGAGGAAGGAAAGAAAAGGACGGGGAGAAACTTTGGAAGATAAAAATATAAAAATCATTTTACAATATGACGGCACACGCTACGACGGCTGGCAGAAACAGGGAAATACCGCGCAGACAATCCAGGGAAAGCTTGAGGCTGTCCTGGAACGGATGGCAGGGTGTCCGGTGGAAGTTCATGGCTCGGGCCGGACGGATGCGGGCGTCCATGCGCTGCGTCAGGTGGCTAATTTCCATCTGCCCATGTCCTATTTCAGGGGGAAAGAAAGTTCCTCCGCTATGGCGTCCGTTAAAAATTATCTGAATGAGTACCTGCCGGAGGATATCAGAATCTTAGATGCGCAGGAGGTACAGCCGCGGTTTCACAGCCGACTGAACGCCGTTTCAAAGACTTATATTTACCGGATCGAGACGGCGGAGAAAAAAGACGTATTTGAACGCAAATACAGATACGGACTGGGGACCATGCCGGATTTGGAGGCCATGAGAAGGGCGGCGGCCTTTCTGATTGGAACCCATGACTTCAGGGCATTCTGTTCGGTTAAAAAGATGAAGAAGACGACGGTTCGGACCATCAGCCGGATTGACATCCGCAGGGAGGGCACACAGCTTGAACTTCTTTTTGAGGGAAACGGCTTTCTCTATAATATGGTGCGGATTCTCGTGGGGACGCTGCTCGAAGCCGGACTCCATGAACGAAGCGAAAATTCCGTCAGGGAGGTGCTTTTAAGTCTTGACAGAAGTCAGGCGGGAAAGACGGCTCCTGCGGAGGGATTGTTTCTGGCCGATGTCGCATACGAAGAAAAAATTTTCCAAAGTGTGCAATAAGAAACGGATCCTTTGCATTAAACTAATAGAAAGGAAATTTAGTCCATGTTTTTGATGGGGATATTTACCACCCTGGAAGAGGCGGTCGCTTATGATAAGATGAGCGATGAGAAGCTGCTTTTACGCGTTGCCACAGGCGACCGGGAGGCGTTTCAGAGACTCTATCAGAATACGGATAAAACCATATATGGCTTTATTCTGTCAATCCTGCGCAGCCCGCAGGATGCGGAAGAGATCATGCAGGAGACTTATATAAAGATATGGACTTCTGCAGGAAGCTACAAGTCTCAGGGGAAACCGCTGGCCTGGATGTTTACCATTGCCAGAAACCTCTGTTACATGAAATTCCGCGACCAGAAAAGGGAAGCCGATATAGGTCTTTCTGACCTTTCAGAAGGCGAGATGGGGGAATTCTGCCCGCAGATAGAAGATGCGGCGGATAAGATGGTGCTTCGCACAGCGCTCCAGATCCTGAATGAAGAGGAGCGGCAGATTGTGCTGTTACATACGACAGCAGGCATGAAACACAGGGAAATTGCGGCGGATCTCGAGATGCCGCTTGCAACTGTGCTGTCTAAATACAATCGTGCCATGAAAAAATTACAGAAACATCTGAGAGAGGAGGGAGAACATTGACCGATCACTCAGACTTACAATGGAATAACGATGAGATAGCAAAACATCTGAAATCGGCAGTGGACACCCTGACTCCCGATGTGCTTAATAAAATTGATCTGACGATCCCCCAGGATATTTATACCGGACCGTCCAAGGTGACGAGGATATACCGGAGGATGCGCACTGCGGCAACCGTTATGGCCGCCTGCCTGTGCGTGGCTGTCTTAGGCGGAGGCGTCGCCAGATATCAGAACAGCCGGATCGATTCCGTCGTCGGCATTGATGTCAATCCAAGTATTGAACTTTCAGTCAACCGTAATGACAAGGTCCTGAAAGCCGAGGCGCTGAACAGCGACGCGGAGGAGATCCTGGATGACATGGATCTGAAGAATGTGGATGTGGACATTGCGGTAAACGCTCTCATCGGTTCCATGGTACGTCATGGTTATCTGAATGATTTGGATAACGCAATTCTTGTAACCGTAGCCAACGACGATAAGAAGAAAGCTTCCGAGCTGCGCCAGGATGTTGTTGTGGATATCGAGGCCTCACTGGAAGAACATAAGGTACAGGCTGTAGTTTACGATCAGCAGGCTCCGGTTTCCAACGAAGTCAGGGAACTGGCCCAGGAATACGGGATTTCCTATGGAAAAGCATACTTCCTGCAGGAGCTGATTGATGAAAACGACCTGGGCGAAGAGGATATGAAAGAATTCGCCGGGATGACGATGGAAGAGATTGCAAAGGAAATCACCGAGCGTTCCTACACCGTGCGCCGCGATGACGACGATGCAAATGAAGAGACTTCCGAGAAGAGCAGCGCCGATCACACGAGCACCGCCGCCACCAGGGCGGAGACTGCCGTCTCCACACAGGAGAGCCTGACCGAAGAAGCATCATCTTCCGAGACGAACGCAGAGACACAGCGTCCATCCACGGAACCTCACACCACCGCTCCGGCAGGAACGACGGAAACGGCCGAGGAGACGGAAGAGAGCAGTTCGGGGAAAAAGGCCAAAATTGATTATGTGGATTTTGAAGACGGAAAGCTGAACGTTGTATTTAAAGGGAAAGTCAAGTGGAAGAATCCGACCGTGTCCGTGAAGGATGAGAACGGAGGAAGCTATTCGGCGATGATAACCGATACCAGTCCGGACTCCTGTGAGATTACCATCAAGGGTCTGGATGGAGGAACCGACTATGTATTTGTCCTGGCCGGTGTAGCTCCAAGGGACGGCGGCTCCTATGCAAGTATTAAGGGATATTTTGATACGCCCGATATTGCCGATGAGGTGACGGACGGAGATGACGAGGACGAGACGGAAGAAACCGAGACGGTCAAACCGACGCAGCCTCAGGAAAGCGCTTCCGTACCGTCGGATACGCCTCCGGCGCCGGAAACACTTCCTGCCACAGAACCGGAGACCCAGGCGTCGTCAGGCGGCCAGACCAGTCCTCCGGTCCAGATTGAATCGGGAACGGGACAGTGAAGGGAACGAATTCAACATTTTGTTTAAAAAATTACAAAAAATGCTAAAAAAGCCCTTGACGAAATCTGGTAATATGATATAATAGATTCCGCAGCCAACAATAAAAGGTTGCGGAATCTTAAATATTGGGCCATCGCCAAATGGTAAGGCAACGGACTCTGACTCCGTCATTTTCAAGGTTCGAATCCTTGTGGCCCAGTTAACAACGAAAAGCACGCTTCGCGAACTTTTCATTGCCGATCAACAGAATAAGAGAAGCCCTGCATCACATGTGTGATACGGGGCTTCTCTTATTCTGTTGATCGGCAAAGTCGCCACTCTGTAGAATTCATGGCATAACGCCATAAATTCTAGTCACCGAAGGAAGAACTGCCGATTTCCTCGCGCAAGGGCTAAAGCCCCTAGAAATCGGCAGTTCAGCACTACGGCGGAACTGAATTCCACCTACGTGATTTGAAATGAGGGTTACACCCTCAAACTCCTGATATAAGGAAAATATAGTTTGTCGACAAGCTGAGAATAAGAGAATCGATTAATATTTTATTTCTGTATACCCCATTTCAATATACTTCATTTCTGTATATATAGGAAAGTTCTTCGAACTCCCCTATATAATAAAAATCCCTTTGGCCGGTTCTTCGATACAATCTTTCAAATATGCTACAAAGCCGCGGACCGCTTTTTCAGGTGTTGCCCATGAGGTGACAAAACGGATCGCCATATCACCGTTGGCGAATACACGCTCCGTCTCATAGGTGTATTCTTCCGCCAGCTTTTCCGCCAGCTGCCTGCCGACAATCGGGAAAATCTGGTTGGAGGAGGTATCGGACAAGAAGGAAAAACCGCAGTCCTTAAAACCCGTTCTGAGAATTTCACTCATATCGTTGGCATGTTTTCCCAGCTCATAATAAAGTCCGTCGGTGAAAAGCGTTTCAAATTGCAGGCCCAGGAGCCAGCCCTTTGCCAGCATCGCGCCCCTTTGCTTTAATTGAAAACGGAAGCAGGATTTCAGTTCCGGGTGGCAGATCACCAGCGCCTCCCCAAATAATGCCCCATTTTTAGTTCCGCCTATATAAAACATGTCCGTAAGCTCCGCCAGATCTTCCAGAGTGAGATCATTGGCGGAACTGGTCAGGGCCGAAGCCAGCCGGGCGCCGTCCAGGAAGAGATAGAGATGGTTCAGGCGGCATAAGTGGCTCAGCTCTTCCAGCTCCTGCTTTGTATACTGTGTTCCCAGCTCCGTTGTATTGGAGATATAAACTAATTTTGGAAGTACGGTGAATTCTGCGTTGTGTTTTTTGATCATCTGTGCGACGTCGGACGCATGGATTTTTCCGTCGGATGACGCAATGGTGAGAATTTTATGGCCGGTCGCCTCCACGGCTCCCGTCTCGTGGCAGTTGATGTGGCCTGTTTCGGCGGAAACCACGGCCTCGTGCGGACGCAGAGCCCTCGCAATTGCCAGCAGGTTGGCCTGTGTGCCTCCCGGAATAAAATGGACATCGATATCACTGCGCCCGCATTCCTTCTTAATCAGAGCGGCGGCGCGCTCACAGTGGCCGTCCTTACCATATCCCGGATTCTGCTCCAGGTTTGTATTCATCATCGCTTCCAGTACGCGCGGATGCGCTCCTTCGCTGTAATCATTGGCAAAACTGTACATGTTATATTCCTCCCGTTGTCTCATCATTTTCTGTGTAAAAGACCTTATCCCTCTATTTTGAGTGCAGAAGGGGAGCTTGTCAAGTGGAAAACGGTAAGGAGATTTCACATTACGGCGGATAGAAAACAAAAAGGATTACAAAGCCGGAATCAGGGGAAAATTTATACAGACAGGCGATGGCGGGGAACGGAAAAAATGGAAGATAACGGCGGGAGAATTTCCAGTAAAATAATATCGGGGAATCGAATGTTTGTTCTGTACTTTTCACAGGCATTCTGATATAATCGAAACTGGAGCGGACTGTAAAAAATGATGCAGGCAGTCCGAAATGATTTTGTAAAATCAGCATATTCATTTAAAAATTATGAAGCCGTGCGGCTGCATAATTGAATAAACAGAGATTCATAAAGGAGGAACTTTCATGGATCATTTTGAACTAGTATCAGAATACCAGCCAACCGGCGATCAGCCCCAGGCCATAGCCGACCTTGTAAAAGGTTTTAAAGAGGGCAACCAATGTGAGACACTTCTCGGAGTCACAGGCTCCGGCAAGACGTTTACGATGGCTAATGTCATCCAGCAGCTGCAGAAACCGACGCTGATCATCGCCCACAACAAGACGCTGGCGGCCCAGCTCTACAGTGAATTTAAGGAATATTTTCCGAATAATGCGGTGGAATACTTTGTCTCCTACTATGATTACTACCAACCGGAGGCCTATGTCCCGTCCACCGATACCTACATTGAGAAGGACTCATCCATCAATGATGAGATAGACAAGCTGCGCCACTCTGCGACGGCTGCTTTGTCGGAGCGCCAGGATGTTATCATTGTCGCTTCAGTTTCGTGTATTTATGGACTGGGAAGTCCCATAGACTATAAGGAGATGGTAATCTCCCTGCGCCCCGGCATGATTAAAGACAGGGATGAGGTCATCCATAAACTGATCGACATCCAGTATACGAGAAATGATATGGATTTCAAGCGAGGCACCTTCCGTGTCCGCGGTGATGTGCTGGAAATCTATCCGGCCTACTCGGGCGGAGACGCTTACCGCGTTGAGTTCTTCGGCGATGAGGTGGATCGGATCACCGAGATTGATACGCTTACCGGGGAAATCAAGTCCCAGTTGGGCCATATCGCCATTTTCCCGGCCTCCCATTATGTTATCCCGAGGGAGAAGATGGAGCTGGCGGCAACCAACATTCTGGAGGAACTGAAGGTCCGCGTGGAGGAATTCAAGAGCGAGGATAAGCTCCTTGAGGCACAGAGGATCTCAGAACGTACGAATTTTGATGTGGAGATGATGCGTGAGACGGGATTCTGCTCTGGAATCGAGAACTATTCCCGCCATCTGACCGGTTCCCTTCCGGGAGAGCCGCCGTGCACCCTGATCGACTATTTTCCGGAAGAGTTCCTGATTATCGTCGACGAGTCCCATATCACCCTGCCGCAGGTGCGCGGCATGTACGCCGGAGACCGTTCCAGGAAAACGACTCTGGTCAACTTCGGATTCAGGCTCCCGTCGGCCCTGGACAACCGCCCGCTCAACTTTTCAGAGTTTGAGAGCAAGATTGATCAGATCATGTTTGTGTCCGCGACCCCGTCCAAGTACGAGGAAGAACACGAGATGCTGCGGACGGAGCAGATTATACGTCCTACGGGTCTTCTGGATCCGCCTATCGAAGTGCGTCCGGTAGAAGGACAGATCGACGATCTCGTATCGGAAGTGAACCGGGAAGTGGAGAAGGGCAATAAAGTCCTGATTACAACGCTGACGAAGCGTATGGCCGAGGACCTGACGGACTATATGCGCGAGGTGGGAATCCGCGTGAAATACCTTCACTCCGATATCGACACCCTGGAGAGGGCCGAGATCATCAGGGATATGCGTCTCAATGTGTTCGACGTCCTGGTTGGAATCAACCTTCTGCGCGAGGGCCTGGATATTCCGGAGATATCCCTGGTGGCAATCCTGGATGCGGATAAGGAAGGATTCCTGCGTTCGGAGACATCCCTGATTCAGACGGTCGGACGTGCCGCCAGGAACTCGGAAGGCCATGTTATCATGTATGCCGACAACATCACGGACTCCATGCGCGCCGCCATCAGTGAGACGGAGAGAAGAAGGAAGCTGCAGCAGGAATATAATGAAGCACATGGAATCACGCCGACCACGATTAAAAAAGCGGTCCGTGATCTGATTACGATATCCCAGGCAGCAGCGGGGATTACGAACGAAGTGACCAAGGATCCTGAATCTATGAACAAGCAGGAACTGGAGAAGATTGTAAAGGAGCTGACCAAGAAGATGCACAAGGCGGCTGCGGAACTCAACTTCGAGGAAGCCGCCGCACTGCGTGACCGGATGACGGATATCAAAAAAATGCTCCTGGAGCTGGAAGATAATTGACAAGGCCTGACGGGACGGTTACAATTGATAAAGCGATAGGGGAGGAGTGACTAACCATGAAGCTTTATGAAGGCGAAATAGGAAAAAGTTACATTGTCCAGGAAGTTATGATTGAGGAGCGTCTGACCAGGCGTCTGGAGGCTCTGGGAGTCAATGAGCATACAAAAGTAACCGTACTGAATAAGAAGAAAAGCGGAACCCTGATTATCAACGTCAGGGGAACGAGACTGGCTCTGGGCCAGAAAATAGCCGATGGAATCGAGATCAGGGAAGCAGCGTCGGCACAAGAACGAAGTCAGGGAGGGAACCGGCTATGAATGCAGCAAACGGACAGATAACAGTCGGTTTTGTTGGAAACCCAAACTGTGGAAAGACAACCCTGTTTAATGCTTTTACCGGGGCCAAGCTGAAGGTGGCCAACTGGCCCGGCGTTACGGTTGAGCGCGTGGAGGGGGAGACCAGCTATAAAGGACGGCCCATCAAGGTAATCGATCTGCCGGGAATATACAGCCTGACCTCCTATACGATAGAAGAGCGGGTCACCAGAAAATGCATTGAAGATAATGAAGTGGATGTGATTATCAATGTGGTGGATGCATCGTCCCTGGAGAGGAATCTCTATCTGACGCTGCAGCTTCTGGAACTGAAGAAGCCGGTTATCCTGGCCCTCAATATGATGGATATCGTGGAGGACCGCGGTATGGAGATCGATCTGCACCGTCTGCCGGAGATGTTAGGCCACATTCCGGTGGTGCCGGTGTCGGCCAGGAAGAGGACGGGACTGGACGTCCTGATGCACGCCGTTGTGCACCACTATGAGGAGGAGCCCCAGGGAGTTGTCGTGCGGTATTCCGATGCCATAGAGGACAAAATAGCCAAGATAGAAGTAGTGCTGAAAGCGCACTTTGGCCGGCTCGACAATATGCGCTGGCATGCTATCAAGATGATGGAGTACGACGAGGAAGTCTGTAAGGATCACCCTGTGGACCTGAGTGATATCATTGATAAAAATTACGAGAAGAATATTATCAATGAAAAATACGATTATATAGAAGAGATTATTGATGAGTGCCTGTTTAACAAAGCGGAAAAATCGGCTTTTACCGACAGAGTGGATCAGATTATGACGCACCCTGTATGGGGAATCCCCGTTTTTCTGGGAATTATGGCCCTTGTATTTTTCTTCACCTTTACGGTCGGGGATTTCCTGAAGGGGTACTTTGAGAGCGGACTGAACTGGTTTTCAGCCTCGGTTCTCTTACTTCTCCAAAATCTCCATGCCACCGACTGGGTCATCTCCCTTGTAGTGGACGGTGTCATTGCCGGTGTCGGCGGAATCCTTACCTTTCTGCCCAACATATTTATCCTGTTTCTGGCGCTGGCTTTTCTGGAAGACAGCGGATATATGTCGCGCGTCGCCTATGTCATGAACGAGACGATGGGAATGGTGGGACTGTCCGGCAAGGCATTTCTTCCGATGCTGCTGGGGTTTGGCTGTACGGTTCCGGCCGTCATGGCGACGAGGGCTTTGGAGAGCGTGAAGGACCGGAGAAGGACAATCCTGATTACTCCGTTCATGTCCTGTTCGGCCAGACTTCCGATTTACGTCCTGTTTTCGGAGATGTTTTTCCCGGGGAAAGCGCTTTTGGTAGCCTACTCCCTCTATGTCATCGGACTTGCCGTGGCGATTCTGGTTGCTTATATTGTACATAAGAATTCCAATGAAAAGTATGAGAACATTCTTCTTATTGAGCTTCCCGAATACAAGACGCCGAACCTGAGGACGGTTACCATCTATGTGTGGGACAAAGTAAAAGACTATCTGACCAAAGCCGGAACCACAATTTTTATTGCGTCCATTATTCTCTGGTTTATCCTGAATATCGGACCGTCCGGTCTGATCAGCAATGTTTCCGACAGCTTTGCGGCAATTATCGGCCACAGCCTGGCCCCGATTCTGGCGCCGGCCGGACTTGGAAGCTGGCAGATTGTAGTGGCTCTGATTTCCGGTATATCGGCGAAAGAGGTGGTGGTTTCCAGCTTCTCCGTACTGTACGGAATTAATAACATCAACTCGGCAGCCGGTATGACACAGCTTCATATCATGCTGGGCGGCGTGGGTTTCGGGGGAGTTAACGCTTATGCATTGATGATATTCTGCCTTTTATATACGCCTTGTATTGCCACGATAGCGACAATCAGAAGAGAGACACAGTCCACAAGATGGACCCTTCTGATGATGGCGTTCCAGTTGGCAGTGGCATGGACTGCTGCGGTCCTGGTGTTCCAGATTGGCAGCAGAATATTCTAACCGGCGGCATGTGAAGCTGCCTGACGGAGGCGGGAATCCCACAGGCGGGATTTCTACTTGTTACATAGGGCGGTGGTGTGAAAGAATACGCGGCCTCACCGCTGAAAATTACTTTTAATGGGGTACCGGGAGATGGATTATCAGGAACTGATAGAGATGGCTGTGCAGGCGGGGGAAATCATGCTGGTCAGCGGAGCCGAGGTATACCGTATCGAGGATACGGTCAGCCGGATCATGAAAAAGTCCGGTTTGGAGGGAATCGAGGTTTTTGCCCTGGCAACAGGGATATTTGCAACACTTTCCGATCCTTCGATGAGTGCAATCACGGTTGTCAAGAGAGTCGATAAAAGATCGACGAACTTAAACAGAGTATATCGTGTAAACAATATATCCAGAAAGTTTTGCGCCGGAGAGATGACCGTGGAAGAGGCGCGGGCAGAACTGAGGGAGATCAAAACCTCTATCGAGTACGGATTTCTTCATAAGTGCATCGGTTATATCATGACATCGGCTTTTTTTGCCATTCTTTTTGAAGGAAACTGGCTGGACTGTGTGGCGGCCGGCGTCGTGGGACTTGTTTTGGCTCTGGCGGTCACGGGAGCGTCACGCCTTAAATTTAATGATTTCTGCCAGAACGCGGCCGGTTCTTTTGCCCTGGCGGTGACGGCGCTGCTGATTCAGAAGCTGGTGTATTTTGACATGAACATTGATGCTGTAATCATCAGCGCCATCATGCCGATGGTTCCCGGCGTGACATTCACCGCGGCAATCCGCGATACGCTGAACGGGGATTACAGTTCCGGCGTAGCCAGGATAGCCGAGGCGATTGTCGTGGCTCTCGGCGTGGCGTCGGGAGTCGGCGCCGCAATGGTTGTATTTCAGATGATTGGAGGTGCCGTATGACAGCGCTTGCAGTGCAGAGCTTGTCTGCTTTTCTTGCTATATTCGGTTTCTCCATCATCCTGGATGTGCCTAAAAAGTACCTGGTTTATGCGGGCGCGGCAGGCGGGGCGTGCTGGTTTGTCTATCTGCTGGCGCTTCAGTCGGGCCGCTCCCAGATTATGGCCGCCTTTCTTTCCAGTCTGGTGGTATCAATCCTGAGCCATATTTTTGCAAGACTTTTAAAGGCTCCGGTAACGGTGTTCCTGGTGGCAGGCATTCTTCCGACCGTGCCCGGAGCATCCGTGTACCGCTGCGTCTATTTTATGATACAGGGGCTTGCCGATCTCTCTACCTATCATCTGATTCAGACGATACAGATAGCGGGGGCCATGGCTCTTGCCATTTTCATTGTGGATTCCCTGTTCCGTCTGGTCCAGAAGAGCTAGAGAAGAACGGGGCAGGAGGACAGATGCAGTTCTGTTCCCTGGAATAGTAATAAATATGATCGGAGAGGCGGTCCTCCATTGGGACCTCAGAACGGTTGATATAGTAGATCATTTCATTTAATTCATCGTAAGACAGCGCTTTTTTGGATGGCGCCAACAGAACTTCGTGGATACTGGAGGGCAGGATGACAAGATCGTCCCCCACCTGTTCCGCGAAGTTTTTTAATACGTCCCTGTATAAAAGGCAGGCGGCGCCGTTAATTCCTCTCTCATTCGACAGGACATAGAGATCGACCGGGAAGATATCCGTCTCTTCACCGGGCAGTTCATACGCACCGCCGGGCAGTTCTTCCTCGTCGATGGCCAGGATTGCATCTTCGATTGGTGTGATCCGGCAGGGCAGAAGAGTGGCCATGTTCTTTTCCGCAAAATCGGACAAATCTTCCCGGGTGACGTTCCACATACTCAGATGTTCATCGTGAATCAGCGCTGTCATCTGACCGTCGTCGTTCTCGGAAACAATGATATAGAAGACGACGGCAAGATCCAGATAGCGGAAATGAGGTACCTCCGACAGAAGGACGGCGTTATCCTCCGCATTGATCAGCTTATAAGCGATCCGATCCCTGATTTTCTCAAAATCCTTCAACTGCTGTGCCAGCTCCGACGGGAGTCCGTTCTCTTCCTCATAGAGAAGCAGTATCTGTTCGGCAATAACGGGAAGTGACAGTCCTTCCTCCTCCTCGTCATAGTAGGAGTTCAGATAAACGGTCGGTGAGAAGGCGGAAGACGGCGAAGAAATCGACAGCCCGTCCAGAAGAAGCCCATTATTCTTCAGCACACGGCGAAGGGAAACCTCGGCCCGGCCCTCCAGTTTTTCCTGGACAAGTGAGTGGATGGTGGTGAGAAATGTTTCATAGATCATAGAAATACCTCCTGAATAGATTATTATGTCAACTGCCATGGCGGCAGATGCATGAGATGTGAAGATAGACGTGAATATGAGAACAGGAACAGAATGCCGGTAAGCAGGCATGGAAACCTGAAATATAGATAGGAAGAAAAGATTTAGTTGAGATGCGAGGACGCCTCTGGAAGACGGCGGACGGGGGAGTGGGAGGGTGGATATGAGTCTTCAGTCCCGGTTTGT
>NZ_URHZ01000069.1 GCF_900547735.1 uncultured Clostridium sp. | reverse complement strand
ACTCCCCCGTCCGCCGTCTTACAGAGGCGTCCTCGCATCTCAACTAAATCCCCATCCCACAGCGCTCACCCACATAAGGAGAGGGCAGGCACACAATAAAAGTGTACCTGCCCTATTTATAACCGCCGCTTTTGAGGGAAGCGCGGATATGGCTGATGCTGAACTGAATCAGATGATTCTGTCAAACTATATTCTGTTAATCTATATTCTGCTAAACTATATTCTGTCAATCTATATTTCGTTAATCCGTCTCTTCACATAGCTCGTATGCAGCAAATGATGAGCCCTTGCACTGCCCGGTTCCCCGAGATAGGTTGCATACAGTTCCTTAATAGCCGGATTCTCATGTGATTTACGGATTGTATTGGCCTTATCGGAGTCGTAGAGCACCTTGGCCCGCAGTCCGCGGATGTCGACGGTGTTGCGCACGTGGCCCGGCTGCTGGGGCTGTCCGCCGCCGTTTACACAGCCGCCCGGGCATCCCATGATCTCGATGAAGTGGTAAGAGGCCTCGCCTGATTTAACCTTATTCAGGAGTTCTCTGGCATTGCCGAGTCCGGAGGCTACAGCCACCTTCACGTCCATACCGGCTACATTGTAAGTGGCTTCCTTGATGCCTGCCGTACCGCGGACATCGGTGAAGTCGAGGGCTTTCAATTCTTCTCCGGTCAGGGTCTCCACCGCCGTACGGAGAGCAGCCTCCATAACGCCGCCCGTTGCGCCGAAGATAGTGGCCGCGCCGGTGCTGAGTCCCATCGGAGTATCGTAGGAGTCATCCTCGAGAGTGGTAAATTTAATTCCGGCTTTACGGATCATTCTGGCAAGTTCTCTCGTTGTCAGGGCGATGTCCACATCCGGCATTCCGTTGGCATCCTGGTCGTCACGGCCGATTTCAAATTTTTTGGCCGTGCACGGCATGATGCTGACCGATACGATATCTTTCGGGGCAATGCCGGCCTTCTCGGCGTAGTAAGACTTCGCGATGGCGCCGAACATCTGCTGCGGTGATTTGCAGGATGACAGGTTCTCCGTCATATCCGGGAAATAGTGTTCGCAGTATTTAATCCAGCCCGGTGAACAGGAGGTGATGAGCGGAAGGACTCCGCCGTTCTGAACCCGGTCAAGGAATTCGTGGGCCTCCTCCATAATCGTTAAGTCGGCGCTGAAATCGGTGTCAAATACCTTGTCAAAGCCCAGCATCTTAAGCGCGGAAACCATCTTACCTTCCACATTGGTTCCGATCGGATAGCCGAATTCTTCGCCAAGGGCGGCGCGCACGGCGGGAGCCGTTTGGACAATGACATGTTTAGTTGGATCTGCAATTGCTGCAAATACTTTATCTGTAAAATCTTTTTCCTGAAGCGCTCCTGTTGGACAAACGGCAATACACTGGCCGCAGGAAACACAGCTCGTTTCGCCCAGTCCCATATTGAATGCGGAACCGATGTTGGTGGCAAAACCGCGCTCGTTGGCGCCGATTACGCCGATCCCCTGTACATTCTCGCAGACTGCCGAGCAGCGGCGGCACAGGATGCATTTGCTGTTGTCACGGAGCATGTGGGCCGCGCTGTCGTCGATCTCGGACTGTGTCTTCTCGCCGTCGTAAAAAGCTTCATCATCCACGCCCAGCTCACGGCAGAGCCCCTGAAGTTCGCAAGCTCCGCTGCGCACGCAGGACAGGCATTTTCTCTCGTGGTTGGAGAGGAGAAGCTGCAGTGTCTTCTTTCTGGAATCCAGCACCTGAGGCGTGTTTGTCCACACCTCCATGCCCTCATTGATTGGGTATACGCAGGAAGCAACCAGAGTTCTGGCGCCCTTTACTTCCACAACACAGATACGGCATGCGCCGATCTCATTGATTTCCTTTAAGAAACACAGGGTAGGAATCTCAATGCCTGCCAGGCGGGCTGCCTCCAGAATGGTGGAGCCGGCCGGTGCGGTAACTGTCCTGCCATTGATTTTAATTGTAATATCCGCCATTTGATTCTTCCTCCTCTATTTCTTGTAAATTGCGCCGAAATGGCATTTTTCCATACATGCACCGCACTTGATACATTTTTCCGTGTCAATGATGTGCGGATTCTTAACGGTTCCGATAATGGCGCCCGCCGGGCAGTTCTTGGCACAGAGC
Organism: uncultured Clostridium sp.; assembly: GCF_900547735.1. Lineage (GTDB taxonomy): Bacteria > Bacillota > Clostridia > Lachnospirales > Lachnospiraceae > Otoolea. Next base: position 28,373 of record NZ_URHZ01000069.1, on the reverse strand, counting down.
GTACAGCCGCGGCATTTGTCTCGGTCGATGACGTAGGAGAGGAGAGCCTTACATACGCCTGCCGGACAGCGTTTTTCTTTGATATGAGCTTCATACTCGTCGCGGAAATAACGGAGTGTGGAGAGCACCGGGTTCGGCGCCGTCTGGCCCAGGCCGCAGAGCGAGTTGTTCTTAACGTAGTAGCAGAGATCCTCCAGCTTGTCGATGTCTTCCATCGTAGCCTGTCCCTTTGTAATTTTAGTGAGGATTTCCAGCATACGCTTTGTGCCGATACGGCACGGCGTACATTTACCGCAGGATTCCTCCACCGTGAATTCCAGGAAGAATTTGGCGATGTCGACCATACAGTCGTCCTCGTCCAGAACAATCAGGCCTCCGGATCCCATCATGGAACCGATGGAAATCAGGTTGTCGTAGTCGATCGGGATATCGAAATGCTCTGCCGGGATACAGCCGCCGGAAGGTCCGCCTGTCTGTGCGGCTTTGAATTTCTTGCCGCCCGGGATTCCGCCGCCGATCTCCTCGACGATTTCGCGGAGCGTTGTTCCCATCGGAACTTCCACGAGTCCTGTATTATGTATCTTGCCGCCCAGGGCGAATACCTTGGTGCCCTTTGATTTCTCCGTACCCATGGAGGTGAACCACTCGGCACCGTTTAAGATAATCTGCGGGATGTTGGCAAGTGTCTCAACGTTGTTTAAGATGGACGGTTTTCCAAAAAGGCCTTTCTGTGCAGGGAATGGAGGTCTTGGCCTCGGCTCACCGCGTTTGCCCTCGATGGAGGTCATAAGGGCCGTTTCCTCACCGCATACGAAAGCTCCGGCGCCGAGGCGCAGGTCGATGTCGAAGGAGAATCCGGTTCCGAAAATATCATTGCCGAGGAGCTCCATTTCGCGGGCCTGGGCAATGGCAATCTTAAGTCTCTGTACTGCGATCGGGTACTCAGCCCGGACGTAAATATACCCCTGTGTTGCACCGATGGCATAGCCTGCAATGGCCATGGCCTCCAATACCGCGTGGGGATCGCCCTCTAACACGGAACGGTCCATAAATGCGCCGGGGTCGCCCTCGTCGGCGTTACAACAGACGTACTTCTGGTCGGCGTCATTGCCTTTCGCCAATTTCCATTTGAGGCCGGTCGGGAAACCGGCTCCGCCGCGGCCGCGCAGTCCGCTGGCAAGAAGTGTTTCGATGACATCATCGGGAGTCATCTCGGTCAGTACTTTTCCAAGGGCCTCATAGCCGCCGGTACCGATATATTCCTCGATAATTTCAGGATTGATAATACCGCAGTTTCTCAGCGCAATCCTGTGCTGTTTCTTATAGAAATCCGTATCGGTCAGGGCTTTGATTCCGGCCGGTGTGACGGTTTCACTGTAGAGGAGCCTGGTTACAATACGGCCCTTCAGTAAATGTTCGGTGACGATTTCCGGAATATCCTCATTCTTTACCATCGCATAGAAGGTGGCATCCGGATAAACAATCATGATCGGACCAAGTGCACAGAGGCCGTGGCATCCTGTCTGGACAACACAGACTTCCTCTGAGAGGCCGTTTTTATCGATTTCAGCTTTTAGGGTTTCCATAATCTGCTGGCTGCCGGAAGAAGTACAACCGGTTCCTCCGCAGACTAATACGTGTGAACGATACATCTGGCTTCCTCCTGTTTATTTGATATCTGCTGAATTTAATGTATATTTTTCTACCGGATGGCCGCCGATTAAGTGTCTCTCCACAACTTCAGCCGCTTTTTCCGCATTCATCTTAATATAGGTAACTTTTTCTTTACCGGGCTCCATTACTTCCACGATGGGCTCATACTGGCATAGGCCGATACATCCGGTCTGGGTAACCGTGACTTTGCCCGTCAGGCCCTTTTCCTGGACCAGGTTGGACAGGGTGGTCAGCACAGGTCTTGCGCCGCTAGCGATTCCGCATGTAGCCATGCCGACTACGACACGTGTGGAACCTGCTCCGCCTTCGCGTAAGTTTACCTGATTCTGCATCTTTTCACGGATTGCTTTTAACTCTTCAAGGCTCTTCATAGATTTTTCCTCCGTTGTCTGCGGTGAAAAGTCCTCCGCTTTTCATCGCGCTTTCAAGGCGCCTAATAGAGGGCGCCGCCGTCAGTTTCAAGTTTGTTTTCGGTCAGATACTCCATAATATAGGAAGAGATTTCCGGTGAATCAAAGGGAAGATCTCCGAGAATCTCCCGGAACTGTCTTGTGTCAAGGGTAAATGATTTTTCGTTATAACGGTAGGTGTAGACAAAATCGGTATCCGGATGGTAGACAATCAGCGTATGTATGGTTGAGGTGATGTCGCCGAGAGGCATCCGGTCAATATGGGATAAAACAAAGGTAGCCGTCACATCGGTCCCTCTGCCTGGAACAGAGGAGATGATGAAACTTCCGCCCGTGCTTTCAGCCGCATATTTGAAGAAAGGGACGCCAAGACCCACTTTGCGGGTGGTCCGGCTGGTAAAAAAAGGATCCGTCACCTGATTTACCTGTTCTTCGCTCATGCCGCAGCCGTCGTCACAGATCGATATGGTCAGAAGGTCGGTTGGAAAATCGGCCTCCACCGCTATCCGAACCAGTTTTGCGCCGGCTTTCGTGGAATTTTCAGCCACATCCAGAATATTGAGTGATAATTCCGTCATCATAATCTTACTTCACTTTCCGTTTTTTAGACTGTCATTCATATTTGGCAAGGATGGCCGGGATGTCATCCACAGTCAGTCTGCCGTAAACTTCATCATTTATCATCATAACCGGGGCAAGGCCGCAGGCTCCTACACAGCGGCAGGAATCCAGTGAAAATTTGCCGTCAGGGGTGCATTCTCCGTTTGTGATGCCAAGCAGTTCTTCGATTTTCTTGAAAATTTCGCCGGAACCCTTTACGTAACATGCGGTTCCAAGACAGACGGAAACCCGGTACTGGCCTTTGGGCTGCAGGGAGAATTGCGAATAGAATGTGGTTACCCCGTAAATCTTCTCAAGGGGAATGCCGGTTTCATTGGAAATCATGGTCTGCACTTCGATGGGAAGATAACCGAAGATTTCCTGCGCATGCTGCAGAATAGGCATTAAAGCGCCATCTGTGTCCTTTAAATCGGCAATGACTTTCTTTAAAGCGGCCTCCTGTTCTGGAGTGCAGGTAAAGCATACGCCTTCTTTTTTGTGGGACATGTTTTAACCTCCTTTTGATTACTGAACTTTTTTAAATAGTTTAACATGGTCTTACAGAAAAATCCACAATATTTTTGTTGATAATTCCTATTTACGATGATATCCTAGATACAGGACTTTGTAAAAATAAAACAAATTTGCAGGAGGATGAGGAGGAATTATTATGATGACCGTAGAAGACGCACGCAGGGTCCTGGGAGCGAGGGTCCTGGTTGGGGAAGAATACCTGGATCGGGAAGTGAGAACTGCCTGCGGCGCAGATATGATGAGTGATGTACTCGCATTTTCCAAGGATCATTCCATTCTTTTGACCGGACTCTGCAATCCACAGGTGATCAGGACGGCCGAGATGTTAGACATCGTCTGTATTATCTTTGTCCGCGGGAAGAAGCCGGATCAGCTCATGCTGGATTTGGCAAAGGAGACCGGCCTTGTTATTATGGAGACGGGACACAGGATGTTTTCCGCCTGCGGCATGCTCTATGAAGCAGGCCTGCGGGGAGGTGCAATCTGATGGATGATGTGATTACACTGCAGTATAAGGTATCTCCCGATGACTTCACGAGGGCGGGAGAGGCCAGCAGTGATGTTAAGAATAAGTTAAAACAACTGGGTATCAGTCCCAGCGCCATAAGAAAAGTAGCGATAGCCATGTACGAGGGAGAGATCAATATGGTCATCCACGCCAAAGGCGGGGATATTACGGTGGAGGTGTCGCCGGAGTCCATAAAGATGGTCCTGGCCGATGTCGGACCTGGAATTCCCGATATCGAACTGGCTATGAAGGAGGGATATTCCACCGCCCCTGATGAGATCAGGAGCCTTGGCTTTGGAGCCGGTATGGGGCTTTCCAATATGAAAAAATATTCCGATTATATGGATATCCAGACAGAACTGGGAGTTGGAACGACGATAACGATGATTGTCAATGTTGCATAAAACAGTCTGTCCGGGTGAGGAGGGAAGGTTATGGATAAATTTTACCATTCCGTTCGTCTGGACCCGGAGCTTTGCAAGGGATGCATTAACTGCATCAAGCGATGCCCCACCCAGGCAATTCGGGTGAGAAACAGAAAAGCGCAGATAAACAGCAAGTTTTGTATTGACTGCGGCGAGTGTATTCGCGTATGTCCGCACCACGCAAAGCTGGCTCTTTATGATCCGCTGGATTCGTTAAAACAATATGAATATACGGTGGCCCTTCCGGCCCCGTCGCTGTACAGCCAGTTCAATAACCTGGACGACGTGAATATTGTGCTGAACGGCCTGGTTCTGATGGGCTTTGACGATGTATTTGAGGTGAGCGCGGCCGCCGAGATGGTTTCGGAAGCGACGCGGGAATACATAGCGGCCAATTATTCGGGTGCGCCTTTCATCAGTACGGCCTGCCCTTCGGTGGTACGCCTGATAAGAGTGAAGTTTCCTAATTTAATATCAAACCTGCTTCCATTAAAACCGCCGATCGAGGTGGCGGCGCAGCTTGCCGTCAAGAAGGCGATGGAGAAGACGGGACTGCCCAGGGAGAAAATCGGTATTTTCTTTATTTCCCCGTGTCCGTCCAAGGTGACGTATGTGAAATCACCTCTGGGAACGGATAAGAGCGAGGTGAACCGGGTGCTGGCGATCAAGGATATCTATCCACAGTTGATCTCCTATATGCAGACGGTCGATTCAAAGGCGCCGGATATGACGGAGTCGGGCAAGATAGGCGTAGGCTGGGGAAGAAGGAGCGGGGAGGCCGGCGGCCTTTTCACGGAGAGCTACCTGGCGGCCGACGGAATCGAGAATGTAATCCGCGTACTGGAGGACATGGAGGACCAGAAATTCTCCAACCTTAAATTCGTGGAGCTGAATGCCTGCAACGGAGGCTGTGTCGGCGGTGTCCTGACGGTGGAGAATCCCTATGTTGCGGAAGTTAAATTAAAATGGCTCCACAAATATATGCCGGTTTCCAGGAGCCATCTGGACGAAGACGCAAGGAACTGTGTCAACTGGACCCAGCCGGTGGAATTTGAACCGGTATTCAATCTGGGCAATACGATGATGGAGAGCTTCTCCAGGTTTAACCAGGTGGAACGGATCTGCAAGAAACTCCCCGGACTGGACTGCGGTTCCTGCGGCGCGCCGACCTGTAAGGCGCTTGCGGAGGATATTGTGCGCGGCGAGGCGGATGAGAAGGACTGTATTTACCATCTGAGGGAGAATCTCCACAAGCTGTCCGAGGAAGTGACAATCATGGCGGACTGCATGATCGACGGGGAGAACTTTGGCGACGAGGCTGTTTATGTGCTCCGCGAATGTGTCCATAAAATTGCCGATGAGATGTCTCGTCTTGAGAAGAATGCCAGGAGGATAGAAGATGACCTTAAACAATCTGATTGAGAAGCTGATGGAGAGCGGCCGTTTCGAGAAGGTCAGCGATGGGGCGGATCCGGAGCGCGAAGTGACGGGCGTTTACTGCTGCGATCTTTTAAGTATTGCGATGGGACGGGCGCCGGAAGGCAGCGTGTGGGTGACCGTGATGGGCAACATTAACACCCTGGCGGTGGCGGCCCTGACGGATGTCTCCTGCATTATACTGGCGGAGGGCGTTTCACTCGATGAGACGGCGGCAAAGAAGGCAAAAGAGCAGGGAATTACGGTGTTCCGGACGGAGGCCCCTGTTTTTGACGGAGCCCTGGAGGTTTACAGAATACTCGGGAGAATCTGACATGATGAATCTGTTTTATGATCTGCACATGCATTCCTGCCTCTCGCCCTGCGGAAACGATGATATGACGCCCTATAACATAGCGGGTATGGCGGCGGTCAAGGGGCTGGATGTGATTGCCGTGACCGATCACAATTCCTGCAAAAACTGTCCGGCGGTGCTGGCAGCGGCCGGGGAGTACGGCATCCTGGCCGTTCCGGGGATGGAGATTAACACATCGGAGGAAGTTCATGCGGTCTGCCTTTTTAAAACTCTTGAGGCGGCGATGGAGTTTGACGCCTATGTCTACGGGCATCTGATACCGGTTACGAACAGGGAGGATATATTTGGAAAACAGGAGATTTATGACTGTTCCGATTGCGTCTGCGGCCATGTGGAGAATCTCCTTATCAACAGCACCGACATTTCATTCGACGGCCTGTGGGAACTGGTGCGCTCTTATGGAGGCGTCATGTTTCCCGCTCATATCGACAAGCCGACCAACAGCCTGATTTCCAACCTGGGATTTATTCCCGTGGACAGCCGCTTTACTGCGGCGGAGATAGCGGATATGGGGAAGTACCACACTCTTAAAAAGAGTAATCCCTATCTGGAAAAGTGCATCATTTTAAGCGATTCGGATGCTCATTACCTGGAAGACATCCATGAGCCGCGGTTGACACTTTCCGTGGAAGAGCGGTCGGTGGATGCGGTGGTGGATGCGCTGCTGGGGGTTAAGAGGAATTAAGTATTGTACGAAGTTGTTTGATTTGGGTATGGTGAAAAACGCTGTCCAGTTTTGTGCGGGACAGCGTTTTTTTGCTTCTGTGTTTTACTCCTTTTCACCGTCGGCGCCGCTTCGCAGATAGTTTACTGCGACGGCAGCCATCGTCCGGGTGCAGAGTTTGAGGAACGGTTCTTCCACCTGGAAGGTGGAGCTGTGTTTTGGGGAACCTCCTCCGGTGCCGATCCAGACCATGCAGGAGGGAGCCTTCTGTGCGTAAAAACCGAAATCTTCCGCACCCAGCAGCGGATGGTCGCCGGTAATGAGAAAATCATCGGGGAGACTGCCGGGAATTCCCTCGCAGATGGCGGAGGCGTTATCCCTCAGGGTATCGGTCACAAAAGCGGTGAACTGCCCGTCATTGTACACGGCGGGATAGCCCTCGTGGAATGCACACTCGCAGCTTCCGCCCATCGAAGAGGCGATGCCGGTGGCGATGGTTTCTATTTGTTTACACATTGCGGTGCGTGATTCCTTTGTCAGGTTTCTGAGCATACACCGAAACTCCACATGATCCGCAATAACGTTGGACGCGCTTCCCCCGGAAATCAGGCCGATATTCATCGTGGAACTTTCCCGCGGATCGATGTTTCTGGATACGATGCCGTGCAGGGCGGTAATGATGTGAGCGGCAATGTAGATAGCGTCGACGCCTTCTTCCGGAGTGGAGGAGTGTGCCGCGCGACCGCGGACGGTTACTTGATACCCGTCCGAGTAGGCGGTTAAATAATGACTGCCGATCAGGATTTGGCCGCGCAGGCTGTCCTCCACATGGAGGGCGAAACAGGCGTCCGGAACTTCGTCCATCAGGCCGCATTTAATCATTTCACGGCCGCCGCCGCCTCTTTCTTCGGCGGGCTGAAAGACCAGCGTCACCTTTCCGCTCCATCTGTCCTTTGTCCGGTTTAATATCTCGGCCACCGTTAAAAGATTGGAAGTGTGGACATCGTGTCCGCATGCATGCATGACATTCGGCGTTTCTGAGGCAAAGGGGAGTCCCGTAGCCTCCTGGATTGGCAGTGCATCCATATCTGCGCGCAGTAAGAGGTGTTTTCCGGCCTTTCCGCTGTCTATGGTACCGATAATGCCCGGTTCACAGGGACTTTTCTGATAAGGGATCCCAATGCGGTCCAGTTCACGCATGACCAGGAGGCCGGTCCGTTTTTCCTGAAAGGAAAGTTCCGGATGGCTGTGGATTTCATGGCGCAGGGCCAGGGCCTGCTGTTCCAGTTCATCCGATAATTTCTGAATTTCTTCCATAATATCCATAATATAAAAACCTCTCATTTTCCAAATAAATTAAAATCCAATCGCTGTTCCGACAAAGATGGAGATAACTAAAATAACAAAGATAATGGCGTAGCAGGGCAGGAAGAAACGGTACCATCTTTTTAAATCCAGATTTGCCAGAGCCAGACAGGACATCAGGTTGACGCTGGTAGGAACCATCAGGTTTGAGAAACCGTCTCCGTACTGCAGTGTCAGGACAGCCATCTGGCGGGTGACACCGATTACATCACTCAGGGGCGCCATAATCGGCATAACGACGGAAGTCTGTCCGGAACCGGAGCCGATAAAAATGTTGATGAACGCGTTGGCGATGAACATTCCAATGGCTGCGAGGCTGCTGCCCAGACTGTTTAACGGAATCGAGATATAGTAAACGATGGAATCCAGAACGCCGGATTTGTTTAAAATAACGGAAACCGTTGCTGCTAATATCATGAAGACCATGACGGTTGTCATACCCTGAGTGCCTTTTACAAAACGTTTCATGATTTCATCAATGTCACAGTGGGCGAGCAATCCCTCCACAAAGGCAACGGGCAGCAGAATAGAGCTGAGCTGCAGATTGTTAAGGCCCAGGATGGGGCCGCCTGCGGCAAAGAAGATAAAAGCGCCGAAGAAAACGACGATGGATGCCACTTCCGACTTTGTCAGAAGACGGTATTCCTGATCCGAACCTTCGGAATATTCTTTGGAATTGACGCCGAAGTCGTTATTATAGCCAGCCGGATTCTTTTGGCAGCGTTTCGCATAGTAAATCAGATAGGCGGAAACGATGCAGAGATTGATAACGGTGACAACTGCGCGCAGACCGGAACCGGAATAGGCTGGAAGGCCTGCAATCTCCTGGCCGAGCACACCGGTCAGCGGATTGATTGGAGAAGTCATAAATCCGGTAAAGGATCCCATGATAACGAGGCCGACGGCAAAACAGCGGTCCGTTTTAAGCTGCTTTGCAATGGTGATGCCGAGCGGGATAAAGAGAACGACGGTGGAAATCATGGAACCGACGCACCCGATGAGTCCGGTTGCGAAAATGTAGATCGGGATAATCAGCATGGCCTTATCTTTTAACCGGTGTATCATATTGCCCAGAGCGCGATCCAGCACTCCGGTCGAATTCATAATTCCCATCAGGCCTCCGAAAATGGTGAGGGTTACGAATAATTTGCCGAACATGCTGTATGCCTGTTCTCCGATTCCGAGAATGACGTCAACCGGGGTTAGAAAAATCTTTTTAACGATGGCATAGGTTCCGGGGACTGCAATTTTACCTTCGTACTGGTAGGAACCGGATGGGATAATAAACGACAGTATGTAAACGGCCAGAATTACAATAAGAATAATGGTCCACATACTTGCAGGTTCTTTTTGGGCTTTTTTAACAACGTCCTTTTTCATATTCATCTCTTTCATGGCATCGTGACAGAGGGGCGGTGCCATATTGTCCTTTCTTTATTTTTCACGTGTTTTGCGCTGAAACTGAATTCCTTTTTCAACGTGCATTAGTTATATCAATATACGCGATACCGTCGAAAAGCCTGTATCGGTGAACAGTCTGTATCGTCGGGCAGCCTATACTAGAGCACGGTCTATATTTGTGAACAGCCTATATCTGAGCACGGCTGATCAAATCGGAGAACAGATTTTTCATGCAGGGTACAGTCTCCTGCAACTCTTCCGGATGCCACTGTACGGCGAGCAGCAGGCCGTCCCGGCTTTCCACCGCTTCGATGACGCCGTCCTCCGTATGAGCGGACACCGTCAGCCCTTCGCCGCATCTGTCGACACACTGGTGATGCAGCGTATTGGTACAGACTTCGGAAGTGCCGAGCACGGCCGCGAGACGGCTGTTACCTTCCAGCGTGACTTTGTGCATCGGATAATCTCGATCCTGGAAGCTTTGTCTGTGCAGCAGAGTGGGAGCCGGAAAATCGGACAGATCCTGATACAGGGTTCCTCCAAGCGCCGTATTCAGAAGCTGCATTCCGCGGCAGACAGCCAGCAGAGGTTTCTTTGTCTCAATGGAGTGGAAGACCACTTTTGCCCAGATTTCATCTTCTACGAGGTTAACTCTTCCCAGCAGCGGGTGCGGTTCCTGGCCGTAAAAATGCGGGTCCACATCTGCGCCGCCCGGAAGTAAAAAACCGTCGCACAGATTCAGCAGCCGATCAAATTTTTCGGAATCCTCCAGCAGCGGAAGACCGACGGGAATACCTCCGGCCTGTTCGACTGCGTGGAGATAAGCGTTGTTGACATGCTGCATTTTGTGGATTGCCCCCGGCATCTGAGAGCGTGACTCTGACAGCATCACTCCGATTACAGGTGTTTTCATAGTATAACATTCCCCTTTCAACTTTTATCATTTTGTTATGACTTTATAGTAGCATGGGTGTTTCGGATGCACAAACAACGTTTCCATGTGCCTTACAAAAAAAAGTTGTGCAAGAAAGAATCCTGCCCGGAGGTTTTTTTATATCATAGGAGCACTGTCTATAATATAAAAAAATCCCGGCTCAGGGAGACGGAATCGGGGATTACGTCATGTCCTTGCCGGAATTTACGCACTCTTCAAAAGAGCTTCTGGAGAAATTGATGAATTGTTTTGTTGTCTGGGATAAAAAGCTGTTTTTAAGATACAGGATGGCTAAATCTTTTTGTGCATTTGGATAATCCCAGTAGAATAAGTGCAGTTCCTCCCGTTCCTTTGCAGTAAGCTGGTTTATATACAGTTCCGGGCAGATAGCCATGCCGATTCCCCTGACACAGCAAATCAAAACCGTAAAGATGTTGGAGGACTCCAGCGTAATCTGAGGCGTGATATTCTCTTCGCGGCAGCAGAGATCGAACAGGTTTCCAAGCCAGGTGCTTGAATTCATGTGGATCATGGGGCAGCGCTCAAATGCTTTCAGACGGTGGCTGGGAGAATCAAGAAGCTCTGCCTGCTCCGGGCCTGTGAAATACTGCTCAAACAGTTTTTTATTGACGGCGATGACGGTATGCTCTTTTCCTATGTTTTTTGACATGAGTCTCGGGTCATCGGGGAGATCATAGCCGAATATACAGTCTACCTCCCTTGTTTTAAGTGCTTCAATCAGTTTGGAAAGCGGATTTTCTTTAACAAAAATCTGCACATGGGGATATTGGCGCATAAAGGCCGACGCCAGGGCCGGGATAATCACACTGCTGCGCCGGGGAGAAACTCCGACGGACAGCCTGCAGGCCTCCTCGCCCTTCAGGGAATCCAGCTCCTTAACCATTTCTCGCTCTATGTCCATAATCTGTGAAAGATTGCGGTACATACATTCACCGGAGGGCGTTAAGGACATCGGCGGTTCACGGTTAAACAGCCTGGTATGATATGTTTTTTCCAGGCTCTCGATCTGCTTGCTGAGCGCCTGCTGTGTCATGTACAGTTTTTTGGCAGCCTGGGTAAAATTCAGTTCATTGGCTGCAACAAGGAAATTTTTATAGTATTCCAGGTTCATTTGCCACCGCCTTTAAAGGAATAGTGATTCTGATATACATCGAATATCTGCAGTATTTATAACGTAAAGTAACTTCCGTATAGATTCCAGGTAAAATATTATAGCTGAAACGAATCGGGAGTTCAATTGGGTTATTTGCCCGCGGTGTCAGAACTGCGCCCGACTGCCCCCGATTTTCTTAAGAACCTGGCCAGCACGAAGACCGACAGGACGGCCAGAATTATTTCCGCAATAACCTGGGCAAAAGGAAGTCCGTAGAGCGGGAAAAAGTGGTTCAGGACGTAAAGAAGGGGAATCTCCAGAATTACCTTGCGGGAGATGGCAAAAAACAGGGATTCTTTGCCCATTCCCACGGCCTGGAAGGTACCGACCGCCATGAAGTCCACGCAGAGGAAGGGGAGCGCCAGGCAGAAGCCCCTTAAGAAGTGGGTTCCGTAAGCAACGGTTTGTGCATCCTCGATGAAAAAGCGTGTCAGCGTCCCGGCGGAGAAATAAAAAATTACGGTCACGGCGGCTAAAAAGGACAGAGCAATCTTCTCTGCAAAAAAGAGAGCTTCTTTCATCCTCTTCCTGTTTCCGCTGGCGTAGTTATAGCTGATTAGGGGCATCAGGCCCTGGGACAGTCCCATTGCCACATACATCGGCACCATGTTCACCTTCTGACAGATTCCCATGGCCGCAAGGGCGGTGGCGCCGTAGGAGGCGGTAAAATTGTTAAGAATCGTGGTTCCCGTCACATTTAAAAGGTTCTGGATGGAAGCGGGGATGCCGACGGAACAGACTCCCGTTATAATCTCACGGTTCAGCTTCAGTGATTTCGGGGAGATGCTGATGCAGGTGGTCTTTCTTCTCACAAACAGATAGACAAGGAAATAGACCAGGGCAAAACAGTTGGAAAGACAGGTTGCCAGGGCGGCTCCGACGGCGCCCATATTAAGTCCCCAGGGCAGAATGAAAATCGGATCCAGCACAATATTTAAAAGACAGCCGCTCATGGTTCCGATACTGGCGTGGAGCGCGGAACCCTCCGACCGGATCATATAGGCCATCACGACGTTCAAAATGGCAGGGACGGCGCCAACGGTAACGGTCCAGTTCAGATAGCCACCGGTAGGGATTCCGGTAACGGAATCGGCGCCCAAAAGAACGAGAAGAGGGCCGCGAAGCACGGTGGTGAGAAGGGCAAAAAGTGCTCCGCAGAAAAACGCGCCGTAGAACCCGAAGGAGGAACTCTCGCGGACGGTCTTATAGTCTTTTCTGCCGAGAGCCCGGCTGATCATGCTGGAGCTGCCGACCCCAAACAGGTTATTGACCGCATTAAAAGCAAGCAGCATGGGGGCTGCCAGCGCTACCGCGGCGGTCTGGACCGGATTGTTCATCATACCCACAAAATAGGTATCGGCAAGGCTGTAGAGAACCGTGACGACCGAACTTAAGACAGTCGGGATCGCAAGGGTCAGGACGGCTCTGCCGATGGGGCTGGTTTCAAATAACTCTTCTCTGTTTTTATTCATAAAATTCATCTCCCGGTTTCCGGAAATTGATCCGATAATGTATAAGCTTTGGTAACGATGAAGGTACGGAACGTTACAATCTGTGACACAGTATAACATAATTTTTTAACAAAATCCATACATCCGGATTGGGAGAGAGAGGCAGTTCGGAATGGATAATATGCGATAAAAGGGAAAATGAAACATAGAGAAACAGTTTGGGAAACGACGTAACAATAGAATGAAACACTTGAAACAAATGAGGATATATCCAGCCAAAACACGTTCCCTCTTCAATAATTAAAATTGGAATTTAAAGGAATTATTTTTAGCCTCAGAAAGTTGATAAATCAGTTGATTTCAGATAATATGATTTAAAAGTGGTATGAAATCAGAGAAAAATAAGGCGCATTACAAAATAGTGGCATGCAACTTGCTGTTATATATAACTGAAAGCAAGTAAAAGGATCCAGAAGACCAACAAAAAAAGAAAAGGAGAGGACCATCATGACCACTGTTTTTGAAAAACCGAGAATCCTGGTTGTTGCCGGCCATATTGGAGATTTTGTATGGAGAAGCGGGGGCGCGATAGCGCGCTATGCACAGGAGGGTAGCGCCATTAAGCTCATCATCGTGTCCGACGGGCTGCGCGGTGAGGCTAATGACTACTGGAAGGCGGAAGGAGCTAATGCGGAGGAAGGATTAAAGCGGCGGCGCGCGGAGGGAGCCGAGGCGGCCAGGATACTGGGCGTGGAAGAGGCGGAATTCTGGGGACTGCCGGATTATCCGATGACGGGAGCGGATGGCTGTGTTGAAAAACTGGCCCATGAGATAAGGGAGTTCCGGCCGAATCTGATCATCACACATTCTGCCTTTGATGCATTTAACCCGGACCATAACACGGTTCATCAACTCGTTCAAAAGGCGCATGCCGCCGCAACCGGAGCCGGTTTCCTGGATGGGCTGGAGGTTTCACCCAGACAGACGCCGATTTTCGGTTTTGAGCCCCATGTCACGGAAATCAGTGATTTTAAACCGGTTGTCTATGTCGATATTACAGACGTGTTTGAGATAAAAAGCCGCGCGATGAAGGTGTTTTCCACACAGCCCGGGATGTATGCCGCCTATAAGCGCAAAGCGGAGGCGCGGGCCAATGAAGCGTCGGGCCGCGGAAGCCGGCCGGGCTGTAAATACGCGGAGGCATTTTCTATCTATCATCCTGTTGCCGCTTCCGGCGGTTTTGTGTGGTAAGGAGGTAAATATATGTTAGTTAGAGTCGATCATATTGATCTCAGGGTAACGGAGTTCGATGAAACGATAGCCATGTTTGAAAAACTGGGCCTGACCGTGACACGCAGCATGCCGCAGAGAAACTCGGTTGAGATGGCGCTGCCCGGGGAGAATCAGGTGGTTTTTGAGATACATAAAGTGCAGGACGGGGAGTTTACCGGCATCCACCATGTCGCTTTTAAGAGCGAGGGGGAAAGTGATGATGTGGAGTGCCTGAAAGCGAAGGGGATTGATTTTAAGAGTGAAAAAAAGAAGATAGCAGATACCGGACGGACAGTCAGCAGCTTTTCGGACGGCAGCGGGCTGACGTGGCAGTTGACCGATTAAGATTCATATTATTTTAGTACCGTTGGATTTTATAGAAAGAAAAGGAGAATAAAAGTATGGGTAATTATGTAGGACGCAGAGTTTTCTTAAATATAAACAGGCCGGATCCTGAGCTGGTGGAGCAGTTCCGGGGATTTCCTTCCAGCAACATTGGTGATGTGATGGAGCGGCTTTACTGTACCGGCTCGGAGATAAAGCCGTTGAATGACGCCCCTCTTTTGGGCGTGGCTTTTACGGTGAAATGTCCCTCGGGAGACAACATGATGTTTCACCGGGCAATGGATCTGGCAAAACCGGGAGATGTGCTGGTGGTGGACGGACGCGGAGGGATGGAGCGCGCCCTGGCCGGTGAGATTATGATGCGCTATTGTATTTCAAGAGGATTTGCCGGAGTGGTGGTCGAGGGATGCATGAGGGACAGCGACGCCGTGCGGGAGATGGACTTTCCGGTCTACTGTAAGGGAATCACTCCCCAGGGACCGTATAAAAACGGCCCCGGTGAGATCAATGTCCCCGTCTGTGTCGGCGGACAGGTGATACGGCCCGGTGATATTTTAGTGGGTGACCGGGATGGAATCGTTGTGATACGGCCGGAGGACGCTCCGGAAATCCTTAAAGAGGTCAGAAAAAAGTTTGCGTCGGAGGAAAAGACCATCTCCGATTATACGGCCGGCCGTGTCAATTATGAAAAACATGAGGAACTGTACCGGGGCAAGATGGAGCAGGCGGATTTTCTTTACATAGAGGAGGGAGATCGGTGAGAAAGATAGTCGTCGCGGGAATTTACAACGATAAGGCGGTGGAGCTTTTTAAAGAGCTGTGTCCGGAGGGGTACAGACTCAAATTTGTGGGAGTCCCGGAACAGAATGTCCTGATTGAGGAGACAAAAGATGCGGACTATCTGTTTTTGCGCGGCAGGGTGGAGCTGAGCGATGAACTGCTTAAGTCTGCACGGAATCTGAAGCTGATGCAGAAGTGGGGGGCCGGCTTTGACCAGTATGATATGAAACAGATCGGCAGTTACAATATTCCCTTTATGAACTGCGCGGGAATCAACGCGGTACAGGTTTCCGAAATGACGGTGGCCCTGCTTCTCGCCTTATACAGGAGAATTCTCCCGCTTAACCGGGATTTAAGTAAAGGTATCTGGTCCAAGGAGGTTTATCTGCCCCAGTGCCATACGATCTGCGGCAAGTGCATCGGCATTATCGGAATCGGCAATATAGGAAGAGCGGTTGCCCGGCTGATGCGGGGATTCGGGGCCAGGGTCCAGTATTATGATGCGCGCCGTCTTCCGCCTGAGACGGAAGAGAGGGAAGTGCTTCGGTATGTGGAGCTGGAAACATTGTTTCGCACTTCGGATGTAATTACGCTCCATGTCCCGCTGGTACCGGAGACAAAGTATCTGGTCAACCGGGAAACGATGGCAATGATGAAGAGAACCGCCGTGATTATCAATGCGGCCAGGGGCGGAGTGGTCAACGAGGCGGATTTATACGAGGCACTGGCGGAAGGGACGATAGCAGGGGCTGCCCTGGATGTGATGGAGCAGGAGGACAATCCGGCGTCTGCGGCCGGGAATCCCCTGTTCAGTCTCGATAATACCGTGATTACGCCGCACATGGGAGCCAGTACGGACGAGGTTTTGCAGGCTATGGTGGAACGCTGTTATGAGAATGTGACGGGAGTGGAAGAAGGGAGGATCACGGCCCCCGGACAGTTTCAAAACGGGATGTATTTTACAAAATATAATGCATAGGGAGGAAAACAAATGAAAAAAAGATTAGCAGCAGTTTTATGTCTCAGCATGATGATGGGTGTTCTGGCGGGATGCAGCGGCGGGAACAGTGCCGGAACTCCGGCAAAAGAGACCGCTCAGGCCGCAGCCGGTACCGGGAACGGGGAACAGGCGGAAAGTAAACCGGAAAAAACCGCGGCGGATTCAGCCGGTGGATCATACGCAGATTTTCCGACGAAAAATATTACCTATATCTGTTCCGGCAGTGCGGGAGGAGGACTGGATCTCTGCGCCAGAATGATTTCCCCTTACATAGAAAAGTATCTGCCGGGAAAAGGAACCGTGACGGTTGAAAATGTGACGGGAGGGCAGAACTGGAATGCCTGGATCCGCTTAATCCAGTCTGCGCCGGACGGCTATAATATCGGCTCCCTGGCCACGCCTCAATTCTGCAACTATTTAAACAAATCTCTTCAAATCCAGTATACGATGGATGATTATACCCCTCTCGTAAACTGTGTGACGGACTATTGCACCATCTGTGTCCGGGCGGATGACAGCCGGTTTGATGATGTGGACAATCTGGAAGAATTAGTTGCCTGTCTGAAGGAAAATTCGGGAACGGAATTTTTAGTCAGCCTGACCTCGGGAGGCGGAGCCGATGAGATTGCGATGTATGAGTTCATGGAATGGAGCAAAATTACAAATATGACCGGAATCAATTACGCGGACGGTATATCGGCCTCCAAAGCCGGATTCCTGGGAGCCGAGACAGATATCTATTTTGGCAAGGTAGGCGATTCCTTTACCATGTTCGAGGACGGCAACGCCAAAATACTGGCCGTTCTGGCATCGGAACGATCGGAAATTCTTCCCGATGTGCCGACGGGAAAAGAACAGGGTTTTGACGTTGTTCTGGGTTCCTCGCGCGGCATCGTCGTGCCGAACGGAATGGACGAAGAGCTGAAGGCAATTCTTGAGGATGCCTGCAAAAAGGCGTCGGAAGATCCGGACTACCTGGCGACCATGAAAGCAGGAGGATACGAAGTGGACTTTATGGGCAGCGAAGAGTATGCCGCATATTTAGCCGGCGTCAAAGAAATGGTGGAAAAATACGCGGATCAGCTTGGATACAATGAGTAGGGGACGGGAAAAGCAGAGGATGTTAATGAATCCTGTTTGTTTCGGAAAGGAGGAGTGAAATGAAAAAGTATTTGACACTGGATGTTGTAATAGGAATCATCCTGATACTTTTCAGCGGCTGGTTCTGGTATTTATCGCTGGCTTTTCCGGAAGCCGCCCGGATGTTTCCCCGGTTATTTCTGACTGTGACCTTTCTTTTAGCCGTGCTGCTGCTGACAGGCAGCATAGCTGAACAGTCAAAGCGGATAAAAAAAGGAGAACTCCGGGAAGGAGACGGTTTTTTAAAGCAGTTTATCCTGCCGTGCAAGGCATACTGCATTATGGTGCTTTATATCATTGGAATCAGGAGCATCGGCTTTTTTGTGGCGACTTCCATTTTTATGGCCGCATTCATGTATTTTCTGAAGGTCAGGAAACCGTTCATACTGTTGGGAGTGACGGCCGGGATGGATCTGTTCCTCTATGCGATGTTTTGCATGGGGTTAAAACTCAGCCTGCCCGCGGGAATTCTGTTTTGAGGAGGTGATTGTTTTGTTACAGACATTTTTAGATGCGGGCCCCGAGATCTTTGCGTCCCTGTTTACACTGGAGACGATGTTCTGCATTCTCCTGGGCGTTGTGGGAGGGATGTTTATCGGCGCCCTGCCGGGGCTCAGCGCGACAATGGGAATCGCCCTGATGCTTCCGTTTACCTACGGACTGACCCCGATTTCCGCCATAGCCATGCTGATGACCATTTACACCTCGGCTATCTGCGGCGGCTCGATTACCGCTATATTAATCCATACGCCGGGCACCCCGTCCTCTGCGGCGACCGCCCTGGACGGTTTTCCGCTGACGAAACAGGGAAAGGGGCTGCAGGCTCTCGGTGTGTCCATCAGCGCCTCCATGATTGGCGGGACCGTCAGCGCCGTGGCGCTTCTCTTTCTGGCCTCCATGCTGGCCTCTGCGGCCCTCAAATTCGGTTCCATGGAATATTTCCTGCTGGCCTGCCTGGGACTCAGCGTTATCGCAAGCCTGGCCTCGGAGTCATTAGTCAAGGGGCTCCTGGCCGGCTGCGTTGGCCTGGTGCTGGGATGTATCGGAATTGACGCCTCCTCCGGCTATGCCCGCTATACCTTCGGAATCGTGCCGCTGTTAGGAGGAATCCCGACGGTCCCCGCGCTGATTGGCCTGTTTTCAATCCCACAGGTGTTAGATCAGCTCGAAAACGCCCGCAGCCAGGGGAAGACCGTCAATGTGGCCGATGTGGCTGAGATGAGCGGGAAGGTGCTGCTGCCGTGGAAGGAATACAAAAAGCTGCTGCCCACGATTCTGCGTTCCTCCGTGATTGGCGTATTTGCCGGAATTCTGCCCGGAGCCGGAGGAGAGATCGGTTCCTGGATGGCGTATAATACGGCAAAAAACAGATCGAAGAATAAGGAATTATTCGGAAAGGGTTCCTACGAAGGGGTGGCCGCATCGGAAGCGGGAAATAACGCCGTTACGGGCGGGGCCTGTATCCCGATGATGACTCTTGGAATACCCGGAAGCGCCGCGGCCGCGGTTCTTATGGGAGGACTGATGATCCACGGCCTGCAGCCCGGAGCCGACCTGTTTGTAAAAAAGGCGGGTACAACCTATGCAATTATTTTTGGCTTTATGCTGGCCAATATCATGATGGGAATCATCGGCCTGTTCATTGCCCGCTACATCGTCAGGATTACAAAAGTCCCGGTCAACATTCTCTGCCCGATTATCGTCGTGCTGGCCGTGGTTGGTTCCTATGCAATCTCAAGCGATATGTACAATGTCTATATTATGATTATTTTCGGCCTGATCGGTTACTTCATGAGACTGGCAAAGTTTCCTCCGGCTGCGATGGTGCTGGGCTTTCTGCTGGGCCACATGGCGGAGAAGGGACTGCGCCAGGCGGTCAACCTTTCAAGGGGAGATCTGCTGTCTTACTATCTGCACCGGCCAATCAGCCTGGTTATTACGGCTTTGATTATCATCGGAATATTCCTGCCGATGGTTCTTGACAAAATAAAAGCGTCCCGTTCATAAGAATAAAGCGCCTCTTCAGGGTATATTTTGGTTTTATGCAGCCAAACCGACACCTTGGAGGGGCGCTTTACTGCTTTTGAAATGCTTATGGAATGTGGTTTCTTTTCATAAGATCTTTTGCTTACCGTCTGCTTCTATTTTCCGATAGTTGTACAAAATTTTACCTAAATTTAGAAAAAATATAACATTTTCTTGATAGTTCAAAATTCCGTCGGTGATATAATCGAAAATGTTGAAGTGATGCAAAAACAGATGCCGTGCAAGGCGGGACGCAAAGTAAAACAGGGTTCAATGCAAAGCAAATGTAACGCAAAGACAGGTAGTAAAGGAGACGAAATGATATGTCACAGATTGAACTGCGGAATGTAAATAAGACTTATGGAAAAAACAATTGTGTGATTGATAATCTGAATCTGCGTATTCCCGACGGCAGTTTCACGGTTATGGTCGGACCGAGCGGATGCGGCAAGTCGACCACGCTGCGGATGATTGCCGGACTGGAGAGCTTAAGCTCCGGGGACTTGTATATTGACGGAACCAGGGTGAATGATCTGGAACCGGGTGAACGTGATATTGCCATGGTTTTTCAAAATTATGCCCTCTATCCGACTATGAACGTAAGGGAAAATATTGAATTCGGACTGATTAACGCGAAAGTACCGAAGCCGGAGAGAGAGAAGCGGATCCGGGAAATCTGTGAAACGGTGGGACTTAGCCCTTATCTGGAACGGAAGCCGGGAGAACTGTCCGGGGGTCAGCGTCAGAGAGTGGCGTTAGCCAGGGCAATGGTGAAACAGCCGAAGGTTTTTCTGATGGACGAACCGCTTTCCAATCTGGATGCAAAACTCCGGAACCAGATGAGGACGGAACTGATTGAATTACATAAAAAGCTTGGAACGACCTTCGTATATGTCACCCATGATCAGACCGAGGCAATGTCCATGGCGACCGATATTGTGCTGATGAATCAGGGAGAGATTCAGCAGGTTGATTCACCCGAGAGAATCTATCATGATCCCGCCAACTTATTTGCAGCCCAGTTCATTGGGAATCCGACGATGAACCTCTTTAAACGCTCTGAGACAGAACCGTTCCCTGATCTGCCGGAACAGGTGGAGACGGTGGGATTCCGGCCGTCCAAGGTCCGTCTTCTGGAGCCGGGAGATTCCCCAAATGGAGAGGAGCTGGTTACTTCGGGTCCGATCCTTACCAGGGAACTGATGGGCAGTGAGATTATTTACCGGCTCCGGTCGCCTTTTGGAATCATCACCTTTAAAACCTTTAATGAGAAACAGCTTCCCGAGGATATGATTGTCCGGGTGGCGGTTATGAAAAACAGCCTGTATCTTTTTGACGCCGATGGAAGGAGGGTGAGGGTATGAAAGCGGTAAAACCTTATTTTCTGGTTGCACCGGCCATGATTCTTCTGTGCATTTTCTGCATTTATCCGATTTTTAATATGATAGGGCTAAGCTTTTATGAATGGGATATGATTTCACCGTTTAAAAAGTTTGTGGGATTCAGGAATTTTGCAAAGCTTGCATCGGACAGGCAGTTTTTTCAGACGCTCCTCAATACCGTTATTTACGTAGTCTGTACGGTTGGCTTCGGAGTGGGGTTCGGGCTCCTTCTTGCGGTCTTTCTGGCAAAGAAAACAAAGCTGAACCTGCTCCTGCAGAGTGTGGCTTTTTCACCCTATATCGTGTCCCTGGCGTCCATTGCGCTCCTGTGGATGTGGCTGATGAACAGTGATTTCGGGTTCCTGAATGCGCTGCTGGCCGTGTTCCGTATACCGCCTGTCGACTGGCTGGGAAGTCCCAGATTTGCCCTGATGTCGCTGATTATCATCAATGTGTGGAAAAGCGTCGGCTACAACGCCCTGATTCTCGTGGCGGCCCTTCAGGGAATACCGCCGCATCTGTATGAGGCCGCAAAGCTGGACCGGGCCGGGGGATGGAGGACTTTCAGCCGTATTACATTCCCGATGATATCCCCGACCGTGTTCTTCTTAGCCCTCGTGGATGTGATAGCCGCTTTTAAGGTTTTTGAAACAATTCAGATTATTACCCAGGGAGGACCGCAGAATTCGACCAACACACTTGTATTTTCCCTGTATGAATACGGATTTCAGTTCTATAAGGTGGGTTATGCGGCGGCAATCGGAGTGATTCTATTTTTTATCGTACTCTTATTTACAATACTGTACTTTGCCGTACTTTCAAAGCGGGTTCATTATCAATAGAACGGGAGGAGAAATTTATGATTGCAGTAATTAAAAAAACGTTTATCCGGCCTGCTTCGGGAGGGGTTCCGGAAAATCAAGAGGAAAGAGTATGGCCCGAAGCGGGGCGCAGGCAGGCTGTACGCAGGCTCCGCAAGGCGGCGCGGACGCTGGTGAGCGCAGTTCTTCTGCTGATTTTTTTCTTTCCTTTTTTCTGGATGATTATAACTTCCTTTAAATCGCTTGGAGAGACGATGGTGTTTCCGCCGGCCCTGCTCCCAAAGCAGTTCCATTTTTCAAATTATGTGTCTGCGTTTACCGCATTTCCCTTTGTCCGCTTTCTTGTGAATTCCTGCGTTGTCACGGCCGCGGTGCTGGTTCTGCAGATGATAACGGTAATTCCGGCGGCCTATGCCTTTTCGCAGTACCGCTTTAAGGGCAAATCATTTCTCTTCGGCCTTACGCTGGCGACGATGATGGTGCCGGCGCAGTTGATTTTCCTGCCGCTTTTTATCCTGTTTTCCAGGGCGGGGCTGATTAACAGCTATCTGTCCCTGATTCTGCCGTTTGGCACCAGCGCATTTGGGATTTTTATGCTCCGCCAGACTTTTAACCAGATGCCGAAGGAACTGATTGAGGCGGCGCGGCTGGATCGGGCGGGAGAGGGGAAAATCGTGTTCCGCCTGTTTCTGCCCATGGCCAGGCCGACCCTGGTTACCATGGCGTTACTGACGTTTATCAATACATGGAATGATTACTTCTGGCCCCTGGTCATGACAACTAATGACACGGTCAGAACCCTGCCGGTGGGAGTGGCGTCCCTCCGTAACATCGAAAGCGGTATCCATTACAATATTCTGATGGCCAGCAACGTCATGCTGACAATACCGATTATCATCGTCTATCTGCTGGCGCATAAGCAGATTATTAAGGCATTCACCTATCTCGGAGATAAGTAGCGGCAGTTGAGAAAACGTTGTCTGCGGCCGCGGTCCGGGATATGAGAATAAAGCGACATCAATATTTAACGACAAAAAGGAGAACAAACATCATGAAAAAGAAAACTGCAACCTGCATTTTGGCCGCTCTGACGGCTGTATCCGCCTGCCTGTCGGGCTGTTCGGGCAATGCGTCCGGCAACGTGTCCGCGTCCGCCGGTTCAGGCTCCGCCGCATCGGAAGGAGGTTCCGACCCGATACAGTTAACTTACTGGTATTCCTGGCAGGATAAGATTGCGGAGAATAATGTGGAGCGCATTCAGGAATTTAATGAAACGGTCGGAAAGGAAAACGGGATTCATGTCACGGCCGAGTATCAGGGGACTTACGACGATCTGCACTCTAAACTGAAAAGCGCCTTTGTGGCAAATGAGGAACCGGATGTCTGCGTTATGGAGATTGCCAGCATCAAATCATTTGCCGCCGGAGGGATTATCCAGCCGATTCAGGATATGGTGGCGCAGGAGGATGTGGATGATTTTTATCCCGGACTGATGGAAAACTGCTATGTGGATGGAGTTCTCTACGGAGTCCCTTATCTGAGAAGCACGCCGGTTCTGTACTATAATAAAACGCTTTTTGAAAAGGCCGGGCTGGATCCGGAGAAGGGACCGTCCGACTGGGAGGAACTTGCCGCCATGTCCGGGCAGTTGGCTGATATTGGAGTAAGCGGATACGGATTCATTTCGGATATCTGGATTTTTGAAGCCTTTTTACGCAGCAACGGCGGAGATACGGTCAATAAGGACTGGACGCAGGCCGCGTTCAATTCACCGCAGGGCGTAGAGACGGCACAGTATTTTAAAGATGGAATTACCAATCACAATTTCAAATATTACAGCGGCAAGGAGGCTCTCACTACCGATGAGGTCAACCAGAACGTTGCAATGTGGATTACGTCGACGGCAAATCTGTCCAATAACCTTCAACTGGCGGAGGACAACGGGTATGAGATCGGCACTGCTTTTATCCCGAAAAACACGCAGAATAAGGTTCCGACGGGAGGCTGCAACCTGGTCATGACCAGCCGCCTGGAGGGGAAGGAGAAGGAAGCCGCTGCAATGCTGATTAATTTTATGACAAGCAAGGACAGCGCGGTAAAGAACCACATTAAGACAGGGTATCTTCCGACAAGACAGAGTATCGGCAGCGACGAACGCCTGGTAACCTTATATGAGGAAACGCCTCAGTACAAGGTGGCGCTTGAACAGCTCCAATACGGAAGCGGCCGCCCGATGGCCCAGGCCTATTCGGAAATGACCAAGACATATCAGGATGCCGTCGATAAGATCATGACAACCGATGTCGATATACAGACGGAGCTGGATACATGCGCCGCCGCCTGCGACTCCCTGCTGAAGTAGCGGAAAGCATGGCGGATTTAAACCTGGAACAGAAACACTTAATTAAACCTTAGATTAAAAAAGACAGCAAGGAGAATACGAGAATGCCAAGACTGGTAGTGATGTGTGTCGATGCTTTATTTACGACGGATTTAGAAGATGTGGCCGGAATGGAAGGATTCAGGACAATCATGGAACATGCGGCCATTTATAAAAATATAGATTGTATCTACCCGACGCTGACCTATCCGTGCCATGCAACGATAATGTCCGGCTGCTGGCCGGAGCGCCACGGCATCTGTCACAATGAAAAACTGGATCCCGGGACCAATAACCGTGAATGGTACTGGAATTACAGGGATTTAACGGTGAAGACGATTTTTGACTATGCAAAGGAGAATCATCTGACTACTGCGGCGGTGCAATGGCCGGTTACGGCCGGGGCTCCGATTGACTATGTGATTCCGGAAATGTGGACGTATGAGCATAAAGCGGATATGCGCGAGGTGCTTCTTCCCAACAGTTCGCCGTCCATGAAGGAAATTTATGAGAAGAACTGCCATCTGATGAACTGGAAAGAAAATCCGCGGTTCGACAGCTTTCAGGTGCAGTGTGCGGTTGATATCATCCACCGCCACAAGCCGGATGTGCTTTTCATGCATCAGTCACATCTGGATCATACACGTCATATGTACGGACTTCATGCGCCGGAAATTCAGGAGGCCCTGCGTCTCCACGACGGCTGGATCAGGCAGATTATCGACGCGTTAAAAGAGGAAGAGCTGTTCGAGGATACGGCGTTCATCATTCTGGGAGATCACGGACACCTTCAGGTGGACTTCAACATCTGTCCGAACGTACTCCTGGAGCGCGAAGGTATTATAAAGATCGACGGG
The DNA here is from genome assembly GCF_900547735.1 of uncultured Clostridium sp. GTDB lineage: Bacteria > Bacillota > Clostridia > Lachnospirales > Lachnospiraceae > Otoolea. Next base: position 3,439 of record NZ_URHZ01000069.1, on the reverse strand, counting down.
GCCGGTATTGTGAGGGAATGGGATGCATATATCCAGTCCTGCGGAATCAGCGCCCAGGTTTACATCAGAAAACAGGAGGCGGAGGAAACCGTGCTCCGGCTTCTGAATGATTTAAAGGATCTGGGATATGTGAGGAACATTTTCAAAAAAGAAGAATTGAAGGAAAAATACCATCTCGACGGAGCGTTTGCCTATATGATTGAAGCGGCGCCGAACTATGCCTTCGGCAATGCCTCCCGCGGCGATTTGCTTTCGGGGACGGACAGTTCCGACTACAAATATTCGGCGGCGACCCACGGGCATCTTCCGTCAAGAGGAGACAAACCCTGTTTTATTGTCCATGGGCCGGGGGTGCCCGAGGGTACTTTCGGGGGAGCGCGGCTGATTGACGAGGCGCCGACCATGATGAAACTGCTGGGGCTTTCTAATGAAGCCGGGGCAATGGACGGCATTCCTCTTTTTTAACGTTTCAAATCCAGGCGGTTGCCGGATATTCGGGCGGATGCTATACTTGTCTTAACGGGTGGAATTGGTGAGGAACGGCTGTGTGCAGAAGAGGAGAAAAATGGACAGGAACAATAATTCCCAGATATCAATGATATGGACGAATCCCATTGCCTTTGAACTTTCGAAAAAACTGGTGGAGGAGAGGCAGTTGGACTGCCGTGTAATTCTGGCGGAATTGTTGGAGGTAGAAGAGGTGGCGGCTTCGGAAGTAAGGCGGGGAGCTAAAATTATTATTTCCAGGGGCGGTGTTTGGAACCGCATCCAGAAGAAGGTAGCCATCCCAATGGTTGCCGTGCGTTTTGCTTTCTCTGATTTTGCCTCGGCCATCGAGGAGGCGTCCCGGTACGGTGAACAGATTGCCATGATTGTTTTCTCCGAAGTGATGCTCGAATCGGCCCAAAAAGAATACTATTACTGGAAGGTAAAGACGGTCGTCATCCAGGTTGCGGACATAAAGGAAGCGCGGGAGGAAATCGCCAGTTTAAAGAAGAAAGGAATCAGCGCCATCGTCGGAGGCGTGACGATCCGGAAGCTGGCCGCTGAGAAGGGAATTCCCTGTGTGCTGTTCGGCTGCAATGAGGATGTCGTGTTAGAAGCGATTTACGACGCACAGCGGCTTTTGAAACTCCTGCTGGCTCAGGAGGTCCGTTACCGCACGATCAGCATGCTGCTTGACAACTCCTCCGAGGGAATGATGACACTGGACAGGAACGGCGTTATTACAAATATTAATAAGGTGGCTTTGAAAATACTCGGAGGGGAACTTCGGGAGGAAGAGATCCTTGGCAGGGAGTGCATCGAACTGTTTCCGTTTCCCGCCGTCATTTCGGGAACCATGCAGGGAAAAAGGTTTTATAATTACCTCGTGGCATACGGGAACCACTATCTGGCTGTCAGCAGCCTGCCGATTGTGACGGACAGCGTAATCAAGGGAATCATCGTAAATATCCAGGATTCGGACGATATCCAGGCGGTAGAGAATAAGATCCGCAGGCATTCGGCCACAAAAGGCTATGCCGCAAAATACACATTTCAGAATATTATCGGTGAGAGCGAAGTGATTGTAAAAGCCAAGCATCAGGCCATGATGTATGCGGGAGTGGACAGTACGGTCATGATCTGCGGCGATTCCGGCACGGGGAAAGAACTATTTGCCCAGAGCATCCACAATGCCAGCAGCAGGAGAAACCAGCCCTTTGTGGCGGTCAACTGCGCCGCCTTTCCGGAGAGTCTTTTGGAAAGTGAACTGTTCGGCTACGAAAAAGGAGCGTTTACCGGAGCCAGCCCCAATGGAAAAGCCGGGATTTTTGAGATGGCGCACAAAGGCACAATTTTTTTAGATGAGATTGGCGAGATGGCGGTTTCGCTTCAGTCCCGTCTTTTAAGGGTCATCCAGGAGCGGGAGATTGTCCGCCTGGGAGGCAGTTCCGTCATTCCCGTGGATGTCAGAATCATCACGGCGACGAATAGGAACCTTCTGGAGGAGATGAAAAAGGGCAATTTCCGGAAGGATCTGTACTACCGGTTAAGCGTTTTGACGTTGCAGCTTCCCCTACTGGAGGAGAGAGCGGAAGATATCACGCCACTGGCCCTGCAGTTTGCAAGAACCTTTGGGGAAAAGCACGGGCGTGAGATCACGGGCATTGCGCCCGGCGCGCTGGAACTATTGAAGACACACCGCTATTACGGAAATATAAGAGAGCTGTCCAATATCATTGAGCGGGCCGCCATCTTTGCCACGGAGACCGAGATTTCTGTGGGAGATGTTAAAATGGCCCTGTTTGGCAACGCATTTTCCGAGACGGTATGCCTGGAAACCGCGGATGCACCGGAGCAGACTTCGGGCAGCACCGTGACGGCGGATGGAGAAGGCCGCGAAAACAGGGAAAAAGACCGGATTAAGGCCGCCCTGCATAAGGCGGACGGGAATTGTACGAAAGCGGCGGGGCTGCTCCATATCAGCAGGACGACGCTGTGGAGAAAGATGAAGAAATATCGGATTAAGGAAGAGGAGCGATAGGTTCTTGAATTCCTTTGTTTCATTTAGTATACAACATATGAAGGGGACATTAAAAAACTCCCAAACAGAAAAAATGCTGAGGTCGTGAGACTTTAGCATTTTTTCTGTTTGGGACTTATTTTACAGCTCCTTTTACGAAATATGATTTCTATTATTACTGTCCGGAAGCAGGTTTGTCTGTAATCTGGCCCTTGCCACCGGCGTAACGCCAATGAATTCGTCCACCTATGTGGGATGCGCGCTTTGCGAAGTCGAGCTGGAAAAGTTCTGTAAGTACGGCGGTTTTAAGGATTTAATTGAGATGTGAGGACGCCTCTGTAAGACGGCGGACGGGGTAGTGGGAGAGTGTACATGAGTCTTCAGTCCCGATGGTTGGTTGTGGTGAGGGGGAATCCCGGAGAAAAAATTCCTACGGGGACTCGCTCCCGCTGGTGGAATGCGCAACGGGTGCTAGATTCGATAATACCTCATCAAGCACCGGCGGATTCCAAGGTCCCCTTCGGAAAGTTTTCTCCTTCCTTCCCCGGGCAGGTTATCGACGGGACTGAAGACTCAGCAAAGGGAGTCGCCCCGTCCGTCGTCTTCAGAGGCTGATTGTCTCTTTCGTCAAGTGCGGGGGAGGTCTTGCCGCGGCCACTATGTAGTCGTGAATTTTTACCTTTTGAAGATGTTTCAGACTGAATTCGGAGATAAATCCAAAACTAAATTGAATGAGGAAACAAAAAATTGAATGGTTATTCAAGGATAGGTCAGGTGCTAAAGCTTCGGCTCTTCAATTTAATACCATACAGGAGACATTCTCCTGAAATTCAAGGAAACGTAGTGGTAGCGACAGTAGTCCCCGCCCTTGAAGGAACAGAACAAATCAGCGGCCGCAGGCCGGAGTTCGGGATGGCGAAAACCTTCGCGTCT